>JAAQTN010000012.1 GCA_011742915.1 Billgrantia desiderata | reverse complement strand
GCCAGCGAGCTCAACGACCGGGCGCTGGCGCTGCTGGTGCAACAGGGGATTGCCGAACCGGGGGATCATGTCATCCTAACCCGAGGCGATCACATGAACGCCCACGGTGGAACCAATACCCTGAAGATTCTCGAGGTAGGCCAGCCATGACCGACAGCCGCCCCCAACGCAGCGTGCGCCGCACCCTGCCGGCACGCAAGCGCATCGCCCTGATCGCCCACGACGGCAAGAAGGCCGAACTGCTGGAGTGGGCCACACGCTGGCGCGACACGCTGGCCAGGCACGAGCTGGTCGGCACCGGCACCACGGCGGGGCGCCTCTCGGCCAGCCTGGAACTGGCGGTGGAAGGCCTGATGAGCGGCCCGTTGGGGGGCGACCAGCAGATCGGCGCGCGTATCACCGAGCAGCGCCTCGACCTGCTGATCTTCTTCTGGGACCCCTTTGCACCTCAGCCCCACGACCCGGACGTCAAGGCGCTGCTGCGTCTGGCGGCGCTGTGGAACGTGCCGGTGGCGTGCAATGCGGCCAGCGCCGACTTCCTGGTCAGCTCGCCCTGGCTCGACCAACCCTACGAGATGGCCATTCCCGACGCCGAGGCCTGGGTGGCCTCACGCAACCCTTGATAACGAGATGACGGGCCGCGCCCGCACGTGCGAGGAAACCATGTTTCATCTGACCCGCAGCGTCACCTGGCAGGCACTCCAGCGGCTGCAGCAGGCCACCGCCCAAGACCGCATCAGCGACTATTTCGCCGCCGACCCGCAGCGCTTCGACAAGATGAGCCTGCGCGTCGGCGGGCTGTTCCTCGACTACTCCAAGCATCACGTCTCCGAGGCGGTGCTGGCCAAGCTGCTCGAGCTGGCCGACCACTCGGCGCTGGTGCAGCGCCGCGCCCAGATGTTCTCCGGCGACATCATCAACGTCACCGAGGACCGTCCGGTACTGCACACCGCGCTGCGCAACCTCGGCGAGGGCCCGCTGATGGTCGACGGCAAGGACGTGATGCCCGAGATCCAGCGCACCCGCGAACAGATCCGCCAGTTCTCCGAGGCGGTGCGCAGCGGCGAGTGGCGCGGCTACAGCGGCGAGCGCATCAAGGACGTGGTCAACATCGGCATCGGCGGCTCGGACCTCGGCCCCAACATGGCCTGCCGGGCGCTGCTCAAGTACCGCCACGCCGAGCTCAACTTCCACTTCGTCTCCAACGTCGACGGCACCCACATCCAGAAGGTGCTCAAGCGACTCGATCCGGCCACCACGCTGTTCATCGTCTCGACCAAGACCTTCTCCACCCAGGAGACGCTGCTCAACGCCAAGACCGCCCGCCGCTGGTTCCTCGACAATGCCGGCGAGGGCGCCGACGTGGGCGCTCACTTCATCGCCGCCTCGACCAACCGCAAGGCGGCCATGGAGTTCGGCATCCGCGAGGAGAACGTGTTCGAGTTCTGGGCCTGGGTCGGCGGGCGCTACTCGATGTGGTCTTCCATCGGCCTGCCCATCGCGCTCTCCATCGGCTTCGACGGCTTCATGGAGATGCTCGAGGGCGCCTATGCCATGGACCAGCACTTCATCGAGGCCCCCAACGCCCGCAACATGCCGGTACTGATGGCGCTGATCGGCATCTGGTACATCAACTTCCTCGGCGCCGAGACCCAGGCCATCGTGCCCTACGACCAGGCGCTGCATCAGCTGCCGGCCTTCCTGCAGCAGCTCGACATGGAGTCCAACGGCAAGTCGGTGGACATCTTCGGCCATCCGGTGAACTACAAGACCGGGCCCATCGTCTGGGGCCAGACCGGCTCCAACGGCCAGCACGCCTTCTTCCAGCTGCTGCACCAGGGCACCCGCTACGTGCCCATCGACTTCATCGCCTCGCTCAAGCCCGAGCCCGGCGTCGAGGAGCACCACTTCGCCCTGCTCACCAACATGCTGGCCCAGGCCAACGCCTTCATGATGGGCAGCCAGGAGGGCAGCCAGCTCGACCCCTACAGCTGCCCCGGCAACCGCCCCTCCAGCGTGCTGCTGCTCGACGAGCTGACGCCGCGCAACCTCGGCGCGTTGATCGCGCTCTACGAGCACAAGGTGTTCGTGCAGGGGGTGATCTGGAACATCAACTCCTTCGATCAGTGGGGGGTTCAGCTCGGTAAGCGCATCGCCGGGGAGATCAGCGAGCGCATCGACGAGCGCAGCCAGGAGTTCGATGCCTCGACCCAGGGCCTGCTGGCGCTGGTGCGCGAACACTTCCGCTCCGCCCCCGAGACGGAGGAGCCGGCCAAGGCCGGCAAAGCGGAAAAGAAGGCGGCCAAGGCCAGGCGCTGACCGGCCTGTGAGGAAGTGAGCCAGACGCGGGCCCGTCAGCCGTGACGGGCCCGCACGAAGCGATCACCCCACCAGGCCGCCGCCAGCCACAGCGGCACGCTGAGCGCGACATAGAGCAGCGCCAGGCCAGGGCGGCCGCGCTCGAGCAGGAAGAGCGTTTCCAAGCCGAACAGCGAGAAGGTGGTGAAGCCGCCGCAGAAGCCGGCCACCAGGAACGGCTGCCAGCGCGCCACGCGACCGCCGACGCCCAGGGCAGCATGCGCGGCGAAGGCGGCGATCAGCCACGAACCCAGCAGGTTGACCACCAGCGTGCCCCAGGGGAAGGCCGGGCCGAGCGTGGCATAGCTGGCCAGCGACACCAGATAGCGCAGCGCGCTGCCCAGGGCGCTGCCCAGCCCCACCGCCGCGTAGGCGCGCCAGCCGTTCATGTCAGTCGCCCCGTCAGCCACCAGCCCAGAGCGGCAAGCGCCAGGCCCGCCGTCAGGGTGACGGCGACGTTACCGACCGCAGCACGCCGGCGGCCGCTCTGCCACAGGGTCAGGCTCTGCAGGCTCAGCGAGGAGACGGTGGTATAGCCGCCCAGCAGGCCGACGACCAGAAACAGCCAGCCACCCGTCACCTCGCCCCCTCGGGCCAGGCCGAACCAGCCGGCCAGCGCACCGGCCAGCAGCGCCCCGCTGAGATTGACCACCAGCGTGCCCCAGGGAAAGGCGGTACCCCACCGCCTGGCAAACAGGTTGGAGACCGCCAGGCGCGCCATGCCGCCCAAGGCACCGCCCGCTGCTACCATTAGCACTAGCCCCACGCTCGCATTCATGCGCTTCACTCGTCGCTGCCGCCAGCCGATGCTAGCCGAGTCGGGTGGCCGAGACAAAAAGAAAGCCATCCGGGGGGCGGATGGCAAGAGGGATGTCGAACTTGGTGCAGGGAATCACGCCATAAGGGGGATGGCGCAGGCTGAATATTACACAAAACCATAATGATGTACAATGTATGAACAAGAAACTGGGCGTGCAGCACAACCATTCGTTCCTCACGCCTTGAACCCGTATGATTGGCTCAGTACGCTTCGCTGCCCGCCGACACGCCCGAAATGGAGGACCTGCGTGATTGCCCAACGGATTCTTGCCTGCCTGCTTGTCTGGCTATCCATCGCCCTGCTGGCGTCTTCACCGGCTCTGGCACAACCCGCCGACACCGGCGCCGCGCCGGCCCCCGAAGTGCTGGCCGAGCTGCTCGAGAACGAGCAGACCCGTCAGCAGTTGATCGAGCATCTGCGTCGTCAGGCCGCCGCCGACCCGGCGCTGGCTGCCGAGCCGGATGGCGCGATATCGCTGCCCAGGCAGCTGGCCGAAATGACCAGCCGCGTCGTCAGCGATATCGGTGGCGAGGTGCGCAACCTGTTCGCCGTGGTGGCAGGCCTGTTCACCGCCGAGACCGATACTGCCGCCATCGACTGGGGCGGCTTTCTCACTGCGGCGATCAACCTGGGGCTGGTCATCGCTGCCACCTTCGCCCTGTTCCTGTTCTTTCGCCGGCTGTCGCGACCGCTTTTCACCCGGCTGAGCCAATGGTCGAAGCAGGGCGGCGGACTCAACCCGATCATCCTGCTCGTGCTGTGCGTCCTCATCGCCGCCGTGATCGACGTGCTGGTGGTGGCGCTCTCCTACGTGGGTGGCAACCTGATCGCCACCTTCGCCGTGGGCGAGACCGGCGAGCTCTCGACCCGCGCCTCGCTGTTCCTCAACGCCTTCTTGATCATCGAGCTGATCAAGGCGGCCATTCGCATGCTGTTCGCCTCACGCTACGAGGGGCTGAGGCTGCTGCCCATCTCGGCCGCCGAGGCCTCCTACTGGAACCGCTGGCTGGCCCGGCTGATCGGTCTGGTGGGTTACGGCCTGCTGGTGGTGGCGCCGCTGACCAGCGTCTACCTGGCCCCGACCATGGGTCAGGCGGTCGGCGCGCTGATCATGTTCGGCGCCTTCATCTATGCCGTGGCGGTGGTGCTGAAGAACCGCCTGCGCATCCGCGATGAGCTGAACGCCATGGCGGCCCGCTCCGACTTCACCGCCACCCGCATCTCACTGCAGCTGTTCGCGCGCACCTGGCACCTGTTCGCCCTGGCTTATTTCCTGATGGTGCTGGTACTGACCCTGACGCGCCCGGCGGACGCCCTGCCCTTCGTGCTGATGGCGACACTCAAGACGGTGGTCGTGGTGGTGGTGGGCATGCTGCTGTCGAGCCTGCTGACCCACTCCATCGGCCGGCGTATTCGCCTTTCCGACGACATGCGTCGCAAGCTGCCGCTGCTCGAGCCGCGGCTCAACAGCTACGTGCCCAACGCCCTGCGGGTCATCCGCACGGTAATTCTGGCCGCCGTGGTACTGCTGGTACTGGACGCCTGGGGCGCCTTCGACCTGGCGGCCTGGTATGCCTCCGAACCCGGTCGCGGCCTGGTCGGTACGCTGGTCAGCGTGGCGGTGATCCTGCTGCTCGCCATCGGCGTATGGCTGGGGCTGGCCAGCCTGATCGAGCACAAGCTCAACCCCGAAACCGGCACCGGGGAGCCCGATGCCCGCGCCAAGACGCTGCTGACCCTGTTTCGCAACGCCCTGGCCATTGCGCTGATCACCATGACCGCAATGATCGTGCTGTCGGAGATCGGCATCAACATCGGCCCGCTGATCGCCGGTGCCGGCGTGCTGGGCCTGGCCATCGGCTTCGGCGCCCAGAAGCTGGTGCAGGACATCATCACCGGCATCTTCATCCAGGTGGAGAACGCCATGAACACCGGCGACGTGGTCTCGGTGGGCGGCATCACCGGTACCGCCGAGCGGCTCAGCATCCGCTCGGTGGGTATCCGCGACCTCTCGGGCACCTACCACATCGTGCCCTTCTCCAGCGTCGATACCGTCTCCAACTTCATGCGCGAGTTCGGCTATCACGTGGGTGAGTACGGCATCGCCTACCGCGAGAGCATCGACGAGGCGATCGTCGCCCTGCGCGAGGCCTTCGACGAGCTGGCCGCCGACGAGACCCACAAGATGAACATCGTCGCCCCGCTGGAAGTGGCCGGGGTCACGGCACTGGCCAACAGCTCGGTGAACATCCGCGTGCGCATCAAGACCACGCCCGGCACCCAGTGGGGCATCGGCCGTGCCTACAACCGCCTGGTCAAGCTGCACTTCGACGCCAAGGGCATCGAGATCCCCTTCCCGCACACCACGCTCTACTTCGGCGTGGGCAAGGAGGGCGAAGCACCGCCCGCCAACGTGCGTCTCATGCAGCAGAACTTCGACATCGACGGCCGTCCGGGCGGCCAACCCCGCTCCGGCGAGAGCAGCCGCGAGGGCGAGGACGACCCGCGCTCCAGGCCCAACCCGGAGTTCAAGGGCGACTACGAAGAGAAGGACTGACCGCCCGACACGGAAACGAGAGGAAAGCGCATGGGGGCTGCCGGCATGGCAGCCCCCGCTTTATGTGAGACGTCGCGTTTCCTGCCTGGGCCAGGCCAGCCACAGCGCCTTCACCAGAGTGGCCAGGGGGATCGAGAAGAACAGCCCCCAGAAGCCCCAGATGCCGCCGAAGAACAGCACCGCCACGATGATCGTCACGGGATGCAGGTTGACCGCCTCGGCGAACAGCAGCGGCGCCAGCACGTTGCCGTCCAGCGCCTGGATCACGCCGTAGGCCAGGATCACGTAGAGAAAGGGTTGGGTGAGACCGAAGTGGAAGCCCGCCACGGCAGCCACGGGCAACGTGACGACGGCAGCCCCGATATAGGGGAGCAGCGTCGAGAGCCCGACCAGGATGCCCAGCAGCAGCGCATAGGGCAGCCCGAACAGAGCAAAGGTGACGTAGCTGACCGTGCCGACGATGAGGATTTCGAGCGCCTTGCCGCGCACGTAGTTGCTCAGCTGCACCTCCATTTCCGCCCAGACCTGACTCATCAACGTGCGCTTCTCCGGCAGGAAGGGCAGGAAGAAGCCCAGCAGCAAGGCACGATCCTTGAGCAGGAAGAACACCAGGATCGGTACCAGCACCAAGTAGATGATGAGCGCCATGACATTACCCAGCGAAGCCAGCGACAGCGCCAGCAGCCGCTGGCCGAGCTGGGTGGCCTCACGTCCGGCCATGGCGGTCCACGCCTGCATCTGCTCGGGGCTCACCAGGTTGGGGAAGCGCGTCTCCAGTTGCCCCAGCAGCTCCTGGCCCTGACCGACGATGTAAGGAATCTCCTGCACCAGGCCGGTCAGCTGTGACCACACCAGCGGAATCAGCAACAGCACGACCTTGAGCAGCAGCCCGACGAACACCACGAAGACCGTGATCACCGCCGTCAGGTGCGACACGCCCCGTTGCGTCAGCCGCGTTACCGCCCCCTGCAGCAGAAAGGCGAGCACCAGTGCCGTGAGGAAAGGTGCCAGCATGCGCCCCAGCCAGAGCACGGCGGCAAAGCCGGCAATGAGCAGGACGAGCAGGATCACCGCCTGTTCGTCGGAAAAATATCGGGACGTCCAGCGCTGCCAGACCTGCTTGAGTGCCACGGTGTCCTCCTGCGACACGGGAAAGGGGCGCCGAGGCGCCCCTTGCGTTGCCTTGCGATGGTTTGAAGCCGACTCAGCTCGCCTTGGGAGAGGCCGGCTCCGCATCCGTTGCCCCGGCGGGTTCGGCCGGCTGCGGCAGCGAGGGCAGCGACTTGTCGAGCAGTTCGACGCTCTGGCGGTAGTAGAGCTGGCTCTTGTTGTGCTCGCCCAGGTTGGCATAGAGCCGCGCCAGCTCGGCGCAGACCAGCCCGCTGGGGCGCTGGCGCTGGCTCGCCTCGAAGTACTCCTGCGCCTTGCCCCAGTAGGCGTTGCGCAGCGCCAGACGGCCCAGGGTCAGCAGCAGGTCGGGGTCGTTGGGCCGCTCCTGCAGCCACTTCTCGGCATGCACCAGTTGACGCGCCGGGTCGACGTTGAGCAGCCCGTAGCGCAGCACCAGGCGACTGTCCCAGTGCTCCTTGAGCGAATGGCGCAGCAGACGCTCGGCAATACCCTCCTCGTCGCCCCGCACCAGCGCTTCGGCATACAGCACGATCAACTCGACGTTGCCGCGCAGCGAGTCCGGCATATCGGCCCACAGGTTGCGAATGCGCTCGACGTTCCCCGGGTCGCGCGACTCGTGTACCAGCAGCTCCTTGTAGGCGCGCAGCTCCAGTTGGCCGCGCTCCTGGGGCGAAATCAGCTGGCGCGAGGCCAGACGCGGCATCAGTCGGCGCAGGCCCTCCCAGTCGTTGACGCTGAGATAGGCCTGCTTGAGCTGCTTGAGAACCTGAGGGTGGTTGGGCAGCTGACGGTCGAGGCGGGTCAGGATGGCCAGCGCCTCCTCGTACTGCTGACGGTCCAGCATCAGCTGGACCTGCATCAGCCCGACGGCGGTGTCGGCGCCCTCGGTGGAGAGGTGGGCGCGCTTGAGCAGCGTGTCGGCCTGCTCGTAGCGACCCTGGTAGTGGGCCGCCAGGGCGGCGGAAAGATAGTTGACCAGCGGCGTGCTGGAGTCGTCGGCGGCCTTGACCAGCGACTTCTCGGCGCGCTTCCAGCGCCCTTCGGCCAGCGCCACCAGGCCGCGCACGGTGCGCTTCATGGCATTGCGGTGGCGCGTGCGGCGATTCCACACCTTGAGCCGGCTGACGGGGTGGCTCATGCGCATCAGCAGGCGCAGCACGAAGTGCAGCACGAGGAAGGCAGCCAGCAACAGCACCAGGCCGAACCAGAACGAGGTCTGGTAGGAGGTATCGCCTACGCGCACCAGCCAGTAGCCCGGCACCGAGACCATCAGCTGGCCGAGCAGCGCTCCCAGCGCCAGGCCGAAGAGAACGATCAGCAGCAGCTTTCTCATGCCTCATCTCCCCGCTCGCCGCGCGAACCGAAACGACGCTCGATGAACTCGGCCAGCGCCTGCTGGGAGCCGCTGATGTCGGGCAGCTCGGGTTGGATGTTCTCGCCCCTGAGCTCCTGGAGCCGTGCGATGACGGCCTGGACTTCGTTGCGCTCGGTGTCGTAGTAGCCTTCGATCATGGCCAGGGCCTTGTCGAGGCTGGCCTCGTACAGCTCCTGCTCCTCCTTGAGCAGCGCCAGCTGGGCCTGCTCGAGAATCAGCCGGGCGCTCTGGCGCAGGTAGGCCTCCTGCTCCGGCGTGACCAGCGCCTCGAGCGCCTCGTCGTGATGACGGATCACCACCAGTTCGCGCAGCTCCTGACCGAAGCGGGAGAGCTGATCCTGCCAGCCGCCGGTGGGCGCTTCCTCGATGCCGGGGCGTGCCGGGATCTCCTCCAGCTCGCGGGAAAGCGGCAGCTGTGCCAGACGCTGCTGCTGAGCGTTGAGCGCCAGATAGAGGCCGGTGCGGTCGACGCGGGGCACGCCGTCGAGTACCGAAAGCTCGGCGGCAATGGCGCGACGCACGGAGAGCAGCGCCGGGTTGTCGGCCTCGTTGAGGCGGGCATCGGCGGTACGCAGCAGCGCCGCGGCCCCTTCCACGTCACGCTCGAGCTGCAGCCGCTGGTTGGCCAGGCGCAGCAGGTAGGCGGCTTCGGCGTGGAGCCATTCGCGCTCGTCGGCATCCTGCTCGCGGGAGAGCTCGGCCAGCACCTGGTCCAGGGCGCCGTCGACTTCGCTGCGGTAGCTGGCGAATTCGCTGCGCATGGTTTCGATAGCTTCGGCCACCTCGGCGTCGCGGGTCTCGTCGGCACGCTCCAGCTCCTCGCGCAGGGTGGCGACCTCGTCGGCGGACGCCGCGCCTTCGGCGCGCTGCTCGAGTTCGGCCAGGCGCTGCTGCTGTTCGTCGAGGCGCTCCCAGGCGTTCCAGGCGAAGAGGCCGGCGCCGATGCCCAGGAACAGCACCAGGATCAGAGCCAGAACACCGGCGGCACGGCCGCCACCCTGGCCGCCGCCACTGGCAGCAGATGCAGGCGGCGGGGTCGCCGCGCCGCCGACCGGTGCCGCCTTGGCAGTATCGCCGTCGCTCTTGCCGCCACTCTTGCTATCGCTGGCCGCAGGCTTGCCCGCTGCAGCCGGCTTGTCGGTGGTCTTGTCGCTGCTGGCGGGTTCGGGCTTGGCCGCAGCGGGCTTGTCGCCACCCTTTTCCTGAGCGGCCTTGGTCTCGGCAGGGGCTGGAGCGACAGGCTGAGCTGGCTTGTCGGAGCCGGCGGGAGCGCTTTTGGCAGCAGCAGGGCCGGCATCCTTCTTGTCCGCAGGTGCGGCGGCGGGCTTCTCGCCGCTCTTGGCGTCGCTGCCCGGCGCTGGCGAAGACGCCGCACTCTTGCCGCTGTCGCCGGCGGGCTTCGACTTTGCCTCCGCCTCGCGGCCCTTGCCGTCCTGTCCCTTGCCGGAAGAGGCCTTCCGTTCATCCTGATCGTTGGTCTGCTTGCTCATCTGTCGCTAGCCCTTTTCGAGATCGTCTTGATCGACATCGGCATCCTCCTGGTTACAGGCTGCGGCCACGGCACTGGCGAGAGCCGCCGGCGTGGCACCCGCCGCCACCACGGGAGTGCGAAAACCCAAGTTGCTGGCCAGTGTAGCCAAACGGCGACTGGACACGATTAGCGGTTGGTTCAAGGTGACCCTGGTGCTCCATCTTGCCAGATGTTCGAGCAGTTCGCCGCTGCTGACCACCAGCGCCCGAAACTCGCCGCGGGCCAGGCGCTGCTGAAGCTCCGGCGGCGGCGCCTGCAGCCGCCGGCGGTACAGCGCCACCCGCGTGACCCTGGCCCCGCGCGCCGCCAGGGTATCGGCCAGCAGCGTACGCCCGCCTTCGCCAGCCACCAGCAGCACGCGCTGACCGTTCAGCGAGCGCAGCGAGGCGAGTTCGAGCAGCGCCTCGCTGGTGTCCTCGCCGACAGCGGCAGGGGGCAGGTGCACCCGTACGCCGAGGCGCTCGTGGAGAGCCTCGGCGGTGGCCGCGCCCACCGCGTACCACTGGGTGCCCAGGGGCAGCTGCGGCCAGTAGCGATCCAGGGCGCGGTAGAGGCATTCGGCGGCGAAAGGGCTGACCACCACGACCTTGTGGAAATGGTCGAAGTCGAGCCACGCCTGGCGCACTGCCGGTTCCTCCGGCAGCGCTTCCAGCGCCATCGCCTCGAGATTGAGCGCTGCATAGCCCACGGCCTCGATGGCCGCCGTCAGCGCGGCGGCGCGCTCACCCGGGCGGCAGATGAGAACGGCGGGCCCGGCAGCCATTCAGGCGCCGTAGACCTGCGCCAGGATTTCGCCGGCGCCCTGCTCCAGCAGCTCTTCGGCCACCCGAACGCCCAGCGCCTCCGGCTCGTGAATCGAGCCGCGCCCCTCGGCGCGCAGCACCTGGGTGCCCTCGGGGTTGCCCACCAGCGCGCGCAGCCACAGCGTCTGACCGTCGTTCTCGAAGGTGGCATAACCGCCGATGGGCACCTGGCAGCCGCCCTCGAGACGAGTGTTCATGGCCCGCTCGGCACGTACCCGGGTGGCGGTGATGGGGTCGTCCAGCGGCGCCAGCAGCGAGATCAGCTCAGGGTCGTTGATACGACATTCGATTCCCAGCGCCCCCTGGCCGCAGGCCGGCAGGCACACCTCCGGCGACAGCTCCTGGGCGATACGCTCGCCGAGCCCCAGCCGCTTGAGGCCGGAGGTCGCCAGGATGATGGCGTCGAACTCGCCGGCATCGAGCTTGGCCAGACGGGTCTGGACATTGCCGCGCAGGGTCAGGATCTCCAGGTCGGGGCGCTGCTCGCGCATCTGCAGCCCGCGACGCAGGCTGGAAGTGCCGATGCGGGCGCCCTCGGGCAGCTCGTCGAGCGAGCCATAGTCGTTGGAGACGAAGGCATCGGTAGGCTCGGCACCGGCGAAGATCACCGACAGGCCGAGACCCTCGGGGAAGTGCATGGGCACGTCCTTCATCGAGTGCACGGCGATATCGGCGCGGCCGTCCAGAATCGCCTCTTCGAGCTCCTTGACGAACAGCCCCTTGCCGCCGATCTTCGCCAGCGGCGTGTCGAGAATCTTGTCGCCGCGGGTGGAGAGCGCCACCAGCTCGACCTCGAGCCCCGGGTGTTCGGCCATCAGCAGATCGCGAACGTGTTCGGCCTGCCACATGGCCAGTAGACTCTTGCGGGTGGCAATGCGCAGCGTGTTGATGGATCGCACGTGGTTCTCCCCAGGCAGCGGGCCCCGGCGGCCCTGCTCAACGATGATTGCCGCAACATTATCGGTCACGGTCGGCAGTCGGTCATTGACGTTCATCATAAAGCACCGGGCGAGGCAGGAAAAATCGAGCGCCCCGAGCATGGTCGCCGGCCCTCGCCACCCGCGCCGACTCTGGTACACTGCAAGACCTGACTGCCGCCGCCGCAGGCGGCTTCCCGATGAACGCCACAGCATGCAACGCGCAGGATGTCCACGCCGATGAGCTCTAGTCCCACAACCCCCGGCACCAACCAGTCCTGGGGCGGTCGCTTCAGCGAACCCACCGATGCCTTCGTCGAACGTTTCACCGCCTCGGTCGGTTTCGACCAGCGCCTGGCGCTACAGGACATCCAGGGCTCCATCGCCCATGCCACCATGCTGGCCCGGGTCGGCGTACTGACCGACGACGAGCGCGACGCCATCGTCGCCGGACTGACGGAGATCCGCGGCGAGATCGAGCGCGGCGAATTCCAGTGGTCGGTGAAGCTCGAAGACGTGCACATGAACGTCGAGGCGCGCCTCACCGACAAGATCGGCATCACCGGCAAGAAGCTGCACACCGGCCGCTCGCGCAACGACCAGGTGGCCACCGACATCCGCCTGTTCCTGCGCGACGAGATCGACGTGGTGGAAGCCGAGCTCGGCCGCCTGCGCGAGGGGCTGATCGCACTGGCCGAGCGCGAGGCCGACACCATCATGCCCGGCTTCACCCACCTGCAGACCGCCCAGCCGGTGACCTTCGGCCACCACCTGCTGGCGTGGCAGGAGATGCTCGCCCGCGACCACGAGCGCCTGCTCGACTGCCGCAAGCGGGTCAACGTGATGCCGCTGGGCGCCGCCGCGCTGGCCGGCACCACCTATCCCATCGACCGCCACGTCACCGCCGAGCTGCTGGGTTTCGAGCGCCCGGCCGAGAACTCGCTCGACGCGGTGAGCGATCGCGACTTCGCCATCGAGTTCGCCAGCTTCGCCAGCATCCTGCTGATGCACCTGTCGCGCATGAGCGAGGAGCTGGTGCTGTGGACCAGCGCCCAGTTCGACTTCATCGACCTGCCCGACCGCTTCTGCACCGGCAGCTCGATCATGCCGCAGAAGAAGAACCCCGACGTGCCCGAGCTGGTGCGCGGCAAGACCGGGCGCGTCTACGGCCACCTGATGGGCCTGCTGACGCTGATGAAGTCGCAGCCGCTGGCCTACAACAAGGACAACCAGGAGGACAAGGAGCCGCTGTTCGACACCCTCGACACGGTGCGCGACTGCCTCAAGGCGTTCGCCGACATGGTGCCGGCCATCGAAGCGCGCAAGGAGAGCATGTACGAGGCTGCCCGCCGCGGCTTCTCCACCGCCACCGACCTGGCCGACTACCTGGTGCGCCGCGGCGTGGCCTTCCGCGACGCCCACGAGATCGTCGGCCAGTCGGTGGCCTTCGGCATTCGCGAGAAGAAGGATCTCTCCGAGATGAGCCTCGACGAGCTGCGCCAGTTCTCCGACGTGATCGAGAGCGACGTGTTCGAGGTACTGACCCTGGAGGGCTCGGTAGCGGCACGCAACCACATCGGCGGCACCGCCCCGGACCAGGTGCGCGCCGCGGCAAGCCGCGCCCGCGAGGCCTTGACCGCCCTGCGAGGCAGCCGCCCATGAACCGCCTCGCCCTGGCCGCGCTGACGCTGGCGGCCAGCCTGCTGCTGGCCGGCTGCGGCCAGAAGGGGCCGCTCTATCTGCCCGACGACGAGGCCGCCGCCGAACGCTACGGCACGGGCGCTGCCGCTCCCAACGACGACGAGAGTTAACGGACCAACATGGATCACTTCGAATACCGCGACGGCGTACTCTACGGCGAGGAGGTCCCGCTGACCCAGGTGGCCGACGAGATCGGCACGCCTTGCTACGTCTACTCTCGTGCCACCCTGACCCGCCACTACCGGGCCTACACCGAGGCGCTGGGCAGCCACCCTCACCTGATCTGCTACGCGGTGAAGGCCAACTCCAACCTGGCGGTGCTGAACCTGCTGGCACGCCTGGGCGCCGGTTTCGACATCGTCTCGCTGGGCGAGCTGGAGCGTGTGCTGGCTGCCGGCGGCGACCCGGCCAAGGTGGTGTTCTCCGGCGTGGCCAAGCAGGAGCACGAGATGGCCCGTGCCCTCGAGGTGGGCATCAAGTGCTTCAACGTCGAGTCGCGCCCGGAGCTCGAGCGCCTGTCCGCCGTGGCCGAGCGGCTGGGCAAGGTGGCGCCGGTGTCGCTGCGGGTCAATCCCGACGTCGACGCCGGCACTCACCCCTATATCTCCACCGGGCTCAAGGACAACAAGTTCGGCATCGCGGTGGGCGAGGCGCTCGAGGTGTACGAGCTGGCCGCCCGCCTGCCGGGGCTGAAGGTCGTCGGCATCGACTGCCACATCGGCTCGCAGCTCACCGAGCTGGCGCCCTTCCTCGACGCCCTGGACCGCCTGCTGGTGCTGCTCGAGCGCCTGCACGAGCGCGGCATCAGCGTGGAACACCTGGATCTCGGCGGCGGTCTCGGCGTGCCCTACCGCGGCGAGCGTCCGCCCCAGCCCTTCGACTATGCCGCCTCGCTGCTCGAGCGCCTGGCCCAGTGGAAGCACGGCGAGAACCTGACCCTGCTGTTCGAGCCGGGCCGTTCGATCGCCGCCAATGCCGGCGTGCTGCTGACCCGGGTCGAGTTCCTCAAGCCCGGCGAGACCAAGAACTTCGCCATCGTCGATGCCGGCATGAACGACCTGATCCGCCCCTCGCTGTATCAGGCGTGGCAGGCGATCATTCCGGTGGACACCCGCCACGTACGCGAGAGCGCCGTCTACGACGTGGTCGGCCCGGTGTGCGAAACCGGCGATTTCCTCGGCAAGGAGCGTGAGCTGGCGATCGGCGCCGGCGACCTGCTGGCAGTGCGCTCCGCCGGCGCCTACGGCTTCGTCATGGCCTCGAACTACAACAGCCGCCCGCGTCCCGCCGAGGTCATGGTCGACGGCGACGCCTACCACGTGGTGCGCCAGCGCGAGAGCGTCGAGTCGCTGTGGGCCGGCGAATCGCTGCTGCCCCGTGGGGCGGCGCCCGGTGAGGGAGGCGAGCGCTGATGCTGCTGCACTTCACCAAGATGCATGGCCTCGGCAACGACTTCATGGTGATCGATCTGATCACCCAGCGGGCGCGGCTGCGCGACGAGCAGATCCGCAAGCTCGCCGACCGCCGCTTCGGCATCGGCTTCGACCAGCTGCTGGTGGTCGAGCCGCCGCGCAGCCCCGACATGGACTTCCGCTACCGGATCTTCAATGCCGATGGCAGCGAGGTGGAGAACTGCGGCAACGGCGCTCGCTGCTTCGCCCGTTTCGTGCGCGATCAGCGCCTGACCCACAAGCGCGAGATCCACGTGGAGACCGCCGGCGGGCCACTGACGCTGGTGGTCAATGACGACGATCAGGTCACGGTGGACATGGGCACCCCGCGCTTCGAACCCGCGGCCCTACCCTTCGATGCCACCGAGGATCGCCCGCTGCATGCGCTCGAGGTCGACGGCGAGCGCTACGAGATCGGCGCCGTCTCCATGGGCAATCCCCACGCCGTGCTGCGCGTCGACGATGTCGACACCGCCCCCGTCGAACGCCTCGGCCCGCTGATCGAGCGCCACCCGCGCTTTCCGCGCCGGGTCAACGCCGGCTTCATGCAGGTGGTATCGCCCCATGAGATCCGCCTGCGGGTGTTCGAGCGCGGCACCGGCGAGACCCTGGCCTGCGGCACCGGCGCCTGTGCCGCAGTGGCCAGCGGCATCCGCCAGGGTCTGCTGGAGAGCCCGGTCACGGTCCATCTGCGCGGCGGCGACCTGCGCATCGAGTGGTCCGGCGACGAGGCGCCACTGCTCATGACCGGCCCGGCAGAACGCGTCTTCGAAGGGCGTATCGCCCTGGCCTGATGTGACGGGCCCACCCCGAACCGTAGGAGTCACTGCATGACCCGAGCCGTTCCCGAACCGCGCAAGACCCTCGATCCGGACCGGGTGGCCGAGTGGCTGGCCCGCCATCCGGACTTCTTCGTCGGCCGCGAGGGGCTGCTGCAGCAACTCAAGGTGCCCCACCCGGAGGCCCACGGCACCACCTCGCTGCTGGAGCGTCTGGTTCACGACCTGCGCCGCCGCGCCGAACAGGCCGAGTGGCGGCTGGAGCAGCTGCTGGAGTCGGCGCGTCACAACGAGGTGCAGTATCGCCGCACCCGCGAGCTTGTGCTGGCACTGCTGGAAGCCGAGGATGCCGATGCCCTGGGCCAGGCACTGGCCACGCAGATCGCCGAGCGCTTCCAGATCCCCGCCGTGGCCCTGTGGTGCCCCGCTCAGCTCACCAATCACGAGCCGCTGCCACCGCAGCCGCCGCGCCACGTGCTCGACGAACACGCCGGCGTACGCCTGGCCGCGCTGCTCGACGGACGCACCAGCCGCTGCACCCGGCTCACCCCCACCGACTGGGGGCGCCTGCTGCCCCACGCCAAGCCGCCGCGCCAGGCCGGCTCCTGCGCCCTGACCCGGCTGACCCTGGGCGAGCCGATGGGCTACCTGGTGCTGGCCAGCCCCGACCCGGACCATTTCCGCGCCAGCATGGACACCCTGTTCACCGAATACCTGGGCGACGTGCTGGCCCGGCTGCTGCTGCGCCATGCGCCCAGCGTGCATGACAGCCCCCCGGCGCATGGCTGAGAGCGCGCTGCGACAGCAGCTGGGCGCCTGCCTGGAGCGGCTGTCACGCAGTGCCAGTCCGGCCACGCTGAGCGCCTATCGCCGCGATCTCGAGGCACTGGCGGAATTCCTCGAGGCGCGCGACATCCATGACGCCGCGCGCCTAGAGCTGAGCCTGGTGCGTCGCTTTCTCGGCGCCGAGCGCAGCCGCGGCCTGGCCCCGCGCAGCCTGGCGCGTCGCCGTGCCGCCGTGTCGCACTTCGGCGCCTTCCTGGTGAACGCCGGCGTGCTCGGCCACAACCCGGCCGAACTGGTGCCGACGCCGCGCCAGGGCGCTCATCTGCCCAAGCCGCTGGATGCCGATCAGCTCGCCCGGCTGCTCGATACGCCCCACGACGGCTCGCCGCTGGCGCTGCGCGACCAGGCGATGCTGGAGCTGTTCTACTCCAGCGGCCTGCGCCTGGCGGAGCTGGCCGGCCTCGACCTGGGCGACGTCACCAGCCGCCGCGTTCGGGTCATAGGCAAGGGCAGCAAGCCGCGTCAGGTACCGGTCGGCCGCAGCGCACGGCGTGCCCTGGAAGCATGGCTTGCCGTGCGCGGCACCCTGGCCGGCGATGGGGAAACAGCGCTGTTCGTCGGCCGCGGCGGCAGCCGGCTCGGCCATCGGGCGATACAGAAACGCCTGGCCGAGGTGGCCCGCCAGCGCGGCCTGCCCGAGCACCTGCATCCGCACCGGCTGCGCCACTCCTTCGCCAGCCACCTGCTGGAGTCGAGCCAGGACCTGCGCGCGGTGCAGGAGCTGCTGGGTCACGCCAACCTCTCCACCACCCAGGTCTACACCAAGCTCGACTGGCAGCACCTGGCGGCCAGCTACGACGCCGCACACCCCCGCGCGCGGCGGCGCCGCGACGACTCTCCGGGCACCTGAACCATGCTGCGAACCACGCCGCTCCAGGCCATCACCTTTGACCTCGACGACACCCTGTGGGACAACCACGGCGTGATGGTGGCCACCGAAACCGGCCACTACGCCTGGCTCGACCGCGAGCTCGGCGCCTGCCTGAGCATGCGTGGGCAGCAGGGCTCGCCCTCGTTCGCCGAGCGCTTCCCGCTGGAAGCCTTCGAGCAGCGCCGCCGCGCCCTGGCGCGCGCCCATCCGCTGCGCCGCGGCGACTTCACCTGGCTGCGCGAGAGAGCCCTGCGCGAGATGCTGGCGGAGTTCGGCCTCGACCCGGCCGCCGCCCGGCTGTGGGCCGGGGCGGCCATGGAGCGCTTCATGGAGCTGCGTCATCAGGTCGAGCCGCACCCCGAGGTGGAACCGCTGCTGGCCGGGCTGAGCCGGCACTACCGCCTGGCCAGCATCACCAACGGCAACGTGGCGGTGCAGCGCCTGGCCCTGGGCCGGCACTTCCCGGTGGCCATTGCCGCCGGCGAGATGTTCGCCCCCAAGCCGGACCCGCGGCCGTTCCTGGCGGCCCTGGGGCGCCTGGGAGTGACGCCGACCCGCGCCATGCACGTGGGCGACTCCTGGCGCGAGGACGTCGAGCCGGCCAGACGCCTGGGCATGCGCGCGGTGTGGATCTCACCGCAGGTGGATAGCTTGCCCCTGCCGCCCGGCGTGCATCGCCTCGACCACGTACGCGAGTTGCCTGCGCTGCTGCGCCGGCTGGGTCAGGAGGCCCCGCTGCTGCCCGGTTGCTGAACCTCGGCGGGATCGTTCAGCCACTGGTCCAGGCGGGAGCACGCCTCGTCGACCCCCTCGCGCTTGAGCGAGGAGAACAGCTGCACCGTCACCAGGTCCTCCCACTCACGCAGGCGGCTGCGCACCTGCTGCAGGGCGTTCTTGGCCGCGCCGGACTTGAGCTTGTCGGCCTTGGTCAGCAGGATGTGCACCGGCTTGTCCTGGTCGTCGGCCCAGCCCAGCAGGGTCTGGTCGAACTCGGTCAACGGATGGCGCACGTCCATCACCAGTACCAGGCCGCGCAGCGAATGCCGCCCCTCAAGGTACTCGGCCAGATGGCGCTGCCACTCGAGCTTGACCGCTTCCGGCACCTTGGCGTAGCCGTAGCCGGGCAGATCGACCAACCGGCGGCTGGTGTCGTCGCCCAGCGAGAAGAAGTTGATCAACTGGGTACGACCCGGCGTGCGTGAGGTGCGCGCCAGCGCCTTCTGCCGGGTCAAGGTGTTGATCGCGCTCGACTTGCCGGCATTGGAGCGGCCGGCGAAGGCGACCTCGGCACCGTCATCGACCGGGCACTTGGCAAGCGTGGGTGCGCTGATCAGGAAACGCGCGCTCTGGTAGTTCAAACGGGACATGACCTCGACTTCCTACGGCATGGGCATCAGGAGGACAGCGCCGGGTTCTTGACCTGCATTCCCGATGCCGGCTTGTTTCGTTATAATGCGGTGTCTTTTGTCTGCGACCTGGGCGCGCTAGTGTACCACCGTGCTCTTGCCGGCAGCGACCGCGCACGCGGCGCTCGCTTCGGCAGGTTGAGCCCGGCCTGGCTCGTGAGAGGCTCGGGCAGCTCCCAGGATGCGTACCGGTACAACCCATAACGGCATAGTGAAACAGCGATGAGAAAGTTACTGGCAAGCCTGGCATTTACCATCGGCGCCGTTGGCGTCGCCCACGCCGACCTGGAAGCAGACGCCGATCCTGCCGCCGGACGTGAGCTGGCACAGCCCTGTGCCGCCTGTCACGGTCAGAACGGCATCAGCTCCGCTTCTTCCTTCCCGCATCTCGCCGGTCAGAACATGACCTATACGGCCAAGCAGATCATGGACATCCGCGACGGCAACCGCGTGGTGCCGGAGATGGTCGGCCAGGTCGACGACTTCTCCGACGAGGATGCCTGGGACGTGGCCGCCTTCTATGCCGAGCAGGACCCCCACGTCGGCCAGGCCGATGCCGCCGAGGAAGCGCTGATGCGCGGCCAGGAGCTCTACCGTGCCGGCGACATGACCAAGGGCATCCCCGCCTGTGCGGCCTGCCACGGCCCCACCGGCGCCGGCATCAACACTGCCGTCTACCCGGCGCTCTCCGGCCAGTTCCCGTCGTACACCGTCTCCACGCTGCAGGATTTCGCCAGCGGCGAGCGGGCCAACGACCCGAACAACATGATGGCCGACATCGCCGCCAAGATGAGCGATGCCGACATGCAGGCGGTGGCCAACTACATCTACGGCCTGCACTGAGTCACTGCCGACAGGCATTCGCCGGCCACGAGCCGGCAGCGGAAGGCGGCTTAGGCCGCCTTCTCCGTATGCAGCGGCATAAGGTGCACGGGGAACCGTAACCGACTCCAGCCCTCAAAGTGAGCAGCAAATTCGCTATGCTGACATTGCCGCCCTAACCTGCGGCTTCTCAAGGAGCTCAATCCATGTTCAAACCTTTCCGCCTTCTCCAGTCAGCCGTGATTGCCGTGGCCGGCCTCGGTCTGGCATCGCTCGCCTCGGCCAATGTGGTCGAGGGCCAGCACTACGAGCGCCTGCCCGAGCCCGTCGAGACCCGCGTCGAGGAGGGCCAGATCGAGGTCGTCGAGGCGTTCTGGTACGGCTGTCCGCACTGCTACAACCTGCAAAGCAGCGTGAAGGCGTGGTACGAGACCCTGGGCGACGACGTCAGCGTGGAGCACCTGCCCGCCACCATGGGCGGCGACTGGAACACCCACGCCGTGGTGTTCTATGCCGCCGAGGAACTGGGCATCCGCGAAGAGGCCCACGCAGACATCTTCAACGCCATTCATCAAGAGGGACGCCGGCTGACCGATGCCGATAGCATTGCCGCCTTCTTCAGCGAATACGGTGTCAGCGAGGAGGAGGCTCGTAAGGCGCTCGACTCCTTCGGCGTCAAATCGCAGGTCAACCAGGCCCATGCGCGCATGCGCAGCATGCGTCTGATGGGCGTACCAGCGCTGATCATCGACGGCCGCTATCTGGTCACCCCCAGCAGCGCCGGCAGCCTGGAGAACATGCCGCAAGTGGCCGATGCCTTGATCGAGCGCGTGCGTCAGGAGCGCGAAGACTGACCGTGACTGCCGAGAACTCGCATCTGGCCGAGGCCAGGACCCCGACCCTCGAAGGTGGGCACCTCAAGCTGCTCACCTTCAACATGCAGGTCGGTATCCAGACGTCGGCCTATCACCATTACCTCACCCGTAGTTGGCAACACCTGCTGCCGCACCCGCAGCGGGCGCGGCGGCTCGACATGGTCAGCAGCGTGCTGAGCCGCTTCGACATCGTCGGCCTGCAGGAGGTCGACGGCGGCAGCTTTCGCTCGAGCAACGTCAACCAGGTCGAATACCTGGCCACCCGGGGCGGCTTTCCCCACCACTACCAGCAGCTCAACCGCAACCTGGGACGCTTCGCCCAGCACAGCAACGGTCTGCTGTCGCGCCTCGCCCCGACGCTGGTCGAGGAGCACCGCCTGCCCGGCACGTTGCCGGGCCGCGGCGCCATCCACGCCCGCTACGGCGACGGCCCGGACGCTCTGCATCTGTTCGTCGCCCACCTGGCGCTGAGCCATCGTGCGCGGATGCGCCAGTTCGACTATCTCAGCGAGATCATTCAGCCGCTGCGCCACGTGGTGGTGATGGGCGATCTCAACTGCACGCCGGATCAGCTGCATGCACATTCGCGCTTCTGCGCCTCGCTGCCGCTGCACCCCGTGCGTCCGCTGCTCAGCTATCCCTCCTGGCAGCCGCGCCGCGCACTGGACCACATCCTGCTCTCCGACTCCCTGGAGGCCCGGGACGTGCGCGTGCTCGATCACCTCTTCTCCGACCACCTGCCGATTGCCGTCGATGTCGCCCTGCCGACATCCTGCCAGGCGGTGCTGGAAGCGCTGCACAAGAAGCAGAGCCTCTAGGCCATACCGGAAAACCGTCTGCGCCTGGTCGTACGACGTCGAACATGAGACGTCGGGCCGGGCGTTGAGGACCAGGGATGACGCCCGCGGCGGAATCGGCGATGATGCGGTCCCTGATTCGCTTCGACACGAGACCCTCCCATGCCTACCGCGAACCGTGATCCGGTCCTGCTCGCATGGCTCGACGGCTTTACCGAGGTCGTGGGCCGCTCCATCGCCTGGCTGGTGATCATCATGATGGCGGTACAGTTCGCCATCGTGGTGATGCGCTACGTCTTCAGCATCCACAGCGTGGTGATGCAGGAGTCGGTCATGTACATGCACGCCATGGTGTTCATGCTGGGGGCGGCCTGGACCCTGCGCCACGATGGCCATGTACGCGTCGACATCTTCTACCGCAAGCTCTCCGCCCGCGGGCGGGCCTGGATCGATCTCGGCGGTACCCTGTTCCTGCTGTTCCCGGTGGTGCTGTTCATCGCCTGGTCGAGCTATGGCTACGTGCGCAGCAGCTGGGCGATCCTCGAGCGCTCGCCCGACGGCGGCATCCCCGGCGTCTACCTGCTCAAGACGCTGATTCTGGTGATGATGGCGCTGCTGCTGGTGCAGGGCGTGGCCCAGGTAATGCGCCAGATACTGATCCTGCGCGGCAAGGCGCCGGGCAATACTCCCGACCACGACGAGGTAGTCTGACGTGGAAGCCCTGCTCGAATTCATGCCGCTGTTCCTGTTCCTCACCGTCTGCGCCGTGCTGATGCTGGGCTATCCGGTGGCCCTGGCGCTGGCCGGCACCGCGCTGATCTTCGCCGGCCTGGGCCATCTGCTGCTGCAGATGGGCGTGCCGGTGCCCTTCGAGGCGCGCATGATGGGCGCCATGCCCAACCGCCTCTACGGCATCATGACCAACCAGACCCTGCTGGCGGTGCCGCTGTTCGTGCTGATGGGGGTGCTGCTGGAGAAGTCCCGCGTGGCCGAGACCCTGCTCGACGCCATGGCGCTGCTGTTCGGCACCCTGCGCGGCGGGCTCGGCATCTCGGTGATCCTGGTCGGCATGCTGCTGGCCGCCTCCACCGGCATCGTCGGCGCCACCGTGGTCACCATGGGTCTGCTGTCGCTGCCGACCATGCTCAAGCGCGGCTATTCGCCGGCGCTGGCCACCGGCAGCATCTGCGCCACCGGCACCCTGGGCCAGATCATCCCGCCCTCCATCGCCCTGGTGCTGCTGGGCGACGTGCTCTCCAACGCCTATCAGCGCGCCCAGCTGGCCATGGGCGTGTGGAGCCCCAAGACCGTCTCGGTGGGCGATCTGTTCGTCGGCGCCCTGATTCCCGGCCTGCTGTTGGTGGTGGCTTATATCGTCTACATGATGGTCGTTGCTTGGCTGAAGCCGGAAAGCGCACCGGCTGCAGATCGGGACGTGCTGAAACAGGAGCTGGGCCACAGCGGCAGCATCCTGCCGCTGCTGATCAAGGGGCTGATTCCGCCGGTGCTGCTGATCGTCGCCGTGCTGGGCTCGATCCTGGGCGGCTTCGCCACCCCCACCGAAGCCTCGGCGGTGGGCGCCACCGGCGCCTTCCTGCTGGCGCTGGTCAACCGCCGCATGAACCTGCCGATGCTGCGCGAGGTGGTGTTCACCACCACCAAGGTCACCAGCATGGTGTTCCTGATCCTGATCGGCGCCGCGCTGTTCTCGCTGGTGTTCCGCGCCTACGGCGGCGAGGAGCTGGTCAAGGAGATGTTCGAGGCGCTGCCCGGCGGCGTGGTCGGTGCCACCCTGGTGGTGATGCTGGTGATCTTCCTGCTCGGCTTCATTCTCGACTTCATCGAGATCACCTTCGTGGTGGTGCCGATCGTCGGCCCGGTGCTGCTGATGATGGGCCTCGACCCGATCTGGCTCGGCATCATGATCGCGGTGAACCTGCAGACATCGTTCCTGACGCCGCCGTTCGGCTTCGCGCTGTTCTACCTGCGCGGAGTGACGCCGGAGTCGGTGCCGACCTCCGCCATCTACCGCGGCGTGGTGCCCTTCATCCTGATGCAGCTCGGCATGCTGGGGGCGCTGGCACTGTTCCCGGGGCTGGCCACTTGGTTGCCTTCGGTGTTGAGATGAGTCTGGCCTGGTCTTGAGCCTGGCTTGGCCTGACGTTACTGGCAGAGCGGGGCCAGCCAGGCCTGGGCGAGATAAAGCACCACGGCGTAGCGTGTCCCCTTGGCCACGGTGATCAGCAAAATGGCCCGCCACCATGGCAGGCGGAAGATGCCGGCCAGCACGGTGAGCGGATCGCCGATCACCGGCGCCCAGGAGAGCAGCAGGCTCCACTCGCCGAAGCGGTGATACCAGCCCTCGGCCCGGGCCAGACCCTGGGGCGAGGCGGGAAACCAGCGGCGATTCTGGAAACGGCGCGCATAGCGCCCCATCCAGACATTGACCAGACTGCCCAGGGTGTTGCCCGAGGTGGCCACCAGCCACAGCGCCAGCACCGGCTGTCCCAGGCACCACTGGCGCGCCAGCCACACCTCGGAGCCACCCGGCAACAGGGTGGCGCTGACGAACGCCACCACGAAAAGACTCAGCATCCAGCCTCCCTACACCGCCATTCTGTTTGCGAGAGGACGCCATGACGACCCACCGCCCCGTTCCCAATGCGCTCACCATCGCCGGCTCCGATCCCAGCGGGGGAGCCGGCATTCAGGCCGATCTCAAGAGCTTCTCGGCGCTGGGCGCCTATGGTACCAGCATCATCACCGCACTGACCGCCCAGAACACCCGCGGCGTGCGCGGCGTCCACCCGATTCCGGTGGAGTTCATCCGCCTGCAGCTCGACACGCTGCTCGATGACGTGGCGCTCGATGCGGTGAAGATCGGCATGGTCGCCAGCCGCGAGGTCGCCGAGACCATCCGCGACGCGCTCGAGGCCAGGCGCCCCCGCTGGGTCGTGCTGGATCCGGTGATGGTAGCCAAGAGCGGCGACATCCTGGTCGACGACGTGGGCATCGCTGCGGTGCGCGAGGTGCTGGTGCCGCTGGCCGACCTGATCACCCCCAACCTGCCCGAGGCCGCGGTGCTGCTGGGGCGCCCGGCGCCGACCAGCCGCGACGAGATGCTGGCCATGGCGCCGGCGCTGGCCGGCCTGGGCGCCGGCGCCGTACTGCTCAAGGGCGGCCATCTGCGCGACGAGAGCTGCCCCGATCTACTGATCGCTGACGGCGAGAGCCGCTGGATCGAGGGCACCCGGATCGCCACCTCCAACCTGCACGGCACCGGCTGTTCGCTCTCTTCCGCCATCGCCGCCCGCCTCGCCCTGGGCGACGAGCTGCCCACCGCCATCGCCGCGGCCAAGCAGTGGCTCGAAACGGCGCTGACCGAGAGCCGGCGGCTCGCGGTGGGCCAGGGCCACGGGCCGGTGCACCACTTCCATCGCTGGTGGTAACGAAACGGCCTTGCAGCCTCGCCGACTGGCGCCCATGCTGAAGTCTGCCTCGCCAGGCTCATCGCATCGGAGAGACGCCATGACCCAGACCCTGCTGTTCGCCTGCGACCTTTCGGCCGAGAACCGCGCCGCCTTTGCCCGGGCCATTCGCCTGGCCACGGAGAGCGGTGCACGCCTGGACGTCATCCACGTGCTCGACCCCTACCTGCCGCGCCGCGTGCTACACGATCTCGAAGCCGCCGTGGTCGACGACATGCAGGCCATCATGACGGACATCCGTGAGGACTATGCCCTGCCGGAGCCCAGCGTCATGCTGCAGACCGTGGCCGGTGCCACCTATGCCGAGATCGTCCGCGAAGCCCACGACCGCGAGGTGGACATGATCGTGCTGGGCTCCCACCGCAAGCGCGGGCAGAACGACCTGATCATCGGCACCACCCTGGCTCGCGTGCTACGCAGCGCGCCCTGTCCGGTGCTGTCGGTGATCCAGCCGGCAAACCGCGACTGGCAGGAAATCCTGCTGCCCGTGGACTTCTCGCTGGCCAGCCGCAATACCCTGCGCGAGGTGCTCAAGCGTTTCCCCGAAAGCCACCTGACCCTGCTCCACGCCTGGGACATCCCCGGCGAACGCGAGATGGGCTCCGACAGCGACTATGCCCGCTGGCGCGACCGCGAGGTGGAGCGCCTGCGCTGCCAGCTAGAGCGCGAGACCGACCAGTTGATGGGCGAGCTCGACAGCGTGCCCGACGTCGACCTGGTACTGGAACAGGGCGACCCGCTGGAGGTGCTGGTCACCCGGCTGCGGCGCCAGCCACCCGACCTGCTGGCGCTGAGCAGCCGCGGTCAGTTGGGACGCCAGAGCCCCATCACCGAGGCGCTGCTGGCCGAGCCGCATTGCGACATCATGCTGTGCCGCGCTTGGTAACACCCTCTCCGCACCAAGCTGAAGTTGCGTGATACCCTTTCGGCAAACTCATGCTCAGAAAGGGGATATCGGCGCATGAAAGCCTTGATACAGCGTGTGCGACGCGCCAGCGTGACGGTGGACGAGCGAACGGTGGGGGCCATCGATCACGGCCTGCTGGCCCTGGTGGGGGTGGAGAAGGGCGACGACGAGACCGCCGCCGAGCGCCTGCTGCACAAGCTGCTGCACTACCGGGTGTTCAGCGACGAGGCGGGCAAGATGAACCTCGACCTGCAGCAGGTCGAAGGCGGGTTGCTGCTGGTCTCTCAGTTCACCCTGGCCGCCGATACCCGCAAGGGGCTGCGCCCGAGCTTCTCCAGCGCCGCGCCGCCGGCCGACGGCGAGCGGCTGTTCCACTACCTGCTCGACCGCGCCCGGGCGGCCTGGCCCCGGGTCGAGAGCGGCGAATTCGCCGCCAACATGCAGGTCGAGCTGATCAACGACGGGCCGGTGACGTTTCTGCTGGAGAGTTGAAGGCACCATTGCTGGCCGCATTCCGCGGCTGATCCGGGGACAGGCCTGCGAGGAGGCGCTGTGAACCCATCCCTGGGCGCTACATTTGCCATCCATGGCAAATGACCTCCTCTTCGACCTGTCCCCGGCGCCGCTAGCGTAAGCTACCATCAGCATCGTGATGTCGTTGTTCCGGGCATGTCAGGCCCCGCTTTCGAGAAGCTCCGCCTCCATCGCCTCGAGCGCCTCTTCGGCGGCCAGCCACTCGGCTTCCAGCGTCTCCAGCCGTGACTTGAGTTCGCCCTGGCGGGCCAGCCGCTCGGTGAGCTCGGCCTTGCGCGTCGGGTCGGTGTAGAGCTCGGCCTCGCCCAGCGCTTCCTCCACCGCGGCCAGCTCTTCCTGGGCCTTCTCCAGCGCCTGCTCGGCGCGGTCGCGCACCTTCTTCAGCGGCCGCAGCTTCTCGCGCAGCTCGGCGGCGGCGCGGCGGCTCGCCTTGCGGTCCTCCTTGGGTGCCGCGCTCTCCGCCTGACGCTCGACCTTGTCGGCCCGCGCCTCGCGGCGCTCGCCCTCCAGCCGCGCCTTGAGCCAGGCACGATAGTCCTCCAGATCGCCGTCGAAGGGCTCGACGCGATGGTCGGCCACGCGCCAGAACTCGTCGACGGTGGCACGCAGCAGGTGGCGGTCGTGAGAAACCAGGATCACCGTGCCCTCGAAGGCGGCCAGCGCTTCGGTGAGCGCCTCGCGCATTTCCAGGTCGAGGTGGTTGGTGGGCTCGTCGAGCAGCAAGAGATTGGGCTTGCGCCAGGCCACCAGGGCCAGCGCCAGGCGCGCCTTCTCGCCGCCGGAGAAACGCCCCACCTCGCCGAAGGCGTCGTCTCCCTGGAAGCCGAAGCCGCCGAGGAAGGTGCGGATCGCCTGGTCGCTGGCGGTGGGCGAGAGCCGCTGCACGTGCATGAACGGCGTGGCCGTCATGTCGAGCCCCTCGAGCTGGTGCTGGGCGAAGTACCCTACGGCGAGATGCTCGCCCGGGATACGCTGGCCTGCCAGCAGCGGCAGCTCGCCGGTCAGCGACTTGATCAGCGTCGACTTGCCGGCCCCGTTGGGCCCCAGCAGGCCGATGCGCTGCCCCGGCAGGATGGTCAGCTTGACCTCGTCGAGCTGAGCTTTTTCCGTCCCGCTCTCATCCCGATAGCCGAGCCGGGCCTGGTCGAGCACCAGCAACGGATGCGAGGTCTTGTCGGCGGCGGGCAGGGTGAAGTGGAACGGCGAGTCGGCGTGGGCCACGGCGATGTCGCCCATGCGCTCGAGCATCTTCATGCGGCTCTGGGCCTGGCGCGCCTTGCTCGCCTTGGCCTTGAAGCGCGCCACGAAGCGCTCGATCTCCTCGCGCCGGGCCTGCTGCTTGGCCGCCTCGGCCTGCTGCAGGGCCAGCTTCTCGGCGCGGGTACGCTCGAAGGTGGAGTAGTTGCCGCGGTAGAGCACCAGCCGGCGCCGGTCGAAATGGACGATGTGGTCGCACACCGCGTCGAGGAAGTCGCGGTCGTGGGAGATCAGCAGCAGGGTGCCGGGGTAGCGCATAAGCCACTGCTCGAGCCACAGCAGGGCGTCGAGGTCAAGGTGGTTGGTGGGCTCGTCGAGCAGCAGTAGATCCGACGGCATGAACAGGGTGCGCGCCAGGTTGGCGCGCATGCGCCAGCCGCCGGAGAAGGCCGACAGCGGGCGGCTCAGATCGGCCTGGCCGAAGCCCAGCCCGATCAGCAGCTGAGCGGCCCGCGACGGCGCGCTGTAGCCATCCAGCGCTTCGATGTGACCGTGCAGCTCGGCCTCGCGGTTGGCATCGCCCTGGCGGCGTGCCTCCTCGAGCGCGGCCTCGGTCTGGCGCAGCTCGCGGTCGCCGTCGAGCACGTAGTCGACGATGGGCCGGTCGAGGGCATCGACCTCCTGGGCCATGTGGGCGATGCGCTGGCCCCCGCTCATCTCGATCTCGCCGCGGTCGGGGGCAAGCGTGCCCAGCAGCAGCCCGAACAGGCTGGACTTGCCGGCCCCGTTGGGGCCGACGATACCGGCCTTGTGCCCGGCATGCAGGGTCAGTTCGGCTTCCTCGAGCAGGGTCTGGGTGCCGCGTTGCAGGGCAACCTGGCGCAGTGCAATCATGCAGGCTCCAACTGGCGATACAGGGTACGGTCGCGGCCGGGTGTTCGCTCGCGAGACCACGGCGGCGACTTCTAGATCATGAGCGACGATTCTACCGCAACCATGGCATCTCTGCGGGCCGGGCTTGCCGCCGACCCGCTGTGGGATTTCGCCCTCTCCTTCTATGCTCGCCCCGGGGTGGAGTCGGCCTGCCTGCTGCTGCAGGACGACGCCGGTGTCGATGTCTGCGAGCTGCTGTGGCGCTGCTGGCTGCATCGTCACGGCTTGACGCCTGCCGAGGCGCCCGCCGAACTGGCAGCGATTCACCGCTGGCAGGAGGAAGTGACGGTGCCGTTGCGGACGCTGCGTCGACGGTTGAAGGCCCAGGCCGCCCACGATCCCGGCACCGCCGAGGTGCGCCGCCGCATTCAGCAGGCCGAACTGGCGGCCGAACGCGAAACGTTGCTGCGACTGCAGCATCTGGCCCTGCGAACGATGCCACTGGAGGCGTTATCCAGCCCCATTCCCAACCTCGAAAATTCCCTTGCAAGTCGCTGGAAATTACAGAAAAAAGAGCAACTTTTGGCGGTTCAAACCCTCGAATGCCAGCTTGACCCTCTGTAGGCGGCACGCTAGCCTGAAAAAACATGTGTAGCGTTTTGTGGCTACCAATGCCTGTCGATGCCTCTTATTTCACGGGCCAAACCTGCAAGGAGAACATAATAATGAAGGCAACCAAGCTGTTGACCACTGCCAGTATCGGCGCACTGCTGTTCGGCATGTCGGCTGCCGCCCATTCCGCCAACTGGCGCTATGCGCATGAGGAATTCGAAGGTGACGTTCAGGACGTGTTCGCCGTCGCCTTCAAGGAGTACATCGAGGAAAACTCCGATAATACCGTCCAGATTTATCGCTTCGGCGAGCTGGGTGAATCCGACGATATCATGGAGCAGACCCAGGCCGGCATCCTGCAGTTCGTCAACCAGTCGCCCGGCTTCACCGGCGCTCTGATTCCCGAAGCCCAGATCTTCTTCATCCCCTATCTGCTGCCCACCGACGAAGAGACCGTTCTGCGGTTCTTCGACGAGAGCGTGGCGATCAACGAGATGTTCCCGGAGCTCTATGCCGAACAGGGCCTCGAGCTGCTCAAGATGTACCCCGAAGGCGAGATGGTCATCACCGTGGACGAGCCGATCCGCCGCCCGGAGGATCTGCGCGGCAAGAACATCCGTACCATGACCAACCCGCTGCTCTCCGAGACCTATCGTGCCTTCGGTGCCACGCCGACCCCGCTGCCCTGGGGTGAGGTCTACGGCGGCCTGCAGACCGGCATCATCCAGGGTCAGGAGAACCCGATCTTCTGGATCGAGTCCGGCGGCCTCTACGAGGTTTCCCCGCACCTGGTCTTCACCGGCCACGGCTGGTTCACCACCGCGATGATGGCCAACCAGGACTTCTTCGACGGCCTCTCCGAGGAGGAGCAGCAGCTGGTGCGTGATGCCGCCGAGGCCGCCTACGAGCACACCATGGAGCACATCTCCGGCCTGGCCGACGAGTCGCTGGAGAAGATCCAGGAAGCCTCCGACGAGGTCACCGTGACCCGTCTCGACGAGGACGAAATCGAGGCCTTCCGTGAGCGTGCCCCGCGGGTCGAGGAACGCTTCATCGAGATGACCGGCGACCGCGGCCGCGAACTCCTCGAGCAGTTCAAGGCAGACCTCGAAGCCGTCACCGGCGACGAGTAAGCCGCGAGCGATTCGACGTGCAAGCATCGAGGGGGTAGCCGGTCGGCTGCCCCTTCGTGTTTCCGGGCCAGCGCCACCCGGCCAAACAGCGTTGCAGCCGGCCTGTTCCTGCCGGCTTACGTTACTTACCTTAAAGGCTGACGCTTCGAACCTCGCAGGACAGCCTTCAGGAGACCGGTCGCATGACAGAAGAAGAGTCCGAAAAGAACTACCGTTCCACGCTCCCCGGCCCCCTCGGCGTCGTCGATACCTGGATCAGCCGCGCCGAGGCCGTCATCCTCGCCGTGGGGGTGATCCTGATGGCGATCAATACCGTTGCCAACGTCATCAGCCGTTTTGCCTTCGGCGAGAGCCTGCACTTCGCCGAGGAGGTCAATCGCATCCTGATCGTCATGATCACCTTCGCCGGCATCGGCTATGCGGCGCGCCACGGCCGCCACATCCGTATGTCCGCGTTCTACGACATTCTCCCCACCGGGGGCCGGCGCGCCCTGATGATCTTCATCTGCCTGTTCACCGCGCTGGTGATGTTCGTGCTCTGCTACTTCTCCATCGGTTACATCCAGACCCTCTACGGACGCGGCCGGGTACTGCCCTCGCTGAGCATTCCGGTGTGGACGATCTATCTCTGGGTACCCATCGGCTTCACTATCACCGGCATCCAGTACCTGCTCACCGCGTTCAAGAACCTCACTTCACACGATGTCTATCTGTCGACTCATGTGGTCGACGGCTACAAGGATACCGAGACGGAAGTCTGACGCAGGGCGACAAGGAACAATAACCATGACAGCCATCATTCTCTCCATCATGATCGTGCTGCTGCTGCTGGGGTTTCCGATGATGATTCCCCTGGCCACGGCGGCCTTCGTCGGTTTCTACATGACCTTCGGCGGCATGGGTCAGATGGAAACCCTCATCCAGCAGATGATGGGCGGCATCCGGCCCACGGCGCTGATCGCCGTGCCGATGTTTATCCTCGCCGCCGACATCATGACCCGCGGCCAGTCGGCTCACCGCCTGATCGACATGGTCATGAGCTTCGTCGGCCACATCAAGGGCGGCCTTGCCGTCAGCACCGCTGCCTCCTGCACCCTGTTCGGCGCGGTCTCGGGTTCGACCCAGGCCACCGTGGTGGCGGTGGGGTCGCCGCTGCGCCCGCGCATGCTCAAGGCCGGCTACAAGGACCCCTTCACCCTGGCGCTGATCATCAACTCCAGCGACATTGCCTTTCTGATCCCGCCGAGCATCGGCATGATCATCTACGGCGTCATCTCGGGCACCTCCATCGGCGAGCTGTTCATCGCCGGTATCGGTCCCGGTCTGCTGATCCTGCTGATGTTCTCGCTCTACTGCGTGGCCTACGCCATCATCAAGGACGTACCCACCGAGCCCAAGTCCACCTGGCGCGAGCGCCTCACCGCGGTGCAGAAGGCGCTATGGCCGTTGGGCTTCCCGGTGCTGATCGTGGGCGGTATCTACGGCGGCATCTTCAGCCCCACCGAGGCGGCCGCGGCCTGCGTGCTGTATGCCGTGCTGCTCGAGTTCGTGATTTTCCGCTCGTTGAAGCTGCCGGACATGTACGCCATCGCCAAATCCACCGGGTTGATCACCGCGGTGGTGTTCATCCTGGTGGCGGTGGGCAACGGCTTTTCCTGGATCATCTCCTTCGCCCAGATCCCCCAGACCCTGCTCGAGGCGTTCGGCATCAACGAGGCGGGGCCGGTCGGCGTGCTGATCGCCATCTGCGTGGCCTTCTTCATCGCCTGCATGTTCGTCGATCCGATCGTGGTGATCCTGGTGCTGACGCCGATCTTCGCCCCGGCCATCGCCGCCTCCGGTCTCGACCCGGTGCTGGTGGGCGTGTTGATCACCCTGCAGGTGGCGATAGGCTCGGCAACGCCACCCTTCGGCTGCGACATCTTCACCGCCATTGCCATCTTCAAGCGCCCCTACTGGGAGGTGATACGCGGCACGCCGCCCTTCGTCTTCATGCTGATCCTGTCGGCAGCGCTGATCATCATGTTCCCGCAGATCGCCCTGTTCCTGCGCGACATGGCCTTCCGCTAGCGGCCCGATGCTGAGGAGACGCTGAGATGTTCAATCGCATACTGGTACCGGTGGACGGCTCGAAGGGCGCCCTGAAGGCGCTGCAGAAGGCCGTGGGCCTGCACCTGCTGACCGGCGCCGAGCTCTACGTGCTGTGCGTGTTCAAGCACCACAGCCTGCTGGAGGCCTCGCTCTCCATGGTGCGCCCGGCAAGGCTCGACATCCCCGACGATGCGCTCAAGGAGTACGCCACCGAAATCGCCGTACAGGCCAAGAGCGAGGCGGCGGGGCTGGGGGCCGACCCCGACAAGCTGCGTGCCTTCGTCAAGGGCGGCCAGCCTTCGCGCACCATCGTGCGCTTCGCGCGCAAGCGTGAGTGCGACCTGATCGTGGTGGGCGCCCAGGGCACCAACGGCGAGAAGAGCCTGCTACTGGGCAGCGTGGCGCAGCGGGTGGCGGGAGCCGCCCACTGCCCCACACTGGTGGTGTGAGCGGCAGGCCGGGTTCGTCATGCACCATTCGTCATGCACCATGCATGTGCGGAACCGGCCCTGCCCTGATAGAGTCCGAGTACTGGTATCGAGCCGACCGCTCCCCCGGGAGCGCCGTACAAATCGCCCCAAGACCAATCGACAGGACTCTGCATGAAGACACTGCTGACTTCCGCCTCCCTGGCTGCCCTGGTGGCCGCGGCGCCTTTCGCCCTGGCTGCGCCGGAGACAGAGGATGAGCGTCTCAGCTACAGCCTCGGCATCGCCTACGGCCAGAGCATCGCCCAGGAGTATCCCGAGCTCGATGTCGACGCCTTCAGCGCTGCCATCCGCGACATCATCGAGGGTAACGACCCGGCCATGAGCGCCGAGGAGATGGCCGAGACCCTGAGCCAGTTCCAGCAGGACGCGCTGGCGGCCCGCCAGGCGGAGGCCGAGCAGCTGGCCGAACTCAATCTCGCCGAAGGCCAGGCCTTTCTGGCCGAGAACGGCGAGCGCGAGGAGGTCACGACGACCGACTCGGGCCTACAGTACGAGGTGCTGGAGAGCGGCGATGGCGAAAGCCCGGGGCCGAGTTCCCATGTGGAAGTGCACTACGAAGGCACCCTGGTCGACGGCACGGTATTCGACAGCTCCCTGGAGCGCGGCCAGCCACTCAGCTTCCGCGTCGATCAGGTGATCGAGGGCTGGCAGGAGGCCCTGCAGCTGATGAGCGTGGGCGATACCTGGATGCTGTTCATTCCCCCGGAGCTGGGCTACGGCGCCCAGGGCCAGGGCCCCATCGGCCCCAACGAGACGCTGATCTTCCGCGTCGAGCTGCTCGACGTCATGGAGTGACGCGACGCCATGAGAGCCTCGTCACTCCTGGTCGTCGGCCTGCTGCTGGCGACCGGTGCACAGGCCGCCGAGCGCCTGCCGGAACTGCCCCGGCTCGGCATCGAGCCTGAGGGAATCAGCGTGATCGGCGTCTCCTCGGGTGGCTACATGGCCACCCAACTGGCCGTTGCCTGGCCGGAGCGCTTCGCCGGCCTGGCCGTACTGGCGGCCGGCCCCTGGAGCTGCGCTCAGGGCGGCCTCGGCCAGGCGCTGGGCCAGTGCATGGCCACGCGTCGCGGACCGCCCGACCTCAGCGTACTGGACGCGCGCCTGCGGGACTATCAGGCCCGCGGCCTGGTGGGAGAGGCGGAAGCCCTGGCCGAGCTGCGGGCCTTCGTCTGGCACGGTGAAGAGGACGGCGTGGTGAATCCCTCTCTGGGCGAGGCGTTGGCAGAGCAGCTCGCCGGCTGGTTGGCCAGCCCCGACGAGCAACTCAGGGTCGTGCGCTCACCCGGTGTCGGTCATGGCTGGCCCGTCCAGGCCGACGAGCAGGTCCCACCGAGCCAGCTGGCGCAGTGTCGACTCGGCGGTGGAACCCATATGCTGGCCTGCGATCTCGACATTGCCGGCGAGGCGCTGGGCTGGCTGCACGGCACACTGACGCCCCCCCAGCAGGGCACCGCCAGTGAGCTACTGCGCTTCGATCAGGCACCGTTCGCCGCTCGCGGCCTGGGCAAGGCCGGCTACGTGCTGATTCCTGAAGGCTGCGAATCGGGCGGCTGCGAGTTGACGATTGCCCTGCACGGCTGCGGCATGACCGAGGAGCAGATCGACCGTGCCTTCGTGGAGCACAGCGGACTCAACGAGTGGGCCGAGGCCAACCAGCGCGTCGTGCTCTACCCTCAGGCCACCACCAGCCTGGCCAACCCCCAGGGCTGCTGGGACTGGTGGGGCTTCACCGAAAGCACCTGGCAGCTCGACCCGCTGCACGACACCCGGGAAGGCGTACAGGTCAAGGCGCTGATGAGCATGCTCGAGCGGCTCGGACAGAGCCCTGAATGACAGAGCCCTGAAGACAGGGCTCTGGAGAGAAGTAGACGCTCGGCGGTCTCAGCCGCCGAGCTCCTGCTCCAGCGCCGAGCGCAGGGCATGCGGCGCCGGCGAGTAGAGAACGCGCTGACGGATGGTGCCCTCGCGATCGACCAGATAGAGCGAAGAGCTGTGGTCGACGGTGTACTCCATCGCCGACTCGGGCGTTTCCACCCGACGCCAGACCACGCCATAGCGTGCGGCCAGCTCCTCGAGCTGCTCCTGGCTGCCGGTGGCGCCGATGAAGTCGTCGCCGAAGTAGCCGACGTATTCGGTGAGCCGCTCGATGGTGTCGCGCTCGGGATCCACCGAGATCAGCACCGGCACCACCCGGCGCCGCTGCTCGTCATCCAGCCCCTGCATCACCTGGCGCATCACCGCCATGCTCATCGGACACACGTCGGGACAGTAGGTGTAACCGAAGAACAGCACCGCCAGCTGGTCGTCCTCGAGCTGGGTCAGCGAGAAGTCGCCCTGGGTAGAAGGCAGCTCCACCGGGCCGCCCCGCGGACTGCCGTCGTCGTCGTCCTGGAACTGCTGGTAACCGAACAGCCCCCCCAGGCCCACCACGACGATCAGCGCCCCCAGCGCCATCCACATACGTTGCCGTTTCATGGCAAACTCCGCTCCACGGTGAAATCGAATCGACTCCCCAGCCGACCCTCAGGCGTCTCCACCACCACCTGAGCCTGCCAGCGCATGACCGATTCGGTACAGATCGGCACCTGGCCGACACCTTCGAAATGTCCTCTATCCTGCTTGCTCAGGGGGAAACGATGCAAGCCCATATCCATGTCGCTGCCAACGAAGTCGACTCTGACCGACTGCGCTTCGATGCCATCCACCTGGACTTTCAGCGGCAGCAGCTCCAGCGCCCGAATGCTCCCGGGCGCGTCGACATCGAGGGTCAGCCTGCGCCCCTCGCCCAGGGTGGCACTGCACTCACCGCGCTGAAGCTCGCAGGGCAGCGTGGCGAGATGCCAGTCGACGTCGGCGCCGCCACGCAGCAGGTGCGCAGCCAGATACCACAGCGCCACGCAAAGCGTGAGCAGCGTGGCCAGGATCAGCAGGCGGAGCCCCGGAAAGCGGGACTTGCCGACGTTAGGCAGGGTGGGCGAGGACATGGCAGCGAAAGCAGCACTTCACGAAACGGCGGTAGAGGATAAGCTTAACAGCATTTGTTTACGGGTCTGGCGTGTACCGTTGTCGCAGGGTTTAACGGTCCGGCGGCTCAACCCAAGACGACAAGGATATCGAGATGGAAGGCGTTACCAATGCGCTGGGCCCCCTGTTCCTGCTGATTCTGCTAGGCGCCGCACTCGGCCGATTGCGCCAGCCGAGCGACGACTTCTGGGTACAGCTCGAGAAGGTCATCTATTTCCTGCTCTTTCCCGCCATGCTGGTCGCCACGCTGGCCACCGCCAACGTGGGCGAGGTGCCGGTGATACGCCTGGCCATCGCCCTGCTCGGCGGCATGCTGGCCTTCGCCGGGCTGCTGTGGGCGGCACAGCGGCGGCTGGGCCTGGCGCCGGCGGCCTTCACCTCGGTATTCCAGGGTGCGCTGCGCTTCAATACCTACGTGGGGGTTGCCGGAGCGGCTGCCCTGCATGGCTCGGCCGGCGCCACGGTGGCGGCGGTCGCCGTGGCGCTGATGGTCCCGGTGGTCAACGTGCTGTGCGTGGCCAGCTTCATCGCCGCCGGCACTCTGGGCCCCTCGAGCCTGGGCAAGAGCCTGGCGGCCCTGGTGCGCAACCCGCTGATCCTGGCCTGCCTGGCCGGTATCGGCCTCAATCTCACCGGTATCGGCCTGCCCGGCTGGAGCGGTTCGGCCGTGGAGCTGCTGGGTCGTGCCGCCCTGCCGCTGGGGCTGGTGGCGGTGGGTGTGGCCCTGCGCCCTCAGGCGCTGCTGCGCCTGGACCGCGGGGTGTGGACCTCCAACCTCGTCAAGCTGATGCTGATGCCGGCGCTGGTGTTCGGTCTGGCGCTGCTGCTGGGGCTGGACGCGGTGAGCCGCGACGTGGCGCTGCTGTTCGCCGCCCTGCCCACCGCCACCTCGGCCTACATCCTAGCCCGCCAGCTGGGCGGCGACGCCGAGCTGATGGCCGCCCTGATCACCGGCCAGACGCTGCTGGCCATGGCCACGCTGCCCCTGTGGCTGCATCTGGCAGGAAGCTGAAATAAAAAACATTCGCATTCGCGTTGACAGAGAGAATGAGAATGACTTACATTGAGTGCGTGGTGTTGATGAGGCACCACGGCCATTAGGGGAACCGCCAGTTTCCCGCTATGGTTTCTCCCCCTCATTGCTAGTCACGGTCTTGCCTGCGCCTCCTCTGGAGGCGCCTTTTTTTGTTCAGCCCCCCTCATTGCTGCTCTTTACCGGGTCAGGGTCTTGCCTGTGCCTCCTCTGGCGGCGCCTTTTTTGTTCAGCCCCCTCATCGCTGCTCTTTACCGGGTCAGGGTTCTTGCCTGCGCCTACTCCCGACTCATCCGGCTCCGCGCCAGGGGCCGCGTCCTCGCAGACGCTCGCGCAGCAGCTCGGCCAGGGCCTGGGCGGCAGGCTGCGAGGCGGGTGCAATGGCGCGGGCGAAATGCAGCTGCGCTTCGCAGCGGCCGAGAGCGGGCAGGCCTTCGGCCTCGCCCAGCTCGCGCATGGCAGGGGTCAGGCGTTCGCGGTCGAGCACGCTGATCGCCAGCCCCGTCTCCACCGCGCGCTCGATGGTGTGGATGCTGGTGCTGGTGAACAGCGCGTGCCAGGGCCTGCCGAGCCGCTCCAGGGCTTCGGTGGCCAACGCCCGGTAGGGGCAGTCGACCTCGTGCAGGGCCAGCGGCAGGCTGTCCCGCTCGGTCAGGTTGGCGGCACGCGGCGCGGCCCATACCGGTGTGGTGCGCCACAGCGGCTCGCCGCCGGGCAGTGCGATGGGCCGGTCCAGCACCACTGCCAGGTCCAGCCGCGAGCGCTCCAGTTGCCGCACCAGCTCGCCGCTGGTGGCCGTCACCGCCTGCAGCAGCACCTCGGGGTGGTGCGAGGTGAACTCGGGCAGCACGTCGCCGAGCAGCTCGCGGGCATAATCCTCGGGCAGGCCGAAGCGCACCTTGCCCCGCAGCCCGCGCCCGGCATAGCGGGCCAGGATTCCGTCGTGCATGCGCAACAGCTCCCGCGCCTCCTGCAGCAGTGCCGCCCCGGCGGTAGTGGGCACCACGCCACGCGGGTCACGCTCCAGCAGGCGGACGTCGAGCAACGCCTCCAGGCGCTTGATCTGCATGCTGATGGCGCTGACGGTGCGGTGCCGCTGCTCGGCCGCCGCCGCCAGCGAACCGAGCTGGGCCGCAGCCTGAAAACTGCGCAGCAGTTCGAGATCCAGCGTTGCCGACGAGACTTCAGCCATATTGAATCCTGCCTACAAAATATATCGCTTCATTGAAGCCGGGATGACCGTCAAGCTCAAGCATCGTTATCAATGAGGGAGCACGACGATGCCAGCACAGGTTCCTGCGCTACTGATCGCCATCGGCTTCGTGGTGTGCTGGAGTTCGGGCTTCGTCGGCGGTCGGCTGGCCAGCGAGCTCGACACGCCGGTGCTCGACCTGTTCGCCTGGCGCTTCCTGCTCGCTGCGCTGCTGGTGGCGCTGTGGTGTCGTCTGACGCTTGGCGCGCTTCCGGCAATACGCGACATGAGGCGCGAGATGCTCGTGGGCAGCCTGACCATGGGCGGCTATCTGCTGGGAGTGATCGTGGCCATCGATCTCGGCGTCAGCGCCGGCATCACGGCGCTGATCGCGGCCCTGCAGCCGCTGCTGGCGGCAGCCCTGGCCGGACGCTGGCTGGGCGAGCGCCTGGGCGCATACGGCTGGCTGGGGATGGTGCTGGCCACCCTGGGCGTGGCGCTGTGCGTGGGCGACGACATGCAGCGATCGCTGGCTGCGCCGGGGTGGGCCTATCTGCTGCCGCTGCTGTCGGTCGCAGCAGTGACGCTCGGCAGCCTGCTGGCGGTGCGCCAGCCCTCGGTACTGCCGCTGCCGACGGCGCTGCTGGCCCAGCTGCTCGCGGCCGGCGGCATCTTCCTGGTGGCCGCCTGGGTGATGGGGGGCGGCAAGCTGACCGCCCCCGGCTTCGAACCTGCCGTGCTGGTGGCCATGAGCTGGCTGGTGGTGCTGTCGAGCCTGGGCGGCTACGGCTTCTTCGTCGCCAGCCTGCGCCGGCTGGGCGTCACCCTGACCTCGGCGCTGGTGCATCTGACCCCGGGAGTGACGCTGCTGTGGGCCGCGGCGATGTTCGGCGAACGCCTCGGCCCCACCGGCCTGGCAGGCATGGCGCTCGCCGGGGCGGGCGCCGGCCTGGCTATTCGCAGCGCTCGAAGATCAGGTCCCACACGCCGTGGCCCAGACGCTCGCCGCGGGCCTCGAACTTGGTCAGCGGACGAAACTCGGGACGCGGCACATAGGGCGCCGTCGCGGGCGTCGCCGTATTGACGTAGCCCGGCGCGGCTTCCATCACCTCGGCCATCCACTCGGCGTAGGCCTGCCAGTCGGTGGCCATGTGCAGCTTGCCGCCCAGCTCGAGTCGGGTGCGAATCAGCTCGACGAAGGCGGGTTGGACGATGCGCCGCTTGTGGTGCTTCTTCTTCGGCCAGGGGTCGGGGAAGAACAGCTGCAGAGTGCTGATGCTGGCCTCAGGCAGGCACTGCTCGAGCACCGCCAGGGCATCCTCACGGTAGACGCGGATGTTGGTCAGGCCGCGCTTGTCGGCCTCGTCGAGCAGCTTGCCCACGCCCGGAGCGTGCACCTCGATACCGATGAAGTCGGTATCGGGGTGGGCCTCGGCCTGCTCGATCAGCGAGGCGCCCATACCGAAGCCGATCTCCACCACCCGCGGCGCCCGGCGTCCGAACAGGGCGTCGAGATCCTGCCGCCCCTCGGCCAGGGTCAGGCCCAGCCGCGGCCAGACCTCTTCCAGGCCGCGGGTCTGGGCCTGGGTCATGCGGCCGGCGCGCAGCACGTAGCTCTTGATGCCGCGACGATGCAGCGGGGCGTCCGGCCCTTCCGGGCCGGTGGTCGAGGGGTCGCGTTGCGGGTCACTCATGGATTCGTTGCGGCTCCGGTGAATTCAGCCGTTGATGCGGCCGGCAAAGGGAGAGGAGGGATCGGCGCTCTGACGGCGCGGCATGCGTCCGGCGAGGAACGCCTCGCGCCCGGCCTCGACGGCCTTCTTCATGGCGCTGGCCATCAGCACCGGCTGGCGGGCGTGGGCGATGGCAGAGTTCATCAGCACGCCGTCGCAGCCCAGCTCCATGGCCATGGCGGCGTCGGAGGCGGTGCCGATGCCGGCATCCACCAGCACCGGCACGCTGGCCTGCTCGATGATCAGGCGGATGTTGTGCGGGTTCTGAATGCCGTGGCCGGAGCCGATCAGCGAGCCCAGCGGCATGATCGCGCAGCAGCCCAGGCGTTCGAGCTCCTGGGCCACGATGGGATCGTCGCTGGTGTAGACCATCACGTCGAAACCGTCGCGGATCAGCTCCTCCGCCGCCTTGAGGGTCTCGACCACGTTGGGGTAGAGGGTCGAGTCGTCGCCGAGCACCTCGAGCTTGACCAGCTTGTGACCGTCGAGCAGCTCACGCGCCAGCTTGCAGGTGCGCACGGCGTCCTTGGCGGTGTAGCAGCCGGCGGTGTTGGGCAGCAGGGTGAAACGCTCCGGCGGCACCACGTCGAGCAGGTTGGGGCCGGCCTCCTGGCCCAGATTGGTACGGCGCACGGCGAAGGTGACGACCTCGGCGCCCGAGGCGGCGATGGCCTCGGCGGTCTCGTCGAAGTCCTTGTACTTGCCGGTACCGACCAGCAGGCGTGAGGTGAAGGCGTGGCCGGCAATCCGCAGCGGCTGATCCTGGAAGAAGTCTGTCATCGCGTGGGCCTGTAGTTGTAGCGGGTCTTGTAGCGGGAACCGTCGGCGGGCGGCAATCAGCCGCCGCCGATGGCGTGAACGATCTCGATGCGATCGCCGTCGGCCAGGCGCGTGGCACCGTGCTCGCTCTTCGGCACGATCTCCTCGTTGCGTTCGACGGCGATGCGCCGACCGGTCAGGCCAAGGTCGTCGACCAACTGCGCCACCGTAAGGTCGGGGGCAAGGTCGCGGGGCTCACCGTTGAGCTGGATCTGCATGGCGTCCCTCTCCAGTTGACGAGTGTCGCGGGCCCATATTGTAGCCCCTTAACGCCTCCCGGGGTACGGTAGGCGGCAATCCCAATCCCCCGAAGGAGAAAGAGATGCGCGATCGCGGATGGTGGTGCCTGGCAGCGCTGTCGGGCGGAGTGGCGGTCATGGCCGGCGCCTTTGCCGCCCATGCCCTGCAGGGCCAATTGCCCGAGCGGCTGCTGGCCGCCTTCGAGACCGGCGTGCGCTATCAGATGTGGCACACCCTGGCGATGCTCGGCGTGCTCGCCTGGCGCGCCTCGCATCCGCGGCGCGGGTTCGGCATCGTGCTGGGCCTGTGGGCCGCGGGGGTGCTGCTGTTCTCCGGCTCGCTGTATGCCATGGCGCTGACCGGGCTGCGCGGCCTGGGCATGGTTACCCCGTTCGGCGGCGTGCTGATGATTGCCGGCTGGCTGACGCTGGCCGTGGGCGCCTTGCGCGCGGGGCGCGACGCTCAGTCGGAGTCGGGAATGGCGTAGGTGGCGGTGACGTGGGCTACCGGGCGCTCGTCGCCGGCAGAGAAGAGCTGCACCTCGCCCACCGCCAGGCGCCGGCCCAGTTTGATCACGCGGGCGTTGGCGATGAGGTCGCGGTCGCCGCGGGCGCGACGCAGGAAATGGCAGTTGAGATCGGTGGTCACGGCCATCGGCTCGGGGCCGATCTGGGCCAGGATGGCCACGTAGAGGCAGACGTCGGCCAGCCCCATCATGGTGGGCCCGGAGACACTGGAACCGGGCCGCAGGTGCTCGTCCTCGATGGCCAGGCTCATGGTCGCCCGCATGTGATCGACCGCCTCGATGGTGCCGGCGCGCTGGGGGAAGACCTCGTCGAGAAAATCCTCGATGGCGGCGGCAGTCATCACGGTCATCGTCGGGCTCCCTGCTGGTTGTGATCGCGGATAGCGGTGGTGATCGTGGAGCCCAACATAACCCAAAGCGCCCCGGGCGGGTACCCGGGGCGCAGTGGATCAGGCGTTGGCCCGAGGATGAGACCTCGAGGATCAGCGCGCCTTGTGCACCGCCCGCCAGTGGTGCAACAGCGGCTCGGTGTAGCCGGACGGCTGCACGCGGCCCTTGAAGATCAGGTCGCTGGCCGCCTTGAACGCGGTGGAGGCCGCAAAGTCGGCGCTCATCGCGGTGTAGGCCGGGTCGCCGGCGTTCTGCTCGTCGACCACCTTGGCCATGCGCTCCAGGGTCTTCTGCACGCGCTCGGCGTCGACCACGCCGTGGTGCAGCCAGTTGGCGATGTGCTGGCTGGAGATGCGCAGCGTGGCACGATCCTCCATCAGGCCCACGTCGTGGATGTCCGGCACCTTGGAGCAGCCCACGCCGTGCTCGACCCAGCGCACCACGTAGCCGAGGATGCCCTGGCAGTTGTTGTCGAGCTCCTGCTGGATCGCCTCGTCGCTCCACTCCACTCGCTCGGCCACCGGCACGGTGAGCAGCTTGTCGAGCAGCTCTTCCAGCAGGGCAGGCTCGCCCTGGGCCTCGAGCTCGCGCTGGATCTCGGCGACGTCGATCTGGTGGTAGTGCAGCGCATGCAGGGTGGCGGCGGTGGGCGACGGCACCCAGGCGGTGTTGGCGCCGGCCTTGGGATGGCCGATCTTCTGTTCCAGCATGGCCGCCATCAGGTCCGGCATGGCCCACATGCCCTTGCCGATCTGGGCCCGGCCGCGCAGGCCGCAGGCCAGACCGACCAGCACGTTGTTGCGCTCGTAGGCGCCGATCCAGGCAGCATTCTTCATGTCGCCCTTGCGGATCATCGGGCCCGCTTCCATGGCGGTGTGCATCTCGTCGCCGGTACGGTCGAGGAAGCCGGTGTTGATGAACACCACGCGCGAGGCGGCCTCGGCGATACACGCCTTGAGGTTGACCGAGGTGCGCCGCTCCTCGTCCATGATGCCCATCTTGAGGGTGTCACGGGCCAGGCCCAGCAGGTCCTCGACGCGACCGAACAGCTCGTTGGAGAAGGCGACTTCCTTCGGCCCGTGCATCTTCGGCTTGACGATGTAGACCGAGCCGCTGCGGGAGTTGCGCGGGTCGTTCTCGCCCTTCTTGAGATCGTGCAGGGCCAGCAGGCTGGTCACGATGCCGTCGAGGATGCCCTCGGGCAGCTCGTTGCCGTCGGCGTCGAGCACCGCCGGGGTGGTCATCAGGTGGCCGACGTTGCGCACGAACATCAGCGAACGGCCGGGCAGGGTCAGGCTGCCGCCTTCCGGGGTGGTGTAGCTGCGATCGGCGTGCAGGCGACGGGTGAAGGTCTTGCCGCCCTTCTCGATCGCCTCTTCGAGATCGCCTTTCATCAGGCCCAGCCAGTTGGCGTAGACGCCGACCTTGTCCTCGGCGTCGACCGCCGCCACGGAGTCTTCGCAGTCCATGATGGCGGTCAGCGCAGCCTCGACCAGCAGATCCTTGACGCCGGCCGGGTCGGTCTTGCCGATGGGGTGGCTGGGATCGATCTGGATTTCCAGATGCAGGCCGTGGTTGGAGAGCAGAATCGACTCCGGGTTTGCCGCATCGCCGCTGTAGCCGACCAGCTTGCCCGGCTCCTTGAGGCCGGTCTCGCGGCCGCCTTCGAGGCTCACCACCAAGCGGCCGTCGCGCAGCACGTACTTGACGGCATCGCGGTGGGAGCCGGTAGCCAGCGGTGCGGCCAGGTCGAGCACGCCGCGGGCGTAGGCAATGACCTTCTCGCCGCGCTTGGGATTGTAGCCCGAGCCCTTCTCGGCGCCGCCCTCTTCGGAGATGGCGTCGGTGCCGTAGAGCGCATCGTAGAGGCTACCCCAGCGTGCATTGGCGGCGTTGAGCGCATAGCGCGCATTGCTCACCGGCACCACCAGCTGCGGGCCGGCCTGAATGGCCACTTCGCGGTCGACGTTGGCCGTGGAGACCGTCACCTGTGCGGGGGCGTCCACCAGGTAGCCGATCTCCTCGAGAAAGGCGCGATAGACGCTCATGTCGCGCACCGGACCGGGGTTCTCACGGTGCCAGGTATCCAGTTGCGCCTGCAGCCGCTCGCGCTCGGCGAGCAATTCACGATTTTTCGGTGTCAGATCATGAAAGATGGCGTCGACCCCGGCCCAGAAGCTCTCGGCATCGATGCCGGTACCCGGCAGGGCCTGGTCGTTGATGAAACGGTCCAGTTCAGCGGCCACCTGGAGACGATGGCGAGTGACGCGTTCGGACATGGAAGAGTCTCCTCCTGCGTGGCGGCCGACTATCCTGCTCTCGGCTCGCCGCAATTCGTGGGGGTGATACCACTGCGAGGCGCCAATTTTGTGGAAAACTGTTCCATATGTAAACCCGAAGGAAGGGCTACCCTACTAGACATAGGGTTAAGAGTCGTTTTTCTGACCAAATGGTCAACAAATATCGGCTACCGCAGCGATTCTCTCCTCGACAGCATGGCCGGAAGTTATACTCACTGCACGCTCGGTGTCGCGACAGATGAAAGGAATCGAAGGGAAAGTGTCTTGATACGCTGGAGCACGTCATGACCGACTTTACGCCCCTGCAGGCGCTGGGACCGGTGGCGCCCTTCCGTGCCGAAGGCGAGCCTTCGCTGGCGGACTACTTGGCGCATTACGGCCTGGCGCCGCTGCTCACCGAGCACGTCGGACTCTACGTTGGCTATACCGGCACCCAGCGCTATCAGCTGTGGACCCAGGTATGGAGCCCCGCGGAGCCCATCGGCACGGCCTTCGTGGTGCACGGCTACTACGATCACCTCGGTCTCTACCGCCACCTGCTGCAGCGGCTGCTGGAGCGGCGTTGGCGGGTGGTGATGTGGGACCTGCCGGGACACGGCCTGTCCAGCGGCAAACGCGCCTGCATCGACGACTTCGCCCACTATGGGGAGTGTCTGAATGCCTTGCAGGAACAGCTGGAAGGTAGCGGGCTGGCCCCCCGACCCTGGCTCGGAGTCGGCCAGAGTACCGGGGCCGCCATTCTCGCCACCGACGCCCTGAGCCACCCCGACGAGGATCGCTGGGCCGGCCTTGCACTGCTCGCGCCCCTGGTGCGCCCCTTCGGCTGGCCCCAGGCGGGGTGGCTGCACAGCCTGGTGGGCCCCTTCGTCGAGTCCCTGCCGCGTCGCTTCGGCGCCAACTCCACCGACGCCGAGTTTGCCGCCTTCCTGCGCGAACACGACCCCCTGCAGCCGGAGCACCTTTCGCTCAACTGGGTCAGCGCCATGCGCCGCTGGATGCCTCAGCTGCTCGCCCTGCCCCCGCGTGACCTCCCCACCCTGATCCTTCAAGGGGAGCAGGACGTTACCGTCGACTGGGAGTGGAATCTGGCGGTATTGGAGCGAAAATTTCCCAAGGCCCGCATCGAGCGTCATCCGGAAGCGCGCCATCATCTGGTCAACGAAGCCGAACCCATCCGCGACGCTCTGTTCAGATCACTCGACGGCTTCGTCGAAGAGCTGGAGCAGCGCCTGGCACCGGCCGCTCAGGAGCCTAACATTCGATGCTGAGACACATCGCGCTGCTCGCTCTTCTCATGTTGCTGGCGGGCTGTGCCGCCCAGCCTCCCGAGCCCGATCCCATTCGCCGCGCCCTGCAGAACCTGAGCGACCGCGCCGTCGACCGGGTGATCCAGGTGGATGCCCTGCAGCCCCCTGCCGACCAGGTGCTGCTGCTGGTCTCCCCCCAGGTGGACGATAGCCTCGAGATCGACAGCGACCGCTTCCTCGAAAGCCTCACCCGCGCCCTGTTGGGCGTGAGCGACGGCCCTCAGGTGCTCGACTGGCGCCCGGCGATGGCCGGAGAGGGTGGCGCTCACCAGTGGCGCATGGAGAGCCGGCTGGAAGCCACCGCACCGCGCCTGCGCCTGACCGACCGCGACCTGCTGCCCTACCGCCTCACGCTGTCGCTGCACCGCCCCGACAACGACGGCGCCCTGTGGCAGACCGAGGTCGAAGGCGCCTTCGACGCCACGGCGCTGTAAAGATCATCAGCAAGTATTGGCTCATTAGGAGAGGGTGTTTACACGCGTTACGAGCGACGGCCAGGCAAGGCGAAATCAATCGAAAAAGCGGAGTTTACTGGTTTGTAAATGAGCAATTTGAGATTGATTTCAACACACAGCATGGCCTAGCGCAGTAGCGTGTAAGCAGCCTCTCAACCCTGGCGCAATTGGCGATCTAGCTGCCGATACCCAATCGCCTCCATCAGCTCGCCGCGCTCCGGGTGCGGCTTTTCGGCCAGATCGGCCAGGGTCAGCGCCACCCGCAGCACCCGGTGGTAGGCCCGCGCCGAGAGGCGCAGGCGTTCGAGCACCCCGGCCAGCCAGGCGCGGTCGGCGGTGGAGAGCGCACAGGCCGCCTCCAGCTCGCGCCCGCCCAGATGAGCGTTGAGTGCGCCGCGGGCGTACTGGCGTTCGCGGGCGGCCATCACCCGAGCACGCACCACGGCGGAGCTTTCACCCACCTCGCGTGAAGTCAGCTGTTCCGGAGGCAGCGCCGGCACCTCGATCTGCAGGTCGATGCGGTCGAGCAGCGGCCCCGAGAGCCGCGACTGGTAGCGCTGGATCTGCGCCGCAGTGCATTGGCAGGCCTGGCGCGGGTCGCCCAAATGGCCGCAGGGGCACGGATTCATCGCTGCAACCAGTTGAAATCTAGCGGGAAACTTACGTTCGTGGTTGGCCCGGGCGATATGAATGCGCCCCGACTCCATCGGCTCGCGCATCACCTCCAGCACGTGGCGACTGAACTCGGGCAACTCGTCGAGAAACAGCACGCCGTGATGAGCCAGGGAGATCTCCCCCGGGCGCGGCCAGGAGCCGCCACCGACCAGAGCCACGGCGCTTGCGGTGTGGTGCGGCGCGCGAAACGGACGGCGCCCCCACTGCTCGGCCAGCGGCAGGCCGCACACCGAACGGATGGCGGCGACCTCCAGCGCCTCCTCCTCGGTGAGCTCGGGCAGGATGCCGGGCAGGCGGCTCGCCAGCATGGTCTTGCCGGTACCGGGCGGGCCGGCGAACAGCAGGTTGTGCGAACCCGCCGCGGCGATCTCCAGCGCACGGCGCGCCTGGTGCTGGCCGCGCACCTCGGCCAGGTCGCCCTCGCGGGTGGCGGCCACCGGCGGCGCCTCGAGGCGGTGCGCGGCGATGGGCTGCTGGCCCAGCAAATGCGCCATGACGTCGAGCAGGTGCTCCGCCGGCAGCACCTGCAGATCGCCGGCCAGCGCCGCCTCGTCGGCATTTTCCTTGGGCACGATCAGCTTGCGTCCGGCCTTGCGTGCCGCCAGCGCCAGCGGCAGCACACCGCTGATGGGGCGCAGCCGGCCGTCCAGCGCCAGCTCGCCGACGCTCTCGATACCCTCGAGCGCCTCGCCGGGAAGCTGGCCGGAAGCCACCAGAATGCCCAGCGCGATGGGCAGGTCGAAGCGCCCGCCGACCTTGGGCAGGTCGGCGGGCGCCAGGTTGAGCACGATTCTGCGCGTGTTGGGGAAGTCGAAACCGGCGTTGACCAGGGCGCTGCGCACCCGTTCGCGGCTCTCCTTGACGGCGGCCTCGGGCAGACCCACCAGGGTCATTCCCGGCAGGCCGTTGGCCAGATGTACCTCGACCTGCACCTCGGGCGCTTCCAGCCCCAGGCCGGCCCGTGTGGCAACGATCGCCAGCATCTTGCGGTCCCTCGCTTTCCATTTGAGAAACGCTGAATAAATTGGCGAGCGAGATGAAGCGCAAGGCGCACGGAGCACAGGAACCGGAGCCTATGGGGTATAGGTGAGGATTCTGAGCACCGCGCAACGCAGCGATTCGCTCGCGCAGACATTTATGCAGTGTTTTATTAGCGTAAGGGCTAGATACTAGCACTGTGCTGTAGCGAGCTCTCCACGCTGGCTCAGCGCTTGGCTTCGCCGGGTTCGCCGTCGTCCTTGGCCGCATCCCCGGGCAGCGTGAGCTTCGCCTGGGTCACCGGGGTCTCGCGGGCCGCCAGCGCCTTCTCCAGCGCGGCCACCTGCTGCTCCAGCGCCTCGACCCGGATGCGCGTGCGCTGCAGCACGTCCATCAGGATGTCGAAATCCTCCCGCGATACCAGCTCGAGACGGTCGAAGGCGCCGCGTACGACCTGCTGTATCCCCTTCTGCAACTCTTCCGGCGCCTGGGCCGCCCCCTGCAGGCGCTCGCCGAGCTGCTGCGCCAGTCGGCTGATGGGGTCCTGACTCGCCATGGTGCGCTTCTCCTTTCGCCTGGGCATGTTGCCTTACAGCATACGCAAGGCACTGCAACGACGCATTCCCTTCTCGCGCTCCGACATGGCGCACCTGCACCACGCTCAGGCACCAAGCTGGTGCATGGACGTGCAATGCCCCTCCCCCACTTGGTGAATCGAGCCTCTTCCGTCCTGAAAAATGGCTGTAGGGAAAGGTTTTTTTCGGAAATGGCACGTAATGCGCATGAGCAGGGTACAGCAGCTGGCAACCCATCGCCCCACTACCAGCATGGAGAGACGCTAATGAAGCTCATCACCGCCATCATCAAACCCTTCAAGCTCGACGACGTGCGCGAGGCCCTGGCCGACAACGGCGTGCAAGGCATCACCGTGACCGAAGTGAAGGGCTTCGGCCGCCAGAAGGGCCACACCGAGCTCTACCGCGGCGCCGAGTACGTGGTCGACTTCCTGCCCAAGGTCAAGGTCGAGGTGGCCGTGGACGACTCCCGCGTCGAGAGCGTGCTGGATGCCATCTGCGGTGCGGCCAACAGCGGCAAGATCGGCGACGGCAAGGTCTTCGTGACGCCGCTGGAGGATGTGATTCGCATCCGTACCGGCGAACGCGGCGCCGAAGCCGTCTGATCGTCATAACGAGAACAACGGAGAACACTCATGAGTGAACTTGCCGAGTTGAGCTATGCGCTCGACACCTTCTATTTCCTGATCTGCGGTGTGCTGGTGATGTGGATGGCCGCCGGCTTCTCGATGCTGGAAGCCGGCATGGTGCGCGCCAAGAACACCGCCGAGATCCTGACCAAGAACATCGCCCTGTTCGCCATCGCCTGCACCATGTATCTGCTGGTGGGCTACTCGATCATGTACTCGAGCGATGCCGGCGGCATCCTGCCCAACCTGGGCGTACTGATCGGCGGCGAGAACAGCGTCGACGCAGTCACTGCCGGTGGTGAAGATGCCCCCTACTACTCCATGCGCGCCGACTTCTTCTTCCAGGTGGTGTTCGTCGCCACCGCCATGTCGATCGTCTCCGGTGCCGTGGCCGAGCGCATGAAGCTGTGGGCCTTCCTCGCCTTCGCCGTGGTCATGACCGGCTTCATCTACCCGGTATCCGGCTACTGGACCTGGGGCGAGGGCTGGCTCGACGAGCTGGGCTTCTCCGACTTCGCCGGCTCCGGCATCGTGCACATGGCCGGTGCGGCCGCGGCACTGGCCGGCGTGCTGATCCTCGGCCCGCGCAAGGGCAAGTACGGCAAGGACGGCAGCATTCACGCCATCCCGGGTGCCAACCTGCCGCTGGCCACCCTGGGTACCTTCATCCTGTGGATGGGCTGGTTCGGCTTCAACGGCGGCTCGGAGCTCAAGCTCTCCGACGTGGCCTCGGCCAACAACGTGGCCCAGGTGCTGGTCAATACCAATGCCGCGGCGGCCGGTGGCGTCATCGCCGCGCTGATCCTGGCCAAGCTGTGGTTCCGCAAGGCCGACCTGACCATGGCCCTGAACGGCGCCCTGGCCGGCCTGGTGGCGATCACCGCCGAGCCGCTGGAGCCCACGGCGCTGGGCGCGACCCTGATCGGTGCCGTGGGCGGCCTCATCGTGGTGGCCGCCATCGTCACCCTCGACAAGCTGAAGATCGACGATCCGGTCGGCGCCATCTCGGTGCACGGTGTGGTCGGCATCTGGGGTCTGCTGGCGGTGCCGCTCTCCAACGGTGACGCCACCTTCGGTGCACAGATCATCGGCGGCCTGGCGATCTTCGCCTGGGTCTTCGTCGCCAGCCTGGCCGTGTGGCTGATCATCAAGGCGATCATGGGCGTACGCGTCAGCGAAGAGGAAGAGTACGAGGGGGTCGACCTGGCCGAGTGCGGCATGGAAGCCTACCCCGAGTTCAGTGTCGCCCGTGTCTACGGCGGCAGCGGTGGACGTCCGCAGTCCGGAGGCTACGCAGCCGGTGCACCGGTCGGTCAGCCCCGCCCAGAATAAACGCTTACCCCTTCCGGGCTCCCTGCGGGGAGCCTTTTTTCTTCCTGCCAAGGGCGGTGTATGCTTGAGGCCAGCCGATTCGTACCCGCCCGGGTTCGAGCGAAGAACCCCGCACGACAACGAGGAAACAGACCATGAAACTGGTGACCGCCATCATCAAGCCGTTCAAGCTAGACGACGTACGCGAGTCGCTTTCGGAGATCGGGGTGCAGGGTATCACCGTGACCGAAGTGAAGGGCTTCGGTCGTCAGAAGGGCCACACCGAGCTCTATCGCGGTGCCGAATACGTGGTCGACTTCCTGCCTAAGGTGAAAGTGGAGATCGCCATCGACGACGACCTGGTCGAGCAGGTGATCGATGCCATCACCCAGGTGGCCAATACCGGAAAGATCGGCGACGGCAAGATCTTCATCACCCCGCTGGAGCAGGTCATCCGTATCCGCACCGGCGAAACCGGCAAGGACGCGGTATAAGCCCAGACATACAAAACCCACGACCGTAACGCCGTGGGTTTTTGAAGCTCGGCAAGCACCGAAACGTGAGCGAGCGTTCCTTTTTACTTCTCGACGAAGGCACGCTCGATGACGTAATCGCCGGGTTCGCCCATGCGCGGCGAGATGTTGAAGCCCAGGTCGTCCAGCAGAGCGCTGGTCTCGTCGAGCATCGCCGGGCTGCCGCAGATCATGGCGCGGTCCTGCTTGGGATCCATCGGCGCAATGCCGGTGTCCTCGAACAGCTTGCCGCTGCGGATATGATCGGTGAGGCGGCCCATGGTGTGGAACTCCTCGCGGGTCACCGTGGGGTAGTAGACCAGCTTCTCGCGGATCTCGTCGCCCAGGTATTCGTGAGCCGGCAGCTCCTGCTGGATGAAGTCGGCATAGGCCAGCTCGCTGACGCTGCGCACGCCGTGCACCAGGATCACCTTCTCGTAGCGCTCGTACACCTCCGGGTCCTGGATCAGGCTCATGAACGGGGCCAGGCCGGTACCGGTGGAGAGGAAGTAGAGATTGCGCCCCGGCAGCAGGTCGTCGGTGACCAGGGTGCCGGTGGGCTTGCGGCTGACCATGATCTGGTCGCCGACCTTGAGGTGCTGCAGGCGCGAGGTCAGCGGGCCGTCGGGCACCTTGATGCTGAAGAACTCGAGGTGATCCTCGTAGTTGGGGCTGGCGATGGAGTAGGCACGCATCAGCGGTTTGCCGTTCACTTCGAGACCGATCATCACGAACTGACCGTTCTTGAAGCGCAGGCTGCGCTCGCGGGTGGTGCGGAAGCTGAACAGGGTGTCGTTCCAGTGGTGGACACTGAGAACCTCTTCCAACGCAAACTTGCTCATGCCGGCTCCTAGATATTCCTATATCGAATAAAGCATTGGGCTATACGATTTGCTTGCATTATAAGAGCGCAAGGTTTATCTGTTAATTGGATTGTATGGATATCCTTTATCCAGATTCCTGATATAGATCAACATCGAGCCGTTTCATGCACTTCACCCTGCGCCAACTCGAGGTCTTCGTCGCCGTCGCCCAGCATGAGAGCGTCTCACGCGCCGCGCGGGCGCTCTCCCTGTCGCAGTCGGCCACCAGTACCGCCCTGGCCGAGCTCGAGCGCCAGTTCGACTGCCAGCTGCTCGACCGCATCGGCAAGCGGCTGCGGCTCAATGCCCTGGGCTTTCAGCTGCTGCCCAAGGCGGTGGCCCTGCTCGACCGCGCCGAGGAGATCGAGGAGATCCTGCACGGTCAGCAGGGCATCGGTTCGCTCGACGTGGGCGCCACCCTGACCATCGGCAACTACCTGGCGACGCTGCTGATCAGCGATTTCATGCAGCGCCATCCGGGCAGCCGGGTGCGGCTGGCGGTACGCAACACGCGGGAGATCATCGACCGCGTGCGTCAGCACGAGCTCGACCTGGGGCTCATCGAAGGACACTGCGAGGAAGAGGACGTGATCACCCAACCCTGGGTGGAGGACGAGCTGTCGGTGTTCTGCTCACCGCGCCATCCGTTGGCCGGCCAGGGTCCGGTGGAGCTGGAGCGCCTACTGCGCGAGGCCTGGATCATGCGCGAGCAGGGTTCGGGCACCCGCATGACGCTGGAGCAGGCCGCGAGGCACCGTCGCGGGCGCTTCAATACGCTGTTGGAACTGGAGCATACCGAAGGCATCAAGCGCGCGGTGGAGTCGGGGCTCGGCATCGGCTGCGTGTCGAAGCTGGCGCTGCGCGACGCCTTCCGCCGCGGCAGCCTGGTGCCGATTCCCACTCCCGAACTCGACCTGAGCCGCCAGTTCGCCTTCATCTGGCATCGTCACAAGTACCTGGCTACCGGCATGCGCGAGTTCCTGCGCCTGTGCCGGCAGATGACCGAGGGGGCCAGGCGCAGCGACGAGATCGATCTGCCGCCGGTCTCCTGACCCTCCCACCCTCTGCCCGTCAGCGATCGCGCAGACGGAAGCCGCCGACGACTTGCGCCAGACGGTCGGCCTGCTCGCTGAGCTGCTCGGCGGCGGTGGTCGACTCCTCCACCAGCGCGGCATTCTGCTGGATCGTGCGGTCCAGATCGGCCACGGCCACGCTGACCTGGCCGATGCCGTCGCTCTGCTCGCCGGCGGCCATGCTGATCTCGCCCAGCATGTTGGCTACCCGGTTCACGCTGGCCATCAGCTCGCCCATGCTCTCGCCGGCGCGCCCCACCAGCTCGGTGCCGGTGATGACGCGCTGGCTGGAGGCCTCGATCAGTGCCCGGATGTCGCGCGAGGCTTCGGCACTGCGGGTGGCGAGCTGGCGCACCTCGCCGGCGACCACGGCGAAGCCGCGGCCGTGCTCGCCGGCCCGGGCGGCTTCGACCGAAGCGTTGAGCGCCAGCAGGTTAGTCTGGAAGGCGATGCCGTCGATGACCTTGACGATCTCACCGATCTGCTTCGACGAACGGCTGATCTCCTGCATGGTGTCCACCACCTGGCCGACCGTGTCGCCGGAGCGCTGGGCGACCTCGGCGGCCGACTTCGACAGGCCATTGGCTTCTCGCGAGGAGGCCGAGGTGTGCTCCACCGTGGCCGAGATCTGCTCCATGGAGGCGGAGGTCTGCTGCAGGCTGGCAGCGGCCTGCTCGGTACGCCGCGACAGATCCTCGCCGCCGCTGGCGATCTCGCTGGCCGCTATACGTACCGATTCGCTGCTGGCGCGCACGTCGAGCAGCACGTCGTGGATCTTGTCGACGAAGGCGTTGAACTGGATGGCGAGCTCGGCACTCTCGTCGCGCCCCCGCACCGGCAGGCGCTGGGTCAGGTCGCCGTCGCCGGAGGCGATGTCGCGCATGCGGTCGGCCAACAGCCGCAGCGGGCGCGACACGCGGGTGCCGACCCACCACAGCGCGGCGAGCCCCAACGCCGCCAGCAGCAGGCCGACCAGGGTCATGCCCAGGGTATCGGCCCGGCGCTGCTCGTTCATCATCGTCTGCAGCGCCGTGAGCTCTGCCATCACCGCCGCTTCGGGTAGCCGGATCATCAGCGTCCAGGGCTGCTCGCTGGCACCGATGGTAAAGGGCTGATAGCGCTCCAGCATGCCGTCGCGTACCAGGCTCACGCTGGTGCCCTCCGCCTGAGCCTGCTCGAGGGCCGACAGCACCTGAGCGTCGAAGGCTTCGCTTGCGGCATCGCCCAGCCGCTCGGCATTGGCGGTGTAGGCCACCAGCCCCCCGCGTCCCGCCACCAGCGCCATCTCGCCCGCGCCGCCGTAAAGTTCGCCGTTGGCCTGCAGCAGCAGTTCCTGGATGAAGTCCAGCGAGAGATCGACTCCCGCCACGCCGCGAAACGCCCCCTCGACCAGGATCGGCACGTTGAACGAGGTCACCAGCAGCGTCTCGCCAGCGAAGTCGTAGGGCGCCGGGTCGATGATGCAGGGGGCGAGGGTCTCCCGCGGGCAGAGGTAGTATTCGCCCTCACGCACGCCGTTGGCGAGCTGCGCCGTGCTCTCCATGGTCTCACCCAACGGCAGCACCTCGACGCCGCCCTCCCCGGTGCGATACCACCAGGGCATGAAGCGACCGCTGCCGTCGTAGCCGTCGCTTTCGCCAAGATCGGCATACAGGGCATCGCGGCCGAAGGCATCGGGCTCCCAGCCGATGAAGGCGTCCAGCAGCGAGGGGTTCTGCACCACCGTCTCGCGCACCAGGTTGGAGAGCTCGCGGCGGCTCAGGCCAAGGGCGGTGCGACCGCTGCCGTCCCGCTGCCCCATCAGCGCATTGGTATCGGCCAGTTGGGTGGCCAGGGTCAGGGCATGCTCGAGTTCGCGCTGGATCCTGCCGGCCTCGGCGTCCGCCAACACCGCCAGGCGCTCGTCTACGGCCCCTTCGAGCAGTTCGCGGGTGTGGGTCTCGACGGTCTGCTGGGTACGTGCCGAGGAGAACAGGGCATAGACGACCAGAGCCACGACCACTGCCAACAGGCAGGGCCCAGCCAGCAGGACCACGAATTGGCGGATCGATCTGAGGTGCATGGGCGTTCTCGCTGAAGTGGGTAGCATGTTTGCAGCGAAGTAAACTTCACAGCCATGCTCCTTCTATCGGCAAGAACGCCCCTATCTTGAATGCGCGCTTGAGTCCAAGCTCGAGTGCGAGGCTAAGATCGCTTCAGCGCATGTCGCTGACGGCCTTCTGGATATCGTTCAGCGGCGCCTTGGAGAGATCCTTGTCCAGGGTGTGGATGATCAGCTTGCTGGTCGGCCCGTCGATCTTGTCACGCAGCACGCCCAGGAAACGCGGTGGCGCGACGAGGATCAGCTTGTCCAGATGGTTGTCGACCCGAGCCTTGTAGATGCGTTCGGCAATCTGCTTGGCGAAGATCTCCGCCTCGTGATCCAGCGCCACGCTGTCACCGCGGCTGGAACGCCGCGTATGGGAGGTCGACTCGTCGACGGCTCCCGTCTCGCCGGTGACCAGGTCTCCCTCGTGCAGACGCCCTTCGGCGTGCACCAGGCTCTCCTTCTCCTCCAGCTTCAGCGCGTCGCGGGTGAATACGCGCGCCCTAGCCGCATCGGCCACCACGATATACGTTGTCATAGCCTCTCCTTGATGCAGTGAATGGAGCCCCATTGCGGGCCTTCGATTTCAACATGGCAAGGGCCGCCGGGAAGGTCAACCGGTCACCCCGCTAGAGCACCTTGCGTCGCAGCAGCCCCGTCACCGCCTCGCCGATCAGCACCAGCACGATGATGGCGATCAGAATGGTGGCCACCGTGGGCCAGGCGAAGGTGTCGATGGCGCCCTGCAGGATCACCCCGATACCGCCGGCGCCGACCAGACCCAGCACCGTCGATTCACGGATGTTGATGTCCCAGCGCAGGATGACGATGGCGAAGAAGGCCGGCATCACCTGAGGCACGACGGCGTAGACGATGACTTTGGCCTTGGAGGCGCCGGTGGCTTCCATGGCCTCCACCGGGCGACGGTCGATCTCCTCGATCGCCTCGCCCATCAGCTTGCCGATGAAGCCGATGGAGCGAAACATGATGGCGAGGATCCCGGCCAGCACCCCGGGGCCAAAGATGGCCACGAACAGCAGCGCCCAGATGATGGTGTTCACCGAACGGCTGGCCACCAGGATGAAGCGCCCCAGCCACAGGCAGGCGCGGTTGGGGGTGGTGTTCTGCGCGGCGATGTAGGAGACCGGCAGGGCGATGAAGATCGTCAGTAGGGTCGCCAGGGTGGCAATGTGCACCGTCTCCAGCAGCGCATTGGTGATCGCGGCAAGCCGTGAGGGATCGGGCGGCCACATGCGCGCGCCCAGGCTCGAGATCTGGTTGGGGGCGTCCCACACCCAGGGCCAGAAGATGTCGATGTCGCGTATCGCCCAGTAGACCACCATCACGGTGGCCAGCAGCACGCCGTAGCGGATCAGTTGCTGCTTGCGGTCGTAGCGCCGCCAGACGCGATCGGCCAGGGTTCCGGCATGATCTACCATATCTTCTTCCTCACCCAGCCGCTGATGCCTTCACTGACCAGAATCACGGCGATGATCATGAGCAGGATGGCAAAGGCGAAATCGTAGTCATAGCGACCGAAGGCATTCATCAGGGTACCGCCGATGCCGCCGGCGCCGACGATGCCGACCACCGCCGAGGCGCGCAGGTTGCTGTCGAGCTGGTACATGGAGAGCCCCACCTGGCGCGGCAGGATCTGCGGAAACACGGCATAGATCAGGGTTGCCAGGTAGCCCGCCCCGGCGGCTTTCATCGCCTCGACCTGACCCCAGTCGATCTCCTCGATCTCCTCCGCCAGCAGCTTGCCGACGAAGCCGATCGAATAGATCGTCAGGGTGAGGATGCCGGCCAGCGGACCGAAGCCCACCGCGGCCACGAACAGGATGGCGACGATCACCGGATGGAAACTGCGCGAGACGATGATCACCGCCCGCCCGAGCAGATAGATGGGCTTTGGCGCCACGTTCTTGGCCGCCATCACGGCGAAGGGAATCGACAGCGCCACCCCCATCAGCGTGGCCAGAATGGCGATCTGAAAACTCTCCTTGAAGCCGGTGATCAGCAGCCCGCTGCGCTCGAAGCTGGGCGGAAAGCCGCCGCCGAAGATACGCGCCGCCCGTGGCAGGCCCTCGCTGATGCGCGCCCAGTTGAACGGCAGCGAGCCGAAGGCCCACACCAGGTAGACGATCACCACCAACCACAGCCCATAGCGCAGCAGCGGGTTGGCAATGAAGGGTGGCTTGCGCCAGGTGCGTGGCACGGCGGCCTGGTCAGGTCGAGTCATGGGCCACCCCCTGCTGCGCCGGGCGGCCGGGCTCCTCGGTGATCTCGTCCTCGGCCGTCTCGATGCCGCCGTAGATGGCGTCCAGCGCCTCCTTGCCGAAATCGGCCGGCGCGCCGTCGAAGATCATCCGGCCGTGGCGCAGGCCGACGATGCGTTCGGTATAGGCCTTGGCCTGGGCCACGTTGTGAATGTTGATCAGCACCGGCAGCGAGAGCTCGCTGGCCAGGCTCTGCAGCAGCTTCATGATCTGCTCGGAGGTGCGCGGATCGAGCGAGGCCGTGGGCTCGTCGGCCAGCAGGATTTCCGGTTCCTGCATCAGCGCTCGCACCACGCCGACCCGCTGGCGCTCACCGCCGGAAAGCTCGTCGGCCCGCTTGTTGGCGTAGTGGGCGATGCCCACCCGCTCCATCAGCGTGAAGGCACGCTCGATATCGCTCTGGGGATAGCGGCGGGTGATCGCCTGGTAGAGATTGACGTAGCCGAGCCGCCCCGCCAGCACGTTCTCCATCACCGTGAGACGGTCGATCAGGTTGAAGCCCTGAAACACCATGCCGATCTTGCGCCGGGCACGGCGTAGTTCGCGCCCGCGCAGGTGAACCAGTTCATTGCCGTTGAGCTTGATCGAACCCGAGGTGGGCTCCACCAGGCGGTTGATACAGCGCAGCATGGTGCTCTTGCCGGCCCCGGAGGCGCCGACGATGGAGACCACGCTGCTGCCTTCGACCGTCAGATCCAGCTCCTTGAGCACCGGCTCGTCACGGCCGTAACGCTTGACCAGCTTTGAAATTTCCAGCATTCACCCACCTCGCGAAAAAAGGAACGGAGACGCCCCCGGCGAAGCCGAGGGCCCCGGCTGCTCGCTGCCAGGTTTACTCCTGCTCCAGGTCCTCGCGGGTGTAGCGCACGTCGTTGGCGGCCTGGATGGTGCGAATGACCTCCCAGTGCTCCTGGTAATTGATGGGAATGAACTTCTCTACGCCTTCGAACTCGTCGCCCAACGCCGTGCCCGCGAAGTCGAAGCTGAAGAAGGCTTCCTTGATCTTCTCGACCAGGTCAGGGTGCAGATTATGCGCATAGTTATAGGAGGTGGTGGGGAAGCGGTCGGACTCGTAGATCATGCGCACCTCCTCTTCATCGTAGAGTCCTCGCGCCGCCATACGCTCGATGACTTCTGAGGCCACCGGCGCGGCGTCATAGTCACGGGCGACCACGCCCAGCATCGACTGGTCATGGCTGCCGGAGTAGACCACCTCGTAGTCTTCGTCGGGCACGATGCCGAGCTCCGGGAACAGGGCCCTAGGTGCCAGATTGCCGGAGTTCGACGTGGGCGAGGTGTGCGCCACCCGCTTGCCACGCAGATCCTCCATCTCTTCGATGTCGGAATCGACGTGGGTGTAGACCTGCAGGGTGTAACCGAACTGACCGTCGTCGGAGCCCATCAGGGCGAACGGTACCGCGCCGGCCAGGTTCACCGCGAACGGCGTCGGGCCGGTAGAGAAGCCGGCAATGTGCAGCCGCCCGCTGCGCATGGCCTCGACCTGAGCCGAGTTGGACTGCACGGCAAAGAAGCGTACGTTACGCTCGGTCACCTCCTGGAGGTGATCGATGAAGGGCTGCCAGATGTCGGAGTAGATGGCAGGATCCTCCACCGGGGTATAGGCGAAGATCAGCGTATCGGGATTGGCCCACTCGGATTCGTCGGCGGGCAGATCGGCGACCATGTCGCCATCCTCATCGCAATACAGAGTGTCCAGGTCGCCCCGGGGGCAGTCGGCCTGGGCCTGCGCCGAGATCAGCAGGGCCAGAGGCAGCAGGCTGGAGAGAGCGAGGGCGGCGAAGGGCGGGCGGACGATGGATTTACTGGTTGTCATTGGCGTGTCTCTCTAATCGCTGTAGTTATGTGTACAACATTCCGTATGTAACGCCTAAGCAGACCTTGACACAAGGCAGCGGGATGACCTGACGCATTTTCCTGCCTATCCTGCTCGGAAGCGAACATACCAAAGCCTTCATGATCGCAAACGAAACTAACTCTCAATCTAGGTAGTATGACAAGACGATGTCAAACCGATTTCACCTCGCCTCGGGTTCGCGCCACAATCGCTACCTGCTGATGCGGCATGGTCATAGTGAAGCCAACGAGCGGCACCTGATCATCAGCTCCCCGGCCAGGGGGCTCTCGGCGTTCGGCCTCTCCCACCGGGGAGAGGCACAGCTGCAAGCGCTGCTCGCCGACTGGCGCTGGCCGACGCCGACCCGCATCCTGCACTCCGACTTCCTGCGCACCACCGAAACCGCCACCCGAGTGGCCATGCACTTCGGTCTCGCGTTGCAACCCGAACCGCGCCTGCGCGAGCGTGCCTTCGGCGATTTCGAAGGCGGACCGGACAGCCACTATCCCGACGTCTGGGCGCTCGATGCTCACGACCCGGCGCATCGCGAGCATGGCGTGGAGAGCGCCGCCAGCGTCGCCGCTCGCATGCAAGGGGTGATCGCTTCGCTGGAGCAGTCGCTGCGCCAGGAGACCGTGCTGTTGGTAAGCCACGGCGATCCGCTGCAGATCCTGCTGACCGCTCTCGAGGGCCGCCCGCTTGGTGAGCATCGCGCCCGTGACGCGCTGCTACCGGCCAGCATCACCTTGCTTGACTGAGCGGTGAAACGTTTCCCGACGTGACGGCTGACGCCGGCCGCGATCTGGGGTAGCATCGAACCGCCGGCAGGGATGTCGGCACGTTCATCGTATGCCGATGTGCCCTAGGGAGGAGCCCGATGCGTCAGTTTCTGTTTCCCCGCCGCCCCATGTCCCGCGGCGTTCTGCTCTTCTTCCATCTCCTGTTGCAGATGGGGCTGCTCGTAGCCGCCGCACTATGGCTGCTGCCACGCACCCCCTGGTTCGCTGCCACCGACTGGTACCTGGCCTGGCCCGAGCTGGCGGCGGGTGCCGGGCTGTGGCTGGCCGCAGCGTTCACACTGCGCCTGCTCGTCGAGCTCTGCCTGTTGCCTCATCACCTCGCCGCTCGTGCCGGCTTCGCGCCCGGCGACGTGGTGACGCGCTCCTTCGAGCGCCGCCCGGCAGTGCACGATGCCCAGGCCGCCTGGACCAGCGAGGCACGCTCGGTCGAGATCGAACCCAGCGTGCTGGGCAGTGCACGAGTGACTCGCCCCGCCGAGTCCCTCAAGCCTCAGGGCAGCATCTGACCTCCAGCCGGCCAGGGTTCGGCATTGCCACCGAACACGTCATGGTGTAACCGCAATGTAAGGCTCTGTTATGATCGGTCTACCGCCCGATGGATGAGTCGACCCATGCCGGTTCCGATCCAGCCCGACGCCATGCGCCTCCTCGCCGCTCTCGCCAAGGGCAGCCGGGCCTTGATGAGGGGGCGCTTCTGGGGCGACGGCGTCGATGCACTGCTGGGCGAGATCGGCCAGGCTTCGGGGGCCAGCCGGGTATGGATCTTCCAGTTGCTGGAACTGCAGGACGAGGCGGTCATTCAGGACTATGTGTTCGAGTGGGCCGCCAAGCCACGCTATCGCCAGCTCACGCAGAAGCGCTTTCGCTTCTTTGCCAGCGTTTTCGATGACCCCACCTATCGCCGCATGGTCGCCGAGCGCCAACGCGGCATGTCGCAACGCTTCATCACCGAAAGGATGGCGCCGGGGCCGCTGCGTGAGAACCTCGAGAGCCAGCAGATACTCTCGATGGTCACGGTTCCCATCATGGTGGACGGCCGCTGGTGGGGCACGCTGGGAATCGATGACTGCGAGCGCCCCCTCGACTGGGAGGGCGCCGGGCTCGACGCACTCGTCATCGCCGCAGAACTGATCGCCTCGTCACTCTATCGTCACCAGCTCGCCAGCCGCCGACGTCAGTTCGAGCTGTTTCAACAGGTCGCCGAATGCGGTATCTGGGAGATCGACCTGCATAGCGGTTCGACCTGGTGCTCTCGCGCCCTGCTGCGCACGCTGGGCTATCCCGACGACTATGCCCGCCTGCCGCTGCGACGGTTGCTGGCCCATATGCTCAGGGCCGACCGACAGCGCCTGTGGAAGCGGATGCGCCAGTGTCTGAGCGACTCAGGCGCAGGCCAGAGTTTTCGCCTGGACGTGCGGCTGCAGCGCCCTGAAACCCCGGCACGCTGGCATGAGATCGTCGCCGAACTGGCTTGCGACACCAGCGGCCGGCCCAGCGTCGTATCGGGACTGGTCATCGACATCAGCCGTCGCAAGCAGGGAGAGGAGCGAGCCATGCTCGCCGCCGAGTACGATGAGCTCACCGGCGTGATGAACCGGCGCGGCCTGACGCGCCATCTGCAGACGACGCTGAAGCGCACCTCGACGACGCTCTGCCATCTGTTGATGCTCGATATCGACCACTTCAAGCAGATCAACGATCGCTACGGACATCCCGCCGGCGATGCCCTGCTCAAACTGGTCGCCACACGGCTGGACAACGAGCTACGCGGCCAGGACGTGCTGGCCCGCATGGGCGGCGAGGAATTTGCGGTATTCGTCAGCGGGCTCGACGATGCTCAGGCCTGGCAGCTGGGCGAACGTCTGAGGACCAGCATCGCCGATACCCCCTTTTTGCTTCCCCCGCTGGCGGGCATGGCCGCAGCGCCGCCCGTCACCATCACGATCAGCATCGGTATCGCCCGGCTGATGCCCGGCCAGGATCTGGAGCACGCCCAAAGCCTGGCCAGCACTCAGGCCGACCAGGCGCTCTACGCCGCCAAGCGCGCGGGACGCAACCGCGTCATGGCGTATCCTCAGGCGACGCCGGCGTCGCAGCAAGCCACGCCGCCGGCGACCTCCCATCCTAGTGGCCGAGGATCTGACTGAGGAACAGCTGGGTACGCTCGGACTGCGGATTGTTGAAGAAGGGCTCCGGCGCGTTCTCCTCGATGATCTGCCCCTGGTCCATGAAGATCACGCGATCGGCCACGGTCTTGGCGAAGCCCATCTCGTGGGTCACGCAGAGCATGGTCATGCCCTCGTTGGCCAACTCGACCATGACGTCGAGCACCTCCTTGATCATCTCCGGATCGAGCGCCGAGGTGGGCTCGTCGAACAGCATCACCTCGGGGTGCATGCACAGCGAGCGGGCAATCGCCACGCGCTGCTGCTGGCCGCCGGAAAGCTGGCCCGGGTACTTGCGCGCCTGCTCGGCGATACGCACCCGCTCCAGGTAGCGCATGGCCTGCTCCTCGGCCTCGCGCCGCGGTTTCTTCTGCACCCACATGGGCGCCAGGCAGCAGTTTTCCAGCACGGTGAGGTGCGGGAAGAGGTTGAAGTGCTGGAACACCATGCCGACGTTGCGGCGGATCTGCTCGATGCGCTTGACGTCCTGGGTCAGCGGAATGCCGCCGACCACGATCTCGCCGGCCTGATGTTCCTCGAGGTGGTTGATGCAGCGGATCAGCGTCGACTTGCCCGAGCCCGAAGGGCCGCAGATGACGATACGCTCGCCGCGCTTGACCTCGAGATCGATGTCACGCAGCACATGGAAGTCGCCGTACCACTTGTTGACGCCGCGCATCTCGACCATGGGGGTCTCGTTGCCGGCCTTGGTTGCTTGTTCAGTCATTGTTCTCATTCCTATCTCTTATGGCCGGTGTGCAGCTTCCGCTCCAGGTACTGGCTGTAGCGCGACATGCTGAAGCAGAAGATCCAGAACATGAACGCGGCGAACACGTAGCCCTCCAGGGCGAAGCCCAGCCAGCGGGAATCCGACAGCGCCGCCTGGACGATGCCCAACAGGTCGAACAGACCGATGATCATGACCAGGGTGGTGTCCTTGAACAGCGAGATGAAGGTATTGACGATGCCGGGGATCATCATCTTCAGCGCCTGAGGCAGCACGATCAGGCCCATGCGCATCCAGTAGCCCATGCCCAGCGCCGCCGCCGCCTCTTCCTGGCCGCGGGGAATCGCCTGCAGGCCGCCACGGATGACCTCGGCCATGTAGGCGCTCTGGAACAGGGTGATCCCGATCAGCGCCCGCACCAGACGGTCGACGCTGACGCCGGTGGGCAGGAACAGCGGCAGCATGACCGAGGCCATGAACAGGATGGTGATCAGCGGCACGCCGCGCCAGAACTCGATGAACACCACGCAAAAGCTCTTGACGATGGGCATCTGCGAGCGCCGCCCCAGGGCCAGCAGGATACCGATCGGCAGGGCCGCCACCATGCCCACCACCGCCAGGATAAGGGTCAGCATCAGCCCGCCCCAGCGATGAGTTTCCACCACACGCAGCCCGAAGTAGCCGCCGTAGAGCAGGAAGAAGGCAAACACCGGGAAGGCCACCAGCGTCGCCAGGGCCACCCAGCGCTTGAGGGGCAAGCGCGGGATGGCCAGCCAGGCGATCAGCACCGCGAAAGTCGCGAACACGATGTTGACCCGCCACAGCTCAGTACGCGGATACAGGCCATAGATGAACTGTGTCAAACGCGCGTTGACGAACACCCAGCAGGCCCCTTCGCGAGAGCAGTCGTCACGGCTGGTACCGACCCAGTCGGCATTGATGAAGGCCCACTGGATCGTGGGTGTCAGCAGCACGTACAGCAGGTAGAGCCCGAGCAGCGTAAAGACGGTGTTCACCGGCCCGCTGAACAGATTGATGCGCAGCCAGGCGATGGGCCCGACCGTATTGCCGGGCGCCGGACGCGCCTCGATCATCTTGTGTTGAACAGTCATGGCGCCTCTCCTAGCGTTCCACCAGCGCCACGCGGGCGTTGAACCAGTTCATGAACATCGACACCAGCAGACTGATGATCAGGTAGACCGCCATGGTCATGGAGATCACCTCGATCGCCTGACCCGTCTGGTTGAGCGTGGTGCCGGCGAATACCGAAACAAGGTCCGGATAGCCGATGGCGGTGGCCAGCGAGGAGTTCTTGATCAGGTTGAGATACTGGCTGGTCAGCGGCGGAATGATCACGCGCAGCGCCTGCGGCACCACTACCAGGCGCAGCACGAGTTTCTGCGGCAGGCTCAGCGCCTGGGCCGCCTCGGTCTGGCCATGGGGAATCGCCTGGATGCCTGAGCGCACGATCTCGGCAATGAACGACGCCGTGTAGATCGAGAGTGCCAGCCACAGCGCCAGGAACTCGGGGATGATGGTGATGCCGCCGCGGAAGTTGAAACCGCGCAGCTCCGGTACGTCCCAGGTGACGGGCACGCCGGTCGCCACCAGCACCAGCATGGGCAGGCCGAGAATCAACGCCAGCGAGATCCAGCCGGCCGGCAGGCGCTTGCCGGTGGCCTCGTGACGGCGCTTGTTCCAGATGACCAGGGCGATGCTGGCCACGATGGCCACGACAAAGGTCAATGGAATCAGCCCGAAACCCGATTCGAACAGCGGCTCCGGCAGGTAGAGGCCGCGCACGTTGAGAAAGATGACCTCGCCGAGCGAGTAACTGTCCCGCGCCGCAGGCATGGCGCGCAGCACGGCGAAGTACCAGAAGAAGATCTGCAGCAGCAGAGGAATGTTGCGGAATATCTCGATGTAACCGCTGGCCAGCCGCGCAATGAGCCAGTTGGGCGAGAGCCGGGCGATACCGACGATGAAGCCGATGATGGTGGCCGCAATGACCCCCAGGGCGGAAACCAGCAGGGTATTGAGCAGGCCTACCACGAAGGTGCGGCCGTAGGTGCTCTGCGATGAGTATTCGATCAGGCTCTGGCCGATGCCGAACCCGGCGGTTCTGTCCAGAAAGCCGAAGCCGGTGGTGATGCCACGGGCGGCCAGGTTGTCCTGGGTGTTGCCGATGATGTAGAGCAGGAAGGCGGCAACGGCGGCAATCAACAGAACCTGAAATAATAATGCGCGCTTGGCGCGGTCACGCCAGAAGGGCGGCTTTGGGCCCAGTGTATGGGCCTTGGGACGAACGGACATGAAGGGACTCTCCGCCTGGATCCGTCAAGCAATCTTCAAGCCCCGGCCCGGGGTGACCGGGCCGGGGCACAGTTGGATCGAGGCACCTCAGGTGACTCGGGCGGTTGGATCAGCGGATCGGCGGAGCGTACTGAATGCCGCCGTTGGTCCACAGCGCATTGATACCGCGCTCGATCTGCAGCGGTGAACCCATACCGACGTTGCGCTCGAAGCTTTCGCCGTAGTTGCCCACTTGGCTGATGATGTTGTAGGCCCAGTTCGCATCGAGGCCCATGCCTTCACCGTAGTTGCCGTCCTGTCCCAGCAGACGGGCGATATCCGGATCGTCGGAGTTGCGCATCTCATCGACGTTTTCCTGGGTGATGCCCATCTCTTCGGCATTGAGCATGGCGAACAGCGACCACTTGACGATGTTGAACCACTGATCGTCGCCCTGACGTACCACCGGTCCCAGCGGCTCCTTGGAGATGATTTCGGGCAGGATCACGGACTGGTCGGGATCGGAGAGCTGGATGCGCAGCGCGGCCAGCTGTGAGGTATCGGAGGTCAGCACGTCGCAGCGACCAGCCTCGTAGCCACCCACGGTCTGCTCTGAGGTGTCGAAAACGATGGGATCGAACTCCATGCCGTTGGCGCGGAAGTAGTCGGCCACGTTGAGTTCGGTGGTGGTCCCGGACTGCACGCAGATGGCGGCGCCGTCGAGATCCAGGGCGCTGGAGACACCAAGATCGCGGTTGATCATGAAGCCGATGCCGTCGTAGAAGGTCACACCGGTGAAGTTCAGACCCAGGGTGGTATCGCGAGTGGTGGTCCAGGTGGTGTTGCGCGAGAGCACATCGACCTCGCCGGACTGCAGCGCCGTGAAGCGCTCCACGGCGTTAAGGGAGATGTAGCGTACGGCATCGGCATCGCCGAACACCGCGGCCGCCACGGCACGACAGACGTCGACGTCCAGGCCCTGCCATTCGCCCTGATCGTCCGGCGCGGAGAAACCGGGCAGGCCGTCGCTGACGCCACACTGCACGGCACCACGTTGAATGGTGTTCTGCAGGGTGTTCGCCGAAGCCAGGGAGGCAGTACCCAGTGCCAGTACCGCTGCGGAAGTGACCAGAAGCCACTTGTTCTTGTTGTCGCGCATGGAAAAAACCCTCGTTGGTTCTTGGTGTTCTTGAACGATGCATGCCTGAGCATGTGCCCAGCACCTTAGCAAGGTTTGTTCCAGGACGGGGATAGTGCAGGCAAAACTATTATTCAACGGTCTTAGAGAAGGCGATCCGGCCTGCAGCCATGCCTCATTTTGGTGCCCCAGGGGAGATATCGGCACGCCGCTGGCGCACGACGTTCAACGCCAGACGGCGCAAGCAAAAACGCCCCGCAGGTTCGACCTGGGGGCGCGAGATGGTGGATGCCTGCAGCTGGCCGCAGGCACCTGGGTCAGTGGCGAATCAGATAGTCGAAGGCGCCGAGGGCGGCCTTCGAGCCCTCGCCCATGGCGATGACGATCTGCTTGTAGGGCACGGTGGTGACGTCGCCGGCGGCGAAGATGCCGGGCACCGAGGTCATGCCGCGCTCGTCGATCACGATCTCGCCGCGCTGAGACAGCTCGATGGGCGAGTCGGTGAGCCACTCGGTGTTGGGCACCAGGCCGATCTGCACGAAGATGCCTTCCAGCTCGAGCCGCTTGATCTCGCCGCTGGCTCGCTCTTCATAGGTCAGGCCGTTGACCCGGGTACCGTCGCCGTTCACCTCGGTGGTGCGCGCGCCGAGGATGATCTCGACGTTGGGCAGGCTCTTCAGCTTCTTCTGCAGCACCGCGTCGGCACGCATCTCGTCCATGAACTCGATCAGCGTCACGTGGCCGACGATGCCGGCCAGGTCGATGGCCGCTTCGACGCCGGAGTTGCCGCCGCCGATCACCGCCACGCGCTTGCCCTTGAACAGCGGACCGTCGCAGTGGGGGCAGTAGGCCACGCCCTTGTTGCGGTACTCGGCCTCGCCGGGCACGTTCATCTCGCGCCAGCGGGCACCGGTGGAGAGAATCAGCGTCTTGCTCTTGAGGCGCGCGCCGGAGGCGAACTCCACCTCGTGCTCGCCGCCCTGGTCGGCGGCCGGAATCAGCTTGACCGCACGCTGCAGGTTGATGATGTCGGCCTCGTACTCCTTGACGTGCTGCTCGAGGGCCGCGGCCAGCTTGGGGCCCTCGGTGTAGGGCACGGAGATGAAGTTCTCGATGGCCATGGTGTCGAGCACCTGACCGCCGAAGCGCTCGGCCGCCACGCCGGTGCGGATGCCCTTGCGCGCGGCGTAGATGGCCGCCGCGGCGCCGGCCGGGCCGCCGCCCACCACCAGCACGTCGAAGGCATCCTTCTCGTTGAGCTTGGCCGCCTCGCGCTGGGCCGCGCCGGTGTCGACCTTGGCCAGGATCTGCTCCAGGCTCATGCGCCCCTGGTCGAAGGGCTCGCCGTTGAGGTAGATGCTCGGCACCGACATGATCTGGCGCTCTTCGACCTCACCCTGAAACAGCGCGCCGTCGATGGCGACGTGGCGCACGCCCGGGTTGAAGATGGCCATCAGGTTGAGCGCCTGCACCACGTCGGGGCAGTTCTGGCACGACAGCGAGTAGTAGGTCTCGAAGTGGAACTCGCCTTCGAGCGCCTTGATCTGGGCGAGGGTGTCGTCGCTGACCTTGGGCGGATGGCCGCCCACCTGCAGCAGCGCCAGCACCAGCGAGGTGAACTCGTGGCCCATGGGTATGCCGGCGAAGACCACGCCGGTCTCCTCGCCGGGACGGTTCAGGGCGAAGGAGGGCTTGCGCGCATCCATACCGTCCAGGCGCAGGGTGATCTTGTCGCACAGGGCGACGATGTCCTTCAGCAGCCCATGCAGCTCCTGGGATTTCGCGCCGTCATCGAGGGATGCGACGATCTCGAACGGCTGCGTGACCTTCTGCAGGTAGGCTTTTAGCTGACTTTTCAGATTGTCGTCCAACATGACAGCGGTTTCCTTCATGTCTGGGCTGGAAAATGGCAAGACGATGCTCTCAGCGCTGACGTGGCGTCGGCGCAGGCACGGGCTTGCACGTATCGGAAAATCGCCCGGGCAGCACATGCCCGGGCGGGAACGCACGCGGGATCGGAATCGAGCCCGCGGGTCAGGAAAGATCGATTAGATCTTGCCGACCAGATCCAGGGACGGTGCGAGGGTCTGCTCGCCTTCCTTCCACTTGGCCGGGCAGACTTCGTTCGGGTTGTTGCGCACGTACTGAGCGGCCTTCAGCTTGCGCAGGGTCTCCGCGACGTCGCGGGCGATGGCGTTGTCGTGGATCTCCAGGGTCTTGATCACGCCCTCCGGGTCGATCACGAAGGTGCCGCGCAGAGCCAGACCGGCTTCTTCGATGTGCACACCGAAAGCGCGGGTCAGCTGGTGAGTCGGGTCACCGACCAGCGGGAACTTGGCCTTGCCCACTGCCGGGGAAGTCTCGTGCCACACCTTGTGCGAGAAGTGGGTGTCGGTGGTGACGATGTAGACCTCGGCACCGGCCTTCTTGAACTCCTCGTAGTGCTCGGCGGCGTCCTCGACCTCGGTCGGGCAGTTGAAGGTGAACGCGGCCGGCATGAAGATCACCACGGACCACTGGCCCTTCAGGTCTTCATTGGAAACTTCGACGAACTCGCCGTTGTGGAAAGCAGTGGCCTTGAACGGCTGGACTTCGGTGTTGATCAGGGACATTCAGTAATGCTCCATGTCATTTGATGGGTGATCCGAATACGGGGCATATCTTATCCATCGCAACTCATAGGCGAAAATTGATTGCCGCCATGGTTCCGATAAGGGTTCTCTATGGTGTCACCGAAACGCTATTGCAAGGCTATCGCCTCGCCCTGACGATTCAGCGCCAGGAAGCTCTGGGTATTGCCCATCTGCAGCGACTGCACCATACGCTGCAGATGGCTCTCGGCCTCTTCGCTGGTGGGCGCCTCCCGGCCGCGGCCGGACAGCGCGCCGACGAAGACGACGTCCCACTCGATACCGGTGCGCTGCGACTCGGCCACCAGCGCGGCCATGTCGCTGAGCTCCTCGGGCGTCTTGTCGACGCACAGCACCGGGGTCAGCACGCCACCCTCGCCCTGCTCGAAGCGCGCGCGCTGCTCCTCGGTGGGGTTGTCCGGCAGCTCGGCGCGGGTGAAGACGAACAGCAAACGCTGCGGCTCGGGCTGACGACGCGCCTCGTCCAGCAGATCGGCAAAACGGGAAATGGCCAAGGCTCTCCTCCAGCAGATTCCGTGCGCTTTCGCGACATGATCGAGTCGTACGCCGGACATCCGGCGGCTCCCGATACGATAGCGCATCGAGCAGCGCGGCGTACAAGCGATCAGGGCGACCAATCGACGCGCAGGGCCGCCTCCTCGAACGGCCAGGCGCCGGTGGTCGTCTCGTCGTCGTCCACGATCAGGTAGCCATGCGCGAGCTGGTGGCGCAGGCTGCCCAGCAGGCGCATGAGGGTCTCCCGGTCGTCAGCGCTGATTGCCGTCACGGCGGTGCCGGGCAGGGTCCAGGCCCGCGCCTGGCCACGTTGCCCCATGCTCCGAGCAACCTCAGCGACCCCCTGGTCTTCGAGCCAGTCAGCCACTTGCCCGGTCGCGCCCGCCACCAGCAGAGGCCGCGCATCCTCCGCCAGCGATGGCGTCTCGCTGGCCGCAGTCAGCGGCGCACCCAGGGCCTGCCTGACCGGCTCGGCCAGTGAAGCCTCCAGCGCCAGCAGCCGACTGGCGGGATCGAGCGTCACCCGGCGCAGGATCGGCGGGCCGTCCACCCGGCGCAGCAGGTCGAAGTCGGGGTCGACGAGAAGCGCGAGCGGCTCATTCTCCAGTCGCAGCGAGAAGCCGGCTCGCGCCTCTTCGAGCGCCACTCGGTGCCGCTCCACGCCGGCGGCGGTCTCGACCGTGAGCGGCACCTGGAGCGGCCAGGGTGCACCCGCCCCGCTCTGCTCGAGCACCCCCGCTATCGTCCAGCCATCCGATGTCTCGCGGCGGGTGGCCTCGACGGCCAGCGCCGGACGTCCCGGCCGCTGCACCCAGGCCTCGACGGACGCCTGCAGCGGCTCGCCGGCGGCCTCGCTCAGCGCCGCCGCGAGGTCGTCCCAGCCGGCCCGGCGATGCATATTGCGCTCGGCGAAGCGGCGCAGCCCCTCGTCGAAGGCCTCGTCGCCGATACGCTGGCGCAGCATGTGCAGCAGCATGGCGCCGTGCTGGTAGCCCAGCAGCCGCATGGCCGGGTCGCGCTGGCCGCGAAAGTCGGCCAGCCGGCGGTCGAAGTCGTCCGGCAGCGCCGCCAGGTCGAGCAGCCAGCGGCGGCGGGTCTCCCGCGCCTCGCCGCGGGCCTCGTCGAGGGCATAGTCGGCCAGATAGGTGGTCAGCGCCTCGGACCAGTTGCCGCCGGTCCCTTCGTGCCGGGAATAGTCGACCAGCACCCCGGCGCCCCACCAGGCGTGCATCAGCTCGTGGGCCAGCGAAGTGCGAGGGATGAACGGCAGCGGGATGACCCGCTCGCCGAGCAGGGTGAAGCCGGGATAGGCCAGCCCCACCGGGGCCGGCGAGGCGGCAATGGTAAAGCTGGCGTAGGGATAGGGGCCAACCCGGCCGACGAAGCGCTGCAGGTAGTCGGCGATGTGGTCCAGGTAGGTTTCGGCGTGGGCTGCGTCCAGCGCCTCGGGGAACAGCGTGCGCAGGCGCACGCCGTCGACCTCGCGGCTGCGCTCCACCCACGGGCCGGCTGCCAGCTCCGCCACCCGTGTGCGCGGATGCACATGGCGCACGCGATAGCCCTCCTCGTCGGCCCGGGGCTCGCCCTGCAGCGAGCCGGTACCCACCGCGCGCTGCCCCGGCGGCAGCGTGATCTGCAGCGTCAGCGAGAAGGGGCCGAGGTCGTCGAAGCGCGGATACCAGCCGCCGTGGGCCGGCAGCAGGCTGCCGCCGGGCGAGACCAGCAGCCGCTCGCCGTCCTCCAGCCGCCCCTGCCAGCGCAGCGTCAGCGACTCGGTATCCGACGGCCAGGCGAGCCGATGGCGGCCGTCGTCGTCAGCCTCGGCCACGATGGCGTCGCCATCGGCCTGCGCAGCGACGAGCTCGAGGCCGGGCAGCAAGGTGAAGCCATTCGACGCGGGCGGCGGCACCAGGGTCATCTCTCCCTCCAGGCTGCCTCTGCCGGGGTCGAGGGCGATATCGAGGCTGACCTGGGGCAGCGCTTCGGCCCGCGCCGCGACAGTACCGAAAAGCAAGGCGAACGCTATCAGCCCGACAAGAAGCGAGCGCAGCGCGTTCGGCATGGCCCGGCTCATGGCGTGCCGTTGCCGTCGTCACGTGGCGGGAAGCGCGCCAGGATCTCGCGCCGCTCGCCGTTCCGCTCCACCTCCAGCGGCAGCAGGGTACCGGGGGGCTGACGCTGCACCAGATGGGTCAGGTCCGCAGGCCTCGTCAACGCCTCACCGGCGGCCCGCAGAACGATATCCCCCTCCTCCAGGCCGGCCTGCTCCGCCACCGAGCCCTCTACTACGCCGTGTATCGCCACGCCCCGCTCGCCGGGCATCAGGTAGACCCCGAGCTGCATGGGTGGCTGCAACGCCCTTGGCGTCTCGGCCAGGGTGAACACGGCCTGCGCCAGCCCTTCAGGCGGCGGCTCGCATCCCTCCTCCACCGCCCAGGGCAGCAGGGTGGCATGGGCCTCCACACCCAGATCGTCGAGCTGATGGGGCACGCCGTGTTCGTACTGCAGGTGCCCTTGGCCGATCAGCCCCACCGTCAGCGCCCCCTCGGCGGCGGCCTCGGCCAGTCCGGCGGCCATGGCGCGGTCCCACACCAATTGCGCAGCGATGAAGCGCTCGAGGCTCTCCTCGTCGCCTGCGCTGGGGTGCTGGGCATGCACGGCGGCCAGGCGCTCGCGGTAGCCGGGCAGCGCCTCGGCCGGCGCGGTGATGCCGAAGCGCTCGTCCTCCGGCACTGCCTCCCAGCCATTGCCGGCCAGCCTGCCGCGCAGCTCGGGGGTAACGTTGATGGCCTTGAGCGGCACCTGGTTCAGGCGCGCGAAGTGCAGGATCGGCAGGTAGAGCCCCGGGTCGAAGCCCCAGGCGCTGCGCCAGTGGCTGGCGGCGAGAAATTCCGCCTCGTCGAGCTCCCCCGCCACCCAGGCGTCCAGCGCCGGCTGGGCTTCGCGGGGCAGCATCTCCAGGCCGATCACCATGTTCGGGCGCAGGGCGTGCAGGCCGGCCAGGGTGTGCAGCTGCCAGCGGTGGTGATCCATGCGGTCGTGCTGCTCGCCGAGCAGCACCACATCGCGCTCGGCGAGTTCGGCGAACAGCGCCGCCGAATCGAGCCGCTCGCCGCCGGGCTGGAGCCACTGGCCCGGCGGCGGGCAGCTGTCGGCCTGCACGGCCATGGGCAGCGACAGAGAGGCCAGCAGGCCCAGCGCATGGCCCAGCACATGGGACAGGGCGAATGAACGTCGCATCGGTCTTTTTTCTCCCTCCGAGGGCGTTCCCCATGATGGCGCATTCGCCGGCTTCAGGCAGCCTCTTCCCGCCTCGTCTCCGCCGCTTCCTCGAAGTGGAACTCCATCTGGGTCGGCTCCAGGCGCGGATCGAGCTCGGTGAAGTGCGGCGTCTCCAGGGTCGGCACCGCCACGAAGGGCTCCTGCTCGACCTCCTCGATCGGCTCACCGGGACGACGGCGCAGGCGCAGCGCCACGAACAGCGCCAGTGCCAGCGAGGCGCCGCCGAGGAACATCCACAGCCCGTCGGGGCCGATCGCCTGCATCACCAGCGAGGCCGAGAAGGGGCCGATGATCGAACCGATGCCGTACCAGATCATCAGCTTGGCATTGGCGGCAACGATCTCGCCAGGCTCCAGCCAGTCGTTGGTGTGGGCCAGGCTCAGAGCATAGAGGGTATGCAGCATGGCGGTATGGAAGCAGGCCACCAGCACCAGCAGCCAGAAGTCGATGCGCACCAGCATCGATACCAGCACGCCGGAGATGGTCATCACCACCGCCATGCCGAGGATCACCTTGCGCCGGTCGATATGGTCGGAGAGCCGCCCGAGCCCCCACTGGGCGAACAGCGCCACCATGGTGGTAATGGCCATGAAACGCGCCGTCTCACCGGTGGTGAGGCCGATCTCCTGGCCGTAGAAGGGCGTCATGGCGAAGAAGGACTGCACCATCAGCCCGGCGGTGAAGGCCCCTACCAGCCCCACCGGCGCGCGCTTGAACAGCGTCTTGAGGGGGATCTTCTGCGGCTGGATGTCGTGGGTCTGGCGCGGGCCGTGAATGCGCACGATCGACAGCGGCACCAGAGCCAGGGCGAACAGTATGCCGACCAGAGAGAACAGCGCCGGGCCGGCCGGGTCGGCCAGATTGAGCATCCACTGCCCGCCGGCCAGCGACAGGGTCGAGATGATCATGTAGATCGCCAGCACCCGCCCGCGATTGTCGTTGGTCGACTCCCCCGAGACCCACGACTCCATCACCATCAGCATGCCCGCCGTGGCCACCCCGCCGAGCAGGCGCCAGGCCAGCCAGGCCCAGGCGTCGACCCACAGGCCGTGGAGCATGGCGGTCACCGCCAGGATGCCGGCGCAGGCGGCGAACACGCGGATATGGCCCACGCTGCGGATACGCTTCTCCAGCAGATAGCTGCCCAGCACGAAGCCGAGCGAGAAGCTCGACATCAGCAGCCCCGCCATGTGCGAGGGGAAGCCCTCAATGGACATGCGTACCCCGAGCAGGGTCATGATCAGGCCGTGACCGAGCAGGAAGCTGATCTCGCAGACGAAGAGGATCGGAAGGGTGGCCGGTAAACTGCGCAAGATGTCACTCCATTGACGATGCCGGACGCGAAACGACTGCGACCGCCTCGGCATCCCACCGGGGCGGCCTGGCTCCAGTGTAGAAAGGCAAGGCGCGAGATTGCCACCATCGAGCCAAGGCGCCTCGCTGTCGGCCTCATTCGTCAGGGTCTACGCTGGGGGTTAGAAAGCGGCAGGCAAGGAGGCAAGCATGACAGCCAAGACGTTCGTCCCTCTGCTGGGGGCAACCATGCTCTGGTCGGCCACGGCACTGGCCACCGACCCGGCCACACCGGACGAGAGCGCCGCCGGCATGGACCCGGCAGAGATCACCGAAGCGCCGGACGTCACCACCGGACGAGCCGGCACCACCAGCGGTATCACCGGTGCCGACATGGAGGAGGAGGATCAGGGCAGCGGCAGCGGCGAGACCCAGGGCGACGAGCTGTTCCAGACCCCACCTGCCGCATCCGACGCCGGCCCGGCCTACGAGACACAGTCGCCCGAGCGCGAAGAGGACGGCGAAGAGAACGACAACGACGACGTCATGCCCGACGAACCGCTGGGCGCCGACGACACCGGCCGACAGGAAGACGGCGAGCCCCAGGCCAGCGGCGACCAGTCGCCCTGAGCGAACCGTAGATCCGGCGCGTTACCGACGGAAACAAACCCGCCGCAAGCATGCGGTGAGAAGTCGCTACGCTTGTAAGAGACCGCTAGCAATAGACCATAACGACAGCATTGGGTAGGAACCAGGCAGGAGGCCTCATGACCCTCAGGGTTTCGCGCAGACAGTTCTTCAAGCTCGGTGCGGCGGGGATGGCCACATCCAGCATGGCGATGATGGGCTTCGCCCCGGACCCCGCCATCGCCTCGATCCGCCACTTCAAGCTCACCGGCGCCAAGATCACTCGCAGCAACTGCACCTACTGCTCGGTGGGCTGCGGCGTGCTGATCTACGCCCGCGGCGACGCCGCGATCAACAACATCGATGACATCTACCACGTCGAGGGCGACCCGGATCACCCGGTGAGTCGCGGCTCGCTGTGCCCCAAGGGCGCGGGGCTGCTCGACTACATCCGCAGCGAATCGCGACTGCGCTACCCTCAGGTACGTGAGGCCGGCAGCAGCGAGTGGAAGCGGATCAGCTGGGACGAAGCCTTCACCCGCATCGCCCGACACATGAAAGACGACCGCGACGCCAACTTCATCACCGAGAACGAGGAAGGTCAGACCGTCAATCGCTGGACCACGACGGGCATGCTGGCGGCCTCGGCCTCGACCAACGAGACCGCCTACTGCACCCACAGAATCGCCCGCAGTCTGGGCATGGTGGTGTTCGACAATCAGGCGCGCGTCTGACACGGACCGACGGTGGCAGGTCTTGCCCCAACATTCGGTCGCGGTGCCATGACCAACCACTGGGTCGACATTCGCAATGCCGACCTGATCATCGGCATGGGGGGCAACCCTGCCGAAGCGCATCCCGTGGGCTTCCGCTGGGTGATGGAGGCGCGCGAGCACAACGACGCCCGGCTGGTGGTGGTCGACCCGCGCTTCACCCGCACCGCCGCGGTAGCGGACTACTTCGCCGAGATTCGCACCGGCACCGACATCGCCTTCCTCGGCGGGCTGATCCACTACCTGATCGAGAGCGGTCGCTTCCAGCGCGACTACGTGCTCGCCTACACCGATGCCAGCCTGCTGGTGGCCGACGAGTTCGGCTTCGAGGACGGCCTGTTCAACGGCTACGACGCCGACAACGGCGAATACGAGATGGAGGGCTGGCAGTACCAGTACGACGAGGACGGTCACGCCCTGCGCGACGAGACGCTGCAGCATCCACGCTGCGTGTTCCAACTGATGCGCCAGCATTACAGCCGCTACACCCTCGACGTGGTCTCGTCGGTGTGCGGCACGCCGCGCGAGAAGATCCAGCACGTGTGGGACATGGCCGCCGAGACGGCGGCCCCCGACAAGACCATGACCTTCCTCTATGCGCTGGGCTGGACGCAGCACTCCATCGGCTCGCAGATCATCCGCACCGCGGCCATCGTCCAGCTGCTGCTGGGCAACATGGGCATGCGCGGCGGCGGGGTCAACGCCCTGCGCGGCCACTCCAACATCCAGGGCCTGACCGACCTGGGGCTGCTCTCCGACCAGCTGCCCGGCTACCTGACCCTGCCCGACGACGACGAGCAGGACTACGAGGACTTCATTCTCGAGCGCGCCCGCCCGCCGCTGGTGCCCGAGGAGATCTCCTACTGGCGCTACTACGAGCGCTTTCACGTCAGCCTGATGAAGGCGTGGTACGGCGACGCCGCCACCGAAGCCAATAACTGGTGCTACGACTGGCTGCCGAAGATGGGCGAGGACCTCTACGACATCCTGCACACCTTCGAGCGCATGCATCATGGCGAGATCAACGGCTACCTGTGCCAGGGCTTCAACCCGCTGGCGGCCTTCCCGCACAAGGCCAAGGTCACCGAGGCGCTGTCGCGGCTGAAGTTCCTGGTGGTGATCGACCCGCTGAGGACCGAAACGGCGGAATTCTGGATGAACCACGGCGAGTATCACGACGTCGATCCTGCCGCCATCGACACCGAGGTGTTCCGCCTGCCCACCACCAGCTTCGCCGAGGAGGACGGTACCATCGTCAACAGCTCGCGCTGGCTGCAGTGGTTCTGGCAGGCGGCGCCGCCGCCGGGCGAAGCCAAGCCCGACACGGCGATCCTGGCCGGCATCTTCCTGCGCATGCAGCGGCTCTACCAGGAGGAGGGCGGCGCCTTCCCCGACCCCATCCTCAACCTGCACTGGCCCTACCGTCGGCCGGAGGAGCCGAGCCCCGAGGAGCTGGCCCGGGAGTACAACGGCTGGGCGCTGGAGGACGTCTTCGACGAGGACCGCAACCTGGTGGTACGCGCCGGCGAGCAGATCGAGGACTTCGGCTTCCTGCGCGCCGACGGCTCCACCGCCTGCGGCTGCTGGATCTTCGCCGGCTGCTGGACCGAGGGCGGCAACCAGATGGTGCGCCGCGACAACTCCGACCCCTACGGCACCGGGCAGACGCTGGGCTGGGCGTGGTCGTGGCCGGCCAATCGCCGCATCCTCTACAACCGCGCCAGCGCCCGCCCCGACGGCACGCCCTGGGCGGCCAACAAGGCCGTGGTGTGGTGGGACGGCGAGCGTTGGGTCGGCAACGACGTGCCCGACTTCCCCGAGGACTCGCCGCCCGAGGCGACTCAGGGCCCGTTCATCATGAACCAGACCGGACGCGGCCAGCTGTTCGCTCGCGACCGCATGAAGGAGGGTCCCTTCCCCGAGCACTACGAACCCTTCGAGACGCCCATCGCCAGCAATCCGCTGCATCCGGACAACCCCCTGGCCAAGCACAACCCGGGGGCGCGCATCTTCCCGCAGGATCGCGAAAACCTCGGCACCTTCGAGGAGTTTCCCCACGCCGCGACCAGCTATCGCCTGACCGAACACTTCCACTACTGGACGATGCACAACCGGCTCAACGCCATCGCCCAGCCGGAGAAGTTCGTCGAGATCGGCGAAAGCCTGGCCCAGGAGCTGGGCATCGCCAAGGGCGACCGGGTGCGGGTCAGCTCCAAGCGCGGCCACATCGACGCGGTGGCGGTGGTGACCAAGCGCATTCGCCCGCTGCAGGTGGCCGGCAAGACGGTGCATCAGGTGGGCATTCCGCTGCACTGGGGCTTCCTCGGCGAAACCAAGAAGGCCCATCTGACCAACACGCTCACGCCCTCGGTGGGCGACGCCAATACCCAGACACCCGAGTACAAGTCGTTCCTGGTGCGCGTCGACAAGCTGTAGGCACAGGGCAAGGAGGCCAAAGATGAGAGGCGAACAGGTCAATCTGCAGAACATCATCGCCCGCTCGGCGACCACGGTACCCTCGCCCCAGGAGCGAACGGGCGGCATCGACCCGGTGACCAAGCTGATCGACGTGTCGCGCTGCATCGGCTGCAAGGCGTGCCAAGTCGCCTGCGCCGAGTGGAACGACCTGCGCGACGAGGTCGGCAACAACGTCGGCGAATACGACAACCCGCTCGACCTCACCCCCAACACCTGGCAGGTGATGCGCTTCGACGAGTACGAGAACGAGCAGGGCAACCTGGAGTGGCTGATCCGCAAGGACAACTGCATGCACTGTGCCGACCCCGGCTGTCTCGAGGCGTGCCCGGCCCCCGGCGCCATCGTGCAGTACGCCAACGGTATCGTCGACTTCAACTCCGAGCACTGCATCGGCTGCGGCTACTGCGTCACCGGCTGTCCCTTCGACGTGCCGCGCATCTCGGAGGTGGACGGCAAGTCCTACAAGTGCACACTGTGTTCCGACCGGGTGTTCCACGGCCTGGAGCCGGCCTGCGTCAAATCGTGCCCCACCGGTTCGATCATGTTCGGCACCCGCGACGACATGCTCGACCTGGCCGAGACCCGCACCAACTTTCTCAAGAGCCGCGGCTTCGACAACGCCGGGGTCTACAACCCCGAGGGCGTCGACGGCACCCACGTGATCTACGTGCTGCAGCACGCCGACAAGCCGGGGATCTACAGCGCCCTGCCGGAGAACCCCAGCATCAGCCCGATGGTCAGCGCCTGGAAGGGGGTGACCAAACCGCTGGCCTCGGCAGCCATCGGCCTTGCCGCCCTGACCGGCTTTCTCCACTACGCCACCGCCGGGCCCAAGGAGCACGGCGAGGATGACGAACAGGCGGTGCGCGACGACGAGGCCCGCCAACGAGAGCGGGAGGCAAGCGACGAGCGGGAGGAGCGACCATGAGCCTGGCCAAGACGGACCCACAGCTGCTGCGCTACGGCGTCTGGACACGCCTGCTGCACTGGCTCGTCGCCATCAGCTTCGTGCTGCTGGTGCTCAGCGGGCTGCCCTTCTTTCACCCCTTCTTCTGGTCGCTGACGGGGCTGTTCGGCGGCCCTACCATGACCCGTATCCTGCATCCGTGGATCGGCCTGTTCATGTCGCTGCTGTTCGTGCTGATGGCGATCCGCTTCTTCAAGGAGAGTCTGTTCAAGCGTCATGACGTGCAGTGGCTCAAGCAGATCGACGACGTGCTGGCCAACCGCGACGAGAAGCTGCCACCGGTGGGCAAGAACAACGCCGGCCAGAAGCTGGTGTACTGGGTCATGCTGCTGTGCGTACCGCTGCTGCTGATCACCGGCGTGCTGATGTGGCAACCGCTGGTCGGCGAGGAGGTGCCGCTCACCCTGCGCCGGCTGGCGTCGATGGGCCACGCCTACCTCGCCTTCCTCGCCATCATCACCCTGATCATCCACATCTACTCCGGCATCTGGGTCAAGGGCTCGTTCCAGGCCATGGTTCGCGGCCGGGTGAGCAAGGCCTGGGCCCGCCACCATCACGACCTGTGGTACGAGGAGGAGATGGAGAAGGAGCGCAAGCACCGCGAGATCAGCCGCCGCCACGAAAGCCGCAAAGGGGAATCGCCGTGAACCACGCCTATGGCAATGCCCCCATGGGGATCATGCAGCCGCCCGAGGTCCGCCTGCCCGCCGACGACCACTTCGCCCGGCGCGCGCGGCGTCTGCAGGCGCTGGCCGAGCGCAACGCACCGCTGGGGGAGTTTCTCGGCTTCATGGCCCAAGTGGCCACCGCCCAGCAGGTGGCGCTGGAGCGCGCCACGGGCTGGCAGCCCGAGCCCGAGGCATTTCGTCTGGCACTCGAGCACGGCATGCCGCCCCTGAATGCCCAGGCGCTGCAGGACGACATCGACATCCCGGGCGAACTGGCGGCCCTGCTCGGCGCGCTGGAGCTGCACGTGGGCGCAGCACAGCGCCCCCTCATCGCCGCCCTGCGCGAACTGCCCGACGCCACGCTGAAGCAGCTGGTGGCCCAGCTGCTTGCCGGTGAGGCCGGTGACGAGCAGCACCGTGGCCTGATGCCGCTGATCGCCGCGGCCCTGCAGGTAGCCTGGCAGCGGCTGGTGCAGGCGCTGCCGCACGCGCCGGCTCGCCCCAGCGGCGAGATACGCACCCTGTGCCCCTGCTGCGGTTCGCCGCCGGTGGCCAGCGTGATCGAGAGCGAGGCCAGCTGCAGCGGCGTGCGCTACCTGCAGTGCGGCCTGTGCGCGACCCAGTGGTACTTCGAACGCTCCCTGTGCAGCGTGTGCGAGCAGAGCGGCAAGCTCGGCTACCTGAGCCTGGCGCCGCAAGCGAGCGCAGAGGAAGACGAGGCGACTGCCGAGGTGGCCCAGGCCGAGGCCTGCGGCGACTGCGGCAGCTATCTCAAGATATTCCCCCGCACGCTGGACGCCGAGGCCGAGCCGCTGGCCGACGACCTGGGCAGCCTGGCGCTGGACCTGCTGCTGGGCGAGGAGGGGCGCTACCGGCGCAGCGGCTATAACCCGCTGCTGATCGCCGAAGGCTGAGCCGGCGGTTGGACGCCGCGCGGTCGGACATGCTATGCCATAGGGAGCCACAGTGCGCTTAGGCGCCTGGCAACGCCACCCTCGCTGACCGAGGGATGATCGCTCCGACATGGACATGAGCACGACAATGGACGTTCGACGCAGCCTGCCCGCAGTGGATACCCTGCTGGCCCACCCCGCCGTGGCCGCGGCCCGTGCCCGCCATGGCCACCGCCTCGTGCGGCGTGCGGTGCGCCAGACCCTGGACGAGGCCCGTGAGCAGCTCACCGGTGACCGGAAGGCCGGCGAGATTGCCGACGGCGACGTCCTGGCCGCCACCGCGCTGGCGCGGCTCACCGAGCTGGCCCGCCCGGCTTCCCGCGCGGTGTTCAACCTCACCGGCACCGTGATCCACACCAACCTGGGCCGCTCCACCCTCGCCGAGGCCGCCATCGCCGCCATGACCGATGCCGCGCGCCACCCCACGGCGCTGGAATACGACCTGGAGGATGGCGGGCGCGGCGACCGCGACCGCCTGGTCGAGGACCTGCTGTGCGAGCTGACCGGCGCCGAGGCCGCCACCGTGGTCAACAACAACGCCGGTGCCGTGCTGCTGGCGCTGGGCGCCCTGGGGGCCGGACGCGAGGCGCTGATCTCCCGCGGCGAGCTGATCGAGATCGGCGGCGCCTTCCGCATGCCCGACATCATGCAGGCGGCCGGCTGCCGGCTGCGCGAGGTGGGCGCCACCAACCGCACCCACCCACAGGACTTCGCGTCCGCCATCGGCGAGCACACCGGGCTGATCGTCAAGGCCCACACCTCCAACTACGCCATCACCGGCTTCACCAAGAGCGTGCCGGAGTCCACGCTGGCCGAGATCGCCCACGCTCACGGCGTCCCCCTGCTGGTCGACCTGGGCAGCGGCGCGCTGGCCGACTTCACCGCCCTGGGGCTGCCCTACGAGGCGCAGCCGAATGACGCCATCGCCGCCGGCGCCGACGTGGTCACCTTCAGCGGCGACAAGCTGCTCGGCGGCCCCCAGGCAGGCATCATCGTCGGTCGCCGGGAAGCCATCGCCACCATCAAGCGCCACCCGCTCAAGCGCGCCCTGCGCCTGGACAAGCTCACCCTGGCGGCGCTGGAGGCCACCCTGCGCCTTTACCGCGACAGCGACGCCCCCGAGCGCGACATCCCCACCCTGGCGCTGCTGTCCCGCGCCGAGGCGGAGATCGTCGCCACCGGCGAGCGCCTGCTGCCCCATGCGGTCGATCTACTCAGCGACTTCAAGGTGACGCTCGCCCCCTGCGCCAGCCAGCTCGGTAGCGGCTCGCTGCCGGTGGATCGGCTGCCCAGCCGGGCCCTGACATGGCGCCCCCGCGCCGAGCAGCGACGCCAGCGCGAGCGTCAGCTGCAGCGCCTGGAAGCCGCCCTGCGCCGGCTGCCGCGCCCGGTCATCGGGCGCCTCAACGACGGCGCCCTGCTGCTCGACCTGCGCTGCCTGGCCGGCGAGGCGGAAATCGCCGCCTTCCTCGGTCAGTTGGAGCAGCTGCCCCGCCTCTATGGCGCGGCCCCGCCGGGAGGCCAAGCGTGATCGTCGGCACCGCCGGCCACGTCGACCACGGCAAGACCGCCCTGATCCGGCAGCTCACCGGTATCGATACCGACCGGCTGAAGGAAGAGAAGGCCCGCGGCCTGACCATCGAGCCCGGCTTCGCCTATCCCGAGGTGGCCGAGGGCGTCGAGCTCGGCTTCGTCGACGTGCCCGGTCACGTGCGCTTCCTGCATCACATGGTGGCAGGCAGCGCCGGGGTCGATACGGTGCTGCTGGTGGTGGCTGCCGACGACGGCGTGATGCCGCAGACCGTCGAACACCTGCAGATCCTCTCGCTGCTGGGACTCGACCGCGGCCTGGTGGCACTGACCAAGGTCGACCGGGTCGATGCCGCGCGCCGCCGCCAGGTACGCGAGGAGATCGCCGCCCTGCTGGCCGATACGCCGCTGGCCGAGGCACCGCTCCACGAGGTGTCGAGCACAAGCGGCGAAGGGGTGGATGCCCTGCGCGAACGGCTGTGGGCGATGGCCGCGATGCAGCGCGACACCGCCGTGCGCGGCCATTTCCGCTTCGTCGTCGACCGGGTCTTCACCAAGCGCGGCGCCGGCGTGGTGGTGACCGGTACCGCACTGGCCGGCCAAGTGAACGAGGGCGACACGCTACGCCTGGCCCTCGGCGGCCATAAGGCCAGGGTGCGCGGCCTGCGCCGCCAGCACCGCGAGAGCGACCGGGCGCACCAGGGCGACCGCGTGGCGCTCAACCTGGCCGGCGCCGACATCGACCGCGATCTCATTCGACGCGGCGACTGGCTCGTTGCCGAGGCGCTCGACGCACCGCCACTGCGACGCCTGGACGTGGCGCTACGACTGCTCGACTCGGCCCCCGGCGTGAAGCACTGGACGCCGGTGCAGGTGCACCTGGGCGTGGGCCGCTATAGCGGGCGCCTCTCGTTGCTGGAAGGCCAGCACCTCGCCCCCGGTGAGAGCATGCTGGGCCAACTGGTACTGGAGGAACCGGTACACGCCTGCCTGGGCGACCGCTGCGTGATTCGCGATCCTGCCGCAGGCATCACCCTGGGCGGGGCCACGGTGCTGGAGGGCGACCCGCCGCGCCGCGGCCAGCGCCGTCCCGAACGGCTGGCCTGGCTCGCCGCCCTGGCCCGCTGCGCCGACAGCACGCCGCTCGACCTGGCACCGGCGCTGGAAGCCGGGCTACGCCTGCAGCCTGCCGGCATCGATCTCGACGCCCTGGCGCGCAACGCCAACCTCGAGCCGGCGGCGCTGGTCGACGCGGTGGCGGCGCTGGGCGGCGTTACGCTGCCGAGTCGAGGGCAGCTCCGCGCCTTCTCCGCCGAGGCCATCGCGGCCCTGGAAGCCCGGCTGCTCGACAGCGTGGCTGCCAACCACGAGCGCGAGCCCTCGATGCTGGGCACCGAGCGCGGCCGGCTGACTCGCCAGGCCGCGCCGCAGCTGCCCGAGACGACGGGCCGGCAGCTGATCGAGCGGCTGGTGGCCACCGGCAAGCTGGTCGCCCACGGCCCCTTCGTCGCCCAGCCCGGCCACCACGCCAGCCTGAGCGAGGCGGACGAGGCGCTGTGGCAGCGGCTCGCGCCGCGCATCGTCGCCGCACGCTTCCAGCCGCCGCGGGTGCGCGACCTGGCAGCGAGCGAAAGCCTAGACGAAGGCCGCATCCGCGAGGCGCTCAACGCCTGCGCCCGCCTCGGCCGGCTCTACCAGGTACGCCGCGACCACTTCTATCCGGCCGCCACGGTGGCCGAGATGGCCGCCATCGTGCAGGCGCTGGAGCGCGAGCACGGCAGGATCCGCGCAGCCGCCTTTCGCGACCGCGTCGGCACCGGCCGCAAGCTGGCCATACACATACTCGAATTCTTTGATAAGGTAGGCTACACGCGCCGTATCGGAGACGAGCGCGTGATACGCAACGCCGAGATGTGGCGTTAACGACTCAAGGAAGAGGATCGACCCCCGGTGGGGCGGCCAGACTTCAAATCTGGCAGGGGCTGCCAGCGGTCCCTGGTGGGTTCGACTCCCACGCTCTTCCGCCAGCCCTCATGGTAAGGCACTCTCTGCCTCTCTACTCTGCCCTTCCCCATCCCGACTACCTCAGAGCACAGAAAATATCCGGGCGAAAAACCCGCCGCTGCGGGCGGGTTCAATGGAGCCAAAGAAATGGAGTGTCAGGAGACCGCTTGAAGCTGGCGCTCGGCGAGTGCTTTGGATTCGCGGTACTCCCAAGCCTCGGCGGCCATGGTCCAGTGCACCTCAAGCCCCTCTTCCTCAATAGCTTCACGGACTTCAGCCAGCGGCACGTTGAAGAACTCCTTGCGGGGATTGATGCGATTGACCTGATGTTCAGCGAACTGGCGATGCAGTTCGCGCTCAAGGGTCGGGGCGTCCTCAGAATAAATCATGGCATGTACGTCGAAAGAGAACGGCACGCTGGCATCACCCAGCTCCCGCACGCGGTCGAGTGGTTCCAGCCGGCGGGTCATGCCGATCTTGAACACGTTCTCTCCGAACGAGCCAATATTGGAGATGATGTAGACATGGCCACGCTTAGTCTGTTGTGCCATGGACAGGGCCCGCTGGCCACGTGACTCGGCCTCTTCCAATTGCTGCTCAAGCTCGGACAGCCTCGCCTGGAACTGGGCACGCTCCTCATCGTTAGCGTTCTCTAACTGCTTGCGAGCCTCTTCCATGGCCTTAGCCAGCATGCGCTCTTCCTTCTCGGCCTGCTTGAGCGCCTTTTCAATGTCTCGTCGAGCCTTCTCCTCCTCGCGCATCTGCTCGCGGATCTCGCGCTGCTCTTCCTGCTCGATCCGACGCAGCTCCATGGCAGCCACTGCCCACCTCAGCTCCTCCAGCCGGGCCTGTAGGTAGAGGTCTGTGATGCGGGCATTCTTGAACGGCTTACCGTTGTGGTTCACCACGGCGAAGGCGTCGAGGATCGCCTGTCGTAGCTTGCCGTAGTTGTCGTGCTTTACCTTGGAGAGAGTGGAGTCAACCTTACCGTTGAAGGCGTCGACGGCGAAGTGAATAGCGTACTCGCGGCGCACCGCTTCCTTATAGTCGCAGTCACCTGCTCGACCGTTCTTGGCCATGTCCCGGCTGTGCTTCCGTGCCTGCTTGAGCTTCTCGCCGGCATCTTTGTGGGAGAAGTCCTCGGCCAGGTCATCAAGCAGGCTGGCATTGGGCACGATGTAGTCGTCGTGATAGCCTTCGATGATGTTACGCATGGCCTTGGCGGTCCGCTCGTAAAGCTTGGCGTCCTCTACGGCCTTCAGCGCGTTGCCGGCAGTCTCCTCCGCCTGTCGGCGCGCATCGTCGATGATCTGGCGTGCCTGCTCATCAGCCCGGGCTATCACGGCCTCAGCCTTCTCCCGGGCATCCTTGCCTTGGGCACGCCCATCGCTGAGGATGCGCTGCCTTTCCAGTTCGGCCTCCTGACGCAGTCGCTCGGCTGCCCGCTGGGACTGCAATTCGACCTCGGCGGCTTGTCGTCGTGTTTGGCGGGCATCTTCCTCGGCCTGGCTGACTAGCTGTCGAGCCTGTTCGCTGGCGTTGTGGATTTCCTCGTATTGCCATAGATGCTCGACCGACTTGCGGATGTGGTCAATTTCCGTGTCCTTCTGCTTGACCTTATGCCGGTAGAGCAGAGCCAGTACCCAGCCGGACAGGATCAGACCGAGCATTACCAGCAGGACGATTGCGCCTTCAGACATAGCTTTCCCCTATCGTTCCCTTATGTAATCGAACGGTTAGCTTGCCATAGCCAGCCGCGATGCGATGTAGGGGATCGCTTACAAAAAACCCGCCTCGGTGGGCGGGTCTTTGTCCTCAGCAGGAGAGGATCAGGCGGTCAGGCGGCGCTGGCTGGCATTCGGTGCTGAATCGCCAAGCCAATGGCGTGCGCCACCGGTTGGCTGGCACCTTTTACCTTCAGGCTGGATCTCAACGCTTGAGTCCCATGGCGCTGGGTGAACACGCCAAAGAGCTCGTCAGCATACGAGCCAGAGAGCGAGATCACCTCGCTGTAGTCGAGGATCACCTGCTCGCCCTGCTGGGCAAGCGCTTCGATCTGAGCTCGCTCCTGTGCGGCAGCGGTTCGGTTTGCCAAGGAGCCTTTATATTTCAAAGTTTTAGTCATAGTCCATCGCCCCCGTTATGAGTGCGGCTTGGTGAGTGCCTTAGAACAGCAAATCGTCGAGAAGGTTCTCGACATCCTCTGTCAGTGGCTCTTCTTCGATGTTTCGACCAAGCTCGCTGATTTTTAATCTACACGCTATTATCACACCTTGCCAATGTGGCACCGCAACAAAGTTGCCGATTTCATCAGCGTTTCGGGTTCTCGTATTGGAGACCAGTACCCTTTCACCAGATGCCAACCACATCTCGCCGTTGTAAGCACTCACCAGGCTCATCAAGTGCGCGAGGCCTAGGCCTTGGTGGTGATTGCCATTATGCCAGCGCCGAGTCTCCAGGCCCGCACCGAAGGGATTGCCCATGGCATCCTCTGGCTGCTGTTGAGCGAACTCATCGTGGTCCCTGTCCTTCGTCGAGTTACGAGGGGTCAAGCACCAGCGTATCGCCGTCTCGTCATCAGTGACTGCCTCAATACCGCGCCTACGGCACTCTCGCAGGAACCCTTGGCCGGAGTCCGCCACGGCGAATTCGATAACCCGTTTGTCCTCGTCGCCGTATTGGTTCCAGCAGAGCGACATGGAAAAGCCCGTTCCTTCGGCGTGAGCCCGCACATTATCGTGAAGCTCCCCGATTACATCACAGAGTTTGTTTATCCCTGGTAGTCTATCAACATGCGCCCGGATGCAGCCGTTGGTTTCCGACGTCGCTCGGTCAACGTCGTTGGCGTCTTGTAATATCTGCACAGGACTATAGTGCGTCCCCTGGTTGACACGAGCATGAAGGTAGCCATCCACACCGGTCAGCAAGAAAGGGACCTGCATCGCCTCAAAAAGCCCTTCATGTCTCTCGTCCCGGTAGGTTAAGCCTGAGACCTCCCGGGAATTACCAAGGCATGTCGCCGTCGCTATGAAGCCCGGCGTGACGAAACCTGCCGGGATGATCAGGCTGCCGCCGTGCTCAGGCACGAGTGCCTGCTGCTTGCGCAATGCCGTGATCACACCAAGTTCTGCCATGCTTGCCCCTGCTGAACCATTTTTTGCGGCTTCCTATATCATGCATCAGCACGCTATACCAAAAAACCTTGCCGATCATGCGCACCTGTTCGGGCCAATCGGGGCCGAGGTCCTCATCGGGAAACTGGTCACGATCCGCTTCGCGCTACGAATTCGCAGGCCGCCGTCGGGCAGGCAGGCAGGCAGGCAGGCAGGCAGGCAGGCAGGCAGTAGAGGACTGCATACGCATTAGGCCAGCGCTCTTCCGCCAGCTCCCCCTATTGACGCAAGGCTTGGCGCTAGCCCTTGATCACCACCCGCGTGCCGATGCGCAGCCACGGGTCGAGCGCACGAATCTCCTCGTTGCTGACCGCCACGCAGCCCTCGGTCCAATCGAAGCTGCGATGGATCTCGGGGTCGCCCTGCCCCAGGCCATGAATCCCGATCAACCCGCCCAGCGCCGTGGTATGCGGTGCCCGCCCGTGGCGTGCCCGGTAGTTCTCGATGTACCAGTACTCCTGCATGGTGATCTTGCCGCTGCGCAGGGCTTCTTCGGCGACCTGGGCGTTGGGGTAGTCGAAGCCGAAGAACAGGCCGAAGCGCGAGGCACGGTTGATGCGGTCGACGCGGAACTCGCCGATCGGTGTCATCGAGCTGCCCTTGGCGCGCAGCGGCGCCGCCCCGCCGGCACCGAAGGCGAGATGCTCGATGCGCTTGATCTCATGCTCGCCGCGCATCACCCGCACCCGGCGGTTGCGCAGGTCGATGCTGAGCCACACCTCGTCGGCGGTCAGCCCTTCGGGCTGCGCCACCGCGTCCAGCACCTGCCACAGCGTCGGCGTGTCCGGCATCACGCCATTGAGATTATGAGAAGATTCGGGAATATTGGCCTGGGCCGCCGGCCCAAACGCGAAGAAGCCTGCCGTCAAGGCGGCAGCCTGGAAGAATGGCCTGTTCATGAGCCCCTGCCCGTGCGTAGTGGAGTTATCGTCGACTCGAGCCGATCGAATTATTCGGACCCGCCATGGCCCGTACCATGAAGATATGGCACGCCTCCCTTCGAGGGGATCTCGTCACATGGGGCTGGGAACAAGGTCGCCGACCGAACCATGAGACGCGTGGGCCGAATATACCATAGGCACGCTAAGGCAAAAGAGGGACTCGCCTCCTTTCGTTGAAAAAGCGAAGGAAAGACCGGTATCGGGCGTCAGGCGCTCGCCGAATGTGTCTCACTCTGGCTCTGTGCCAGCCGCTCGATGGCCTGCCGGGCCAGGGGCGACAGCTCGCTGCCGTCCTGCTGGAGATAGTCGACGATCTGGCGCTTCATGCTGCGCGCCCAGAACTTCTTCAGGTGGGTATACACGCGCTCGGCGGCATCATCGCCGTAGTGAGCGTTGTTGGCGGCGATCTGATTCGCCATGTGGATCAGGGTATCGAGCTGACTGCGGCTCATGGCGACTTCAACCTCCGCTGACTTGAACGACCGGCACGGCTTCGCGTGCCGGCTGATGATAGATGACGTGGCGCCCCGTGCGGGCGAAGCCGACCAGCAGCAGGCCGGCCTGGCGTGCCTGCTCGATGGCGAGCGAGGTGGGGGCCGAGACGGCGACGAGACAGCCGATGCCGGCGCTGGCGCACTTCTGCACCATCTCGTAGCTGGCCCGGCTGGAGACCAGCGCAAAGCCATCCTCCACCGGGATACGACGACTCAGCATGGCGCCGATCAGCTTGTCCAGGGCGTTGTGGCGACCGACGTCTTCACGCGCCAGTTGGATCTGCCCGCCGAGGTCGCACCAGGCGGCGCCATGGGTGGCGCCGGTTTCGCGCTGCAGCGGCTGGTGCCACTTCAGCGCTTCCAGCGCCTGCTGAATGGCACCGTCGGAGACCACCGGTGCGGTCACCGCGGCCACCGGACGGATCGCCTGCTCCAGCGACTCGGTGCCGCACAGCCCGCAGCCGGTGCGCCCGGCCATGCTGCGGCGGCGCTGCTTGAGCTCCATGAAGCGCTGGGTGGCGATCTCCAGATGGACAGCAATGCCGCCGTCCTCCTGGCGCACCTCGATGGCGTAAAGTTCATCCGGCGTGTGCAGGATGCCCTCGGTGAGGCTGAAGCCGAGGGCGAAGTCGTCGAGATCGTCCGGCGTGGCCATCATCACCGCATGGGAGATGCCGTTGTAGACCAGCGCCACCGGCGTCTCCACCGCGATGCTGTCCTCCAGCCGCTCGGCGCTGCCGGCCCGGCGCACGTCCACCGGAACCCGGCAGCGGCTGTGGTCGTCACTCATTCACCCGCTCCGCTGAGAGCCTGGCCCGCTTCGTCCTTGTTTCCACCGCGCAGCAGCTCGAGCTGCAGCCGGTCGAAGGTCTGGAACTGGCGCTGCCAGGCGGACGGCTGGCTGACCTTCTCGACCTGCACGGCGGTCACCTTGTACTCCGGACAGTTGGTCGCCCAGTCGGAGCTGTCGGTGGTGATCACGTTGGCTCCGCTGCCCGGATGGTGGAAGGTAGTGTAGACCACCCCCGGCGGCATGCGGTCGCTGATCCGCGCACGCAGCACCGTCTGGCCGGCGCGGCTGGTGATGCCGACCCAGTCGCCGTCGCGCACGCCGCGCAGCTCGGCATCGGCCGGGTGCAGTTCGAGCACGTCCTCGTCGTGCCAGGCCTGGTTGTGAGTACGCCGGGTCTGGGCGCCGACGTTGTACTGGGAGAGGATGCGCCCGGTGGTCAGCAGCAGCGGGAAGCGGCGGTTGCTGAGCTCGTCGCTGGCCACGTAGTCGGTGATGGCGAACTGGCCCAGGCCGATGGGGAAGTCCTCGACGTGCATGGTCGGCATGCCCTTCGGGTACGCTTCGTTGCACGGCCACTGGATGCTGCCCAGCTCGTCGAGCCGCGCGTAGCTGACGCCGGTGAAGCTCGGCGTGAGGCCGGCGATCTCGTCCATGATCTGCGACGGATGGTCGTAGTGCATGGGATAGCCCAGCGCATTGGCCAGATCCACGGTCACTTCCCAGTCCTGCTTGCCGGCCAGCGGCGGCATCACCTTGCGCACCCGGTTGATGCGCCGCTCGGCGTTGGTGAAGGTGCCGTCCTTCTCCAGGAACGAGGAGCCCGGCAGCAGCACGTGGGCGAACTTGGCCGTCTCGTTGAGGAAGATGTCCTGCACGATCAGGCACTCCAGCGAGCGCAGCGCCTGCTCGACGTGCTGGGTATTGGGGTCGGACTGGGCGATGTCCTCGCCCTGCACGTAGAGCGCCTTGAATTCGCCGGCCACGGCGGCATCGAACATGTTGGGGATGCGCAGGCCCGGCTCGTCGTCGATGGGCACGCCCCAGGCCGCCTCGAAGCGCTCGCGCACGGCGGGATCGCCGACGTGCTGGTAGCCAGGCAGCTCGTGGGGGAAGGAGCCCATGTCGCAGGAGCCCTGGACGTTGTTCTGCCCGCGCAGCGGGTTGACGCCCACCCCTTCGCGGCCGATGTTGCCGGTGGCCATGGCCAGGTTGGCGATGCCCATCACCATGCTCGAGCCCTGGCTGTGCTCGGTGACGCCGAGGCCGTAGTAGATCGCGCCGTTGGGCGCCTGGGCATAGGTGCGCGCGGCGCGGCGCACCTGCTCGGCGGGCACCCCGGTGATCGCCTCGACGTTCTCCGGCGCATGGCGCGGGTCGAGGATGAACTCGCGCCAGGCCTGATAGCCCGCCGCGTCGCAGCGCTTGGCGATGAACTCGCGATCCTCGAGCCCTTCGCTCATCACCACGTGGGCCAGGGCGTTGATCATCGCCACGTTGGTGCCGGGGCGCAGGGCGAGATGCTGGGCGCCGCGATGATGCGGGGTCTTGAGCAGGTCGATGCGGCGCGGGTCGACGACGATCAGCTCGGCGCCCTGGCGCAGGCGACGGCGCATCTGCGAGGCGAACACCGGGTGGGCGTCGGTGGGGTTGGCGCCGATGACCACGATCACGTCGGCCTGCATCACCGAGTCGAAGGTCTGGGTGCCGGCGGACTCGCCCAGCGTCGTCTTGAGGCCGTAGCCGGTGGGCGAATGACACACCCGGGCACAGGTGTCGGTGTTGTTGTTGCGGAAGGCCGCACGCACCAGCTTCTGCACCAGGTAGGTCTCCTCGTTGGTGCAGCGCGACGAGGTGATGCCGCCGATGCTCTCGCGGCCGTACTTGGCCTGGATCGCCTTGAGCCGCTGGGCGGCGAAAGCGATCGCTTCCTCCCAGCCCACCTCGCGCCAGGGCTGATCGATCGACTCGCGAATCATCGGCGTCTTCAGGCGGTCGGGGTGGGTGGCGTAGCCGAAGGCGAAGCGGCCCTTGACGCAGGAGTGGCCGTGGTTGGCGTCGCCGCCCTTGTACGGCACCATGCGCACCACCCGGTCGCCCTGCATCTCGGCCTTGAACGAGCAGCCCACGCCACAGTAGGCGCAGGTGGTCACCACGCTGTGCTCCGGCTGGCCCTGTTCGATCACCGATTTTTCCATCAACGTCGAGGTCGGGCAGGCCTGCACGCAGGCGCCGCAGGAGACGCATTCGGAATCCATGAACGCCTCGCTCTGGCCGGCGGCGACCTTGGACTCGAAGCCGCGCCCTTCGATGGTCAGGGCGAAGGTGCCCTGTACCTCTTCACAGGCGCGCACGCAGCGCGAGCAGACGATGCACTTGCTGGGGTCGAAGCTGAAGTAGGGGTTGGAGTCGTCGGTCTCGGCGTCCAGGTGATTCTCGCCGTCGAAGCCGTAGCGCACCTCGCGCAGCCCCACCGCACCGGCCATGTCCTGCAGTTCGCAGTCGCCGTTGGCCGGGCAGGTCAGGCAGTCCAGCGGGTGGTCGGAGATGTAGAGCTCCATCACGTTGCGCCGCAGCTTGGCCAGCCGCGCGTTCTGGGTGGTGACCTTCATGCCGGCCGCGACCGGCGTGGTGCAGGAAGCCGGCAGGCCGCGCCGGCCCTCGATCTGCACCGCGCACAGGCGGCACGAGCCGAACGCCTCGAGGTTGTCCGAGGCGCACAGCTTGGGAATGTTGATGTCGGCCAGCGCCGCGGCGCGCAGCACCGAGGTGCCTTCGGGCACGGTGATCGCGACGCCGTCGATCTCGAGGCTGACCAGCGTCTCGGAGAGCCGCGCCGGGGTGCCGTAGTCGCGCTCCGGCAAGAAGTGCTGCGGAGCGGGCGTCTGCTTGGGATCGTAATAGTTCAACATATCGGGCCTCCTCCCGCTCAATGCGGCTGCGCGTCGCGCTGCAGATCGTCGGGAAAGTGTTTCATCACGCTCTGCACGGGGAACGGCGTCATGCCGCCCATGGCGCAGAGTGAGCCGTCCACCATGGTCTCGCACAGGTCGGCGAGCAGTATGAGATTGGCCTCACGACGCTCGCCGGCGCGGATGCGGTCGATCACCTCGACGCCGCGCACCGCACCGATGCGGCAGGGAGTGCACTTGCCGCATGACTCCACCGTGCAGAACTCCATGGCGAAGCGCGCCTGCTCGGCCATGTCCACCGTGTCGTCGAACATCACCACGCCGCCATGACCGAGCACTGCACCGACCTCGGCGAAGGCCTCGTAGTCGAGCGGCAGGTCCCACTGGCTCTCGGGCAGGTAGGCGCCCAAGGGGCCGCCTACCTGCACCGCACGCAGCGGTCGTCCGCTGAAGGTACCGCCGCCGAATTCCTCCATCAGCTGGCGCAGGGTGGTGCCGAAGGCCAGCTCCACTAGCCCGCCGCGCTGGACGTTGCCGGCCAGCTGCAGCGCCAGGGTCCCGCGTGAACGGCCCATGCCGTAGTCGGCGTAGGCTTGCCCGCCGTCGCTGAGGATGAAGGGCACCGCCGCCAGCGACAGCACGTTGTTGACCACGGTGGGCTGACCGAACAGGCCTTCGATGGCCGGCAGCGGCGGCTTGAAGCGCACCATGCCGCGTTTGCCTTCGAGGCTTTCGAGCAGCGAGGTCTCCTCGCCGCAGATGTAGGCGCCGGCCCCCAGACGCACCTCGAGGTGGAACGTCCGGCCGCTGCCGAGGATGTCGCCACCGAGATAGCCGGCGGCCTCGGCGCGGGCGATGGCCTCATTGAAGATCTCCTGGGCCAGCGGATACTCCGAGCGCAGGTAGACGTAGCCCTGGGTGGCACCCACGGCGAGGCCGGCGATGGCCATGCCCTCGATCAGCAGGTAGGGGTCGCACTCCATCACCAGGCGGTCGGCGAAGGTGCCGGAGTCGCCCTCGTCGGCGTTGCAGACGATGTACTTCTGCGCGGCAGGGGCGTCGAGCACGGTCTGCCACTTGATGCCGGTGGGGAACGCCGCCCCGCCGCGACCGCGCAGGCCGGAGGCCTTGACCTCGTCGACGATGGCCTGGGGAGCGAGACCAAGCGCCCGGCGCAGGCCGCGGAAGCCGTCGTGGGCGCAATAGTCCTCCAGCGACAGCGGGTCGGTGACACCGATGCGCGAAAAGGTCAGACGCTGCTGGGCCTGTAGATAGGGAATCTCCTCGGCCGGCCCCTGGCACAGCGACGATGCCTCGCCGCCTTCGAGCAGGCCGGCATCGAACAGCCCGGCCACGTCCTCGGGGGCCACCGGCCCGTAGGCGATGCGCCCGGCGGCGGTCTCGACCTCGACCAGCGGCTCCAGCCAGAACAGCCCGCGGGAGCCGTTGCGCACCAGTTCGATCTCGACGCCACGGGCCTCGGCCTCGGCCTCGATGCGCTGGGCGACCTCGTCGGCGCCCAGCGCCAGCGCGGTGGTCTCGCGGGGAACGAAGAGTTTCGTGGTCATCAGCTCACCTTCAGCACTTGGGTGGTCAGTTCATCGACCAGCCGGTCGAAGCGCTCGGGGGTGACCCGGGCCAGGATGCGATCGTCGACACGCAGCGACGGGCCGCAGGCGCAGTTGCCCAGGCAGTAGACCGGCTCCAGGGTGATCTCGCGGTCGGCGGTGGTCTGGTGGTAGTCGATACCCAGGGTGTCCCGCGCGTGCATTTCCAGCGCCCGTGAGCCCCGCGCCTGGCATGCCTCGGCGCGACAGATCTGTACCACGTGGCGCCCCGGCGGCGTGGTGCGGAAGTGATGGTAGAAACTGATCACGCCGTGCACCTCGGCCCGGGTGAGCTGCAGCGATTCGGCGATGAGCGGCACCGCCTCGCGCGGCACGTAGCCGCAGCGGTCCTGGATCGCGTGCAAGATGGGGAGCAGAGCGCCGGGCTTGTGCTTCAGGGCGTCGATCTCGTCCTGAATCAGCTGGGGCGTCCATGAAGGTAATGGGCTGTTGAGCATGGCCTGGCCTCGAAGCGAACGTATGGAGCGCATCTTCTGGCGACTTGCGTCGGTACGTTCGAAGCTGCTGGTTACGGTCTAGTTATGTACTACTTATTTATGTACTACAGTGCATATATTGGATAAGGTGCCCGTAGCATCATTGATGGTGCGTATTTGTGAAGGTAGCAGTCCTGCCTGGGTTACGAAATATGAAAAACACATCATATGAAACGTATTAAAATCGAACCTGCCTGGTCCTTCACCGACGAGGCCGGCAACCGCCTGGATCCGCAGCTGTTCGGGCTGCTGCAGGGCATCCATCGCAGCGGCAAGCTGACCGAGGCCGCTGCCGAGGCCGGTATCTCCTACCGCCATGCCTGGAACCTGCTCAACAAGTGGGCGGAATTCTTCGGCGTTACGCTGGTGGAAATGCAAAAGGGGCGCGGCGCACGGCTCACTCCACTGGGCGACAAGCTGCTGTGGGCACGCCAGCGGGTGGCCGCCCGGCTCGGTCCGCAGCTGGAGAGCCTGGGCTCGGAGCTCAATCTCGAGCTGCAGCAGCTGTTCGAGGGCGTCGAACCGGTGCTGCGCATGCACGCCAGCCACGGCTATGCAGTGGCGCTGCTGCCCAGGTTCGCCAGCGACTTTCAGCTCGATCTACAGTACTGCAGCCCGGCAGAGGCCCTGGCCGCGCTGAATCGCGGCGCCTGCGACGTGGCCGGCTACCACATGCCGACCTCGGCGACCCGGGGTCCGCTGATGCAGGGCTACCGCCGTCAGCTGCGGCCGCGCAGCCATTGCATCATTCGCTTCATCACCCGCTGTCAGGGGCTGATGCTCGCACCGGGCAATCCCAAGGGTGTGGCCGGCCTGGCCGATCTCGTGCGTGGCGACGTGCGCTTCATCAACCGCCAGCAGGCTTCCGGCACCCGGGCGCTGCTCGATATCCTGCTGCGGGAAGTGGGCCTCTCGGCGCAGCGCATCCGTGGCTTCGAGCTGGAGGAGTACACCCACTCCGCGGTGGCCGCCTACATCGCCGCCGGCATGGCCGACGTCGGCTTCGGCGTCGAGGCCGCCGCGCGCCAGTTCGGCCTGGACTTCCTGCCGCTGGCCAGCGAGCACTATCTGCTGCTGTGTCAGCGCAGCAGCCTGGCCGACCCCAGCGTCGTACGTCTGCTCGAGATGATCCGCAGCGCGCCGTTCCAGCAGGCCGTGCGCGAGCTGCCCGGCTATTCGCTGGACCGTTGCGGCGAGGTGTGCAGCGTCGACGAGCTGTTCGACGAGTCACGCCACGGCTGAGCCTCGCCGGTGCCGTCGTCAGTAGTCGACCACCACGTCGCCCAGGGGCTTGCTGCAGCAGGAGAGGATATAGCCCTCTGCCACGTCCTCGTCGGTGATGCCGCCGTTGTGCTCCATGTCCACTTGCCCGGACTTGAGCCCTACCCGGCAGGTGCCGCAGATCCCCATGCCGCAGGCCTTGGGGATGTGCAAGCCGAGCTTGGCGGCAGCCGAGTGAACCGTTTCGCCAGGCTGAATGCGTACGCTCTTGCCCGAGCCGACGAACTCGACGCTGAGCATGTCGGCGTAATCGATCTCCTCCGCCTCGGCCTCGGCTTGCTCGGCCAGCTCCAGCACCTCCTCGCGCACGTCAAGCGGCGTGGCGCCGAAGGATTCCTCGTGGTAGCGGCTCATGTCGAAGCCGTTTTCGCGCAGGATGTGCTTGATCGCGTTCATGTACGGCGTGGGGCCGCAGCAGAAGATCTCCCGCTCGAGGTAGTCGGGCGCCATCAGCTCGAGCATCGGCTGGGTCAAATACCCGCGATAGCCGGCCCAGGCCTCGCCGATGTCGTCCTTCTTCTCACAGACGATATGCAGTTTGAACTCGGGGATCCGCGAGAACATGTGCACTAGTTCGCGATGGTAAATGACATCCCGCGGGGCGCGCGCACTGTGGATGAACTCGACGTCGACGTTGGCGTTGGTGTCGAAGAACCAGCGTGTCATCGACATCAGCGGCGTGATGCCCACGCCACCGGAGAGGAACAGCACCTTGTCGGCGGGAAAGTCGATCGAATTGAAGTTGCCCACCGGGCCATGCACCGCCAGTTCGTCGCCGACCTTCAGGTTGTCGTGCAGCCAGTTGGAAACCTTACCGCCGGGCACCCGCTTGACGGTGATCGAGAAGCTGTAGGGAATCGACGGTGAACTGGAGATCGTATAGGAGCGCATGATCGGCTCGCCGTCGATCTCAAGCTCCAGGGTCACGAACTGCCCCGGCTTGAAGAAGAACAGCACCGGCTGCTCGGCCATGAAGCAGAAGGTACGAACGTCCCAGGTCTCCTGGATCACCTTGACGCAGCGCACCAGGTGGCGGCCGTTGGTCCAGGTCTGGGTCGTGACGGGATTGAGAAAGTTCATGGTCATGTCGAGTCGCCTGGCATTGATCAGCGTGGAAGGCTCCGACTGCGGAACACCGCCTGCCGTTGATCGAATTCTGCGTCAGCAGGCAAGCCCACGACTTGCCTGACTGCGACACGAACGTACCCCTGGCTTCCACTTGTGGCGATTTTTCTGCACCCACTGGTCGCGACTGAACGCTTTCGGGTCGTCGGCAGACAACTGAGTGACCTGTGGCTGATCCACACTCGCCGTATTCGTACTCGGCACCCAAGACAATTACCATGCCGCTCCCTGGCGAAAACCAACAATTCGACCGATGCCGCAACCGCGGCCAGCAATGAGGATGTCTCTCCATGGATCCGATCTCACCCACCACTCTGGACGATCCCCTGGACCCGGCGCGTGAAGCCGTCGTCGCGATGCTCGCCGAGCGCGAGCGCAACTTCTCGCTGCCCCAGCCGTTCTACAACGATGCCCGCCTGTTCGCGCTGGACATGCAGGAGATCTTCGGCAAGGAGTGGCTGTTCGCCGGCATGACCTGCGAGATTCCCGCCAAGGGCAACTACATGACCCTGCAGGTCGGCGACAACCCGGTGATCCTGGTACGCGGCGACGGCGGTACCATCCATGCGTTCCACAACGTCTGCCGTCATCGCGGCTCGCGGCTGTGCGTCAGCGACAAGGGCAAGGTGGCCAAGCTGGTCTGCCCCTACCATCAGTGGACGTATGAGCTCGACGGCCGCCTGCTGTTCGCCGGCAGCGACATGGGCGAGAACTTCGACCTGGGCAGTTATGGCCTGAAGCCGGTCCACGTGCGCACCGGCGGCGGTTTCATCTTCATCAGCCTGGCCGAGCAGCCGCCCGTCATCGACGACTTCCTGATCACCCTGGAGCACTATCTCGAGCCTTACGAGATGGGCAACCTCAAGGTCGCGGTGGAGTCGAACATCGTCGAGCAGGCCAACTGGAAGCTGGTCATCGAGAACAACCGCGAGTGCTACCACTGCAACGGCTCCCACCCGGAGCTGCTCAACTCGTTGCAGGAGTTCGACGACACCGACGATCCCCGCGCCACGCCCGCCTACAAGGCGCTGGTGGCGAAGAAGCAGTCCGACTGGGACGAGCAGCAGATTCCCTGGCAGCTCAAGCGCTTCGGCAAGCGCAACCGGCTGACCCGCACGCCGCTGCTGGATGGCGTGGTCTCGATGACCATGGACGGCAAGCCGGCCTGCGCCAAGCTGATGGGCCGCCTGACCAGCCCCGACATGGGCTCGCTGCGCATCCTGCACCTGCCCAACTCCTGGAACCACTTCATGGGCGACCACGCCATCGTGTTCCGCGTGCTGCCGCTGGGTCCGCAGGAGACCCTGGTGACCACCAAGTGGCTGGTACACAAGGATGCCGTGGAGGGCGTCGACTACCAGCCCGAGGAGATGCGCCGGGTATGGGACGCCACCAACGCCCAGGACAAGCGCCTGGCCGAGGAGAACCAGCGCGGCATCAACTCCAAGGCTTACCAGCCGGGCCCCTACTCGGAGACCTACGAGTTCGGCGTGATCGACTTCATCGACTGGTACAGCGAACGGATGCAGGAGAACCTGGGCCACAGCGCCCCTCACCTGCAGGTGGTCAGGGGCTAGGCACCGCCCACGTCTCGTGACTAAAGAGATCGCCCCCGGCCTTGGTCGGGGGCGATTTGTTTTACTCGGGTTCGATCAACAGCTGACAGCGGTAGGGCTTGTGCCGTTGGCTAGCCAGCGATTGGCCGCAGATGATTCACCAGCGCTTCGCGCACCTCGGGCAGCATGACGCCGGTCTGCGCCTCCAGCTCGGCGACCAGCGCCTCCAGACCGGGCACCCCCGCCTCGGCCTGTCGCTGGGCGGCAAGCCGGGCGCAGGTATCGGGGTCGGGGTCGGCATCGGCAGGCAGGTCGATGCCCAGCGCCACCAGGCGCTGACGGAAGTCCTCAGCATCGATCAAGTCGGCGTACATCATCTTTCTCACCTCCCGCTACCGTTACCGTCGTTCGCTCCCTCTAGATTACCCGCTCGGCCGTCAGGCGACCACGCTGCCGCACGGGCGAACCACGAAATAGCTGACCGCGCCGCTTTCAAGGTGCGGCGTCGGCCAGCTCGGGTTACTCCTTACGCCACCACGCTTACTTATGCAGCCACGCTGCCATGGGGGTCGATATCCCGAAATGGCTGGCGGCGCCGCCTTTCAGCGCTCGCCGTCAGCCGGTTCAGGCACTTCTCAGGCGGCCACGCTGCCATGGGGGTCGATATCCCGAAATGGCTGGCGGCGCCGCCTTTCGGCGCTCGCCGTCAGCCGGTTCAGGCACTTCTCAGGCGGCCACGCTGCCATGGGGGTCGATGACGAATTTCTTGGCGGCACCGCCATCGAAATCGGCATAGCCCTGCGGCGCCTGGTCCAGCGAGATCACCTGCACGTTGACCGCATCGGCAATCTTGATCTTGTTGAACAGGATCGCCTGCATCAGCGGGCGGTGGTACTTCATCACCGGGCACTGGCCGGTGTGGAAGGAGTGGGACTTGGCCCAGCCAAGACCGAAGCGCATGCTCAGCGCGCCCTGCTTGGCGGCATCGTCCACGGCGCCCGGGTCTTCGGTCACGTAGAGGCCCGGGATGCCGATCTGGCCGCCGGCGCGGGTCATCTGCATCGCCGAGTTGAGCACGGTGGCAGGCGCCTCCTTGTCGTGATTGCAGCCGCAGGCGTGGGCCTCGAAGCCGACGCAGTCGACGAAGCAGTCGACCTCGCGCTCGCCGAGAATCGCCTCCAGCTTGTCGGCCATGTCGCCTTCCTGGGTCAGGTCGATGGTTTCACAGCCGAAGCTGCGCGCCTGGGCCAGACGCTCCTCGATCATGTCGCCGACGATCACGCAGGCCGCCCCCAGCAGTTGGGCCGACGCCGCCGCCGCCAGCCCCACCGGGCCGGCACCGGCGATGTAGACGGTGCTGCCCGGCCCGACGCCTGCCGTCACGCAGCCGTGGAAGCCGGTGGGGAAGATGTCGGAGAGCAAGGTCAGGTCGCGGATCTTCTCCATGGCCTGATCGGTGTCGGGGAACTTCAGCAGGTTGAAGTCGGCGTAGGGCACCATGACGTATTCGGTCTGGCCGCCGACCCAGCCGCCCATGTCGACGTAGCCGTAGGCGGCACCGGGGCGTGCCGGGTTGACGTTGAGACAGATCCCGGTCTTGCCTTCTTTGCAGTTGCGACAGCGCCCGCAGGCGATGTTGAAGGGCACCGAGACCAGGTCGCCCGGCTTGATGAATTCGACGTCGCGCCCGCACTCGACCACCAGGCCGGTGATCTCGTGGCCCAGCACCAGGCCGGCGGGCGCAGTGGTACGGCCGCGCACCATGTGCTGGTCGCTGCCACAGATATTGGTGGTGACCACCTTCAGGATCACACCGTGGTCGCATTTGCGATTGCCAAGGGCGAGTTCCGGATAGGGGATGGATTCGACATCGACCTTACCCGGGCCCTTGTAGACGACGCCTCGGTTGGCTTGGCTCATGGCTGGCTCCAGTGCTTTGTTGTCATGGGGCGGCACATTCCGCCGCTTCAGCCTATGCCCTCCACCAAGTGGCACTTGCCCCACAGAGACCTCCACTTGCCTGACCGAGACACGTCGCCGCGGTAATGAGCCAACGGATAGCTGGAGGTCGCTTTCACGACATACCCCTCGCCGCCCTGGCCCAACAATGATTCGCCCGGGAGCGCCTGCCGCTTGCGGATGCCAACAACAACATGCGAGGAATCCCCATGAAGCATGACGATGTGCCAATCCTCAAACCCGGGCAGGACAACGCCCAGGTGCTGGGGATGGACTTCCACCATCCCGTGTTCCCTCTCTCGGCCCTGGCCATTCTGGCCTTCATCCTCTACGCCCTGATCTATCCCGATGCCGCCAACAGCCACCTCACCGCGGCCCGCGGCTTCTCCATCGAGTATTTCGACTGGCTGTTCATGATTGCCGGCAACCTCTTCGTGCTGCTGTGCCTGGCGCTGATCGTGATGCCGTTGGGGCGCATCCGCCTGGGCGGCAGCCAGGCCCGCCCGGAGTACTCGACCACCTCCTGGTTCGCCATGCTGTTCGCCGCGGGCATGGGCATCGGCCTGATGTTCTGGAGCGTGGCCGAGCCGGTGGCCTACTACACCGACTGGTACGGTACCCCGCTCAACGCCGAGGCGCACACCCCGGCCGGGGCCAGCGCGGCCATCGGCGCCACCATGTTCCACTGGGGCCTGCACCCCTGGGCGATCTACGGCGTGGTGGGGCTGTCGCTGGCCTTCTTCGCCTACAACCGCGGCCTGCCGCTGACCCTGCGCTCGGCCTTCACGCCGATCCTCGGCGAGCGAGTGCGCGGCTGGTTCGGTCACATCATCGACATCGTCGCGGTACTGGCCACCATCTTCGGCCTGGCCACTTCGCTGGGCTTCGGTGCCTCCCAGGCGGCAGGCGGCCTCAACTACCTGTGGGGCGTGCCCAACACCATCGGCACCCAGCTGGCGATCATCGTGGTGGTCACCGCCGTGGCCCTGTTCTCGGTGTGGCGCGGCATCGACGGCGGCGTGAAGCTGTTCTCCAAGATCAACATGATGCTCGCCCTGGGCCTGCTCACCTTCGTGCTGGTGACCGGCGGCGTGCTGCTGTTCGTCAACAACCTGTGGCACACCACCCTGGCCTACGTCAGCCATATCGTGCCGCTCTCCAACTGGGTCGGCCGCGACGATACCGTCTGGTACCACGGCTGGACCGTGTTCTACTGGGCCTGGTGGATCTCCTGGTCGCCCTTCGTCGGCATGTTCATTGCGCGGGTCTCACGCGGGCGTACCGTACGTGAGTTCCTGATCGCCGTGCTGCTGGTGCCGACCCTGGTCACGCTGGTGTGGATGAGTGCATTCGGCGGCACCGCACTGAACCAGTCGGCGGCCGGCGTCGGTGCCCTGGCCGACGGCATCAGCGACGTCTCGCTGGCGATGTTCCAGATGCTCGAGCACCTGCCGCTGACCACCCTGACCTCCAGTCTGGCGATCCTGCTGGTGCTGATCTTCTTCATCACCTCGTCGGATTCCGGCTCGCTGGTGATCGACAACATCACCGCCGGCGGCAAGACCGATGCCCCCCGCGGCCAGCGCGTGTTCTGGGCGGTGCTGGAAGGCGTGATCGCCGGTATCCTGCTGTACGGCGGCGGCAGCACCGCACTGGGCGCCCTGCAAGCCGGCGCCGTGGCCACCGGGCTGCCCTTCACCCTGGTACTGCTGGGCATGGCCTACTGCCTGGTCAAGGGGCTGAGGGAAGAGCAGCGCGGACTGGCGGCCGCCAAGCCGGCCTGATACACCATCGACCTCACGCAAGAAACCACCACGCGACCCCGGCCTTGGCCGGGGTCTTCTTGTTGGGGAAGACAATAAGTCAAACTCCAAGCTCCAAGCTCCAAGCTCCAAGCTCCAAGCTCCAAGAGACCAACCGGTTGGATCGCTGTCGCAAGCGATGCAAGGCCCGCCGCCGGTGCGCAGCTGGCGTGTGTGCCACTTGCCCTGGGTGCGGCCTATCTCCGCCAATACCGCCCCCCAACGCAACGACCCCGGCCAAGGCCGGGGTCGTTGCGTTGGGTTAGGGCGTTATCGTGGGTGCGTTATCGAAAGCTAGCGCAGAACGCCCTCGTCCTTGAGCAGCTTGAAGATCGCCTCGGCGCCCTGCTCCGGGGTCACGTCGGTCAACACCTGGCCACTGCCGCCTTCGGCCTTGGCCGCGGCGGCCTTGAAGCGATCCCGCGCCGAGGCCGCCTTGACGATCTTGAGCCGCTTGGGACGCTTGCGGGCCGGTGTCACGTTCCACTCCGGCTGCGCCTCGTCCCACTCGACCGCTGCCGACTCGGCCTCGATCTCACCGCGCTGGGCCGGGCCGAAGGCGCTCTGGCGGGCCGCGGCGGCAGCAGCGTCGACGGTGACGATGGCCGGCAGCCGCACCTGCAGCCGGCGGCGCTGGCCACGAGGCAGGGCCTGGAGCAGGGTGGCCACGCCATTCTCGACCTTTTCCACGGCAGCCAGGCCACCGACCAACGGCCAGCCAAGACGCTCGGCCAGCAAGTAAGGCAGCATGCCGGAGCCTTCGCCCTGCTCGGCGCGCTCGCCGGCGATCACCAGCTGCGGCCGTGCTGCACTCAGCCTGTCGGCCAGAGCGGGGATCACGTCGGCACCAGGCAGCTGCTCGACCAGGGTCAAGGCGGGGAAGCCCATGCCCAGATAGCCGCGCAAGGCACTTTCGCTCTCCTCGTCGAGCGCGCCGGCGTGCAGCAGGGAGATGCGCGCCCCAGCGAGGGACAGGGCCAGCTCCACGCCGCGTGCGTCCTGATCGGCGCGCCGGGCGCGCCCGGTCACGGGGTGGCGGCCCACGGAGACCAGCACTGCTACCTCGAGCGCACCATCTTGCTGAGCACTAGTCGATTGTGCACCTGTATTTCGCGCTCCAGTCGTCTGGGCATCAGGCCGCATCGCGCTTCTCCTCTCGTTGCCGTTGGACCATCTCGACCAGCGCCGCGAGTATGCTCGCCGAGTCGCCAATCACCGCCAGGTCGGCGCGCTTGATCATGTCGCACCCCGGATCGAGGTTGATGGCCACCACCTTGTCGCAGCTCTGGATGCCCTGCAGGTGCTGAATGGCACCGCTGATGCCCACCGCCACGTAGACCCGCGCGGTGACCCAGGTCCCGGTGGCGCCCACCTGACGATGGCGCGGCATGAAGCCATCGTCCACCGCCACCCGCGAGGCACCTTCGGTCGCTCCCAATACCTCGGCGGCCTGATGGAAGCCATCCCAGTCCTTGACGCCGTTGCCGGCGGAAAGAATGAACTCGGCCTCGGAGAGCGCTACGCCGGCCGGGTCGACGGCCACCTGGCCCAGGTCCTCGATGCGCCCCAGCAGGGGCGGCAGCGGCTGCGACAAGGCCAGCGGACGGGCCGCATGACGGGTCTCGGAAACGGGTTCGGCACATTCGGCCAGTGCCAGTACCACACGCGGCAGGGCGCGCTGGATATCGCTAGTACCGGCAGCACCGCGCCCGGTACAGCGCCAGCCCAGCGCGCAGGTAGCGTCCCGTTCGACCTGCCAGACGCCGGCGGCAGGCCGTTCGCCAAGGCGCGCCGCCAGGCGCCGCCCCAGGTCGGCGCCGCCCAGCTTGGAGTCGGGCAACAGCCAGTGACGCGGGGCAAACTCGCCGTCGACGGCGGTGAGTGCCGCCAGGCGTGCCTCCGGCGCGTAGCCGTCGATGTCATCGCCCTCCAGCACGAGCAGCCGATCGATGCCGGCTTCGCCATACCCTTCGACATCCGCCTGGCCAAAGACCACTGCCAGCACGGCACCCGGCCGCTCACCATCGGCATCGGCCAGCTGCCGGGCCAGGCCCAGCAGGTCGCGGTCGTGGCTGGAGAGACGCCCGCCGGGCAGATCCGGAACCACCGCGACCAGGAAGTCCGGGGCCTCGATGATGACCTGCCGCCGTTCGTCGGCGGCCTTGCTACCGGCACTGGCACCACGTCCCGCAGCAGCAGCCTGCTGGACACCGCTGCGGTCGATGCGCTTGATACCGTTGGGCCCGATGAAGCCGACCGCATGGGGATTCTTGCGGATCACGCCGTTGGGGCCCATCCACTCCGTCGCCGCCATGCCATGCCCGGCACTCTGGCCAAGCTCGGCCAGCACCCGTTCGTGCTCGGGATGCAGGCGGTTGCGGGCGATCCACTCGCGGCGCGGATCGCGACGCACGATCTCGCTCATGACGTGACCTCCTTCATTACGGGGCGGGTACCGGAGGCAGACTGCGGGGGGCGAGCGCTATCGCTACTGCCACCGGAGCCGGCGGGGCGCTCCACCAGGGCATCGGCCACCAGCTCGGCGATGTCGCGCACCTCGGCGGTGGCATCGACCACCCCCTCGAGCATGGCGGTGCACTGCGGGCAGCCTACCGCCACCAGCTCGGCGCCGGTCTCCTTGACGTCATTCATGCGCATGTCGGGAATCCGCTGCTTGCCCGGGATGTCGGTGATCGGCGCGCCGCCGCCACCGCCACAGCAGCGCGAGCGGAATCCCGAACGCTGCATCTCGGCCACTTCGATGCCCAGCGCCTTGAGCACGTTGCGTGGTGCTTCGTATTCGCCGTTGTAGCGGCCCAGATAGCAGGGGTCGTGATAGGTGACGCGGCCGCCCTTCCAGGGCGCGAAGTGCAGCCGGCCCGCCTCGAACAGCTCGGCGATGTAGGTACTGTGGTGGCGCACGACCCAGTTTGCATTGAAATCAGGGCCGCCCAGCTCGCCGTACTCGTTCTTGAGGACATGGAAACTGTGCGGGTCGCAGGTGACGATGCACTGGAAGCGGTACTGCGACAGCGTCGCGATGTTGCGCTTGGCCAGCGACTGGAAGGTCGCCTCGTCGCCCAGGCGGCGCGCCACGTCGCCGCTGTCGCGCTCCTCGTTACCGAGCACGGCAAAATCGACGCCGGCCGCACGCAGCACCTTCACCAGCGCCCTGAGCGTGCGCTGATTGCGCATGTCGAAGACCCCGTCGCCCAGCCACAGCAGCACGTCGACCTGCCCCAGGTCGCGTATCAGCGGCAGGTTGAGGTCCGCCGCCCAGTGCATGCGCGAGCCGGGATCGAAGCCGCCGGGGTTGTCGGTGGCGATCAGGTTGTCGAGCACCTCGGCGCCCTTGCCCGGGGTATTGCCATGTTCCAGGGTCAGGAAGCGACGCATGTCGACGATGGCATCGACGTGCTCGATCATCATCGGGCACTCCTCGACGCAGGCACGGCAGGTGGTGCACGACCACAGCGTTTCGGCATCGACAAGGGCAGTTCCCTCACGAGCGACGATAGGGCCATGGGGAGTGCCGGCATGCTCGCCCACCGGCTTGCCCGGATAGGGACTACCGGCATAGTGGGCATCGCTGCCGCCGGCCATGCCGACGACCATGTCCTGGATCAGCTTCTTGGGATTGAGCGGCTGACCGGCGGCGAAGGCCGGGCAGGCCGCCTCGCAGCGACCGCACTGCACACAGGCATCGAAGCCGAGCAGCTGGTTCCAGGTGAAGTCGCTGGGCGTCTCGACACCCAAGGGCGCCTTGGGGTCGTCCAGGTTCAGCGCCTTGAGCCCGGTGGAGCGGTTGCCCTCGCCCCCCTTCGTGGAAAAGCGCTCAGGGCGGCGATGGAAGGCCAGATGCAGGGCACCGGCAAAGGCGTGCTTCATCGGCCCGCCCCAGGTCATGCCGAAGAACATCTCGCCCAGGCCCCACACCAGCACCGCGGCCAGCGCCAGAGCGAGGATCACGCTGCCCGTTCCGGCAGGAAGGATGCCAAGCGTCGGCAGGGTGAGCAGGAACACGCTCGCCGAGAACGCCATCAGACTCTTCGGCAGGCGCATCCAGGGCCCCTTGGAGAGCCGCGCCGGCGGGTTGCGCCGCCGTTTGGCGACGAACAGGCTGCCGACGAACATGGCGGCGCTGGCCAACAGCAGCAGCCCGCCGAGGATTGGCCCCATGCTTTCTGAAGAGCCGAGCCCCAGGCCATGTACCAGGATCATCAGCACGGCCGCCGCGACGAAACCGCCGGCGGTGGCCACGTGGGTGTTGGACATGACCTTGTCACGTGCCACCACATGGTGCAGATCGACCAGGTAGCGCCGCGGCATGGCGGCGAGCCCGCGCAGCAGATCGACCCGGGCGGGTCGACCCTGGCGCCACAGGCGAATGCGCCGCACGGCGCCGATCACGGCCAGCGCCAGGGCGGAGAAGATTAGTATTGGCAGCAGGGTCTCGAGCATCTCGCTCACCTCGCAGGCTAGAAATGATGGCTCGACGCAGGAGTGGGAAGGGGAGCCGGCGTCGCGCCCTTAGCATTCGCCCGAGCCGAGGCGCTGCGACGCGGTCCTGTCGAAGGGACTCGACAGAGGCGCGGGGGCCAGGGATGGCCCTTCCGCGCCGTGACCGCAGGTCGCCAGACGAGGCTCGGCACTGCGAATGCGTGGCGCAAGACGGCCCTCCCCTTCCACTTCTTCTTACCCGAGCGCAATAGCTTTCAAAGGTCTTTACACAGCCGCAGGGCGTCATAAATTGCCGCATGCGTATTGCGCGGCGCGGTGCAATCGCCCAGGCGGAACAGCAGGTAACCCTCGCCCTGCTCGCTCAAACAGGGCTGCGCCTTGGCGGCGTAGAGCGCCTCGAGATCCACCTGGCCGCGGTTGCGCGAGCGCTCCTTCAGCGCGTAGTAGAGCGCCTCGTCGGGGCGTACGCCGTTCTCCACCACCACCTGATCGACCACTCGCTCCTCCATGGCGCCGGTGTACTCGTTCTCGAGCACCGCCACCAGGGCGTCGCCCTCGCGGTAGACCTTGTGCAGCATCAGGTCGGAGGTCATGATCACCTCCTTCTCGTAGAGACTGCGGTAGTAGGTCGGGAAGGTGGTGCCGCCCACCGCCGCGCCGGGCTTGATGTCGTCGGTGACGATCTCGACCTTGGCTCCCTTGTCGGCCAGATAATCCGCCGCCGAAACGCCGGAGAACTCGCAGATAGAGTCGTAGATCAGCACGTTCTTGCCCGGCGCAACTTTGCCGGAGAGCACGTCCCAGGTGCTGACCACCAGGCTCTCCTCGGCCTTCTCCGAGTAGCCCCACTCCGGGTACTGGCTGAGGAAAGGCTGGCCGCCGGTGGCCAGTACCACGACGTCCGGGCGCAGGTCTTCGATGGTGGCCTCGTCGGCGCGGGTGCCGAGGCGCAGATCCACCTTGAGGCGGGCCAGCTCCAGCTGATACCAGCGGGTGATACCGGCGATCTGGTCGCGCTGCGGCGCCTGGGCGGCGATGGTGATCTGGCCGCCGAGCTGATCCGCGGCTTCGAACAGGGTCACGTCGTGGCCGCGCTCGGCGGCGACACGCGCCGCCTCCATACCACCGGGGCCACCGCCCACCACCACCACCTTGCGCTTCGGCCCCTCGGACTTCTCGATGATGTGCGGCAGGCCCATGTACTCCCGCGAGGTCGCGGCGTTCTGGATGCACAGCACGTCGAGGCCCTGATACTGGCGGTCGATGCAGTAGTTGGCGCCCACGCACTGCTTGATCTGGTCGATCTGGCCCATCTTGATCTTGGCGATCAGGTGCGGGTCGGCGATGTGCGCCCGGGTCATGCCCACCAGGTCGACGTAACCCCCTTCGAGGATCCGCTGGGCCTGGTTGGGATCCTTGATGTTCTGGGCGTGGATCACCGGCACCTTGACCACTTCCTTGATGCCCGCCGCCAGGTGCAGGAAGGGCTCCGGCGGGAAGGACATGTTGGGAATGACGTTGGCCAGGGTGTTGTGGGTATCGCAACCGGAGCCGATCACGCCGAAGAAATCGACCTGGCCGGTGGCGTCGTAGTAGGCGGCGATCTGCTTCATGTCCTCGTGGGTCAGGCCGTCCGGGTGGAACTCGTCGCCGCAGATGCGCATGCCGACGACGAAGTCTTCGCCCACCTCGGCGCGCACCGCCTTGAGCACCTCCATGCCGAAGCGCATGCGGTTCTCGAAGCTGCCGCCCCACTGGTCGGTACGCTTGTTGACCCGCGGGCTCCAGAACTGGTCGATCAGGTGCTGGTGCACCGCAGAGAGTTCGACGCCGTCAAGACCGCCCTCCTTGGCCCGCCGCGCGGCCTGGGCGTAGTCGCCGATGATGCGCCAGATCTCCTCCTCCTCGATGGTCTTGCAGGTGGAGCGGTGCACCGGCTCGCGAATACCGGAGGGCGAGAGCAGAGTGGACCAGTTGTAGCCGTCCCAACGGGAACGGCGCCCCATGTGGGTGATCTGGATCATGATCTTGCCGCCGTGCTTGTGTACGGCATCGGCGAGATTCTGGAAGTGCGGGATGATGCGGTCGGTGGCGAGGTTCACCGAGCTCCACCAGCCCTGGGGGCTGTCGATGGAGACGACGGAGGAGCCGCCGCAGATACACAGGCCGCAGCCGCCCTTGGCCTTCTCCTCGTAGTACTTGACGTAGCGCTCAGTGGTCATGCCGCCGTCGGTGGCGTAGACCTCAGCGTGGGCGGTGCTGACCACGCGATTGCGGATGGTCAGCTTGCCGATCTGGATCGGCTCGAAGATCGCGTCGAATGCCATGGAAACCTCCTCAACCCTGGGCGTCGGCCAACGGCTGAACGGTGAAGATGCCTACCTCGCAGCCGGGCTCGGCGGCGCTCTGGGTCTGTTCGGCGACGGTGCGCAGGGCACTGCCGCGGGCGGCGAGGATCTGGTCCATGGCGCCGGCGAACCAGCCGGTGAACATGTACTCCTCCTTGTGCCCCGTCTTGCCGAGCTGATAGACGAAGGCGCTGTGCTCCAGGCGCACGCGGGCGGTACCGGCGTCGAGATCGATGGCCTCGGTGACGAACTTGCCCCAGCCGCGCTGAGACAGCCGCTTCATGTAATGCTCGAACACGTCGACGCCTTCCAGACCGTGCAACTCGGCCTCCTTCTCGCACCAGTGCCAGGCGCTCTTGTAGCCGGCGCGGTAGAGAATCTCGGCATACTTATCCACACCCAGCGCTTCGGCGACGGCCGTGTGGTTGTTGATAAAGAAGTGCCGCGGCACGTAAAGCATCGGCAGGGCGTCGGTGGTCCACACGCCGGTTTCGCTATCCACCTCGATGGGAAGCTCAGGGGCCATCTTGGTCACGGTTGGTTTCCTCAAATCTTGTTTGTTATGGCATTGCGGGCAGAGCATTGTCTTTGGCAGCGCCGCTCGGAGCTGATCCGACGGCAGGCCTGCGAGGAGGCGCTGTGAATACTTCCCTGTACGCTACCGATTCCATCCCTGGAATCGGACCTCCTCTTCGGTCTGCCCCCGGCGCTCCTCGCTGAGGAGTCGCCTCAGCCGCTATCGTCAGGCACCCCAAACATCCTTCAAGATACGTACCCAGTTTTCGCCCATGATCTTGCGTACCTGGGTCTCACTGAAGCCGCGGCGCAGCAGCGCCTCGGTCAGGTTGGGGAACTCACCGATGGTGCGGATGCCCTCGGGATTGATGATCTTGCCGAAGCTGGTCAGGCGGCGAGCGTAGCCCTTGTCGTGGGTCAGCCACTCGAAGAAGTCCTTGCCGTGACCCTGGGTGAAGTCGGTGCCGATGCCGATGGCATCCTCGCCGACGATGTTCATCACGTACTCGATGGCCTCGACGTAGTCGTCGACGGTGGCGTCGACCCCGGCGCGCAGGAAGGGGGTGAACATGGTCACGCCGACGAAGCCGCCGTGCTCGGCGATGAAGCGCAGCTCCTCGTCGGACTTGTTGCGCGGGTGCTCCTTGAGCCCGGACGGCAGGCAGTGGGAGTAGCAGACCGGCTTCTTCGATTCGAGAATCACCTCTTCGGAGGTCTTCGAACCGACGTGGGAGAGGTCGCACATGATGCCGACGCGGTTCATCTCAGCGACGATCTCACGACCGAAGCCGGAGAGCCCACCGTCGCGCTCGTAGCAGCCGGTGCCCACCAGGTTCTGGGTGTTGTAGCACATCTGCACGATGCCGACGCCGAGTTGCTTGAAGATCTCGACGTAGCCGATCTGGTCCTCGAAGGCGTGGGCGTTCTGGAAACCGTAGATGATGCCGGTCTTGCCCTCTTCCTTGGCCCGGGTGATGTCGGCGGTGGTACGCACCGGGCGCACCAGGTCGCTGCACTCGGCCATCAGCTGGTTCGATTTGACGATGTTGTCGACGGTGGCCTGAAAGCCCTCCCACACCGAGACGGTGCAGTTGGCGGCAGTGAGTCCGCCGCGACGCATGTCCTCGAACAGTTCGCGGTTCCACTTGGCGATGATCAGGCCGTCGATGACGATGGCATCGTCGTGCAGGTCTTGGGGCGTCATGAGGGCGTGCTCCGGATGGATTGACTTGAAGGCAGCATAGCGCTGGCATGGTGGGTCCCGACTTCTGGAAGCGACGGCGATAATTCCAAAAGCGTCATCCCTGTCGTGACTGCGACGAACGGCACAATGCCACTACTCATGGCGCCTTCCGCTGACATGGCGGAGCCCGAGCACGCCAATACCTCTCCCGTCGGGGCGGGAGCAGGGAAGGGGTCGACAAGAGAAGCGGGGAAACGGCCCGCGGCGCTTTGGCCGCGAGCCGCCAGGCTCAGTGGTCCAGACGCACGCTGGCGTAGGTGGGCTCGCCGCGGGCGTTGTCGAGCGCCACCAGCGCCGCCGAGATCGGTTGCTCCGGCACGGGCTCGAGGCTGACCGGCTGCAGCAGCAGGCTCTCGGCCGGCGGCTCGGGCAGCGGCGGCTGGCGCAGCGGGCTCATGCCCAACCGCTCCTCACGTGGCGGCAGACCGAAGAACTCCCGGTAGCACTTGGAGAAGTGGGGCGTGGAGACGAAGCCACAGGCCGAGGCCACCTCGATGATCGGCATCGAGGTCTGCTTGAGCAGCTGGCGGGCCCGGGTGAGGCGCAGCTTGAGGTAGTAACGCGACGGCGAGCAGTGCAGGTACTTCTGGAACAGCCGCTCGAGCTGGCGGCGCGAGACGTCGACGTAGTCGGCCAGCTCGGCGAGCTCGATGGGCTCCTCCAGGTTGGCCTCCATCAGCGCCACGATTTCCAGCAGCTTGGGCTGGGTGGTGCCCAGCACATGCTTGAGCGGCACGCGCTGATGGTCGTTCTCGCCGCGCACGCGGTCGCAGATGAACATCTCGGAAATGCCCGCCGAAAGTTCGCGCCCGTGTTCGCGCTCGATCAGGGTCAGCATCATGTCGAGCGGTGCGGTGCCGCCGGAGGCGGTGGCGCGGTCACGGTCGATGGTGAACAGCCGGGTGGTCAGCACCGTCCGGGGAAACGACTCACGCATCGCCGCCAGACACTCCCAGTGCACGCTGGTCTCGTAGCCGTCCAGCAGCCCGGCCTTGGCCAGTGCCCAGCTGCCGGTGCAGATGCCTCCCAGTCGACGCGACAGGCGCGCCTGGGACTGCAGCCAGACGACGTGTTCGCGCTGCACGGTGCGGGAGGGCCCCACACCGCCGCAGACGATGATCATGTCCAGCGCCAGCGGCATGGTGATGGCACCGTCCGGCGTGACCCTAAGGCCATCGCTGGCCGAGATCGGCCCGCCGTCCACACTCAGCGTGAACCAGCGATACAGCTCACGACCGGCCAGCTGGTTGGCCATGCGCAGCGGCTCGATGGCCGAGGCCAGCGAGAACAGAGTGAAGTTTTCCAGCAACAGAAAACCCAGCGTCTGGGGCGCGGGAGTCTTGCGCAGGGCCTGAGTCGGGGTGGCCGAAGCCGGGGGCATCGTGGACATGTTCATACTCCAATGCCGTGAATCGTTATAGGTTGTATCGGCATTCAACTCGTCAGGGTCTGGGTGTCGCTTTCAGGCAAGCCTGTCTGGCAAAGGTATACCAAGTTGTCGCTCACAGATATGCTTAAAATCGTCCAGACGCAGAAAGTATGCCAGTAGCGGCAAGGGCCCATGTCGCAAACTGGATGGGTTGGCGTCGTATTTGCTCCGTTCCACGGCCTTGACTAGGCTGAGTCTGCCCCGCCCGCCCCAGAGCGAATACAGAGCGAATACAGAGCGCACACAATGACAAAACGCATCGTCGCCTACACCCGCCTCAAACCGATCCACCTCGACCAGCTTCGCCAACGCTTCCACGTCGATTATTTCGAGGCCTTGAAGAGTACCGACGACCCCGGCTTTCGCCAGGCCCTGGGTCAGGCGCACGGCCTGGTCGGCTCCAGCCTCGTCATCGCCCCGGAACTGATCGACCTGGCCCCGCAACTGGAGGCCGTCGCCACCATCTCGGTGGGCTACGACAACTACCCCGTCGAGGCGCTGACCCGGCGCGGCATCCTGCTGTGCAACACGCCAGACGTGCTCACCGAGACCACCGCCGACACCGGTTTTCTGCTGATCATGGCGACCGCCAGACGCGCCATCGAGCTGGCCGATCTGGTCAAGCGCGGCGACTGGACGGCCAGCATCGGCGAGCCCCACTTCGGCACCGACGTACACGGCAAGACGCTGGGCATGGTCGGCTTCGGTCGCATCGGTGCCGGCGTGGCCCGCCGCGGCGCGCTGGGATTCGGCATGCGGGTGCTCTACGCCTGCTCCTCGCCCAAGCCCGCGCTGGAGCAGGAGCTGGGCGCCGTGCGCTGCGAGCTGGACGAGCTGCTGAGCCAGGCCGACTTCGTCTGCGTCACCGTGCCGCTGACGGCGGAGACCACTCACTTGATCGGCAGGCGCGAGTTCGGGCTGATGAAGCCTTCGGCGATCTTCGTCAACATCGCCCGCGGCAAGGTGGTCGACGAAGCGGCGCTGATCGCGGCGCTGGAGACGGGCGAGATCCACGCCGCCGGGCTCGACGTCTTCGAACAGGAGCCGCTCTCGCCGGAGTCGCCGCTGCCGCACATGGCCAACGTGGTGGCCCTGCCGCACGTGGGCTCGGCGACCCACGAGACCCGCGACGCCATGGCCCAGCGCGCAGTGGACAACATCACCCTGGCGCTCGAGGGCAAGCGCCCGCTCAGCCTGGTCAACGAGGTAGCGTGGCGCGGGGAAACGCCATGAACCGCTTCGACCTGCACGGCCGTGTGGCGATGGTCACGGGTTGCAACAAGGGGCTGGGGCAAGGCCTGGCTTTGGCGCTGGCCGAGGCAGGTGCCGATATCGTCGGCGTCAATCGCAGCAACAGCGACGAGACACGCGAGAAAGTCGAGGCCCTCGGTCGGCGCTATGTCGCCGTCGAGGCAGAGCTGGGCCGCGATACGCCCGAGGCCATCGTGGCCCGCGCCCTCGAGTCGACCGGACGGCTCGACATGCTGATCAACAATGCCGGCGCAATCCGCCGCGCGCCCGCGCTGACGTTCACCGAAGAGGACTGGGAGGCCGTGGTCGACGTCAATCTCAAGGCGGCCTTCTTCCTCGCCCAGGCGGTCGCCCGACACTTGGTGGAGCGGGGTGCACCGGGACGAATCGTCAACGTTGCCTCGGTACTCTCCTTTCAGGGCGGCATCCGGGTGCCTGCCTACACCGCCAGCAAGAGCGGCCTGCTCGGCCTGACCCGGCTGCTGGCCAACGAGTGGGCCGCCCACGGCATCACCGTCAATGCCATCGCCCCGGGCTACATGGCCACCGACAATACCCAGGCCCTGCGCGAGGATGCCACCCGCAGCGCCGAGATCCTGGGGCGTATTCCCGCCGGTCGCTGGGGCACCCCGGAAGACCTCGCCGGCGCGGTGATCTTCCTCTGTTCCGACGCCGCGGCCTACGTCAACGGCCATGCCCTGGCGGTGGATGGCGGCTGGCTGGCTCGCTGAGCCGGCCCCCACGGTAAAGCAGCCGGCTCAGCGGCAAAGCCCGTCCATCCGATCCCGAAACAGCCATACGCGCCCGCGCCGCGCTGGATCGACGCGACGGCATCGTCTACGGTAGGCTTGTATGACAGGTAGCACGACATACCATGCATCACAAGTCGATCCGTCGCATCCCGCGCAAGGAGCTCCCATGACACTGCAAGGCACATCCCTGATCGGTCGCGAGGCCGTTACCGGCAGCCGCGGCGAGATCCGCGCCGTCAATCCTGCCACCGGCGCGCCGCTCGACCCCGTCTATCGCGGCGGCAGCGAAGCCGAGGTGGAGCGCGCCTGCCAGCTCGCCGAAGCGGCGTTCGGCGTCTACCGCGAGACGACGCTGGAGCAGCGCGCGGCCTTCCTCGAAAGCGTCGCCGGCGAGATCGAGGCCATCGGCGACGAACTGATCGAACGCGCCATGGCCGAGACCGGCCTGCCCCGCCCCCGCCTCGAGGGCGAGCGCGGCCGCACCTGCGGTCAGCTGCGCCTGTTTGCGTCGGTGGTACGCGCCGGCGAGTGGCTCGACCTGCGCCTCGATCCGGCCCTGCCGGAACGTGAGCCGCTGCCCCGCGCCGACCTGCGCCAGCGCCACATTCCGCTCGGCCCGGTCGCCGTGTTCGGCGCCTCGAACTTCCCGCTGGCCTTTTCCGTGGCCGGTGGCGATACCGCCTCGGCGCTGGCGGCCGGCTGCCCGGTGATCGTCAAGGCCCACTCCGCCCACCCCGGCACCTCGGAGCTGGTGGGCCGTGCCGTGCAGCGAGCGGTGGAGAAGAGCAACCTGCCCGAAGGGGTGTTCTCGCTGCTGTTCGGCTCGGGGCGTGAGGTGGGCCAGGCGCTGGTGGCCGATCCGCGCATCCAGGCGGTGGGCTTCACCGGCTCCCGCGCCGGCGGTACCGCGCTGATGAGAACCGCCCAGGCCCGCCCCCA
>JAAQTN010000011.1 GCA_011742915.1 Billgrantia desiderata | reverse complement strand
TTTCACCCCCGAGTCATCCCGAGGCACCACCCCCAGGAACAGCGCCAGTCAGGCGCTGCGCGCCATGCCTGGCGCACCCGAAGAATACGCGCCAGCGCGTCTGGCTCGTCGGCCCGGGCGGCCTTGAGCAGGTCCTTGGCACGCTTACGCTGCTGTTCCAGATTGAAGCGACCGTGCGACGTGGCGTCTGGCCGGGGCATTGAAGACATACGATTCCCTCCATGCGCCTGTGTCCGCCGGACAGGCCGGGAGTCGTATGGTATCGGCAATCTGAAGCGTTGGGCGCAGCCCTTTCCGCGGACGGGGACGCCTTGCGGCGCTGCCCTTAGCCTCGCGCGGCTGAGGGGCGGGTGTCAATTCGCCATTCCGGCGCCAGGCTGCGCCAATGTCGCTTGAGGGTGGCCTTGTGCGCTTCGGCCATGGGCATCGCCTCCAACTGCCGTGGCCATTGGGCGCGGGCGCGCTCGACGGTGTCATCGATCACCGTACGAATGGCGGGCCAGGCGATACCGACTTTCTCGGACCAGCGGCGAAAATCCTCCTCACCCAGCCAATACCAATCCTTTTTGCCATTTAAATTGAGCGCCAGTTGGTGGTCGCCTTTCAGGTAAGCCAACGTGGATACGATATCGTAGGCAGGTGCCAGACGCGGCGTATGCCGATCAGGATAGAACAGGCTCCAGTTCTTGAGGTGTGCATCTCCGTTGGCCAGCAGAATGTCGACCAGCAGGCGACGGACGAAGGCCTGGACGTTGGCCAAGCCGTCATCGGTGTATTCACGTATCAGACGACCCAATCGCTCGTAGTTGGGACCATCGTATTTCTCATGCGGATAGCGAAACAGGACCTGCGCCATATCTTCGGCGTGAATACGTTGCTCCCCGTCACGATCGAAACGTCGTATGGCATAGGCAACCTGCTCCTCGGGTAGATTGATCGCCGGTAAGCCTTCGAGGGCATTTAGCGAAATCAGGCGGATTTCCGGTATCTCGACGCCCGCGCTCTGGGCCAGCCACATTGCAGTGGCTTCGTTCTCGGGAAGGTGGACATGGCGGGTCGAGGGCGTCTTGACGATCCAGTCGCCGAGGTCGTCGGCATGGCCGAAATGAAAGCGGCCATCGCGTTCACGCATCGAGAACTTCATCTGCACACCGGCAAGCGAGAAACCACCGCCTACCTCAGTGACTTGGCGTACCGGCGTCACACTGCGTCGATGACCGAGTACCCAGTCCGGCATGTCGTCGGGAGCTACGGGTGAAACCTTCAGCGCGCCGGGCAGGTCGTGGCCCAGCCGCGCCAACAGAGGAAATTCGTTATCCGGATGCACTCTGAGCCGCTGGGCCAGCCAGTCGCGTAGCGCTCCTTCTGGCAACAGATTGGAGAACCAGGGGTGCAGGCGCTGCTGGCGGATCCAAGGTTTCTGCATCAGCTCACCCGAGCGAGGAAACTGGGGGTGCAAGGTCAGCGACAGCGTAGGGCGCGAGGCATCGAATCGCCAGGCCTCGTCGAAGACCATGACGTTGCGACCGCTGCGGTAGCCGGCAAGATAGCCCACCCGGCGGCCATGCAATTCCAGGTGAAGCATTTCGACTGAGTCATCTGCCATCGCGATCCGACTCATCAGGCTCATCGTCACCCAACAGGCCCTGCCAAGGATCGGCATCAAGGCCCGTACTCTCACTCGTCTCACCTTTCAGCAACGCCTGAACGGCGTGCCACTTCTCCATGGGAATCAGCATGAGCCTGGCATTGAGCCCATCCGCCGCCAGCTCGAGTGTGTTAAGGCGCGGATTGCCGCCACGCTCCAGGCGCTGATACTGCTGGCGCACCATACCGGTTCGACTAGCCAGCTCATGCTGGGTGAGATGAAGCGCCAGCCGCCGCTGACGATACTGTTCAAGAAGGTTCATGGCATCACATATGCTGCATAAAGGGAAAGAAAGCAACTTATATGCTACATAGCATAGTGTTTGCTATGGCTGCCAGCCACCGCTGAAAGTAGGGCGAGCGCCGTTTACGCCCGCTTCTCTGACACACTCCGAACTGCCGCACAGGCCCTGCACCGCTCAACGCTGCAGGGCAGGATCTCGATGCGGTTTCTACCCTGCGCCTTGGCCTGGTACAGGGCGCGGTCGATGCGGTTGATCACGGCGAGCCGACCCTCTTCAGGATGGTACTGCGTCACGCCGAAGCTGGCCGTGCACTGGCCAACGGTCTCGAAACGGTGACAATTGATCCGCTCCTGCAGCATGTCGGCTACCGCTCGAGCCTGCTGCAGGCCGGTTTCCGGCAGCACGATCAGGAACTCTTCGCCGCCAATGCGCCCGACCTGATCGACGCTGCGCAGGGAAGTGCGCAGCAGCGCGGCAAACTCCTTGAGCACGGTATCGCCAACGGTGTGGCCATGATCGTCGTTGACCTGCTTGAAGTGATCGATATCCAACAGGATGAGAGATACGGGAGCCCCGTAGCGGTCGGTTCGCTCGCACTCCTCGGCGAAGCGCCTTTCGGTCTCTTGTCGGTTCCATAGTCCGGTCAACCCATCGACACTGGCCAGGTGAGTCAGCCTTCGCTGTTGCAGAAACATGGCTTTGTGGCCCTTTTCCAGCAACAGGGCACTCAGAAAGCCGAAAGAGAAGGCAGCCAGAAGGTACAACAGGTGCAGTTTGATGAACCCCGGGTCGGGAGGAAACATCACCATGGCCGCCAGGATCATCAGCAGCGAGCTCGACGCTGCCAGCATCGCTTGGCGCAGCATGAGCCCGGAAATGGCAAACGTCCAGATCAGGATCAGGTACAGCTCGGGAGCATAGAGCGGAAAGCCATCCCGCCCCGCATTGAAATAGAGACTGGCGAAGACGGAAGGAATGGGCGAAACGGTCAGTAGTGCCCACATGGGGCGATGCAGTGCCGGTGAGAAGCTCATGCTGCCGATCAGCACCAGCATCAGCGGCACGAACAGGCCGTGCATGAAGAGGCGCCGCCCGAGCCATTCGGTGGCAATGAAGAACTGAATGGTGGCGTAGCACAGATAGAGCAAGGCCGTAAGAAAGGCAATGTAGCGAACCTGCAGCACCTTGCCTTCGAGGCACCAGGCAGCGAAAGCCTGCCGTACCTCGTGGGTCGCCTCGTGCAATGGATCGAATGCGTTTATCAGGCGAGTCGCGATACCCACCTCTCCCCCTCCTGCCGGTGAATCGACGTCGTGCCAAGGGGGAGGATGCCTGCCGCAGGTGCCGACTCACCATCAAGGCAAGCAGGCTAGGTATGGCGATGCCCGATGCACAGGTTACCTGGACAATCTCCCTTGCGTACTAGGTGGCGCTCTCATTCTATTCTGCTACTTGGCGCCTACCTGGAGAATGGCCTTTCCCATGCACAGGGTCAACGTATCGGCACCGCCGCGAGTGCGAAAAATCAGCCGCGGAAGCTCATGCGCCGCCCGTGGCGCTGTAATTTTGACCGGTAGCGAAGCTGGACTCCTGCGAAGCGAGCAGCACGAATACCCCGGCGATCTCCACCGGTTGACCCGGGCGGCCCATCAGGGAGTCCTCGCCAAAGGTGGCAACCACTTCCTGGGGTTGGCCACCGCTCGGCTGAAGCGGGGTCCAGAACGGCCCGGGCGAGATCGTATTGACGCGAATGCCCTGGTCGGCAACCTGCTTGGAGAGCGTCTTGGTGAAGTTGACGATCGCCGCCTTGGTCATGTTGTACTCGAGCAGGATCTCGGGCGGATCTTCGGCCACCATGGAAGCGACGTTGATGATCGAAGCCCCTTCCTCCATGTGCGGCAGGGCCGCCTTGGTGATCCAGAACATCGCATAGAGGTTGGTCTTCATAGTGTCGTCGAAGATCTCGGTGCTGACGTCCATGATCGACTCCGCCCACTGCTGACGAGCGGCGTTGTTGACCAGAATGTCGAGCCCGCCGAGTCGCTCCACCGCGGTTTCCACCAGCTCACTGCAGAAGGCCTCGTCGCGGATGTCGCCGGGGATGGCCACGGCGGTCCGCCCTTCCGCTTCGATCAGCTCGATCACCTCGCGGGCATCGGGCTCTTCCACCTCCAGGTAGTTGATGGCCACGTCGGCGCCTTCACGGGCGTAGGCGATGGCCGCGGCTCTGCCGATACCGGAGTCGCCGCCGGTGATCAGCGCCTTGCGCCCTACCAGCCTGCCGCTGCCGTGATAGCTCTCTTCACCGTGATCGGGCCGCGGCTCCATTTCACCGGCCAGGCCCGGCCACTCCTGGGGCTGCTCGGGAAACGGCGGCCGGGGGAACTGCTCCCGCGGGTCCTGCATCTGCGTGAGGGGGCTTTCTTCAGGACTGCCCTGGGCCGAGGCCTGATTGCCGCCGTTCTGTTGAGCGAAAGCGGGGCCGGCAACGGCAGCTGCCATACCGGTGGCCAGGCCGCCGACGAACTTGCGACGCGTGGGGTCGTGAGGATGGTCGGATGACATGCGACTCTCCCTTCCCTGGGTGGGTGTCTGACTGGCGCTTGTGGCTTCCCTAATGAAGCTAGCCCGGCTCCACGGCAATACAATGCATGTCCGGTAAGCGTATGTTGCGTTCGGCAAACGACTCGCTTGCCCCGCAGCGCCTTTACTGGTGGGATACTCCGCAGCGCAATGAGAGGAGAGCGGACGTGCAGCCAGAAGACCTGGAAAAACTGGTCACTCGAAAGATGCCCTTCGGCAGGTATGAAGGCTGGTTGATCGCCGACCTGCCGGGTCCTTACCTCAACTGGTTCGCCCGCGAGGGCTTCCCACCCGGCGAGATCGGGGAATTGCTGCACCTCATGCACGAGATCGACCACAACGGATTGAGCGCCCTGCTCGATCCGCTGCGCCGGTCATGATCCGTATCACGCCGGTGCGGGTTAACGTTCGGCAAGGGCCCGACGGTACTCCTCGCGGTAGGCCTCGGCATGTCGCGCCGGTTCGGCAGGCAAGCGCCCCAAGGCCGCGGCCAGCTCGAAGAAGCCCTGTGCCGGCAGGCCATCGCGCCGGCTGACCACCAGCGCGGCGATGAAGGGTCGGCCGCGCTCGGCGTCTTCGCGCATCGACACTTCCAGAGCCTGAGCCACGCGCTGAATGGTCCGCGGCGGAGTGAGCCCCAAGGCCTCGGCGAGCTGCTGGTAGGTCATCGGCAGCGTAGCCGCTGGCGCCGCTTCGAGCAGGCGGCGGACCTGGGTAGCGAGTAACTGGGCGTCGGTTGAGGAAGCCATCGGTCAGCGTTTGATATCGCGATAGAAATTTTCGTGGGTGCCCAGAGCCATCAGGGTCAGCACGATCGAGTCGCCATCGTAATGGTAGCCAAGCAGTGTCAGTTGCTTGGCCATCTTGAATTTGTAAACGCGCAGAAAGCTCAGGTCGCCTCTTTTCAGTTCACCGATCAGCGGGTTCTCGACCAGAGTACGCACGGCCTTGTCGAGATCGCGTTTCTGGTTGGCATGAAGCTTCTTGACGGCCTTGGTGAAGGTCGGCGTCTGAAGCACCTGCATGGCCTTAGCCGAACTCGTAGCGTTCGAGCTTGCCGGCTTCGCGCTCGGCCTTGGCAATGATGGCCTGGCGCACGAATTCGTAAGGCAGATCGGGATTGTCTTCCATCATCTCGCCGATCTTGGCCCAGTGCTCGATCTGCTTGGGCGTGGAGCGATTCATTGCTTTGGCCATGATACTGGCCTTTTCGACCAGCTCATGATCCAGACGAACGCTTGAAGTACTCATCGGGCTCTCCCTTGGCATTTCTCGACTGAGCGAGGCAAACCGCATCACTTGTGGCATTTTACCACAGACGACCTCTTCATGAGAGAGCCACACGTTTACCGCACTGGCGAGCTGGTCGTCAGCAGCACGGCGGCCACCAGCACGATCATGACCATCAGGCTGGCTTCCACGGCGATACTGCACCTCAATTGTAGCGTCGCCTCGGGCTTGCCACGCGCCACGGCGGGCACCAGCCACCAGCGGTTGGCCGCTCCCAGCAGCAGCAGCCCCATCACCAGCGTCAGCTTGACCGAGAGCAGTTGACCGTAAGCGGTGTCCAACAGCGCCCCCGGTCGGCCCCCCATCAGCCACATGGCCAGACTGCCGCCAGCGAGTAGCAATAGCGGTACCAGCAGCAGGCCGAAGCGCCCGAAGCGCAGCAGTTGCTCGGCCGATGCGCCCGACGCAGCGCTGCCAGCCACGCGGTAGAGGGGCGGTAGCGCTGCGGCCCAGAAGGAGGCAAGCCCCAGGTGCAGCATCAGCAGCACGCTCTGCCAAGGCGAACCGCGAGTGTGGCCGACGCGGGAAAAGGCCAGCAGGATCAGCACGACGCCAAGCGCGCCGATAGCGTAGCGGACACCACGGGGCGCCCCCTGCCAAAGCGCAACCGGCAGCAGTACCAGTCCTACCAGGGCCAGGCGCAGCCGTTCGCCCTGAGCGCTCTCGCCAACGATATCCAGCAGCACCGGGTTGAAGGCCGAGGCCCAGTTACCGCCCCCCAGGTAGGCGGCCTGGAGCAGCCACAGCAGCAGCAACATGACGATGCCGCAGCCGGCGGCAATGCAGGTGCTGCGGTCGAGCACGACGGCATCGCGGGGCGACAGGCCGGGAAAGGCTGCGCGGAACAGCAGCCCACCCACCGCCAGCAGCGCAGCGGCGTAGAAGCCCGCCAATGCCAGCACTCGGCCGGCCGTCCAAGGATCCAGGCCGGTCAATCCCACCGCTTACTCCTGAATCGCGAAGCGATAGCCACCCGACATGGTATGGCCATCCTCGGCGATGCCACGCCATACGACCTCGTACTCGCCGGGCGCCAGGGTATCGGCGGGAACGGCACCATGGGTCTCCGCCAACGGACCGAGCGGGTCTTCGCTGAGTTCCACCGCCCCTTCAGGCCCCATGACGTCGAACTGGGTGATGCGGATGGGCGAGTCGAAGCGAAGCTCCAGCCGCTCCGGGGCCTGCTCCAGGATCGCTCCGGCCTCGGGTTCGGTCTCGGTGACATGCGCATGCGCCCATAGCAGCGGGCTGGCCAGCATCAGGGCACACCCGGCGGCGAGCGCCAATTGCTTGGCACCACGCCGTGTCTGGGACAGCGGGGAAAGGGTCGCGACACGCTTCATGCATTTCTCCTTTGCGATCATGAATGCCTTCGAGCTGGGCTGGCGGCTTCCTGAACCTCGACGGCTGCTTCAGGAAGGATGCTTCTGCTGATGACTCGTTGCCTTCCTGGCGGGCGCAGCCTGGTGCTCTTCCGGTTTCGCCGAACCCTGGTGCGTCAGTGGCTGAGCTTGATCGAGCCGCGGGTGGTTGTCGAGGAATTCGCGATGCGGGTCCGGCAATGCATCCAGTGCTTGCAGCGTGCGGGTCAGCACGTGGATGGCGGCCAGCACGTCATGGGTATTGCCGGTCTCGGAGATGGTGTGCATGTTGCGAATGGGGAAGCCGATGGAGGTGGCGGCACAGTCGATGGCGGCCAGCACGCCGGCCATGCCGTCGGTGCCGGTATCGGCGCCGACGATGTCGCGCTGCATGGGTATGCCATGCTCCCGGGCGGTGGTCTCGATGATGCGATTGAGCTGCTCGCTGGCGATAGCCCCCACCGACATGGTGAAGCCCTTGCCCATCTCCAGCGGCTGCATGCGCCGGTCGCCGATACCGGGGGCAGCCACGTAGTCGTGATTGACGTCGACCCCGATGATCACGTCGGGCTCCAGTTGACCGGCCAACACCCGGCTGCCGAAGCGACCGATCTCCTCGTAGCTGGCGATGGCGAACAGTACACGCACCTTTTCCGTACCGCCGGCCTCGGCGATCAGGCGCGCCACCTCGGCGGTGACGAAGCAGCCCAGGCCATTGTCCAGGTAGGCGCCGTAGAAGGTATCGGGGCTGAAGCCATGACGGATGGGGCGGTCGAAGATGATCGAGTCGCCGGGTCGCACGCCGAGGTTGAGCACCTGCTGCTTCTTGTTCTCACCGTGAATCTGCAGATCGAGATAGATCTGCTCCTTCTTGATGCCCTTGCGCCCTTCGCGCTGGGCCGGGTCGGAGAAGTGGATGGCACCCAGCGCCTCTATCGTTCCCCCCTGAATGATGCGGTAGCGGCCCGGTGCTTCGGGATCCTCGCTGAACAGCTTGACCTCGTGGCCGATCAGTACGTTGGGCAGGAAGGAGTCGGTGTTGATCCAGACCTTGCCGTCGTCGCCGATGCTGCGCACCTGCATGCGGATCTTGTCGGCATGACCGACGATCATCACCTTGAACAGCTCGTCGCGGCCCGGGTGGGTGTCCCACACCACCGCGGCATGGCCCTTGAACTGGTGCAGGTGCCAGCTCTTGGGGGCGAAACTCTCGAAGTATGGCTCGAGCACGCCGTAGGTCATGGCGGCTTCCAGACCCACGGGGCTTGGCGCATCCAGGATGCGCCGCATCAGGTCGAACTGCGTTTCCGGCATCGGCTCGGCCCAGGGCTTTTCGGTATCGCTCATCTCGCTTCCATTCTCGGTTGAAGGGTCTCTTCAGCGTAGTCTGCCAAAAGCAGCACAAATAAAAAGGCAAGGCTGCCAAGCCTTGCCTTCTCCGAGTCGTAACGCCAGGCGGTTCCCGTTGGAACGCTGGCCGGCCGGCTCACTGTCCCCAGGCGTCGCCCAGGGTCATGTCGCCGTCCACTTCGCTGTAGCGCTCCTCGTCATACTCCTGAGCGGACTCCTCGAGTTCGTCCTCGTCGTAGGGTTGACGGGTGACGAGCTGATCGTCCTGCAGCTCCATTTCCGCCAGCGGCAGGGTGATGTCGCTACCGCCCATGCCCCACAGGCCGCCAACGGTGATGACCACGTGCAGATCGCCGGTATCGTTGTCGCGAACCACGCTCTGAACGTCGCCGATCTCTTCATCCTGCTGGTTCACCACGGTCATGCCTTCGATCTCGCTGACCTGCATGTCGCGCAGAGCATCGTCCAACTGGCCGGCGGCCATTGGGTCGTCCCCATCCGCCATGCCTTCTTCGCCGGTGTCCATCTCCTCCGGCTCATCCATGTCCGGCTCGTCCATGTCGTCCGGCGCGTCCATCAGATCGTCATCGTTCTGGGTATCCATGGTGGTCTGCTCTTCACCCACCGCGGCGTCACCGTTCAAGCCGTTGTCGTCCTCGGCATTGTCCTGAGCCAGGGCGCCGCCGGCCAAGCCTGCTGAAATGGCACCGATAGCAATTGCCAATAATGTCCTTTTCATAACACTCCCTCCTAGAGTCGACACAGGTAACCACCTCCTGAACATAGCCGCTACGCCAGCCAACCCACAGAAATCTTCAGAAAAATTTGGTAACTGCGCGTAGCCGCTTCGTTTCGCTTGGCCTGGCTGCCGGATACTCTGTGAAAAGAAAGGCAAGACCTTGATGGCCTTGCCTTTTTTCCTTCAGGTTGCAGCAGCTGTGCTAGCGCTGCTCCATGGCCTCAGCCAGAGTGATGTCGCCATCCACCTCGCTGTAGCGCTCCTCGTCGTAGTCGGTGGCAAGATCGTCGAGCTCGTCCTGGCCGATGATGTCCTGCAGCACCAGTTGCTCGCCTTCGAGCCGCATGTCGGCCAGCGGCAGGGCAACGTCGGAGCCGCCGAAAATCCAGAAGCCGCCCACCGAGAGCACGGCGTGAAGGTCGCCGGCATCGTCGTGACGCAGCACGTTTTCGACCTGCCCCAGGGTCTCGCCCTCCATGTTGACCACGGTCATGCCTTCTACCTCACCCGCCTGCAGCGAGGCGATGGACGGGTCCAGCTCGACGTCGCTCGGCCCCATCTCTTCGAAGCCCGCTTCCGGATCCTGCTGAGCGGCCTGACCGGCCTGCGCTGCGTCCCCGTCTTCGGCCGCCGGGTCATCCTGCGCCATGTCGGGCTCGGCGGTAGTGGCCTGGTCACCGGGATCGGCCTGGGTCTCGTCGTCGGTCACGTCCAGTTCCAGGTCGCCTTCCTGGTCCGTGACGGTATCGTCGCCGTTGGCTTCCTGGTCGTCATCCGCTGCCTCAGCGTCTGCAGGCGCGTCGTCGTACAGCTCCTCGTAGTCCTCGGCGTCGTCACCTTCGTCAGGCAACTCCTCCTCGTCCACCGTGACGTCCGTCTCGGCATCGTTGTCGTTCTGAGCGTTCTCGTCCTGTGCATTTCGGGGCTCGGCGGCCTGCTCCTCGCCCACGTTGCCGTTTTCATCGAGCTCGATGTCGTTGTCCTGCGCCAGGGTACCGCCGGCCAGTCCGGCGGAAATGGCACCGATGGCAATTGCCAGTAATGTCCTTTTCATCGTACGTCCTCCTTGGTAAGGCCCCGCACCGTCAAGATATGCAGCTAGGTCCATCTGGCTCCAGAAACGCAGCGCAACGAAACGTTGGGATTCGGCAACTTGCGTACGCTTCGGGCAATTCTCTCGGCGAGCCGATTGGCCCGCCCGGCTCACTTCATGAGTTCGAACCGATACCCGCCAGCCGAGGTCGTGCCGCTCGCTGCGGTGCCGCGCCAGACGATGCGATACTCGCCCGGCACCATGCGACCCGCCGGCACGGCACGGTGACGCTCGGCCAGGGTATCCTGGGTCGTGTCACCGAGTTCGACCATGCCCTCGGGCCCGGATACCGCAAACAGCGTCAGGCGCAGCGGCTCGTCGAGCCGTATCGTCAGCTCCTCGGGCGCCTGCTCGAGCCTTGTGCCATCTTCGGGGAACGACTCCACCATCTCGGCCTGAGCCCAGAGCGGTGGCGCTCCGCCGAGCAGGATGGCAAGAGCGATGAAACGGCAAGGATGCCCTATGCCCCTGGTGCTTCCGACGCGATAGGCCAAACCTCTCATGTCTGCGGGTACACATAGCCGCTCCAGCCCTGGCCGGTGCCGAGATGGGTGGCCACGCCGACCACGTCGGGCCGATGCGTAGAGAGGGCGCTGCGCCCCTGCTGGGTGCCCAGATGCGTGGCCACCATGCGCTGCGGCGCTTCCTGGCGCGCCGGGATCCTCGCACCGGCTGCCGCCGACGAATCGGCCCGGCGCTGCCCGCGTGAACCGGAGCGAAGTTGAGAGACGAACAGCCAACCGAGGCCGACACCGGTGACCAGCGCCGGCAGGGGGTTCTCGCGTATCGAACGCTCCAGGTTGCGCAGCAAGCCCGCACCGGCTCCATTGCTGCGGGGCAGGTGACGCTTGACGCTTCGCTTGATGCGAGGCGGTGAGAGACGGCTCTCCAGCTCGTGCAGGGTGTTGTCGAGATGAGCACGGGAGCGACGAATCTCCTCTTCCAGCTCGTCGGCCCGGTGTCGATGATAACGGCTCATGGCATGCCTCCTTGGCGTCACCGTTGCGCTGACTTCCCTTGCTCTTCAAGCTGGCTCCGAAGCACGCAGTCGTCAAGTTGCGCAGGTTTGGGCCAGCACGGTTTCGATAGCCTCGCCGCCGGCTGGCCGCACCAGCCGGGCCACCTCCTCGCCATCCTGCAAGAACACCAGTGTCGGCCACAGCTTGACGCGGAAGAACCGGCCGAGGCGGCGGCCAGGGCCATCTTCGATCTTCAGATGTCGCACGTCGTCATGCCTGGCCAAGGCCCGCTGAAGCCCTGGCTGGATCACTTGGCAATAGCCGCACCAAGGCGTGCCGAACTCGATCACGGTGAGCCCTTCGAGTGCCTGCACCTGCTCGGGACTCGGCGCATTGGAGCTGTATTCGAACTGCATGGGCTTCTTGACTCCTCATCGGACCGGTATTTCCCCCTCCACGCCTGCCTGATACCAGCCTAGAGAGGGAAGCACGCTGCGCTCAATGCCCAATGGCTAGCTCGATGCCTGGCCGTCCTTGCCGTTCTCGTTGCGTCGCAGCCCCAGGTAGAGCCCGGTACACATCAGCAGCAGGATCACTACGAAAGGCAGCCCCGAGATGGTCGCCACCGCCTGCAGCGCCTCCAGACCGCCGGCAGTGAGCAGGATGACCGCCACCACGCCCTCCATGATGGCCCAGAACATCCGCGTGGTTCTGGGCGGATGAGGGTCGCCGCCGGAGGTGATGATGTCGATGATCAACGAACCGGAATCCGACGAGGTGATGAAGAAGATCGCCACCGTGACGATCATCAGGGTCATGCTGGTGGTCACGATCCATTCGGGCATCTGGAAGTGGTCGAGGAAGAGGAAGAACGCCAGCTCGGGCTCGTCCTCGACGATGTCGACCAGCCCGGCCGCCTCGAACAGCTCACGATAGAGCGCCGAACCGCCCATTACCGTGAGCCACAGTACCGAGGTGAGCGTGGGAACCAGCAGTACGCCGAGCAGGTACTGACGCAGCGTGCGGCCACGCGAGACACGGGCGATGAACAGACCGACGAAGGGCGACCAGGAGATCCACCAGGCGAAGTAGAACAGGGTCCACTCGCTCTGCCAGCTTTCGGCATCCGGCGGATTGAAGGCCTCGGTGAAGGTACCGCGGCTGGGAATCTCGTTGATGTAATTGCCAAAGCTTTGCAGCATCGAGTTGAAGATGAACTGGGTGGGGCCGAACAGCAGCACATAGAGCACCAGGGCGGCGCCGATGAGCAGCGCCAGCTTGGACAGCTGCTGTATGCCCTTGGCCAGGCCGGAGAGTACCGATATCAGCGCCACCGTGGTGATGCCGGCGATCAACGCGATCTGCACGCCGATGTTGTCGGGTATGCCATAGGCGTGCTCCAGGCCGGTATTGATCTGGCGCACGCCCAGGCCCAGCGATACGGCTACGCCGATCAGCGTACCGGTGGCGGCCATGGCATCGATCCCGTTGCCGATGGGCCCCTCCACCCGCTTCTTGCCCAGCAGCGGCATGAACGCCGAGCGAATGGTCAACGGCAGGCCGCGGTTGTAGCAGAAGTAGCACAGCGCAAGCCCCACCAGGCCATACATCGACCAGCCGTGCAGTCCCCAGTGGAAGTAGCTGTGGACCAGCGCATCGCTTGCCGCCTGCTCGGTTTCGGCCTCGCCGAAGGGTGGGTCGGCGAAGAAGGAGACCGGCTCGGCCACGCCGTAGAACAGCAGGCCCACACCGGTACCGGCGGCGAACAGCATCGAGAACCAGCCCCAGTTGGAAAACTCCGGCCGTTCGTCCTCGCCGCCGAGCCTGACGCTGCCGTAGCGGCTGAAAATGAGATAGAGCGCCAGGATCAGGAAGGCGTTCATCGCTAACAGGTAGAACCAGCCGAGATTGTGGGAGATGGCGTCCTGCACCGCCTCGGCGCCGGCCTCGAGACGTTCGGGCATGGCGACCCCGAAGGCCACCAGAGCCAGGATGAGCGTGGCCGAGGAGAGAAAGACGGCGCGATGTACGGGCACGCCGAGCAGGTTGTGCCGCTTGGAACTTCCGTAGCGATCGGAATCGGAGCGAGTCGGCATATCCCTTGCCTCCTGCGAGGCGCGCTTGCACGCGCCAATACGTGGCTTCCATGCGCTGTTTTGGCATGAACCTTATGCAAACGATAGCAGTCGTGAGCGGCATGGAGGTGGCGAAATGCAAACCGACTTACGGCAACTCCCGGCCCGAGGGGATATGCTGAAGGTATCGATTCCTGGCTAGTCGAGCATCGTCATGTCCACCCCGAACTCACGGCGCCGCCCACGTGGTGGCCGATGGTTGCCCCGCCTTGCCTGGTTCAGCCTGCTGGTGCTGCTGTTGGCGGCACTGCTGCTGGCCGGCGCCGGGCCGGCCTATCGCCTGGAGCTGCTGCCGCTGGGCAGCGCCTTCGACATGCTGCGCCGTGGCGTCTATCTATCCGCCGCAGCCGCGGCCCTGGGGCTGCTGGCTCTGATCGCCGCGACCTTCTGCCGGCGCCTGCAGCCGGCATTGATCGGCGGAGTGGTGGTGGTCGCCACCGCCGCCATGCTCGCCGTTCCCTGGCTGCACTGGCAGCGTGCCCAGACGGCCCCGCCGATACACGACATCACCACCGATACCGAGAACCCGCCCGCCTTCGAAGCCTTGGCAGCCGCCCGCGAGGCAACGCCCAATGCCGTGGAGTACCCGGGCGAATCGGTGGCCCGCCAGCAGCGCGAGGCCTACCCCGACATCCAGGCGATGATCCTCGACGTGCCGCTCAATCTGGCCCGCGACGTCGCCGAAGCAGCGGCACTGGACATGGGCTGGCAATTGGCCCACAACTCCCTGACCCGCATCGAGGCCACCGATACCACCACCTGGTTCGGCTTCAAGGACGACATCGTCATCCGCCTCAGCGAAGACGACGACGGCATACGCCTCGACGTCCGCTCAGCCTCGCGTATGGGGCGCGGCGACGTAGGCGCCAATGCGGCTCGCATCCGCGCCTACTTCGAGGCCGTCGAGCGACGCCTCGATTGAGCCTGGAAGCCGCCCACGACGAGCGCGGGCGGCCCCTGGGGGCGATGGTCAGTTCGCCGGCGGCAGTGCCTCGATGGTACGCAACGCCTCGTCGACGATACCCTGACGTTTGGGCAGGTCGGCCATGCGGTTGGGGGTTTCCATGTTGAGAGCGAAGAACACCGGACCGTTGGGGCGCTCCACCCAGCCCACCCACCAGCCGAGCTGACCGCTCCAGCCGGTCTTGCCACGCACTATCCAGTCGCTGCCGGCAGCAGTGATCATCAGATCCTTGACCAGGCGCTGGTCGGCCTCGTCGAACGGCAGCTCATTACGATAGAGACGCTCGAGGAATTCGATCTGCTCCTCGGCCGAGATCTCCAGCATGCCTTCGTCGAGCCAGAAGTTCTCGAGGTCGTCACCGATCTCGGCGTTGCCGTAGTCGATCGCTTCCAGATAGCGGCGCTCCCTCTCCTCGCTCAGCTCGCGGGCGAACTGCTGGTAGAGCCACACTACCGAGCTGCGCATGCCAGAGCGCAGGTCCTGATCGGCATTCCACGGGGGAATGCTGCGCTCGACGCCATCCCAGGCAAAGACCTGGAACTCATCCTCCGCCACGCCGGCGTCCAGGGCGAACAGGGTGTGGGGTATCTTGAACGTGGAAGCCGGCACGAAGCGTTCCCTGGCCCGCTCGCCGTCGTGTACCAGCGTGGTGGCATTACCGTTGCGCTTGTCGACCACCAACAGGGTGCCGCTGACTTCGTTGGCACGGAAAATCTCGCTCCAGTCGCTGCGTTCCTGCCAGGCATCGGCCAGTGCGTTGGCCGGTGCCAGCGCCAGGGCCAGCGTTCCCGCCATGAATGTTTTGAGGGCTTTCTTCTTGATACTCATGGTTCCATCCGCTTGTCGTAGGGTTCTGTTGGTAAAGACGACGCGTCGCAGCGCAGAGTAGCGGCCGGCTGGAGGGCGACACAAACCATGATATCTTGCACGAGCCATAAACTGAGCTTGGGCATATGACGAGACCTTATCTGCCGCTCAACGCCCTGCGTGCCTTCGAGGCAGCAGCGCGCCATCTGAGCTTCACCCACGCCGCCGACGAACTGAACGTGACCCAAGCGGCCGTGAGCCATCAGGTCAAGCTGCTGGAAGAACGCCTGGGCGTGGCACTGTTCAAGCGCCTGCCCCGGGGGTTGATGATCACCGCCGAGGGCGAGGCGCTGCTGCCGGTGATGCGGGAGTCCTTCGACCGCATGGCGAACATGCTGGAACGGCTCGAGGGCGGCAGGGTGCGCGACATTCTCCATGTCGGTGCGGTAGGCACCTTTGCAGTGGGCTGGCTGCTGCCACGCCTGGCTCACTTTCAGGCCCGTCACCCGCTGATCGAAGTTCGGATTTCGACCCACAACAACAGGGTGGACATGGCCAGCGAAGGGCTGGACTATGCCATTCGCTTCGGCGATGGGGCCTGGCATGGGCTCGAGGCTCAGCGGCTCTTCGATGCGCCGCTCTCTCCCCTGTGCGCGCCGCGCCTGGCGGAAACGCTCAAGGCACCATCGGACCTGTTCCGTCACACCCTGCTGCGCTCCTATCGCGAGAGCGAATGGAGCCACTGGTTCGCCGCCGCGGGCATCTCCCGCCCACCCGCACGCCCCTGCGGCATCACTTTCGACTCTTCGCTGGCCATGATGGAAGCTGCAGTTCAGGGGGCCGGGGTGGCCCTCGCGCCACCGCGCATGTTTGCCCGCCTGCTGGGCAGCGGCCAGGTCGTACAGCCCTTCGACATTCACGCCGCACTGGGCAGCTATTGGCTGACGCGCCTCAAGTCACGCAAGCTCAGCGCGGCCATGGCGACTTTCGCCAACTGGCTGTTCGAAGAGGTACGCTTGGCCTACGGCAGCAAGGCCTAGGCTGCCACCCGATATCGCACCCAATGCCAGGAGGCCGACATGCTGCGACTCTCCAATAGCGTGGAGCTGGCCGATCACGAGATCGAGCTCAGCCAGATACGCGCCCAGGGCGCAGGCGGCCAGAACGTCAACAAGGTGGCCTCCGCGGTGCACCTGCGCTTCGACATCAGCGCCTCGAGCCTGCCGCCCTTCTACAAGGAGCGCCTGCTGTCGCTCTCCGACAGCCGTATCACCAAGGAGGGCGTGGTGGTGATCAAGGCGCAGAGTTTTCGCACCTACGAGCAGAACCGCGAAGACGCCCTGGAGCGGCTCAAGGCGCTGATCCAGGAAGCGGTGAAGACGCGCAAGGCGCGCAAACCGACCAAGCCGAGCCGCGCCTCGAAGCAGAAGCGCATGGACAAGAAGACGAAGAAGGGGCAGACCAAGGCGCTGCGCGGCAAGATAAAGTTGTAGGAGGGGAATGGCTGCTAGGCTTTAGCCTAAACGCCGTGCAAGGAGCCACCATGCCGTCGAGAAGAGTCTCGCGCCCGCTGAGCCCCGGGCTGGAGCGCCTGCACCTGGTCTGGGACCTATTGATCATCGTGCTGGTGGTGGCCAACCTGGCGCTACTATTGTTCGACGCGCTGTTCCTGCTCGGCCCGCTCAACGAGGCCTTTGCCATCATCGCCCCCGGGCTGCATGGCGCCTACGACCGGCATATCCACGAGAATTTCGTCGAGATCGATCTGGTGTTCGTGGCCATCTTCGTGCTCGACGTGCTGCTGGGCTGGGCGGTGGCCATCGCCGAGCGCCGCTACCATCGCTGGTTCTTCTATCCCTTCGTGCACTGGTACGACGTGCTCGGTTGCATCCCGGTGGGCGGCTTCCGCCTGCTACGCATCCTGCGCGTGATCTCGCTGCTCACCCGGCTGCACCGGCTGGGGCTGATCGACGTGCGCAGCTGGCGGCTCTATGCCGTCTATGCCAAGTACTACGAGATCTTCTTCGAGGAGCTCTCCGACCGCGTGGCGATCCGCCTGCTGGGCAACATGCAGGAGCAGATCCGTTCCAGCGATTCGCTCTCCACGCGGGTCGTCGACCGGGTGGTGATGCCGCGCAAGCAGCAGCTCATTCACGAGCTGTCGCGGCGACTGGAGGAGATGGCCGGCAATGCCTACGCGCGCAACCGCCAGGAGACCATGCATTACGTCAGTTCGCTGGTAGGCCGCACCGTGGCGGAAAGTCAGGAGATCCGCCGCCTGCGCCGCCTGCCGATGGGCGATACGCTCGCCCGCAGCATGGAATCGAGCCTGCGCGATCTGGCCTGCCGCCTGGTGGACGAAGCCATGGCGGGATTGCGCTCGCCGGAGTTCACGGCCCTGGTGGAACGCCTCGCCGACAGCAGCTTCGATACCTGGCTGCAGGTCGACGAGCACACCGACCGGGTGACCGAACAGGTGCTCGTCGACATGCTCGAACTGGTCAAGGAGCAGATCGCCGTCAAGCAGTGGCGCCGCCGCTACGACTGACGGCGCCACGGTCGCGTTCAGGGGTGACGTGCGCTGAGGATATGATGCACCCCGCCACAATCCACCATCGGATCTTCGCAGTTGACCACGATCTCCGAGCGCGCCAACACGTAGCTCTTGCCGGTGATGGTGTTCTCCACCACCTGGTGCTTGCCGCCGGCCTCACGCGCTTCGATGAACTGACCGATGAAACCGGTTTCGCGCAGCGAGACGGTTTCCAGCCGGTCGCCGGGCTTGATGGTGCCCTCGTAGTGCATCAGCGCCAGCCGCGCCGAGGTGCCGGTACCGGTGGTGCTACGACAGATCACGCCGGGGTGCACGTAGGTCGTCGAGCGTGAGCGGTAGAAGTCATCGGCGATCTGCTCCACCGGCCCCATGAAGTGCAGAAACGGCAATGGACCGACATCGCCCAGGGTGTAGTGGGAGAAGCCGCTGCGCGCCTGGATCGCCTCGACGATGCGATGAGCGCACTCGGCCAGGGCGCGCTCCTCCTCGCGCTTGAGCGAGAAGCCGAGCTCGGCCGCATCCACCAGGGCGTAGAAGCCGCCGCTGTAGGCGATGCTGTAGGTCACGTCGCCCACCTCGGGCACGTGGATGGTGGCCCGATGGGTGTCGATGTAGCTCGGCAGACCGCCACAGGTGATCGCCTCCACTACGCCGTTCTCGACCCGCGCTTCGATCTTCACCAGCCCGGCGGGGGATTCCAGCGTGAAGTGCTGGATACCTTCGCGCTTGGGGATCAGCCCGGTTTCGAGCAGCGCCGTGGCGGTACAGATGGTGTTGGAGCCGGAATAGATGGGGTAGCCCATCACTTCCATGATGATGTAGCCCATCTGCGCCCTGGCGTCGCAGGCGGGCACGATCAGATCCACCGACATCTCGGGGATGCCGTAGGGCTCGCCCAGCAGCAGCTTGCGCAGGCCGTCGGCGTCGTTCTCCAGGTACTCCATCTGCTGGCGTACGGTGTCGCCGGGCAGCGGGTCTATGCCGCCGATCACGATCCGGCTGACGTCGCCGCCGGCATGGGTATCGAGCAGTTGCAGGGTCAGTTCGTGGCTCATGCGTCGTCCTTGAAAACGGTGCCCTTGAAAAGATTGCCCTCGAGCGCGAAGGGAGCTCCGTGCTCGGCCCATTGGGAATCGGGCACGACGACGATCTTGCCCAGGTAGTTGCTGCCGCGGTTGACGAAGTAGCGCTCGGCCTCGTGCAGCTCGGAGAGCTTGAACGCAGCGTGCAGCACCGGCTTGAGCTGGCCGGAGCGAATCCACTCGATGAGCTGCTCGGCCTCCTCGCGGGTGCCATGGGAAACGCCGAAGATCTGCACCTGGTAGAGATAGATGCGGGTCCACATGATCTCGCTGAGGTTGCCGCCGCTGGCCCCGGCGATGGAGAGCCGCGGGTAGGTGGTGCGCGCCTTCATGTCGCCGATCATGGTGTCGATGAACAGATCGGTCATCTCGCCGCCGACCAGGTCCATCACCGCATCGATGGGCGCCCCACCGGTGGCCTTGAGCACGCGCTCGACGAAGGTGGAGAGATCGCCGCGGTCGATCACCGCCTCAGCGCCCAGCGCCAGCAGCGCCTCGGCCTTGTCGGGCTGGCTCACCGCATAGGGAATCGCCCCGACGATGCGGCACATCTGGATCAGCGCGGCGCCCACGCCGCCGCTGGCCCCACTGACCAGCACTCGCTCCCCCGCCGCGACCCTGGCCGAGGTCATCATGTGGTAGCCGGTCTGATAGGAGCACATGCCCATCGCCGCCAGCTCGGCATCGGCGAGCTCCGGGTTGGGCACGTGATGGAACTGGTCCGACGGCACGGCGATGTACTCGGCGTAGCCGCCATCGGCGCCGTGGCCGTAGTAGTCCGGCGTCAGGTTGATGTCGCGCCGCGCGTCGGGGTAGAGGTTGAAGTCGAGCAGGCCGCGCTCGCCGATGCGCGAGGCAGCGACACCCTCGCCCACCGCCACCACGCGACCGGCCACGTCGGCACCCTGGATGCGCGGGAAGGTCAGGGTCGGCTCGCCGCCCATGGCGAAGGAGGTCACCTCGCCCTTGTCCTTGGTCGGGTAGAGCCCTTCACGAGCCTTGCGGTCGGTGTTGTTCTTGGCCGTGGCGGTGACCTGTACCAGCACCTCCCCCGGCCCTGGGCGCGGCGTGGCAACGTCGCTTCGATACTCCAGCTTGTCGATGTCGCCGTGGCCGGTCAGGACCATGGCATGCATGGTGGCTGGGATGGTCGCGAGGTTTTCCATGGGCACGAGGGTCCTCCTGTCAGCGTGATGTGAGCATGCGGTCTCGACACCCGGGCGTCTCCTCGCCTCTCCTTCGGTTTTCCCGAATCAAGGCAATGGCATGCCGAACAGCCAGCGCGTAAAGCGCCGACCGCATGTCATCGAGTAGGGGTAACGAATGAGGTGGGAGCAGCCTGTTCGGCGTGTCGATATGGGCAGATTGAATCATGCCCTGCCCCGCACTGCATACCGCTGAACCCGTGGAATTTTTTCTGTTTTGAGCGGTACCGAGTGGGTGTTCTTTCTTCACCTGGATAACGATCCCAAGCGACTCCACCTATGCTAAGGCGAGCGGAACAATAGCTCGCTATCCTAGTTCTTATTCTTAATGTTCAAGGAATGATCCAAGGTGAAGGAGACACCGATGAACTACTGGCTGATCGTCAACAAGGCAGCCGGCGATGGCAGCCACGGCGAGTCGTACTGGCGGGGCTATCTTAAGGCGGCGGGTATCGAGGAGCTGCGCGTCCGCGGGCTCAACGAAACCGAGTGGGAGCAGGAGGTGGCACCCGGCGACCGCGTATTGGTGGCGGGTGGCGATGGCTCGGTAAACCGAGTCGTACCGGTTTGCATCGAGCGAAGCGCCATTCTCGGCGTACTGCCCTCCGGCACGGCCAACGACTTCGCCCGCAATCTGGGCTTGCCTGACGACCCGCTGGAGCTGTGCAGGCTGTTGGCCTCGCAGCAGAGCGTGGCGGTCGATGTCGCCTGGCTCAACGGCACGGCCTTCCTCAATGTCGCTCACATCGGCCTTGGCACGCTGCCTGCCCGCAAGGCTTCCCAGGAGCAGAAGCGCCACCTGGGCCGGTTCAGCTACCTGCTGACGCTGGCGCAGCGGCTCGGCATGCAACGCGGCATCCATGGCCGCATCGAGTGCGACGACCGCACCGTCGAAGGCCCATGGCTGACCATTGCCATTGCCTCGGGCGCCTATTTCGGCGGCGGTCATGAGATCCCCGAGGCCAGTATCGACGACGGCATGCTGAACGTGGTGGCGGTGCGGCACCATTCATGGCTGCGCGTGCTGCTGGCTTTCCTTGCCACGCGGCTGCTGAGACAAGCGCCTCGCTCCAACGAAACAGTGGTCCATTTCCAATCGCCCCAGTGCCATATTCAGCTGCGCCACGACCACACGGTCACGGCCGATGGCGAAAGCCTGGGTCGCATGGCCAACATCTCGGCCTTTACGCGACACGGTGTGCTCAAGGTAATGGGCAACCGCCTGGTCTCGGGCCGACCGAAAGCTGCTCCCGCCGTGCACTACACGCCCAACGATGCCTCACCCATGGCACGCCCGAACCCCAAGTCGTTCTGACGCAGCTCGAAGTAGATCGCCATGCCCCATCGAAGGCGATTGGGGCGCCGGCCCGACCTCGGCGCAGCGCCCCAATGATAATGAGCATGAATTTCAGCGATATCGAGCAGAGTCAGTTTCAGTGATAGTGCTTGCTGCAATTGGCGATCTCGCGAGCCATTTCGTCATCATCGCAGCGGTCGGCGATGTCGCCGATCGTGACCACACCAACGAGACTCTTGTCGCTCTGGTTGTTGAGCACCACCAGACGCTGCACCTGCTGCTCGCGCATGTTGCGCAGCACGTCCTTCACGTCCTGATCTTCGAAGGCATAAAGCACATTGGTGGTGGCGACACTGCTTGCCTTCTCGTCCGGGCTCTTGCCTTCGGCCAGGGCGCGAATCGTGAGATCGCGATCGGTCACGGTGCCCACGATCCGGTCGTTTTCCACCAGCGGCTCGAACCCGGAGTTGTCCTTGCGCATGCGCTCGGCAACTTCACGAATGGATGCATCGGCACTGCAATAATCGGGACGCTTGGTCATGACTTCACGTACTTGCATGTTCCACCTCCTTCTTAAAAACGGCGTACGGCCGGGGCCGTACAGCTTCCTGCGTGTCATCCTTACTCTTGCAAGGTAGTTACGCGCCACACACCCATCAAAACGATTTCTGTCTTTGTTTATTGCCTTGAGTTACCCACCTTATCCGCGTTGACGGCCCCGCTCCGACTGCTAGCTTGACTAGCGAAGCCCGGCCCGCCGGCTACCCGCGAACAACAAGGAGAGCGCCATGAAAAGAAGGGAATCTTGCGCCTGGCACTGGCTTGGGGCCGTCCCGCTGATTGTACTTCTCTCTTCACCGGGCCACGCTCAAGACCAGGTGCACGCTCAAGACCAGGTGGAAGAAGACGGCCTCCCCCGTCTGGAAAACACGCAATGCCCCACCGAAGCCCTAGAGGCGCTGGGTGCGACCTGCCACACCTTTCATGCGCCCGAGAATTGGCAAGAACCCAACGGCAATCGGGTTTCCATGCCGGTGGCCGTCATCGAGCCGGAAACCCCAGTTGACGAAGCGCCACCGGTCTTCTTTTTTCCCGGTGGGCCAGGCTACTCTTCACTCGACAACCGGGACTATCTGGAGCAACTGCTCGAGGACATCGGTGAGCGCACCCTGGTAACCATGGATCATCGCGGCTTCACTCACGCCGAGCCAGCCCTGGAGTGCCCCGATTACGCGGCGGTCTCGCCCTATCACAACATCATCCACACGCCAGCCATCACCGCTTCGCTGGAGCCGATGGAGCGCTTGCACCTCATCACGGCGGAGGTGCAAGCGTGCTACCGCAAGCTGGTCGACGAGGGTATCGACGTCAGCCAGTACAACGCTCACGCCGTATCGCGCGATGTAGACGAAATTCGCCAGTTGCTCGGCTACGAGCGCATCGATGCCTTCGGCTCTTCCACCGGCAGCGGCACGCTAGCCTCGTTCATCCAGTACCATCCTGAGAGCATTCGCGCCGCCGTCTTCGGCTGGCCCTGGTTCAATCATCTGCGTAACCGCCCGCCAGTCGATGAGCTCTACACCGCCAAGCAGACCTTTACCGACGTACTCGCACTGTGCGCTGCGGAAGATGAGGCATGCCGGGACATGTTGCCGAACTGGATGCAGGCCTTCGACCGGGCTCGGCGTACTCTGGATAGACGCCCCTTCGTGGCGCATGTCGAGCATGGCGAAGACGGTGAGAAAGCGCTGTACTTCGATGGCGCCGCCCTCGTCGATACTCTTTATCTGACGCTGGCCTCCGACTATGCCGAGCTGCCCAGCCTGGTAGCCGACGTCGAAGCCGGGGATTATTCACGGCTTGCGGAGTTCTTCCGCATCGAGGACTACGACCCTGAGCCAGAGGCTCCCGCTTATGCCCTGGGCTACTTCCTCGCGCATGTATGCAGCGATATGGGCAGCAACCGACCCAGCCAGGATGACTCCATCGCTGCCGTACAGCGCGAGCCCGCGGTGCTGGGCTTCGAGCCGCCCTGGCTCTGCGCCTGGTGGGGTGAGGACGGCGACGTGCCAGCCGAGCACAACGATTCGCCCATAAGCGACACGCCGGCGCTGTCGATCCATGGTCAGATGGATCCATGCTGCGGCACACGCTGGAGCCAGCACCTGCAGCTCACCATGCCCAACCTGCAGTACGTCGAAATGCAGGCCTTGGGCCACAATCCGGTCAACGAGTGCCGCTCCACGATGATCCAGGCATTTCTCGACGATCCTTACCAACCCGTCGACGCCAGCTGCCGCAACGAAGTCGAACGCGAACCGTGGGTGATCGAGCCCGCCGACAAGACTGGAGCGAATCGCCCATGAACGAGCCAGCGCCCGGCCCCGGCTGGATCCTGCTGCGCGGGCTGGTACGCGAGGCACGCCATTGGGAAGGCTTTCCCGAGCGGCTGGCCCAGGTGCTGCAACAGCCGGCCAGGGCGGTGGATCTTCCCGGCAATGGGGTGCTCTGGCGCGAGGCCAGCCCGACCCACATCGACGGCATGGTCGACGCGCTGCGCCGTGAGTTGAACGCTGCGGGCAGCCGCGGCCCGCACCGGGTACTGGCGATCTCGCTGGGCGGCATGGTGGCGCTGCGCTGGGCGCAGCGTTTTCCCGATGAGGTGGCGTGTCTGGTGTTGATCAACTCGAGCCTGCGCGGCACTGCCCCTTTCTACCAGCGCTTGCGCCCACGGCAATACCCACGCCTGCTGATGGCCCTGCTGCTGCCGCTCAGTCATGAACGACGCGAGCTAGCGATTCTGCGCATGACCACCCGGCTGCAGAGCGACCTGCACGGCGTGGCGAAACGCTACGCCCGCTGGCAACGCGAAGCACCGGTAGGCAAGGCCAACCTGGTGCGTCAGCTGTTGGCCGCCGCGAGAGGGTTTCCCGTACCACAGGAACTGCCCGGCTTGCCGGCCCTGGTGCTGACCTCGAAAGCCGATCGGATGGTGTCGTGGCACTGCTCACGGCGCATTGCCGAGCGCTGGGGCTGGCCACTGCAGTGCCACCCCAACGGCGGTCACGATCTGCCGATCGACGATCCTGAGTGGGTCGTCGAAGCCATACGCCAATGGCTCTCCGAGTCAGGCCTGACGGGGCGAACGCAGCAGCCAGGCGGCAAGCGCCACCAGGGGGAGGCCGATGAGCGCTCCGGGGAGAGCACCCAAGCCAAGGCTGACACCCAGCCCAAGCAGTAGCACCGTGCCCCCCGAGACAATGCGGTACGTCCCGGTCGCGGGTGCGACATGCTGCTTGCGGTAGCGCTCGAAGAGCAACACCACGATCATCACCGGCACCACCATCAGCGCACACAGCCCGATCCACTCCAGGCGGCCGATCCAGAACCCCGGCTCGCCCGGCATGCCGGCGTCGATGGGCCAACCCAGGCGCTGTCCCAGCCAGGCGGCCGGCAGCTCGGCCAGCTTGTGCCACAGGTAGAGCTGCAGCCCGAACGCGCCGATCATCGCCATCCAGCGCCCCAGGTGCTGACGCTGCAGAAAGCGCCGTACCGGCGCCTCGAAGAGCACTACCAGCCCTACTTGGAACCACATCACGCCAAGCAGCGCCAGGGTCGGCGGCAGCAGGTTGGTATCGCCGCCCGCATCTCCATTGACCATCGAAGGCGGGTAGCCAAGGGCGACGGCCGCCAGCAGCCAGGCCAGCCCGAACAGCATCAGCGCAGCGCCGGTACGCCGACCGCTGAAACGGCCATTCCACCAGGCGATACCGAGCTGCTGGGGCAACAGCCAGAAGAACAACGTGTTGATCCAGGCGAAATAGTCGTGCTCCGCGGTCACCAACCGCCCCAGTATCAGCCACTCCTCGAGGGCGGCGGGGCGCGAGCGCAGCAGGTCCACTACGGCGATGGCTGCGATCAGCGCCGCCGCCGACCACAAACCGAAGCGGCGGTCGGCCCAGACGGAAAGCGGCAGCACCAGTTGAACGCCCAATAGAATCAGCAGGAACCACAGGTGCACGGTCAATGAATGATTGAGCGGCCCCAGCACGCCATCACGGGTGAAGAAGGAGATGCCCACGAATACGGACAGCACGGCCAGGTAGGTCACGGTAGGGCGAGCCAGTCCCAGCGCCCGAGTCGCCCACCAGTGCGAGTGCGGGTCACCGGCGCGGTAGCGCTCCCACACGCCTTCCGAGCTCACCGCCGCGGAAACGAAGATGAACAGCGGTACGACCTGCACGATCCAGGTGAAATAGCCTGCGGGTGGCCAGGCATCGAGGATGTGGCCGGTCTCCACCAGCATGCCATTCTCGATTCGTGGCAGTGTGGCAACCCAGTGCCCGAGCACCACGATCAATAGCGCAACGGCACGCAATGCATCGGGATATGGATCGCGTGCGTCACTCATGCCCCCTCCTTCCCTGAACGGTTGGCGAAACGCGCGCTTTCGGCGAAAGCCTAGCGCAAGGCCTTGCATCAGACCACACCGATCGATTCGTATTCGAAGTCGGCCGTGATCGTTGCTACGTTGTGGAAGCATGGCATCGGCATTAAGGACAGGTTCGACAATGCAAGGACTCCGCGCCCTTCGGACGCCCCTGTACATGAGGGTGCGTCGCGCCTCTCTGTTGACGCTCATCGGTGGTTTGCTGGCAAGCTTATCGGCCGCCGCTCAGGCTCAGTCGGGGCAGGTCGGCCTGCCACGCTTCCCCTCCGTCAGCCCCGACGGCTCCGAGCTTCTCTTCAGCTGGCGCGGCGATCTGTGGCGCGCCTCGACGGACGGCGGCACGGCGGTGCGCCTGACGCGCCACAACTACGACGACCTGCATTCCAGTTGGAGCCCTGACGGCGAGTGGGTCGTGTTCGCGTCGATGCGCGACGGCTACCTCAACCTGTGGCGCATGAATCGCGACGGCAGCCAGCTCGCGCAGCTCACTTACGGCGACCAGCACCTGCGCAACCCCAGCATCGGCCTCGACGAGAGCGGCGAGCTGGTGATCACCTTCTCGGGCATGCTCGAGGCCGACGTATACCGCGACCAGCGCCCCTACCGGCTCTCTCCGGAGGGGGGCGAATATACTAGGCTGCACGACGCCTTCGGCTCCGAACCGCAGCTCTCCCCGGATGGCCAGCGTGTCGTGTTCACCCGGGGCGGGGCCTACCACGACTGGAACCGTCGCCATTATCGCGGCCCCGATGCCATGAACATCTGGCTTCATGAGCTCGGCAGCGACGATTTCGAACCGCTGACCGAGCGTGACGGCGACGACGGCATGGCGCGCTGGGTCGACGAGAACACGCTGCTGTTCATGTCCGACCGCGAAGACCAGACCGTCAACCTCTATCGCATGGAGCTGGATGCCGAGCGCACCATCGAGAGGCTCACGCAATTCGACGACCGTGACCTGGAATACTTCGACGTCTCCCGCGACGGCAGTACCGCCGTGCTGCAGGTGTGGGACACCCTGCTGAGGCTGGACCTGGAACAACCCGACGCCGAGCCCGAGCCCATTGCCCTGCGCGCCCCGGACGACGGGCGCGACATCCATAGCCTGCGGCGTATCGACCGCGACGTCAGTGAGGCGGCGCTGAGCCCGGACGGCCAGACCATGGCCTACATCGCCTATGGCCGCGTCTACGTGCGCCACGTCGACGAGCAGAGCCCGACACTGCTGGTCACTCCCGGCACCCACGCTCGCCATCACAGTCTCGCCTGGTCCCCCGACGGCCTCGATCTCTACTTCGTCAACGACGACGACGGCACCGAGTCGATCTATCGGGCGCAGGTGACGCTGACCCGGGACGAAGTGCGCCGCAGCCATGAGCGACAGCAAGCGAGAGGGCGCCCATCGGTACGCCACTGGGACGGCGACCACAACGTCTCGCTGGCTTCGGAAGGCCCCGGTGCTGACCCCGACCTGCCCGACGAGCCTGAGCAGGAGAACGACTACGATCCCGATCTGGCCCTGCGCGGTGAGGAGCCCGAAGACCCCTTCGCCCCGCAGGACCCCGGCTTCATTCTGGACCCGGTGCTGATTCCCCAGCCGGGCGACCCCACCGACGTGCCGCCACCGCCCCAGGAGCCTGCCGTGGAAGTGGAGAGCATCCCCGAGGAGGAACTGGAGGAGGAGCTGCCCGAGGATCTGCCGACGGATCGCGACCCGACCCGCTGGCACGACGCCATTCAGTTCGACGTGAGCCCAGTGGTGGCCGAGGAGACCAACGACCGCGACGTCTCACCTTCACCCGACGGACGCTCCCTGGCCTTCCGCCGCGGGCGCGGCGACCTGGTGATTCTCGACCTGGAGAGCGGCGAGGAGCGCACCCTGGTCGAGGGTTGGGACAGCTTCATGCAGTGGCGCTGGTCGCCCGACAGCCGCTATATCGCCTATTCGCAGAACGATCTCGACTTCAGCGCCAACATCTTCGTGGTACCGGCGGATGGCTCGGCGGAACCGGTCAACATCACCCGCCATCCGCGCAACGACCTGAATCCACGCTGGTCGGCGGACAGCCGCAAGCTGACCTTCATCTCCAATCGCTCCGGTGAGAACTACGACCTCTACCGGGTCTACCTGGATCGCGACATCGAGACCTACACCCCGCGCGAGCTCACCAGCTACTACCGCAGCGCCCGCGAGGCGGCCCAGGCGCTTTCACCGCTGCCGGTGACGGACGACCGCGACACCGAGGAGGAGGCACAAGATGCCCCGGAACTCGAGCTGGACGACGCCTGGCGTCGCATCGAACGGGTGACGGCCTCGCCGGCGCATCAGACCGCCAACGAGATGACCCCGGGCGGCGACCGCTACGTCTTCAACGCCGGCGGCGAAGGGCTGGTGGCCATGAACTGGGACGGCAGCCAGCGCACTCGCATCGGACCGCAGGCCAACGTTCAGCATCTCAACATCACCGGCGAGCAGGTGGTCTACATCGTCAACGGCCGGGTCGGCGTGGCCAACCTCTCCGGCAGCGGCTCTCCCCGCTACCTGGACATCTCCGACCGGCTGCGCATCGACCTGCGCCAGCAGTCGCTGCAGAAATTCCACGAGGCCGCTCGCGTCATCGGCGAGAACTTCTATCGCACCGACCTGAAGGGTCTGGACTGGCCCGAGGTAGTGGCGGACTACGCCGCGCTGATTCGGCGTGCGCGCACGCCGAGCGAGTTCAGCGACATCACCAACCGGCTGATGGGCGAGTTGGCGGCGTCGCACATGGGCGTCTCCAATCCGGGGCCGGTATCGGCGCTGCGCGAGCCCTCGGGTCGGCTGGGCATCGAGCACGAGAGAATCGTCTCGCAGCAGGACGGCCGCATCGGCTTTCGCGTCACCGAGGTGATTCCCGAAGGACCGGCCAGCCGCGGCCCCATGCCCCTGGCACCGGGCGATGTCATCACAGAGATCGGCCTGAGGCCCATCGAAGAGAACGAGACACTGCTGGAGCGCCTGCGCGGACAGGTGGATCAGGAGGTCATCGTCACCTTCGACCGTCCGAATGCAGACGGCTACACCGAGTATCGCACCATGCTGCAGACGATAGGACTGACGGAGCTGGCCCGGCTCAAGTACGATGCCTTCCGCGAGGAGAGCCGGCGCCACGTCGAGGAGCTCTCCGACGGGCGGCTCGGCTACCTGCACATTCAGGCCATGAATCAGACCTCGCTGGAGGGTTTCCAGGGCGACCTCTATGCCGCGGCAGAGGGCAAGGACGGCCTGATCATCGATGTGCGCAACAATGGTGGCGGACACACCACCGACCGCATCCTCACCTCGATCATGGCCGGCGAGCACGCCTACACCATTCCGGCCGGGGCCGACCGCGACGCGACCGGCCACTATCCTCAGGACCGCCTGGACGCCCCGCGCTATACGCTGCCGATCAACATGCTGGCCAACGAGAAGAGCTACTCCAATGCCGAGATCCTGGCCCACGCCTTCACCACGCTGGGGCGCGGTAGGCTGGTGGGGCAACAGACCTACGGCGGGGTGATCTCCACCAACAGCCATACGCTGATCGACGGCGCCACCGTACGGCGCCCCTTCCGCGGCTGGTACCTGCCCGACGGTACCGACATGGAGCACAACGGCGCCATGCCGGACCTGCTGGTGGAGCAAACGCCCCAGGACGAAGTGGCCGGACGCGACCGGCAGCTCGAACAAGCCGTGGCCGACCTGCTCGAGCGTATCGACGGAGAGGAGTAACGACCGCCCCGGCGCCCAGGGCGCCGGGGCAGTGCGCTATGAATCGCCGAAAGAATACTCCCTCTCTACTCTGGCAATACGCACCTTGTAGGCGGCGTACCACTCGCTGCGCCCGAGCCGCTGGGCTTCGCGATGTTCGACCTGCTGCTTCCAGCGCTGGATCGATTCCAGATCCTGCCAGTAGGAAACGGTCACGCCGAGCTCGTCCCGCGCCGACTCGATGCCCAGAAAGCCGGGCTGCTGGGCGGCCAGTTCGACCATACGCTCGGCCATCATGCCGTAACCGTTGTCTCCCTCGGTACGAATGGAAGTGAAGATCACGGCATAGTAGGGTGGCGACGGAGTGTTGGCTGGCAAGCTGCTCATGCAATTCTTCTCCCTGGGTTTCACAACCCGACTATACTCGACCGCTCGTGAGTGAACGAGGCGACTCGATCTGCCTCGCCCAGGGAAGGCCATTCAGCGGAGTTCTCATGTACATCTTGCCGACCTCCCCCCAGGTTCGGATCACGCTGTCCTATTTCGTCACCTTCATCGCCATCGGCATGTGTGCCGGCCTGCTGGGGCCGGCGCTGCCGCACCTGGCCGAGATGACGGGGTCGAGCATGGGGCAGATCGGTATCCTGTTCACTGCCCGCGCTCTTGGCACCATGCTGGGCTCGGTGCTCTCCGGTGCGCTGATCGACCGCTTCGACGGCCACCGTGTGCTGGTGGTCATGCTGCTGCTGATGGCGGCAGGCCTGTTCGCCGTGCCGTTCTCCCCGGCCCTGATGCTGCTCACGGCCGTGATGTTCCTGCTGGGCATGGCCGAGGTCTCGGTCAATGCCGGCGCCAACACCCTGCTGCTGTGGAATCACGGCCCGGCCTCGCCCCCTTGGGTCAGCGCTCTGCACTTCTGCTTCGGCCTGGGCAACATGCTCGCCCCCCTGGTGGTGGTGGCGGTGCTCTACCTGCAGCTCTCCTTCGCCTGGGCCTTCTGGTTCGTCGCGCTCTATGCGGTAGCGCTCAGCGTGCCGCTACTGCGCCGTGCGAGCCCGCGCCCACCGGACGACACGGCAAGCGACCGCCCCGCCCCACCACCCGACGGTGTGCGGCTGGCGATCTTTCTGGCGATGTTCGGCCTCTACGTGGGCCTGGAGATCACCTTTGCCGGCTGGATCACCGCCTACGGCATGCTCAACGGCCTGGCAGCGGGCGATGCGGCGTTGATGGTGACGCTGTTCTGGCTGACCCTGTCGGCGGGTCGACTGCTGGCAATTCCGCTGGTGCGGCGGCTGTCGCCGTGGAAGGTGTTGCGCGGCTGCCTGGCGCTGGGCTTGTTCAGTGCACTGGCGCTGCACTTCCTGTGGCTGCCGCTACCGCTGGTGGCACTGCTGTTCGGCCTGGCCTGCTCGGCCATCTTTCCCATCCTGTTCGGGTTGAGCCATCAGCTGATGACCCTCAACGGGCGTACCACCGGCTGGATCTTCCTGGCCAGCGGTACCGGCGGCATGACCCTGCCCTCGCTGACCGGCCCGCTGCTGGAGCGGGCCGGTACCGGCGCCTTCCCCTTGCTGCTGGCCGCCCTGGTCGGCCTGCTGAGCCTGGGCCTCGTCGCACTGCGTGCGCGTGTCAGGCGCAGCGGCCACTGACACCGCCTCAGTGGCGCTTGACCCGCCAGATCCGCCACGCCAGCAACCCGACGATCAACCCGCCCAGCGGAGTGAGCACGGCCGCCGCCAGGTACGGCTGCACCTCGACACCGAGCCCCTTGAGGCTCTCGAGACCCAGCTTGAACAGGCTGAAGATGTAATAGCTGATGACGATGATCGAGAGCCCCTCCACCGCCTTCTGGATCTTGAGCTGGATACTGGCCCGTTCGTTCAGGCTGTTGAGAATGCTGGTGTTCTGCTCTTCGATCTCGACCTGGGCACGGGTGCGCAGCAGGTCGTTCAGGCGGGCAGCGCTCTCGGCCAGGCGCTGCTGGCGCTGATGGATGGCCGCGCAGTAATGCACCGTCGGCCGAAACCGGCGCAGGATGAAGGTGCCGAGGCGCGGGCAGTCGCCGACCCTCGCCTCTCGCAGTTCCTCGATGCGGGAAAAGACGATACGCGCATAGGCTTCGGTGGCGCTGAAGCGCTGGCGCGAACGGCTGCCGCTGCGCTCCAGCCGGGCCGAGAGCTGCGACAGCGCCGTCAGCAGCGGGCGCGGGTTGGCCTCCGCCTGCTCGGCATTACGGTCGGAAAGCTCGCCCAGCTCCACCTCGTAGGCCTGCAGCTCCAGCGCCAGCTCCTTGGCCAGGGGCAGCGAGAGAGAGGCCATCATGCGATAGGTCTCGATTTCCAGCAGGCGGCGCACCATGCGCCCCAGGCGAAAGGCGTTGAGGCCCCCATTGAGCAACAGCAGGCGATTGACGCCATTGTCATCCAGGCGAAAGTCGCCCCACACCGTGGCATCGCCGCCGCCCACCTGCGAACCGGCGGGGTCGGCGAAACCGTAGGCCTCGGCGCTGCCCCGCCAGGTATCGCTGCCTTCCGCCAATACTAGGGTGGCATTGATCAGGGTCGCGCTGCAGGCATCCACGACCTGCGCCAGCCAGGCCGGCGGCGCCGGCCAGGGCTCGCTATCCGGCACCTTCGGCACCATCAGGGTGAGGGTGGAGAACTCGGTGTGCCGCTCCCACTTCAGCACCGCCTCATCCAGGGTGACGATCTGCTGAACCCGCTCGGTATCGAAGGCAAGGCCGGTGGTCTCGCTCAGGCTCGCCAGCAGGCCGGCGTGCTCCTCGGCGTCGGCGAGGAAGGCGTAATGGTGGACATGAGCCGGTTCCGCGAAGTAGATCGACGGGCGGGCGTGCAGCTCGTTGTGAAGGTGTTGGCGCTGTGGGTGCATTGAGGGAGAGCCTGAAAGGGAGCGAGCCTTGAGACTAAAGTCTGCAGGGCGCTTCGCCAACCCCGCTTTCGGCCCTCACCCACCCTCACTTGGGAGGGCGGCTCAAGGAGCCTCGGCGACCTTCTCCTCCGCCACGCGGCTTTCGGCCAGCGTCTCGAGCGGCACCGGCCCTTGCAGGAAGCGCCCCACCCAGGTCAGGGCATTGGGCAGGCTGGCACGCCAAACGCGCCAGGTATGTCCGCCGTTGAGTACTTCCATGGTCACCAGCTCTGGCTGGTACGGGAGCAATGCCTGACGCACGACTCGGGCGTGATGCTCGGCGTTGTAGGGGTCGCGATGCCCGGCACTCAGGTAGAGCGGCACGACCTCCTCCCGCTCCAGGTAGTCGGTCAGGTAGGCGGTGTAGTTGCTGCGCTGCCAGAGTGCTTCGTCGAACCGTCCCGCCGCATCGAGAAAGGCCGGGTGCCGCCACGCCGTGGAACGCCGGGGCGGCAGCGGGTGATAGCTCGCCGGGCTCAGCGCCGCGGCCGCGGCGAACAGCTCAGGACGTTCGAGGATGAAGTTGAGGGTGCCGTAGCCACCGGCGGAGAGCCCGCCGATGGCGCGCCACTCACGCTGCGGTACGACGCGCCAGGCCTGTTCGATGTAGGGCATGAGCTCGTCGAGAAAGGCCGTGCGGGCCGCTTCGTTGTGGCCGTCGATCCACCAGCTCTCGCTGCCGGGCATGACGATGACCATGGGCGGCATACGCCCTTCGCGAATCAGGCGGTCGGCGGTCTGCCTGAGCCCGCCGCTCTCGACCCAGTCCCGCTCGCTGCCGAAGGAGCCATGCAACAGATACAGAACGGGGTAGGCCTGCTCGCTCTCGTGATAGCCTTCCGGCAGGTAGAGGGCGTAGGGATAGTCGCGCCCCAGCACCTCCGAAGCGAAACGATGGTAGGTGACCTCGCCGGCCTGCAGCTTGCCCATCCAGAGCAGAGCCAGGCTCAGCAGAGCGGCAAGGGTATGTCTGATCGTCATGGCACTCCTGCTCCTTGTGCCGCAGCGCGAACATTCGCTAGCGTGATAATGGAATCTTTCCGTCTCGACATGGTCCGACATTGAGTCGACGGCCGATGTTCCTCGCACGGGTTTTCTAGACCAAGGAAGGCAATAGATTCATGAAGCGGATCGAAGAAATCTACTGGCTGCGCTTCTATGGCTGCCTGGCGGTCTTCGGCTTTCACTTTCTCGATCGGCTGAATCAGCATGTCGACAACGTCTATGTCGATCTGGCCCGCATCCCGACCGTGCTCGGCACGCCCATCTTCATCTTCATCTCGATCTTTCTGTTCTCGATGCGCTACGGCAACCAGCCCCCCTCCGGCTTTCTGCTCAAGCGCCTGCAGTACGTGATGGTGCCCTACTTCGTCTACGGCCTGATCTACTCGATGACGAAGTACCTCAACCTGCATCGTCAGGGGGAACCGGTCGGCCTGCTCGAAAACCTGACCGAATACCTCGTCTTCGCCGGCTGGCACGGCTATTTCCTGATCATCGCCATGCAGTTCTATGCCTTTTACTGGCTCTACTGCCGCTACTCCCTCGAACGCTGGCTGCCGCCTGGCCCCTGGCTGCTGATCGGTAGCGCCATCGGCATCGCCTACTGGGGGCTGACCCGCTGGCTCGGCATCGAACCGCCGGGCTACCTGCTGTGGATCGCACCGCTCGGCTGGGTCTACCTGTTCTTCCTGGCCATGCTGGTGGTGAAATACTACCCGCAGCTCGCTCCCGAGCGTCTGAGAGAAGTGCCCTGGCTCAAGTGGCTGTCGCGACCGGAGCTGCTGCTGGCTTACGTTGCCGTTATCGTCATGCTCACGCTGCAGGGCTGGCTGGAGTTCTCCTCCAAGGAGACTTGGGTGGTGCCGCTCTTCATCCTGTTCACGCTGTTCGCCGTGACACGCCTGCGCAATCTGCATGCCACACCCATGGTAAAGACCATCAACCGCTACTCTTTCGGCATCTACCTGGCGCATCCCATGTTCTTCGCCATCGTCGATTTCGCCGGTGAGTTCGTGGCGCTGTCCTTACCCGTCTATGCCCTGCTGCTGATCGTGGTCGGCATGGCCGGTTCGATCGCCTTGAGCCGGATTGCCAACGAGTTTCCCTGGGGCGGCATGCTGTTCGGCAAGACCCTGCATGTGCCGACCGAGCAGCAGACGACCGCCCCTCAAGTGCGCTAGGCTAAGCCAAGGCGAGGGTCAATGGGCCGTTCAGCCATTTTACTCACTGGACTTCGGGGGGAATTCGCATGCGTGAGCCTCTTTCACTCGTGATCGTACCGGTGGACGGCTCGCCCGCAGCAGATGCCGCCACGCGACATGCCGCACTGCTCACCGAACTGCTGCAGGCACGGCTGCAGTTGGTACATGTCATGCCCCTCAACCCGGCCGAGCTCAGCGACGTGCCGGCCAACCGCCTCGCCGAGACGGATCGCGACCGCTCCCAGCGACTGCAAGCCGCACAGGCAGCCTTCACGCATGCCAAAAGGCTCGTGCCCGAGGCCCTCCAACCTTCGCTGAAGGAAGTGGCCCTGGAAGAGAAGGGCTTCGTGCGCCACCCCGCCCGTACCATCATCGAGCACGCTCGTAGCCAGCCGGGCTGTCTGCTGGTGATCGGGGCGCGCCACCTCAGCGATTTCGCCAAGTTCATGGAGGGCAGCGTAAGCAACGAGGTAGTGCACAAGGTGGACTGTCCGATCACCATCGTTCACCCCGAAGCCACCGCAAGCGGCGAGCGCATGGACAGCGTGCTGCTGCCGATCGATGGTTCCCGACACAGCAACCGCGCTGCCGCCTTGGCCGGAGAGCTGGCGCGACGTGCCGGGGCCTCGGTGGAACTGCTGTACTGCCGTCCGGCAGATACGCCGCAGCCCACCTCGGAGGAGCGCGGCGAGTCCGAGCAGATCTTCGAGCAGGCACGCCAGCACCTCGGGGAAGTCCCGGCCGGCATCGCCACTCGCATGCTGGTGGGTGAGGACTATGCGGTAGCGATCACCGACTTCGCCCACGGCCTACCCGGCAATCCCGTCATCGTCATGGGTCGCCGCGGACTGGGTGCTCTGCATGAAAAACTGGTCGGCAGCGTGAGCCATCGCGTGATCGACCTGGCCCACTGCCCGGTAACCGTCATGGTATAGCGCTGCATGGTGCAGCGCTCAGTGCCCTCGACACTTCACTTCAGGCCTCCTGTGCGCCCTCGTAGGCAGCCTTGAGCCGGTAGAACTCGGCGACGATTGCCTCCATGGCCGCCGGGTCGTACTCGCTGAGCCCGCTGACGACCAGCTTCTTCGATCCGCTGCCCACGACCTCTCCGCGGTCGGTGATGCGAAACTCGAGCTTCACGTCGCCGCGCTTGCCGTTGACCTCCAGGCGGGAATCGACCAGCTCCAGGGTCGGGCCGGTCAGGTCGGTGCGCTCGAGCGAGAAGCCCATGCTGTCGTAGATCACCAGCGGTCGCTTGGGATTGAACATCACGCCCTGCTCTTCGAGCAGTGGCTTGAGCACGTGAGGAAAGTTCTTCCCGGAAAAGGCCACGTAGCAGCGCGTGAAGGCCTCGACGGCGGCAGCATCGTGGTTCTCAGCGCCGGAGCGCCCGACCTCCAGGTACTGCTTGCCCTCATCGTCCTTGACCTCCACCTGGCCCGAGTCGCTCTCCTCGAGGCTCAGCGGCGTGCCGTCTCCCACCATGCTGCGAAAATGGAAATCCATCCGCTGCGAGAGGCCGAAACGACTCAGAACCAGGGCAAAGAGTAGATCCCCGGGAACGCAGAAGCGCCGGGCATCGGCATCGTGTATCGGGTTGAAGTCGCCGGCAATGCGCTTGGCAAAATCACTTGCCTGCTGGGCAGAGATGCGCACGCGTGAGCCCGTCTGGGTATGGTAAGGATCGAGAAACATGAGAGTTCTGGCCTGTCCTTGGTTGGAATGCCTCAAGATAGCGATGATGATGCCATACTTTTTCCTCGACGAGGCCCCTTCAGGCCGGGCAGGGCACAGCAAGAGCGCTTGTCGGCTAACCGGGGCAGCGCTGCGCTTCGCCCGGCCGCACATAACCCGTTGAATCTATGTTACTGTGCAGAGAAGATGCCGGTGGCATCATGACTGCCATGGCCCGTGGCGGTCTCGTCACGGCGGTGAAATGCCTATATTGTGCAACGACACCAGAGGCTAAAGTACGGTACATAATCATCAGGGAGCATGACCTGCCGGGAAGAGGGTGGAGCTCGGCAGGGGATCGGGGGATATCATTATCGATACGCTCATGAAGTCCTGGCTTTCCGCCGCTGCCAATGGGCCAGGCATGAGAGTCGTCTTGTCTGACGGCATCGTGTCGCAGCCGTTCGCACTCGCCACGCCGCATCTGCCCAACCTTCGGGAAGGTGGCGCGTGGCCGGGGTGATCCGTTTGATGCTTTTGCCACTGCTGGTGGCACTTCTTCCTCCGTCGGTCCATGCCGAGGAGCGTCAGGTCGTGCTCATCGCCCACCCTCAGGTGGCCAACACCGCCCTGACCCGCGACACCACTCGAGCCATCTTTGCCATGCGGCAGCGCAGCTGGCCGGATGGGCAAGCCGTTCGCGTCTTCGTACTGCCCAACAACCATCCCGTTCATGCCCGCTTCGCCAAGGAGCGGCTCACGGTATATCCGCATCAGCTTCAGCTGGCCTGGGACCGTATGGTCTTCTCGGGTACAGGGCAGGCACCCAGTCAGGTCGACAATCAGATCGAGATGCTGGAACGCGTCGCCACCACGCCTGGCGCCCTTGGGTATCTGGAAAGGGAGTATCTGGATGATCGAGTCCAAGTCGTTACCATGGAGTAGCCGTCGCTCGCGCTCGCTGCTGCTGATGCTGGCCCTGGGCTGGGCACCGGCCGCGGCGGCAGAGGGCATCATGGATACCTTGCAGCTGCACGGGTTCCTGAGTCAGGCGTACGTGGTCTCCGACCATAATGACTTCTTCGGCCCCAGCAGCAGTAGTGGCGGCAGCCTCAAGTACACCGAGATAGGCGCCAATGCTTCGATCCGGCCAAGGCACGACGTACTGCTAGCGGCACAGGTGCTCAGCCGTCGAGCCGGCGGCGATGGCAGCGACGCCAGGCCGGCGCTCGACTACGGCGTCATCGACTACCAACCCTTCTCCAACCAGCAGCGAACCCTGGGCATCCAACTCGGGCGGTTCAAGAACCCTTTCGGCTTCTACAATCAGACCCGGGACGTCGCCTTTACCCGCCCGAGCATACTGTTACCCCAATCCATTTACTTCGACCGTACTCGCTCACTCGGTCTCTCCGCCGATGGAGTCAGCGTCTACGCCGAAGAACGACTGCCCCATGGTACGCTGCGCTTCATCGCCGGTGTGGGAGTACCGACAACCCGCGACCTGGACAGTCAGCTATACCCGGCTCAACTCGGCGTGAACGTCAGCGGCAGCACCTCGTCGATCGGACAGATTCGTTATGAACACTCGGGGGGCAACTTCACGGCCGCCATCAGTGCGGCTGACGTGAACCTGGACCTCGAACTGGGCCCGAACGAGGGACAACTCAACTTCCAACCCTGGATTCTCTCGCTTCAATACGACAAGGAACACTGGGCTTTGACGGGTGAGTTCGCTCTGCGCTCGGTTTCGACCACAGACACTGGCCCACTGCCCAGCTCAGACGTCACGGGAGAGAGTTGGTACGTGCAGTATACACGTCGCTTCCTTGATGACTGGCAATGGCTGGTGCGTTACGACAGCCTGGTCAGCGACCGCAACGACCGCTCGGGACGGTCCTTTGAAGCCCAGGGACGAGGCCCGGCTCATACACGCTTCGCCGATGACATCACCGTCGGCTTACAGTGGCGTGTCAATCCTCGAGTGCTGCTCGCCGCTGAATATCACCATGTCAATGGCACCGGTTGGCTGCCCTTGCGCGACGAGCCAGACCCGACTGACACTCGCCAGCGCTGGAACATGCTGCTTTTCCAGCTCTCGCTGCGCTTCTGAAGCCTCCGATCACCGAACCGGTCAGGGATTGTCCGCATGAGCCGCTCCGATTCCCAAGCACGACGGCCCCATCTCAGCCTGACCTGGCGAGTGCTGGCGCTGAGCAGTCTGCTGCTGCTGGTGCTGGCGGGACTATTCACCTGGCTCGGCCATGCCAACCTGACCCGCCAGTTCGAGGAGAGCCGCAGGGAAAGCAACGACCGGGAAGTCCGTGAGATACAGCTGGCCCTGCAGCGCTCCGAGGTGAGCCTGCAGCAGATCGCTGCCCTGACGGCAGCCTCCCCTGACCTGGGGCCGGCCCTGGACGGAAACGACCAGGAAGCGCTGATAAACTCCCTGACGTCCCAGTGGCCCACGCTGCAACTCGAAGCCGGCATCGACGAGATACTGGTGTTCGACGCCCAGGGCCGCCAATTGGCCGATTGGGGGGAGGGACAGGCAGACAAGGAGCGCCCCGTTCAGGACTGGGTACGCCAGGTGATGGAAACCGAGTTTCCGCTTTCGGCGCTGCGCTGTGCCAACGACTGTCGCCAGTATGCGGCGGTGCCCATTCTGGTCGGCGGCGAAAGCGTCGGCATGGTGATACTGTCTCGCTCCCTGGCCGACGTGACCCGCCTGGCCCAGCAGGTATCCGGCAGCGATGTCGCCCTGCTGATCACCGGGGGGCGCGGGGTGGAGGCCATGCCTGATCGTCACCTGACGAACTGGAACGGCCACTTGGTGGCCATGACCCGCCCGGAGCACTATCTTCCGCTGCTTCGCCAGGCCTCGCAGACAGGCATGCTCAGCGATATTCTCGAGACGCCGCTGCGCCTGCAATATCGGGGCCGCGATTACGAGCTGTCCGTCGTGCGCATGGAGGCCGATGAGGCTCGTCGCAGTAGCGGCTTCTTTCTTCTGGCCGCCGATATCACCCATCAGATACGCGCCATTCAGGAAAACACGCGTAGCCTGCTGCTGGTAGGCATCGGTGGCTGGCTGGCGGCCGAGCTGCTGCTGCTGGCGATTCTGCTGCAGCCCATGGCCAGGCTGCGCCGGCTGGCCGGTGTTCTCCCGGCCCTGGCCCACGGCGGCTTCGCCGAAGCCCGCAGCGCGATTCCGCCACCGAACCAACGCCTCGAGGATGAGATCGATGTTCTGGAGGGCACGACGCTGGCCCTCTCCGACCAGTTGGAGGCGCTGGAACACGAAGTCACGGCACGCGGCCAGCAGTTGGCCGAACGGGTCGAGGAGCTAGCCCGGGAGCGCGATTTCGTCGGCAGCCTGCTGGATACGGCGCGGGTCTTCATCGTGACCCAGGACGACCAGGATCGCATCACCCTCGTCAATGACTATGCGCTTTCCACCCTGTCGATGCAGGAGGAGCGACTCCTGGGCCGCCGCTTCGACGATGTCTTCACCCCCCGCCCAAGCACTGGCACCGACGAAGTGACATCTCAGGAGGAGCGCAGCCTGGTGACGGCGGATGGGCGTCAGCGCACCATCGCCTGGTATCACGCGCCGCTGGCAACGCGCGGCGACGACCGCGCGGCTCGTATCTCGGTCGGGCTCGACATCACCGAACGCAAGCTGGCCGAGGCGCGCCTCACCTGGCTGGCCGAGCGCGACCCGTTGACGGAACTCTACAACCGACGTTACTTCCAGGAGGCGCTGGGCGCGGTCATGCAGCGCGGGCGTAACGGGGCGGTGCTGCTGCTCGACATCGACCACTTCAAGGACGTCAACGAACTCAGCGGCCATCACACCGGCGACCGGCTGCTGCGCATGGTGGCCGATACCCTGTTCCAGGAGTTCGGCCATTGCGGCATCATCGCGCGGTTGGGTGGCGATGAGTTCGCGCTGCTGCTGGAGGGCGCCGATACCCGCAAAGCCATCAGCATCGCCAAGCAGATCACGCCGCTGCTGGACGGCACCGGCCTGGATGCCGGCGGCCAGCGCCACCGGGCCACGGCCAGCCTCGGTATCGCGCTGTTCCCGATCCACGGCGACAATCCTGCCGATTTGATGGCCAACGCCGACCTGGCCATGTACAAGGCCAAGGAGAGCAGCGCCCAGCGTTGGCACCTGCTCTCGACGCTGGAGCGCGCCAAGGACGAGTTGCAGGAGCGCGTCTACTGGGTGGAGCGCATTCGTCAGGCCATCGACGAGGAAGGCTTCGAGCTCATGGTGCAGCCGATCATGCGCCTGAGTGACGGCGACGTCCGGCACTACGAGGTGCTGCTGCGCATGCTGGGCCCCAAGGGCGCTCTCATCTCACCGGCCTATTTCATTCCCGTGGCCGAGCGCAGCGGTCAGGTCGTACAGATCGACCGCTGGGTGCTACGCCACAGCCTGCGCGCTTTGAGCCGCGTGCAGGCGCAGGGCATCAGTCTTTCCGTCAACCTGTCGGGCCAGTCCTTGCACGACGAAGGGCTCAAGCAGTTTCTCGTCGAGGAGCTGGCCGCCAGCGGTGCAGACCCCCATTACTTGATTCTGGAAATCACCGAGACCGCTGCCGTCACCGATTTTTCCAGCGCACGCGGCGTTCTTCAGGCCCTGCGCGACCTTGGCTGTCGCACGGCCCTGGACGACTTCGGTGTCGGCTTCAGCAGTTTCCACTATCTCGGCGAGCTGCCCGTCGATTTCATCAAGATCGACGGCGCCTTCATTCGCACCCTGCTGACCAATACGGAGAGTCAGGTCATCGTCAAGGCCATTGCCGATATCGCCACTGGCTTCGGCAAGAAAGCCATCGCCGAATTCGTCGATCAGGAGGCATTGATTCCACTCCTGTCATCCTACGGTATTGAGTACGGGCAGGGTTATCACCTTGGCCGACCCGCCTTGTTGTCAGATGCCATCCCAGGAGTATCACATGGAGACACCACGTCGTGATTCATACTCTGCTGGAACGGAAGCTGCCCTGGATGACCAAGTCCGAGATTTCATCGAGCAATATCGCTTCGTCATCGCCCGTACCAAGGTCGATCGCTACCGAGCCTATGCGCTTCGCCACAAGGTCTTCCGTGAGGAACTCAACTATCGTTTGGGCGAAAATGCCGATATCCCCTTCGAAAAGGACGCGCATGACCGGCATGCCATTCTCTGTCTGCTTCACCACACCACCAGCAAAAGGGACGCGGGCTGCCTGAGAGTGGTACTGGCGAGCAGCGACCCGGCGGATAAACGGCTACTGCCGCTGGAAGAAAGCTGTGCCCACGGCTTGACCGATCCACTACTTCACCCGAGTAAGTTCGAGCGCTCCTGCCTATGCGAGGTCTCGCGACTTGCCGTGCATCCCGACTTTCGCCGTTCGCGTGACTGTGCTCTCGGGCTGCGTGAGCAGGACCTTCAACTGCTGGAAAAGAACCGGTTGCCCCCACCCTCACCGCTGGTGACCCTTAGCCTGTTCCTGGCTGCCACAGCCGTAGTCGGCCTGGTCGGTCGTTATCAGGTCTTTGCCATGATGGAGCCTCGTTTCGCTAGACTGCTGAAAATCTCCGGGCTGCAGTTCCGCCAGGTCGGAGACGTGATCGACTACTGCGGGCCTAGGGCGGCCTACTATATCGACCAACGTGATGCAGAACGGGACCTTCAAGCACCGCTGCAACCACTCTATTGGCATATCAAGGAGTCTATTGCCCCGCAGCTGACGAATGAACTAAACGTTCTCTAGCACTGCGACGTGCGATTTACGTTGCCTCATGCCTTGGCCGGCCGGAACCTCACGGGGCTGATGGAGCCTTCGTGACAGGTCGGGGCCGGCATGCAGCTGCCCCGGCCAGCCGAGCACCATGATCGCCAGCACGTTGCGGTGCTCGCCACGCTCCAGGTCGGTATCGCCGTCCGGCGATGGGATGATGCCCGAGCGAGGGTCCACGGCCTGCATCAGGTGGCGGCGTATCCGCGCTACCGTCGGGTCGCTTTCCAGGCCAGCCAGCAGAAAGCTGAGCGCGACTTCGGCCATGATATCCTCCGTGGCCTCGTCCAGAATGCGTTCGATCTCGGTGCGGAAGGCTGCGAGGATCCAGGCATGCTGCTCGGCCGATACCCTACGCTGATAGTAGCGGCTGTCGGCGATCACCATGTGCGTCATGCCGTAGAGCCGGTTACGGTAGTCACGCTCGCTCAAGGCCGATACGGCATCGGCCGGATAGACGGACTGGAACGCCGCTTCCATGTCGTCCCGCAGATCGACGATGCCGAGTTGATGAAGGAAATGAGCCTGATTCGCCACCTGGGCGGCATAGATTCTCATCACCTCCGGGTCGGTCAGAAAGCGCTGCCATTCCAGGCTGGCCAGGTAGTCGAGCGCACGTTCATGCTCGGGTAATGTGTCCAGCAGACCGTAGTAGTCCGCCTGAATCAGGCGAAAGAGCAGCTGCCGGCCGAAGGCGATCTCGCCCCATTCGGCCAGCATGGCCCCACGGGCGCGCTGCCTGGCGGTACGCTGCGGGTAGTTCGCCATCACCTCCCGAGTACGAGCCGCCGCGAAGCCGGGCGTCTCGAGGCCGGCGATATCGCGTCCGAGCTGCTTCAAGAGTAGGCGCCCATGCGCCTCGAGGGGCTCGAGATAGCGCGCATCACCGCTGATGCGGTAGAGCCGCTGGGCATAATGGCGTTGCTTGTCGAGGGGCATGGCCGGCAGGGCGTCTTCATAGATGGCCCGGAGCACCTGCGCGGTAGCCTGTTCATCGCGCGCCGGTCCATCATGCAGGGGCTCGATGGCACAGCCCGCCAGCCACGCCGCCAGCAGCACGGTGAGCCAGCCCATGAGCAGACGTGACGCTGCCTCTGGAGCTCGCCTTGGTCTCGATTCAGTCACTCTCTTTGTCTCGCTGTCTGCGCTGCTGACTGGGTGAGATCATGCGCACCCTGACCTTGGTGCGGGGCTTGAGCTGTGCCGGCGGCCCACCTTGGGGTACCCCTTGCTCGGCGCCCGGGTCAGCCGATGCTTGAGCCTCTTGCGGCGGACGGATCACGACCCAGGCGAAAACCGGCAGCGTGAGCTGCCAGTGGATGGCCGCCAGGCGCAACCCCAGGGTCACTGCCAGCGCCAGGCCGATGGCAACGCCGACCGGCACGCCCAGCGCTCCCAGCCCCACGTAGGTGATGCCACCGGCAATGGAGGCCGTGGCATACACCTCCTGGCGCAATACCATGGGTACACGGCGTGCCAGCACGTCGCGCACCATGCCACCGGCCACCCCCGTCAACAGCCCCATCAACACCGCCACCACGCCGGGCGCCTCGAGCTGCAACGCCTTGTGCGCACCGATCACCGTGAACAGCGCCAGGCCGAAGGCATCGGCAATCGGCAGGAAGCTGCGTGAGAGGCGGTGGATGTAATGAAAACCGACGATGGAGAGGCCGACGGTAGCGAGTATCACCCACAGATAGGTGGGGTCGGCGACCCAGAACACCGGCCGTACGCCCAGCACCAGATCGCGCAAGGTGCCGCCGCCGATGCCGGTGACCGCCGCCAGCACCAGCATGCCGAAGGGGTCCATGCGCGAGCGGCAGGCGAGGATGACCCCCGACAGGGCGAAGACCACCACGCCCGCCATGTCCAGCCAGTACACCAGAGCCGTCAAGTCGTTCTCCTGCAATGCAGATGGCAATGCTGGGCAGACTACTGCGCTTTCACTGATAGGTCACGACGAGAAAACTCACCAGCTCCGTTTCACCGCAGTTCTCGATGACGTGCTCCAGGTCGGCATGGTAGTGCGCCGAGTCGCCAGGGCTCAGCTCACAGCGATTTTCCCCTGCCACGACTCGCGCCAGCCCCTGGGTGACGGTCAGCAGCTCGCGCGTGCCCTCGAAGTGAGCCGCACTCTGCAGGCGCGCGCCGGGGGCCAGGCGCACCTCGTAGAACTCCACGTTCTTCTCCATGTGCAGAGGCGAGAGGGTGCGGATGCGGCAATCCCGGTCGTCGCGGAACAGCTGGCTGGCATCGTCGCCGCGCACCACCTCGATGCGCGACGCCGTCCACGGCTGGTCGACCAGATCGCCGATGTTCATGCCGAAGGCCTGGGCGATACGCAGCGTCACCGCCAGCGTCGGGTTGGCCTTGCCGCGCTCGATCTGGCTGAGCATGGAGCGACTCACGCCGGAGGCCGCTGCCAGCTGCTCCAGGGTGAGCCCGCGTTTCTTGCGCAGCTCGATGACCCGGCTCGGCAGGCTTCCCGCCTCCGTTTGCCCTTCGTCTGCCATCGTGGTGTCACTCACTTCACTTTTCCCCTATACCCAAAGAGGTTTTCCCCTTCATGGAAATGGACCGGCCTAGGGTGGCGGGCCTTGCACCGCTTTCCACTATGAAGGAAAAAAATCTTGCAAGACGGAATGATTCTGCAATACTGGAATTCATTCCCTCATACTAAACCTCATACGGGGAATTGCCAGCACCTATCGCTCCTCAACCGCCTGAACCCTCCAACCACAAGTCAGGAAGGTAGCCACATGAAAGCACTGATCAAGAAAGAGGCATCACCCGGCCTCTGGCTGGAAGAGGTGCCGGACCCACAGGTCGGCATCAACGACGTGCTGATCAAGGTGAAGCGCACCGCCATCTGCGGCACCGACGTGCACATCTACAAGTGGGACAGCTGGGCGCAGAAGACCATCCCGGTACCCATGGTGGTGGGCCATGAGTTCGTCGGCGAGATCGTCGAGGTCGGCTCCAACGTCAACGACTTTCACCCCGGGCAGATCGTCTCCGGCGAGGGCCACGTGGTGTGCGGTCGTTGTCGCAACTGCCTGGCCGGGCGCCGCCACCTGTGCGCCCATACCAGCGGGGTGGGGGTCAACCGACCGGGGGCCTTCGCCGAGTACGTGGCGCTGCCGATGTCCAACGTGTGGGAGCACAAGCCGGGCATCGACCTCGACGTCGCCGCCATCTTCGACCCGTTGGGCAACGCCGTGCACACCGCGCTGCAGTTCGACCTGCTCGGCGAGGACGTGCTGATCACCGGGGCCGGACCGATCGGCGCCATGGCCGCGGCGGTGTGTCGCCACGCCGGGGCGCGTCACGTGGTGGTCACCGATCTCAACCCTGGGCGGCTCGAGCTGGCCAAGCGCCTGGGCGCCACCCGTACCGTGGACGTACGCCATGAGACGCTGCCCGACGTGCAGCGCGAGCTGGGATTGACCGAAGGCTTCGACGTGGGCCTGGAGATGTCCGGCAGCCCCGCCGCCTTCCGCGACATGCTGGCCAACATGTGTCACGGCGGCAAGATCTCCATGCTCGGCATCCCCACCGAGGAGATCGCCATCGACTGGAACACGGTGATCTTCAACATGCTGACGCTCAAGGGCATCTACGGCCGCGAGATGTACGAGACCTGGTACAAGATGTCGGTGATGATCGAGTCCGGTCTCGATATCTCGCCGGTGATCACCCATCGCCTGCCCTACACAGAGTTTCAGCAAGGTTTCGATGCCATGCTGAGCGGTGAAGCGAGCAAGGTCGTTCTCAACTGGGAGTCATGACATGTACGGAGCTTTCAAGCAGCATCTGCTGGGCGAGCTCGACGCCATTCGCCAGGCCGGGCTGTACAAGCACGAGCGCCAGCTGACCACGCCTCAGGGCGCCCATGTCGGCATCAATGCCGGGCAAGAAGTGCTCAACCTGTGCGCCAACAACTACCTGGGGCTGGCCCAGCATCCCGAGGTCAACGCGGCCGCCAAGGCGGGCCTTGAAGAGTGGGGCTACGGCCTGGCCTCGGTACGTTTCATCTGCGGTACCCAGAGCCTGCACAAGCAGCTGGAACAGCGCCTGACCGACTTCCTCGGCACCGAAGACACCATCCTCTACCCTTCCTGCTTCGACGCCAACGGCGGGCTGTTCGAGACCCTGCTCGGCGCCGAGGACGCGGTGATCTCCGACGAGCTCAACCATGCCAGCATCATCGACGGCGTGCGGCTCTCCAAGGCTCGGCGCTACCGCTACCGGAACAACGACATGGCCGACCTGGAAGAGCAGCTCCAGGCCGCCGACCGCGACGCTGCGCGCTTCAAGCTGATCACCACCGACGGGGTGTTCTCCATGGACGGCTACATCGCCCGGCTCGACGAAATCTGCGATCTGGCCGAGCGCTACGACGCCCTGGTGCACTTCGACGACTGCCACGCCACCGGCTTTCTCGGCGAAGGCGGCCGCGGCACCCACGAGTACCGCGGCTGCATGGATCGTATCGATATCACCACCGGCACCCTGGGCAAGGCGCTGGGCGGCGCCAGCGGCGGTTACACCAGCGGCAAGCGCGAAGTGATCGAGCTGCTGCGCCAGCGCTCGCGCCCCTATCTGTTCTCCAACACCGTGGCGCCGCCGGTGGTCGCCGGCGCGCTGAAGGCGATCGAGTTGGCCGCCGAGTCCCGCGAGCTGCGCAGCCAACTGGTGGAGAACACCGCCTTCTTCCGCGAGGGGCTCGAGCGGCTGGGCTTCGAACTGTTGCCCGGCGAGCACCCCATCGTGCCGGTGATGCTGCACGACGCCGGGCTTGCCGCCCGTTTCGCCGAGGAGATGCTCAAGGAGGGCGTCTACGTCATCGCCTTCTCCTACCCGGTGGTGCCCCAGGGGCGTGCCCGCATCCGCACCCAGATGTCAGCCGCGCTGAGCCGCGACGATCTGGAATTCGCCCTGGCCGCCTTCGGTCGGGTCAAGGAGCGCCTGGGGCTGTAGCGATCTGGCTGGCCGGGCCAGAGCCCGGCCAGCCTTGGCTACGACCTTGGTCGCAGAGCGCCCAAAGGCGACGAGCCAGCCGTCATACTGGAAACTGAAACGGTTCAGCGACGGTTTTCGATGACCATTCTCCTGGAAAAGCTCCGCCCGCCTGCACTGCCTGACACCGTCGTGGCCCGAGAAAGGCTGAACGACTGCTTCGCGCTCAGCGAGCGGATCCGCCTGTTGATGGTCCAGGCACCGCCCGGCTACGGCAAGAGCACGCTGCTGGCCGAGCGTCTGACCCAACTGGAGCAACCCTCGGCCTGGCTGTGTCTGGACGCCCGCGACGACGAACCAGGCCGCTTCGCCGCCTATTTTCGCGAAGCGCTGACCCGCCTGTGCCGTGAGCTCGGCCACACGCTCGAGCTGCCCGTGGCCGGCAGCCTGGCCGAAGCCATGGAGACCTGGCTGGCGCTGCTGCCGGAGCAGTCCGCACCCGGCCGGCTGGTGCTGGATGACGTCCAACATATTCGGCACTCGCAGATCCTCGAGTGCCTGCGCCACTGGCTGTGCCACCAGCCGTCCTGGCTGACGCTGACCCTCGCCTCGCGCACGCGCCCCGACCTGGGCCTGCCGGAACTCCGGCTACGCGGCGAACTGGAGGAGATCGGCCTGAGCGAGCTGGCCTTCGATGCGGAAGAGGCCCAGACCCTGTGCGCCGAACAGCTCAGCCTGCCGCCAACCCGGGTCAGCCTGGAGCGCGCCCTGCGCCGCACCGAAGGGTGGCCGCTGGCACTGGCCTGGCTGATCGAGCGCACCACCACCCTGGCCTCCTTCGATACCCTGCTGGAGCGACTCGATGGCAGCCATCCGGACTTCGTCGCCTGGTTCGACGAGTTGCTGGCACGTTGTATCGACGAACAGGACCACCAGCTGCTGCTGCAGCTCGGCGTGCTCGAGCGCTTCTCGCCCAATCTGGTCGCCAGGCTGCTGGAGGGCGAACGACTCTCGCAGCGGTTGGAGGCGCTGGAGCGGGCCGGTCTGTTCCTCGAGCGTATCGAACCTCATTCGCAATGGTTTCGCTTTCATCGGCTGTTCGCCGGCTACCTGCGCCACCGCCGCCACGAGCTCAGCCTGACGACACAGCACGAGCTGCATCAGCGCGCCAGCACCGCCTGGCTGCGCCTGGGCAACCCCGCCCTGGCGCTGGCCCAGGCCATCGAGGCCGAAGCCCCCGAACCGCTGGCCGAGCTGCTCGAACGCGAAGGGCCCGGGCTGCTGGCCAACGGCCACTTCTCACTGCTGGCGCGCGGGCTCGCCACGCTCGGCGATACCCGCCTGGTCGACTCTCCCCGGCTCACCCTGCTGCACGGCTGGGCCTCGCATGCCCAGTATCATTTCGACCGCACCCGCCAGGCCATCGGCTGGATCGAGGCGCAGCTCGAGCTGCCCGAATGGGCCGAACTGGCCGCCGAGTTCGCCACTCTACGGGCGCAACTGGCGATCAACGAGGGCGACGCCGAACGGGCGGCGCCACTGGCCGAACAGGCCCTGACCCTGCCGCCCCGCTATCTGGCCACGACCCCGCTGACCGCCGCGGCGATACTGGCCGAGGCGCGCTTCGTGCAGGGCTACCTGGACGAGTCGCTGCAGCGCATCCACAGCGTGGAGCGGGAAGCCAATCGTGTCGGCGATGCGCAGATGCTGCTGTGGGCGCTGTGCCATCAGTCCGAGACGCTGGTGGCACAGGGCCGCCTGCAGGCCGCCTTCGACGTGCAGGAACGCGCCATCGCCCACGTCGAACACGCCGGCCTCGACCGCCTGCCGGTGTGCGAATTCCTCTATCGCATCCGCAGCCAGCTGCTGTGGGAGTGGCAGCGCCTGGAAGCGGCGGAGCAAGCGGCGCTGAAAGGCATCGAAGTGCTCGACACCCAGGGCGAGCGCTGGACCCTGCAATGCCACATCGGCCTGGCCAAGGTGGCACTGTCGCGGGGCGACCAGGCCCAGTGCGCCGACCATATCCGCCGCATGCGCAAGATCCTGGTGCAGGGCAACTATCACATCGACTGGCAGGCCAACGCCCATGCCACCCTGCTCGCCTGGTGGCAGGCCAACGGCGATCTCGACGCCGTGGCCCGTTGGCTGCAGGAGGCGCCTCCCGGCGACCCGGCACAGGCCAGCAATCACTTCGCCCAATGCAACCTGCGCAATCATGCACGCGCCATGATCCTGCTCGGCCGCTTCGATGAGGCCGAAGCGCTGCTCGTCGCGCTGGAGCGCGAGACCGAGCGACTGGGGCTTACCACCGACGCCAATCGCAACCGAATCTGCCTGGCCGGGCTGGAGTGGCAGCGCGGCCGGCACGCCGAAGCGCTGGCGCATCTCCGCCAGGCACTGACGCTCGCCACCCGCACGGCACTGGCCGGCAGCTTCCTGCGCCTGGGCCGGGCACTGTCCGAGATGCTCGAACGCCTGCTGGCCGAGCACGAGCTGGAACCGCTGGTCCGCGGTCATGCCGAACGACTGCTCGACCTCGCCCGCCGTCAGCGCGAGTTCGGTCGCGCCGTGCGCCTGATGCTCGACGACTCGGTGATCGATGACATCGTCTCGCGACCCGATGTGCCGGAGCTGATCCGCACTTCGCCGCTGACCCGCCGCGAGTGGCAGATTCTCGGCCTGATCCACGCCGGGCTCTCCAACGAGCAGATTGCCGAGCAGCTCTCGGTCGCCCCCACTACGGTCAAGACTCATATTCGCAGTCTCTACCAGAAACAGAACATCCGCCGCCGCGATGAGGCCATCGCCCTGGCCGGCGAGCTGCTGTCGCGCATCCAGGGGGAGTAGGCCAAGCGGCCGGACTCCGCCCCCCGACTACGCCTCCCCGGTGCCGGGGCGTAGAGGATTCCCTGCACTGCCCATGGCGTCACCATCGACCCTACGTTTCTTCGTAAGGCACGACGACAAGGACAAGGCATGAACGCACAGCACCTCTTCGGCAGACAGGGACAGGACTGGTGGCGCGGCGCGGTGATCTACCAGATCTACCCGCGCAGCTTCATGGACAGCAACGGCGACGGCATCGGCGATCTGCCGGGCATCATCGACAAGCTCGATTACATCGCGTCGCTCAACGTCGACGCGATCTGGATCTCGCCCTTCTTCACCTCGCCGATGAAGGACTTCGGCTACGACGTGGCCGACTATCGCAGCGTCGATCCCATCTTCGGCACCCTGGACGACTTCGACCGCCTGGTGGAAGCGGCTCACGCCCGCGGACTCAAGGTCACCATCGACCAGGTGCTGTCGCACACCTCCGACCGTCACCCCTGGTTCAGCGAGAGCCGGGCCAGCCGCGACAACCCCAAGGCCGACTGGTACGTGTGGGCCGAGGCCAAGGCCGACGGCTCGCCGCCCACCAACTGGCAGTCGGTGTTCGGCGGCAGCGCCTGGCAGTGGGACACCCGGCGCTGCCAGTACTACCTGCACAACTTTCTGGACAGCCAGCCCGATCTCAACTTCCGCAACCCGGCGGTGGTCGAGGCCATTCTCGACGAGGTGCGCTTCTGGCTCGATCGCGGTGTGGACGGCTTCCGCCTGGACGCGGTGAACTTCTGCACCCACGGTGAGCTCGTGGACAACCCGCCGCGCAGCGATGCGGCGGAAGGCTTTCTCGGCGTGCGCCCCGACAACCCCTACGGCTACCAGCTGCACCTGCACGACAAGACTCAGCCGGAGAACCTGGCCTTCCTCGAGAAGCTGCGCGCCCTGCTCGACGAGTATCCCGGCACCACCAGCGTCGGCGAGGTGGGCGACGATGACTCGCTGAACGTGATGGCGGCCTATACCCAAGGCAACAAGCGCCTGCACATGGCCTACTCCTTCGACCTGCTGGGCGAGCGCCACGATCCCGATTTCCTGCATCGGACGATGACCGCCATGGAAGCGAAGATCGGCGACGGCTGGCCGTGCTGGGCACTGGGCAACCACGACGTGCCGCGCCTGGCGACACGTTGGAAGGCCCAGGACGACCCGGACAGGCTGCGTCTCTACCTCGCCTTCCTGCTGACCCAGCGCGGCAGCGTCTGTCTCTACCAGGGCGAGGAACTGGGCCTGCCCGAGGCCGAGCTGACCCTGGAGCAGCTCGTCGACCCGGCCGGTATCACCTTCTGGCCGGCCTACAAGGGGCGCGACGGCTGCCGTACGCCCCACCCCTGGTGTGGCGACACCCGCCACGGCGACTTCTCCCAGGGCGAGCCCTGGCTGCCGGTACCCGAGGCCCATCTGGGGCTGGCCATGCGGCACCAGGACGAAGCGCCCGATTCGCTGCTCAATGCCTACCGCGCCTTCCTTGCCTTCCGCCGTGAACACGTGGCATTGAAGAAGGGCGAGGTGCGCTATCACCCGGTACGCGACGAGGTGCTGTGCCTGGAGCGCCACCACCCCGCGCGCGCACCCAACGAGCGCCTTCTGGTCGCACTGAACTTCAGCGACGCGCCGCGTACCCTGCCCGCCCCGCGGCAAGCGCGTCCGCTCGACGACGCCCCGGCGCTGGTCAACGGCGTCTGGGCCAATGGCGAGGTGCAGCTGCCGCCCTGCGGCATCGCCATCGCCCGCTGTCCGGCACAGGAGGAGATCGTATGGGACGTCTGACACTGGCCGGCATCGGCAAGGATTACGCGGGGGTCGAGGTCTCCCGCGATATCGACCTGACCATCGAGGACGGCGAGTTCGTCGTCTTCGTCGGCCCCTCCGGCTGCGGCAAGTCCACCCTGCTGCGCATGATCGCGGGCCTCGAGGACATCAGCCACGGCGAGATGCGCCTCGACGGCGAGCGCATCAACGAGGTACCGCCCCAGGAGCGCGACATCGGCATGGTGTTCCAGTCCTACGCGCTCTACCCGCACATGACGGTGGCCGAGAACATGGCCTTCGGCCTTAAGCTCGCCCGCACCGACAAGGCCGAGATCCGCCGTCGCGTGGAGCATGCCGCCGAGATGCTGCATCTGGGCGAGCTGCTCGAACGCAAGCCCAAGGAGCTTTCCGGCGGCCAGCGCCAGCGGGTGGCCATCGGCCGCACCCTGGTCAAGGAGCCGGCGGTGTTCCTGTTCGACGAGCCGCTCTCCAACCTCGATGCCGCTCTGCGGGTCGACATGCGGGTGCAGATCGCCGAGCTGCACCGGCGTCTGGGCGCCACCATGATCTACGTGACCCACGACCAGGTGGAAGCGATGACCCTGGCCGACCGCATCGTGCTGCTGGCCGGCGGTCGCATCGCCCAGGTCGGCGCACCGCTGTCGCTCTATCACTTCCCCGCCACGCTGGAGGTGGCGCGCTTCATCGGCTCGCCGCGCATCAACGTCATACCGGTCGAGGTGCTAGATCCCGGTCGTCAGCGCACCTCGGTACGCCTGCCCGGCGGCGCGACGCTGGCCGTGGCGGTCGACGGCGCCCGGCTGCGTGCGGGCGACAAGGCCACCCTCGCCGTGCGCGCCGAGGACTTCGTCGCCCCTGCCGACGCCGACGCGCGACTGACGGCCAGGCTCATGGTGGCCGAAAGGCTCGGCTACGAGACACTGGCCCACCTGCGGGTAGAGGGCGTCAGCGAGACCCTGACCCAGCGCCTCGACGGCTTGACCCACCTGGAGGACGGCCAGGCGGTCGAGCTGGGGCTCTCCGGCGAGCGCTGCCACCTGTTCGCCGCCGACGGCAAGGCCTGTCCGCGGCAGGTACGGATTCCCGGCGTCACTCATTGAGCACGGGCAAGAACTTGCCCAACGGGCAACTTCTTGCCCGCCTCAGGCAATGGATTGCCTGAGTCCACTTAGCCTTTTGGACCTCCTCTCTGTTATTTCCTTGTTTTTACTTTATTAGCCAAATACTGGCACAGCATCTGCTGCAACTCGGCCATGTACGCCTCCAGGAGGAAGCATGGCCTCTGAAAACGGACTTCACTTCACCCTTCAGCTCGCCAATGCCAGCTCGCCCGATACCGAGGGCCTGGCGGTCATCGAGTTCACCCACCGGGAACGGCTCTCCGCCCCCTTCGAGCTCACGGTGCGCTTCGCCAGCCGTAACGGCAGCCTCTCCGCCCGCGACATCCTCGACCGCGAGGCCACCCTGACGATCTGGCAGGACGACGAGATGCTGCGCCAGGTGAACGGCATCGTCAGCGAGTTCGCCCGTGGCGACCGCGGCCACCGCCACACCTTCTACTGGGTCGAGATCCGTCCCGCCCTGTGGCGCCTTGGCCTGCGCCAGAACTCGCGCATCTTCCAGGAGGTTTCGCCGCTCACGGTACTCAACACCCTGTGCGACGAGCACGGGCTGACCGATCTCGCCTTCGCCGCCACCCGCGAACCCGAGTCTCGGGAGTACCTCACGCAGTACCGGGAAGACGATCTTGCCTTCGTCGAGCGCCTGGCCGCCGAAGAGGGGCTGTTCTACTTCCATGAGTTCTTCCAGGTCGGTAGCGATGAGGACGCCCGCGCCGCCCACCGCCTGGTGTTCGCCGACGCGCCTCAGGTGCTGAGCCACCTGGGCGAGCGTACCTACCACGGTCGCGCCGGGGGCACGCCACCGGCGCGTCATGTGCGCAAGCTGCAGCAGCATACCCGGGTCGCGCCGGCCTCGGCCACGCTCAAGGACTACTCGTTCAAGAAACCTGCCTACGGCCAGCTGCACGACCACGCCGCACGCGATCTGGAAGCTCACGGCCAGCGTGGCGTCGTTGATACAGGGTACGAGCACTACGACTACCCCGGGCGCTACAAGGCCGACGCCTCCGGCCAGGCCTTCACTCGCATTCGTCTCGAAGCGCTGCGCCGTGGCGCCAATACCGCCGATGCCGAGAGCGATTTGCCCGAACTCGCCCCGGGTACCCGCTTCACGCTCACCGACCATGACCTCGACGAGCTCAACCGAGACTGGCAGGTGCTCGGCGTGGTGCACCACGGCAAGCAGCCCCAGGCCCTGGAAGAGGATGGCTTCGCTCAGGGCAGCGAGCAAGCCGATCAAAGTGATGGCCTGCAGGGTCGGGCAGGCTCGGAAGCCATGACCCGATACCACAACGAACTGGTGCTGATGCCCGCCGACCAGGCCTGGCGCCCCGAGCCCAACCCCCGCCCTCGGGTCGAAGGCCCCCAGATCGCCTTCGTCGTCGGCCCCGAAGGCGAAGAGATCCATTGCGACGAGCACGGTCGGGTCAAGGTGCAGTTCCCCTGGGACCGCTATGCCGAGCCCAATACCGCCGGGGCTGAAGGCGAAGCCGCGGAAAGAGCGCCGAGCGCCTGGCTGAGAGTGAGTCAGGACTGGGCCGGCGGCGGCTACGGCAGCATGGCGATTCCGAGGATCGGCCATGAGGTCCTCGTCAGCTACCTGGAGGGCGATCCCGATCAACCGCTGATCACCGGACGGATCTACAATGCCGTCAGTACACCGCCCTACGAACTGCCGGCGCACAAGACCCGTACCGTCATCCGCACCCAGAGTCACCAAGGCGAAGGATTCAACGAACTGCGCTTCGATGACGAAGCCGGCCAGGAGCAGATCTGGCTGCACGCCCAGAAAGACCTGGAACTGCTGACCCACAACGACCGCACCGAAGAGATCGGCAACGACAGCCACCTCACCGTGCACCGCAACCGCATCAGCGAGATCCACGCCGACGACCACCTCACCGTGCGCGGCCAACGCCACCTCAAGGTCGACGGCGACGACCACCTCATCGTCGGCGCCACGCGCCATGAAAAGACCGCCCGCGCCCAGCTCGTCGAAGCCGGCCAGGAGATCCACCACCAGGCCGGCAGCAAGACCGTGATCGACGCCGGCGCCGAGATCACCCTCAAGGCCGGCGGCAGCTTCCTCAAGCTCGACCCCAGCGGTATCACCATCGTCGGCGCCCAGGTCAAGATCAACTCCGGAGGCAGCCCCGGCTCGGGGAGCGGGCAAGGGGCGGCAGCGGCGCTGCTGCCGGGTGCCGCCACGCCGGAAGCGAGCGAGGACGTGACGCTCAAATCCGGCGCTATGCCGCTCATGGGTGGCTTCATGGCGGCGGCCATGGCCGTCGCCGCCGCGGGGCAAGGCGAGGTCGAGCTTGAAGATAGCGACGATACGGCAGACTCGAGCCTAGACGACCTGGAGGAGGCCAGACGCCAGAAGGCGGCACGCTGGCAGTGCCGTCAGGGCCAGATCGCCGCCGCCAGAAACCAGCTCGACGCCATGCCTCCGGGTGGCCCCCGCGACACCCTGGCCGCCACCACCGAGCGCTTCGCGCGCAACAACGTCGCCGTGGAGCACGCCCGGCTGGCACAGCATGTCTACGACCCTAGCCAGCCCGTGCCGGTGGGCTGGGGGGATAGCAGCCTGGATGCTGACTACCTAGCGACAATGGATTTAAAGCCAAGCCAATTGAAGCCCTCAAATAGTGGTTTTAGAGCAGGTTTTTATGTCCCGGACCAAGAAGTTTTTGGTGATAAACTTGGTCCAACGCTCGCATTTAAAGGCACCCAAAACAGAGAAGATTGGCTGAACAACCTTGCGCAAGGTTTTAATCAACCTTCAGATTACTATCAAAGAGCCGTTCATATCGGCAACAGCCTTAAAGACTCCGGTGCTCACGTGCACTTGGTGGGACATTCGCTAGGTGGTGGATTAGTTTCTGCCGCCTCACGGGCAAGCGGGCTGCCTGCGACCACACTCAACTCCGCAGGTCTGCATCCCAATACCGTGGAACGCTATGGCAGCACGCTGCATCAGCCCAGGCCCGAGAATATCCAGGCCTTCCGCGTCGCGGGAGAGATACTCACACTGCTGCAGGAGCGGCGGCTGAGTTCCACGCTCGCCGCGGCCGGGGTGGGCGCGGTGCTGGGCGGTGGGGCCGGCGCTCTTGCCGGAGCCGCCGGCAGTACCCTGCTGGCCACGCTGATGCCGGATGCGGTGGGCACGCCCTATCGACTTCCCGGCCGGGGCATCAATCCGATCGAGCGTCACAGCATAGTGCAAGTCATCGAGGGGCTGGAGGCCCAGAAGTCGATGGATCAGGGTATCCTGGCCGAAGCCACGGGACATCACTGCACGTAGGGAGACATCATGCAGACCAAGCCACAGCGCCCTTTTCACTCGCGCTATCACTCACTGCTGTTGCTGGTACTGTTCTTCCTAGCCAGCGGCTGCCAGCCAACTCAGGGATTGACCATGTCACGTACTCACACTGCCGACGAGTTCTTCAGCGGCCCGCATCTCGAATTGGCCCGAGCCATCGAACGCAACGATATGGCGGCGCTGCGCCGTGGGGCCGATGGCGTCGACCTTACCTCCCGGGGCGAGCAGCAGATGACCCTGATGTGGTTCGCCCTGCTTCAGCAGAATCCGGATGCCGTACGCACCTTGGTCGAGCTGGGCGTACATCCCGGTGATAGTGCTATCGAAGCAGCCGAAGCACGTACGCCCCTCGGTGCAGCGTTAACGAGCAGGGACACAAAAATTCTAGAAGCAATGCTGGATGGTGGCCTATCGCCTAATGATGGAAGCGATACACCACTACTGGAGCAAGCTGTTATTAGCAGTACTCTCGAGCATGTAAGGCTGCTAGTAGAGCGAGGCGCAGACATAAATGCAGCCCCTGACCCTGTGGGAAGAACTGCATTGGATATAAGCACTTCCGGTACAAAACCTGAAATTTCGATTTATTTGTTGGAGCAAGGTGCTGAGGCAAACATTCGCACCTCAACGGGCGTCACAACTGCTTGGCGCGTTCATAATCGCATCGAAGATACCCCACCAAGCCCTCTGCGAGACGACTTCATTCGCTTGCGCGACATGATGATCGAGCGCGGCGTCGAATTTCCCCCGCCCTCGCCCGTCGAGGTTCGCGAGCAGATGCGCGCCGAGGGGCTGACACCCCGCGTGCCGCCCGGTCACGACCGGTAGATATCGTCGGCCAGATAACGCCCGCCGGCAGAGCCGAGCGGGCGTTCGAGCCCTGGCGCAATGCCGCGGCTAGCCCTTCACGCCCCCCGCCGTGAGCCCACCGATGATCCAGCGCTGGCAGATCAGGAAGGCCAAGGTGATCGGCAGGCCGGAGAGCACCGCGGCGGCGGCGAAGTTGCCCCAGCGCTGGTTGTGGTCGGCCAGGTATTGCTGGGCGCCTACCGCCAGGGTCAGCTTGTGTTCGTCGACCAGCAGCACCGAGGCCATGGGGTACTCCATGATGCTCATGACGAAGGCGAGGATGAACACCACCATCAGGATCGGCAGCGACAGCGGCAGCAGGATGTAGCGAAACGCCTGCCAGGTGCTGGCGCCGTCGACCATGGCGGCCTCCTCCAGCGAGCCGTCGATCGATTCGAAGTAGCCCTTGATGGTCCAGATGTGCAGCGCCACCGCTCCCAGCGAGGCGACGATCAACGCGCCGTGGGTGTTGATGCCGAGCCAGCCGACGAATTGCCCCAGACGGTCGAACAGGGCATAGAGCGCCACCAGCGAGAGCACCGCCGGGAACATCTGGAAGATCAGCATGCTCTTGAGGATCGGCCCCTTGCCGGCGAAGCGCATGCGGGCGAAGGCATAGGCGCTGGTGGTGGAGAGCAGCACGATCAGCAGCGACGAGACGATCGCCACCTTGACCGAGTTCCACAGCCACAGCAGCACCGGAAACGGTGGCTGCACCACCGTGCCGTCGGCGCGCTCCCAGGGAATACCGAGAGCCAGCGACCAGTGCTCCAGCGAGAAGCGCTCCGGAATCAGGCTGCCGGTGGCGAAGTTGCCCTCGCGAAAGGAGATCGAGATCACCAGAAGCAGCGGGAACAGGATCAGCGTGAGAAAGCCGATCAGGGCGAGATGCGCCGCCAGCTTGCGCCAGCGAAGAGAGCGGGGTTGAACCATGGCCATGACGATTCTCCTGTGACCTTGCGAATCAGACCCTGACCTTGGCCAGGCGCAGGTTGAGCAGCGCCAGCCCTGCCACCAGCAGGAAGATCAGCGTGGCGATGGCGGCGGCCAGACCGAAGTTCTGCCCGGCGTCCTGGAAGGCGATGCGGTAGGTGTAGCTCACCAGCAGATCGGTGGTGCCCGCCGGGGTACTGGCGCCGAGGATGTCGGGGTTGCCGCCGGTAAGCAGCGCGATCAGCACGAAGTTATTGAAGTTGAAGGCGAAGCAAGCGATCAAAAGCGGCGTGAGCGGCTTGATGATCAGCGGCAGGGTGATCTGGAACAGGTTGGTGAGCGGGCCACCGCCATCCACCGCCGAGGCCTCGTAGAGGTCCCTGGGGATCGACTGGATCAGCCCCATGCACAGCAGCAACATGTAGGGGTAGCCGAGCCAGGTGTTGACGATCAGCAGCATGCTGCGGGCGAGCCAGGGATCGGTGAACCAGTCGGGGCGCACGCCGAACAGGGCGTCGAGGATCAGGTTTATCTCGCCGAAGTGCTGGTTGAACATGCCCTTGAAGATCAGGATCGAGATGAACGCCGGCACTGCGTAGGGCAGGATCAGCAGGGTGCGGTAGAGCGCCTTGCCACGCAGCTGGTCCCACTGCAGCAGCGAGGCGAGCACGAAGCCGACGATCAGGGTGAACAGCACGGTGAGCCCGGCGAAGGCGAAGGTCCAGACGAAGATCTGGATGAAGGGGCCGCGGATATCGGGGTCGAGGAATATCCGTGCATAGTTGTCCAGGCCCACCGCCACCGGCCAGCCCGGGGTGATGCGCTCCCCCTCCTCGGTGACGAAGAAGCCCGTCTCTCCATCGGCGGTCAACAGGAGATCGTCGCGCCGGTCGTACAGGCTACCGTCAGCGCGGACTTCATAGCGGTCGAGCATGGGCGCATAGTGGCGCAGCCCGGCCATGCGCAGTTCCAGCCCTTCCGGCGTCGCCAGTACCAGATTCTGCAACGCAGTGCGATAGGCGATCACCTCGCGCATGGGCAGCGGCTCGCCCACCGGCTCTCCCGCGGCGGGCTGAATGGCGACATGGCGACGCTCGCCGTCCTGCAGCGACAGCGGCCCGGTGACGAAGCGCGAGACGCCCTCGAGCGCCTCCTCGAGCTCGGCTTCCGCTTCACCAGTCGTGGGTGGAGCCCCCTCCCGCTCCAGATAGAGCCGCACGCCTTCGTCACTCGAGTAGAGCTGGAAGCCGAAGGTGGCGCTCTCCTCCTGATAGGTACGCGACAGCAGTTGAGCGCGCACCCGCTCCTCGCTGAGCAGGTTGCTGGAGCTGTAGTTGCTGAAGCTGATGCCGACGGTGTAGAGCAGCGGAAAGATGACGAACAGCGCCATGCTGGCCACGGCGGGAAAGATGTAGCGGTGACTCATCAGCGTGCGGCGAGTGAAGACCACTCCCAGCGCGGCGCCGAGCACCAGGAACAGCAGGGCAAAGATCGGCTGGCCGTTGAGATGGAAGGCCAGCACCAGCCACAGCAGGGCCAAGACCAGCGCTGCCACCAGGCCGCGCAGTGCCCAGCGGGTGTAGCGCTCGGCGGGATAGCGGGAGCGATGGCGCGGCAGCCCCCGGGAAGCATTGGTGGTGTACATGGGTAGCGTCCTGGGCCGGGCCGGCGGCGCCTGCCGCCGGCCGAGGCATCGAGCGGGTTCGTTACTGGCGCATGCGGCGGGCCGCGGCATCCAGGGCTTCGCGAGGCGACTGGCGACCGCTGCCGATGTTCTGCAGCGCCGGCTCCATGGCGGCCCAGAAGGCACCCATCTCGGGAATGTTGGGCATCGGCATGCCGAGCTCGGCGTTCTCGAGAGTGGCGGCAATGTTGGGATCGCTCTCCAGCTCCTGCTGATAGGCAATGTGCGCCACCGCCCCCAGCGTGCCGTCGCTGTTGAAGGTGCGCATGCCCTCCTCACTGAGCAGGTAGTTCTCGAGGAACTCCACGGCCAGGAAATCGTTGGGCGAGGCGGTGTTGATCATCGCCGCCATCACGCCGAACATCGGCTTGGCGCGCTCCTCGCCCACCTTGGGCAGCAGCGCCACGCCATAGTCGATGCCGCTCTGCTCCAGGTTGCTCCAGGCCCAGGGGCCGCTGATCATGGCGGCCACCTCGCCGCGATTGAAACGTGTGTCCATGATGCTGTAGTCGGTGCCGCGCGGCAGCACGCCGCTCTCGATCAGCTCCACCAGCAGCTCGGCGCCCTGCAGGGCCCCTTCGTTGTTGACGCCGATGTCGTCGACGTCGAAGCCCTCCTCGGTCTGGCGGAAGGGGTAGCCGCCGTTGGCGGCGAGCAGGGTCCAGCCGTAGTAGGGCTCGCCGTAGTCGAACAGGATCGCCTTCCTGCCCTGCTCGGCCAGCTCGGCATCGAGTTGCGCAAGCTCGGCGAAGCTCTCCGGCGGCGTTTCGACCAGCGCCTTGTTGTAGATCAGCCCCAGCGCCTCCACCGAGATCGGGTAGCCATAGTGCTCGCCGCTCCACAGGGTGGCATCCCAGGTGAAGTCGAAGTAGCGCTCGCGGAAGTCGCTGGAGGGCGAAACGGGTGCCAGCAGGCCGCTCTGCGCCCATTCGCCGATGCGGTCGTGAGCCCAGATCACGATGTCCGGTCCCTGGCCGCTGCCGGCAGCCTGCTGGAAGCGGTCGGTGAGGTTGTCGGGGTTGACGATCCGCACCTCGATGCCGGTGTCGTCGGCAAACTGGCGCGCCACCTCGCGGATGCCGTCGTAGCCCTTGTTGTCACCCATCCAGATCGTCAGCCGATCGCCGTCGAAGGCATAGGTGGAGAAAGCCAGGCCGCTGCCGAGCGCGACCAGCACGGGAAGAAGCACACCGTGGCGTGTCCGATGCATGAGTTGAAACCTCCGGGTTGTTGTTATCGACGCCGGTGCCCTTGCGGCACGGCGATAGCGAACACATGCAGCCTCGCCAATCGCGGCGGCGGCGTCCTCCTCCCCGGGGGGCGTAGCGGTGGCGTATGGGTGGGGCGTAGCGGGAAGCGCAGCGGGCGTATCGCGAAGGTCAGCGCGGGCGGCATGGGGATTGCCGCCCGCTGAAAGTCATTCGATGTTGCCTATTCGGCCTCGAAGCCGTGCTGGGCCAGCCAGTCGCGCAGGAAGGCGATCTCCTCTTCCTGGGCCTCGATGATCTCGCGAGCGAGGTCGCGAATCGCCTCGTCCTCGCCGTGCATCAGCACGACATTGGCCATGTCGATGGCCCCCTGGTGATGCGGAATCATGCCGCGGGCGAAATCGGCATCGGGGTTGCCGGTGAACTCGACGGCCATGTCCTCGTGCATGCGCCGATTGACCTCACGGTAGGCCTGCACGGCCTCGTTGTCGGCGTGCTCGTCGGGCTCATGAACGTGGGCGTGGTCCTCCTCGGTTGCCTCCTCATCGTCGCCATTGGCCTCATCGCCGTTGGCCTCGGCCTCGTCACCGTTAGCCTCATCGCCATTGGCCTCGTCGCCGTTGGCCTCGTCGTCATCGGCGGCCTCGTTCTCGTCGTCGATCTCAGCGTCCTGCTGCGGCTCGGCCTGCTCGATCTGCTCCTGGGCCTGAGCCTCCTCTTCCGCCGCCAGGGCCGGGGCGGCCAGCAGGGCACTGCCGGCCAGAACGACGGCCAGCGCCGACCAGGTACGTATCGTGAGGATGTGCGACATGCTGCTCTCCTTTACCATGTGAGTCGTACGACTACGATAGAACCAAGCGCCGCGCAGTGCATTGCAGCGGCGCATCGGGAAACAATTCATTACCGAGACTACCATGGACTGGAACCCCGCCCTGATCTGGCTGGCCATTGCCCTGCTGCTGGGCCTGGCCGAACTCTCCTCCGGTGGCCTGGTGCTGCTGTCGCTGGGGGTGGCCGCCGCCCTGACCTCAGCGCTGGCGGCACTCGGCCTTACGCTGCCCTGGCAACTGCTTGCCATGGGAGTGTTCTCGGGCATTCTCATCCCGCTTGCGGTCAAGGTGATCCGCCCGTGGTTCTCGCCCGCCGGGGTGGCCTACGGCACCACCGGCACGGGCGTGGAGAAAGGCCACACCTATACCACCCTGAAACGCGACTTCGACGGCGCCAGCGGCGTCAAGATAAACGGCGACTTCTACCGCCTGCGCGTGGCCGAAACCGGCGAAACCGAGCTGCCAGAAGGCTCGCTGGTGATCTTCCATCACTTTGACGGCACTACGGCCGTCGTCAGCCACGTGCCTCAGGGCTGAACCTACCCGTTCCACAGCGTTGGGCGCTACGCTCCACCAAGCGTCAGGATCACACTCGTCGACACAAGGAGTCGTAACGTGAACATGGACCTACCTATCAATCCCGGGCTGTTGATCGCCCTCATCGTCGTCATCATCGGCATCCTGATCATCGCCAAGGGGCTAGTGATCGTGCGCCAGTCGGAAGTGATGGTGATCGAGCGCCTCGGCTCGTTCAATCGCCTGCTGGAGAGCGGTATCAACATCATCATTCCGTTCATCGAGCAGCCTCGTGCCATCACCATGATCCGCTACCAGAAGCGTGGCGAGGAGTACTTTCCCATCACCACCAACGAGGCAAGGATCGACCGCCGGGAGACGGTGATGGACTTCCCCGGCCAGCCGGTGGTGACCACCGACAACGTCACGGTACGCATCAATGGGGCGCTCTATTATCAGATCATCGACCCGCGCCGTGCCGTCTATGAGATAGAGAACATGAGCCAGGCGGTGGAAGTGCTGGCCAAGACCACCCTGCGCTCGGTAGTGGGCAAGATGGAGCTCGACAAGCTGTTCGAGTCCCGCGCCGAGGTCAACAACGAAATCCAGGCCGCCATGGAGGAGCCCGCGTCAAAGTGGGGGGTGAAGATCTCACGGGTCGAGGTGCAGGACATCGCCATGCCCGAAGAGGTCGAAACCGCCATGCGCCTGCAGATGGCCGCCGAACGCAAGCGCCGCGCCACCGTGACCGAAGCCGAGGGTGAGAAGGCCGCCGCCATCGCCAAGGCCCAGGGGCAGCGCGAATCGGCGATCCTCAATGCCCAGGGCGACAAGGAGTCGGCCATTCTGCGCGCCCAGGGCGAGCAGGAGTCGATCAAGCTGGTGCTGAGCGCCATCGGCGACAGCGACGAGCACAAGCGCACCGTGGTGGGCTACCTGCTCGGCCAGAGCTACATCAAGGCGCTGCCGACCATGGCCCAGGAGGGCGAGCGGGTGTTCGTGCCCTACGAATCCTCCGCCCTACTCGGTTCCATGGGCATGTTCCGCGAAATGGCCGGCTCGCCGGAAGACACCGTGGCGAAGCACCTGCGCGACAGCGAGCGTCAGAGCGGCTTTCGCAGCGGCATCGTCGGAGGAGCGGCCAGCAGCTAAGCGCCAACCCCAAACCTCGCCAGCTGCATTTCCTGCAGCCGGCTGAGGGTGCGCCGGAAGGCGAAGGCCAGGTAGCCATCGGCATAAAGTTCGTCCATGGCGACCTCGGCTTCGATATGGAGCGGCACGCGGCGGTCGTAGCACTCGTCGACCAGGGCGATGAAGCGGCGCACGCCATCGTCGCGGCGCGACAGCGGCGGCAGCTCCCGCTCCCCGGTTTCGATGCGCTCGGCGCCATCCTCGGTGCCACGGGCGATACGCCCCGCTGCGGCGACGTCGCTCAGTCGCGGCACTTCGCTGAGCAGGACGTGATCGAACTCGTCGGCCAGGGCGATGAAGTCGAGCGCGGCCAGCGGCTGCTCGCACAGCTCGGCGTAGCGACACCACACCACGCGCTGGCTGCGCCGTTCCACCGCAATGCGGCGATGGCCCAGCTCGATGGGCTCACGGCTCGTCGGCTGGCCCTCGCTCAGGCGCGCGAAAACGCCGGTGAGAGCGCTCGGCCGGCCGGGCTCCGCTATCCAATAGCGCTGGCACCCCCGTCCGGGATGCAGGCGGTGATCGAAGCCGCCGTCCAGCTCCATCACCTCCATACAGCGTTCGATGGCGGCAATGGCCGGCAGCAAGCGCTCGCGGTTGAAGCCGTCGGCATAGAGCTGGCTCGGCGCCTGGTTGGAGGTACACACCAGCACCACGCCGTGCTCGAAGATCGCCTGCAACAGGCGACCGAGCAGCATGGCATCGGCGATGTCGCTGACGAACAGCTCATCGAGGCAGAGCACGCGCACCTCGGATGCCAGCTCCCGCGCCAGTGCGGAGAGAGGATCGGCGGTGCCGCTCAGCTGGAACTGGCGCTGGTGCACCCAGCGCATGAAGTGATGAAAATGCAGGCGCCGGGAAGGCACCCGCAGGTGGCGATGGAAACCGTCCATCAGCCAGGTCTTGCCGCGCCCCACCGGCCCCCATAGATAAACGCCGGGTACGGCCCTGCGCTGCTCCGCAGCACCCTCGTCGTGCAGCGCCTGGAAACAGGCATCGAGCCGAGCCGCAGCGCGCTGCTGGGCCGCATCCGGAGCGAAACCCTGGCGCTCTACCGCCTCGCGATAGAGCGTCAGCGGCGAGGCCGCCGTCATGCCTCGAGCTGGCGCAGCATGATGGTGACCGCCTCACCCCGGTAGCTCAGCTCCTCGAGGTCCTGCCAGCCGAGGCGGCGATAGAGCCCTTGCTGGTCGGGGGTGTAGAGGTAGAACTGACTGAAGCCGCTGTCCACGGCTTCCTCCTCGACGCGGCGAATCAGGCGGGCGGCGATGCCCTGCCCGCGCCACTCCGGCAGCACGAACACCGAGGCCAGCCAGGGAGTCAGCTCGGGCCGACTGTCCATGTCCTCGGCCAACAGCGCCGCCGTGCCTACCGGCCGATTGCCGTGCATGGCCACGAACACCGAGGGCACGCCGCCCTCGCCGCACTCGCGACGAAAGGCCTCGCGATAGGAGTCGGCGGTGCTGCCGGGGTGCAGGTGGCCCCATTCGGCGAAGGTCCAGCTCGCCACCGTATCAACGTGGTCCGAGTCGGGAATCAAACGTACGATGGTGATATCGCGCATGACGACGTCCTTATCCATTGGCTCTCACTGTCGCGCCGAGCGCCCAGCCCTGGGACGAAAAAGCGCAGGCCTGGGCTAACCCAGCTGGAAGGGATAGACCGATCCAATTTGCAGGATGCGGGTCAGCTCGTCCAGCGCAGTGAGAGTCTCGTCGGCCAGCTGCGGGTCGGCCAGGTCGTCCGGGGCCAGGCGGTCGCGGTAGTGACGCCCGACCCAGGCGCTGAGTTCGCCGTACAGCGCGTCGCTGAGCAGCACGCGGCCGGTCAGCGCGGCGCGCTCCTCGGCGGAGAGTACCACCCGCAGGCGCAGGCAGGCGGGGCCGCCGCCGTTGCGCATGCTCTGCTTGACGTCCTTGACGATCACCTCGCCGATGGGGTTGTGGCCAGCCAGTAGCAGGTCCTGGATGGTGCGCCACACCGCCTCGCGCTCCTGGCACTCGCCGGGCACCACCAGGGTCATGCTGCCGTCGGGGTTGCTCAGCAGCTGCGAATTGAACAGATACGACGCCACGGCATCATCCATGCTCACCGCCTCGCTGGGCACGCGCACCGGGATCAGGGGAGTGGTCATCTTGGCGCGTAGCTCATCGAGCGTGGTCTGCTCGTCGAGGAAGGCCATCTCGTGGTAGAGCAGCACCGGCCCGTTGCCCACCGCGATCACGTCGTTGTGGAACACGCCGGCATCGATGGCCTCGGGGTGCTGCTGGGCGAATACCGTCTGCGCCGCGGCGAGACCATGCTGACGTGCCACCGCCTGGCTCGCCTCCAGGGTCTGGCGCGCGGGGAAGCGCCTGGGCCCCACCTCGCCACCGAAAGCCTGGCGGCCATAGACGTAGAGGTGAACGCCGGCCTCGCCGTGTTCGCCGCACAGGCGGGTATGGTTGGCCGCCCCCTCGTCGGAGAAGGCCGGCGTGGCCGGCAGCGCCGGGTGGTGAGCGAAGTGCGACTCGTGGCGGAAGATCGCCGCCAGCACGCGGCCGGTGGTTTCCGGCTCCAGATAGCGATGGAAGCTCGACTGCAGGTTGGCCGGGGTGAAGTGCACGCGGCCGTCCGCGGCGTCACGACTCGGGGTCACCGTGGCGGCGTTGGCCGTCCACATGCTCGAGGCCGAGCACACCGCGCGCAGCACCTGGGGCGCTTCCTTGGCCGCCCGCGCCAGCACCTCGCGATTGCTGCCGGTGAAGCCGAGCGAGCGCAGCGCGCCGAGGTCGGGGCGCTGCTGGGGCGGCAGCACGCCCTGAGCGTAGCCGGCATCCATCAGCGCCTTCATCTTGGCCAGGCCCTGCAGCGCCGCCTCGCGGGGGTTGGAGACCAGCCCACCGTGGCGCATCGAGGCCACGTTGCCGTGGGCCAGCCCCGAGTAGTTGTGGGTGGGACCCACCAGGCCGTCGAAGTTGACTTCCCGGTAGTCGGTATTCGTCGCTTGGCTCATAACACCACTCCGGGCGGCAGGTTATCGGGCAGGGTCAGGGTCTCGGCCTCCATGGAAGCCACCGGGTAGGCGCAGTAGTCCGCCGCGTAATAGGCACTGGGGCGATGGTTACCGCTGATGCCCACGCCGCCGAAGGGCGCATCGCCGGAAGCGCCGGTGGTCTGGCGGTTCCAGTTGACGATGCCGGCGCGGATGCGCAGCAGGAAGTCGTCCCAGTCGGCGCGCTCGCCGCCGATCAGACCGGCGGCCAGGCCGTAACGGGTATCGTTGGCCAGCCGCAGCGCCTCGTCCCAATCGCGGTAGCGGTAGACCTTGAGCAGCGGACCGAAGTGCTCCTCGTCGGGCACGTCGAGCCCGGTGACGTCGATCAGCGCCGGCGACAGCAGGCTGGTGCCCTCTTGCAGACAGGCCATGCGCGCCAGCACCACACCGCCCAGCGCCTCCAGCTCGTCCTGGGCCTTGAGCAACCCCTCGGCCGCTTCCTGGCTGACCAGGCCGCCATAGAACGGCGCCGGTTCCTCGAACTGCCCTGCCACTCGCAGGCGGGCGATGGCATCGACCAGGGCGTCGAGCAGGTGATCGCCGACCTGCCCCTCGGGCACGATCAGCCGCCGTGCACAGGTGCAGCGCTGGCCGCCGGAAAGGAAGGCGGACTGCAGGATGGTCAGCACCGTGGCGTCCTGATCGTGCACGTCCTTGACCACCAGCGGATTGTTGCCGCCGAGCTCCAGGGCCAGGATCTTCTCCAACTGGTCGGCGAACTGGCGGTTGAGCAGGCCGCCGACCCGGGCGCTGCCGGTGAACAGCAGGCCGTCGATGCCCGGGTGCGAGGAGAGCGCCTGCCCCACCGGTGCAGCTCCCTGCACCAGGTTGATCACCCCGGCGGGCAGGCCCGCCTCCTGCCAGCACTGCAGAGTGAGATCGGCGGTCAGCGGGGTTTGCTCGCTGGGCTTGAACACCACGGTGTTGCCGGCCAGCAGCGCCGGCACCATGTGCCCGTTGGGCAGATGGCCGGGAAAGTTGTAGGGGCCGAACACGGCCATCACCCCGTGGGGGCGATGGCGCAGTACGGCGGTGGTGTCGCCGAGGTCGCGGCTGCGCTCGCCGGTGCGTTCCTGGTAGGCGCGCGCCGAGATCGCCACCTTGCCGATCATGGCGCCCACTTCGGTACGCGCCTCCCACAGCGGCTTGCCGGTCTCGCCGGCAATCGCATGGGCCAGATCCTCGCGGTGGGTCTCGAGCAGCTCGCGGAAGCGTTCCACCACGCTCAGGCGTTCGGCAAAGCCCAGGCGGGCCCAGCCCGGGAAGGCACCGCGGGCGGCCTCAACCGCTGCCGCTACCTGACTGTCGCTGGCCGCCGCGCCCTGCCACAGGGTCTCGCCGGCGACCGGATCGCGTTTGGTGAATTGCATCGCCTCGCCCGGCTGCCAGCGGCCGCCGATCATCAGCTGTTGCTTTGCGTTCATGATGTCTCCTCGGTATCCAGGACGCGCAGGGAGTCGCCGGCCGCCACGCCCAGCCGCTGCGCCTCCGTCTCGCTCAGGGTGAGGGTGCCCTCCTCGTCGGGGCCACAGGCCACCCAGGCGGCGCGGAACTCGGCCATGGTCGTGCTGGCAGCCAGCCAGCGCGGTCGGGCCGGCGGCGTGTCACTGCCGCTGCGGATCTCCACCCGACAGCAGTGCGACTTGCGCACCGCGCGTACGTCGTCGATATAGGCCTCCACCGTCGGTCCGCCATCGAAGATGTCGATGTAACCTTCCCAGCGCAGGCCCTCCTTCTTGAGCATGGCCAGCGCCGGACGGGTGTCGTGATGCACCTGGCCGATGCAGGCCCGCGCCTCGTCGGAGAGAAACGGCGTGTAGATCGGAAACTTGGGCATCAGCTCGCCGATGAAGCTCTTCTGCCCCAATCCGGTGAGACGATCGGCCTCGTCGAAGTCCAGGGGGAAGAAGTGGCTACCCAGACACTCCCAGAACGGACTCTTGCCACGCTCGTCGAACACCCCGCGCATCTCGGCCAGCACCTTGTCGGGAAACTGGTCGCGAAACTCGGCCATGAACAGCCAGCGCACCATCGACAGCAGCGCGCCGTTGCGCTGATGCTGGCGCTCCTTGCCACGGAAACCGGGGCGCAGGAACAGCGAGGCCACCTCGGCATCGCCGGTGTGATCGGAGCTGAGAAACAGAGTGTCGATGGTGCGGTGCAGGTCGAGCTGCACCGAGGAGTGGGCCAGCGTGCCCAGGCGGTAGTGATAGAACGGCACCTCGCGGCCCACCTGACCCTCGATGGCGCAGCAGCCCGCCAGCTCGCCGCTCTCCTCGTCTTCCAGCACGAAGAAGTAGTTGCGCCGGTCGGCCGGGGTACGCTGCTCGAAGGCGGCCACCGCGGCGGCGATCTTGGCCGCCAGGAACTCGCGGTTGTCGGGCAGCGAGGTGAAGCCGACCCCGGTCTCGCGGGCGATCTTCTGCAGTTCGTCCAGGTCGCCCTCGGCAATCGGTCGAATACGCATCACAGCTCCCCCTCATCGAAGCCCGCTTCCTCTTCGCCGTTTGACGGCAGCGTCAGCGGTGCGGCCAGCACTGCCCGCCCCTCCTCCGCGCCGAGCAGCTCGGCGTGCTCCGGCGAGAGCATCAGTTGCCCGGTGGGCGACAGCGCATAGCGCGCCACCACGCAGCGGAAATCTGCCAGGCGCTGGTTGGCGACCATCGCCGGCTCGGCGTCGGGCAGCGCATGAGCCGGGCGTACCCGCACCGGGTGCCAGGCGGCATGGCGGAAGGTGTGCAGGCGATTGCGCTCGCCCTTGATCACCGGGCCGGCGTCGAACAGATCGACGTGACGCGAGCGCATGAAGCCCTCGGCCAGCATCTCGGCCATGGCCGCCTCATGAGCGGGATGTTCGCGGCCGATGGCGGCCCGCGCCTGGGGCGTGAGCAGCGCCAGGTAGAGCGGAAACTGCGGCATCACCTCGGCGATGAAGCTCTTCGAGCGCACCCCGGCCAGGTAGTTGATGTCGTGATAGTCGCGCACGAAGAAGTGGCGCCCCACGCTGTTCCAGAACGGCGATTCGCCCTGCTCGTCGAGATAGCCCGGGAACGCCATCGCCAGCACCTCGGCGAAGCGCTCCGGGTACTGGGCGATGAACATCAGCCTTGAGCGGCGCAGCAGACTCTCGGCGCTGGTGCCGCGATAGCGCGGGTCCAGCGACAGCGCGCACAGCTGAGTGGTCTCGGACACCTCGTGGGAGAGCGAGAGGGTCTGCACCTCGCGGCGTACGTTGAGCTGCTGCGAGGCGTGGATCAGGGTTTCCTGGCGGTAGGTGTAGTAGGCCTCCCGCGCACCGGCTTCGGCGCGCAGGGTGGCGGTACCCACGACCTCGTCGCGCTCGAGATCCTCGAGCACGAAGGTGTAGTGTTCGTCGCCGGGAAAGTCCACCTCGCGCCCGAACGACTGCCGCGAGCGGGCAATGCGCTCCTCGAGGCGGTCGCGATGGGCCGGCAGGTTGGTCAGGCTCGGCGTGGCCAAGCCCGCCAGCCGCTCCAGGGCCGGCAGGTCGGCCGGCCGAACGGGGCGTACGACCATCATGGCGGGATCTCCTGGTCGATTGGCGGTGTCGCGCATGGCTCGGCCAGCCTTCACCCGGCCGCCACCAGCCGCTCGATGGCACGCTCCAGCCGCGCCATGCCCTCGGCAATGTCGGCCTCGGGGATCACCAGCGATGGCGCCATGCGCAGCACGTTGGGACCGGCGATCAGCGCCATCAGCCCTTCCTCAATGGCCAGCGGCAGGATGTCCTTGGCCCGATCCTTGTATTCGGGGGTCATCTCGGCGCCGATCAGCAGGCCCATGCCACGGATCTCCCTGAACACCCCATGCTTGCGGTTGATCGCCTCGAGATGCTCGCGGAGCAGGTCGTGACGCTGCTTGACGCCGCCGAGCACTTCCGGCGTGTCGATGTGTTCCACCGCGGCCAGGGCCACCGCCGAGGCCAGGGCGTTGCCGCCGTAGGTGGAGCCGTGGGTGCCGATGGCCAGCGCCGGGGCGACCCGGTCGGTGGTGAGCATGGCGCCGATGGGGAAGCCTCCGCCCAGGGCCTTGGCACTGGTGAGAATGTCCGGCTCGATGCCGTACTCCATGTAGGCGTAGAGCGAGCCGGTACGGCCCACGCCGGTCTGCACCTCGTCGAAGATCAGCAGCGCATCGTGGGCATCGCACAGATCGCGCAGGCCCTGCAGGAACTCCTGAGTGGCCGGCGTGATGCCGCCCTCGCCCTGCATCGGCTCGACCATCACTGCGCAGGTGTCGTCGTTGATCAGGTCGCGCACGCTGTCGAGATTGTTGAACTCGCCGTGGACGATGCCGCCCGGCACCGGACCGAAGCCCTGGGAGTACTTGGGCTGACCGCCGACGCTGACGGTGAAGAAGGTGCGGCCGTGGAACGACTGGTAGAACGAGACGATGCGATGCTTGTGCTCGCCGAAGTTGTCATGCGCCCAGCGCCGCGCCAGCTTCAGCGCCGCCTCGTTGGCCTCGCCGCCGGAGGAGCAGAAGTAGGCCTTGTCGGCGAAGGTGCGCTCCACCAGGGTCTTGGCCAGCTTGAGCGAGGGCTCGTTGGTGTAGACGTTGGAGAGATGCCAAAGCTTGTTGCCCTGCTCGGTGAGGGCCTTGACCAGCACCGGATGGCAGTGACCCAGGGAGTTCACGGCGATGCCGCCGGCAAAATCGATGTACTCGCGCCCTTCCTGGTCCCACAGGCGGCTGCCCTCGCCGCGCACCGGGATGACCTTCTGAGGGGAGTAGTTGGGCACCATGTACTGGTCGAAGTCGGCACGGGTCGGGGTATGGCTCATCTCGGTCTCCATTCCTGCAAAAAGAGTGATAGCAACGCAGCGATGTCATCCGAGTATAAGGAGCGACGCGCCGGCCGGCTTTCAGCAATGGGACCCCGACTTCTAGATAAAGACTTAAAGACGTTCTTCGCGTGGGGTAACCCCGAAATGGTTACGGTAGGCAGTAGAGAAGTGGGCGGGCGAGGAGAAGCCCGTCTTCATGGCGATCTCGCCGGCAGGAAGGTCGCTCTCGCGCAGCAGGCGCCGTGCCTCCTTCAGGCGCAGATCGAGGTAGTAGCGGCCGGGCACCGCCTGCAGGTATTTCTTGAACAGGCGCTCGAGCTGGCGCCGCGAGATGCCCAGATGCTCGGCCAGTTCGTGAGTGGTGAGCGGCTCTTCGATGTTGGCCTCCATCAGCATCACGGCATCCACCAACGGCGCTGGCGCATGGCCCAGCCGGGCACGCAGCGGCACCTGCTGCGGCTCGTCGGCCATGCGTACCCGCTCCAGCACGAAGTGCTCCGAGACCCGCTCGGCCAGCTCGCGCCCATGATGAGTGGCAATCAGGGTCATCATCATGTCCATCGCCGCCGTGCCGCCGCCGCAGGTGAGGCGGTCGCGGTCGATCTCGAACAGCTGCTGGGTCAGCCGCACGCGGGGATAGTCGCGGGTGAAGGCGGCGAAGCGCTGCCAGGGCAGCGTGGCGCGGTAGCCGTCCAGCACGCCGGCGCGCGCCAGCAGCTCGGTGCCGCCCCCCACCCCCACCAGCACCACGCCGCTGCGCCCCAGCAGACGCAGCTGACCCGGTAACGTACTGTCATGCATGACCGGCAGCGGGCTCGGCGCGCAGACGATCAGCATGTCCAGCTCGGTCGAGGCGAGTTCGAAGGGAGTACAGGCTGCCTGACTGAGATCGGCCATGCTGGCAACCTCACCACCGCCCGGGGAAAAAGCCTGCAGACGATAGAGCCGCTGGCCGGCCAACTGGTTGACCACCACCAGTGGCTCCAGTGCACAGGCCTGGGCAAGCAGCGAGAACCCGGGCAACGTCAGCACGCCAACCCAGCGGGCAGCTTTCATGGGGATGGGGGCGGTGAGGGTGTCGGGCATTGCGCAGCGCCGTGTGCCGAAACGAAGGAGAAATGGTACTCCATCGGCGGCGTTGGCAATACCGCACGGTTTACGCACGTTGACGAAGGCCACCGTGGCAGCGCCACGGTAGCCTTCGGTTCACATCGGCAACCTTCGGGTCAGAGCCAGAGCGCCGATACCAGCCGATAGACGAGGAAAAGCCCCGTAGCAATGGCCACGCCCAGCACCAGCCAGTGCCAGCCCTTGGCCGGCCGCTTGGCTTCGGGTTGCTCCTCATCCGGCTCGAGATTCTCGAAGTCCTCGGGCATCCTCACTTCCTTGAGATGCTCGTACTCTTCTTGCGCCGTCTTGCTCTCCCGGGTGTCCATGGGCACCTCCTTCGATGCTGGTTTTGCCCGCCGAATCGCGTTCCTTCGCAGCGGGCCTATAAGGTGACGACATCGAACTGAACGTCCGGGTTCACGTCGGCGTCGTAATCGACGTCATCTCGCTCGAACCCGAACAGCTTCAGGAAGTCGTGCTTGTAACCAGCATAGTCGGTGATTTGGAACAGGTTCTCGGTGGTTACCTGAGGCCACAGATCCTTGCACGCCTGCTGCACGTCGTCACGCAGCTCCCAGTCGTCCAGACGCAGGCGGCCGGCCTCGTCGGTGATGAACTCACCTCCATAGAGGCGCTCGCCGAACAGGCGGTTGAGCTGCTCGATGGTGCCCTCGTGCAGGCCCTTCTCCTTCATCACCTTGTAGACCATGGCGATGTAGAGCGGCATGACCGGAATCGCCGCGCTGGCCTGGGTCACCACCGACTTGAGCACCGCCACGTTGGCACCGCCGCCACTGGCCTTGAGCCTGGCGTCGATCTCACCGGCGGCACGGTCGAGATCCTCCTTGGCCTTGCCCAGGGCGCCGTGCCAGTAGATCGGCCAGGTAATCTCGGTGCCGATATAGCTGAACGCCACGCTGCGCGCACCGGGGGCCAGCACGCCAGCCTTGTCCAGCGCGTCGATCCACAGCTCCCAATCCTCGCCGCCCATCACCGCCTTGGTATCCTCGATCTCCTGCTCGGTGGCGGGCTCGACCTCGGCCTCGATGATGGTGTCCTTGTTGGTGTCGATGGCGGTGGCGCGGTAGGTCTCGCCGATCGGCTTGAGGCTGGAGCGCTTCAGCTCACCGCTGTCGGGCAGCTTGCGCACCGGCGAGGCCAGCGAGTAGACCACCAGATCGATCTGGCCCAGGTCCTGCTTGATCAGCTCGATGGCCTTCTCGCGCGCCTCGTGGGAGAAGGCATCGCCATTGATCGACTTGCTGTAGAGCCCTTCGGCCTTGGCGAACTTGTCGAAGGCGGCGGCGTTGTACCAGCCGGCGGTGCCGGGCTTCTTCTCGCTGCCGGGCTTCTCGAAGAAAACCCCCAGGGTGTCGGCACCGTAGCCGAATGCCGCGGTGATGCGCGCCGCCAGGCCATAGCCGCTGGAGGCCCCTACCACCAGTACCTTCTTCGGCCCGTTGGCCTTGTCGAATTGACGCGCACGAGTGGCCTCGATCTGCTCGAGCACGTTCTTCTCGCAGCCGACCGGATGGGTGGTGGTACAGATGAAACCGCGAACCTTGGGTTTGATGATCACGACAGACCTCGTTGTTGGTGTTGCAGCGCCGCTTCGAGCGCCTTGACGATACGAATGGGCAGTGGCGACATTCTAGCGGCCACGCATGCGTCTGTCCGCACTTGAGCGCCGCGGAGTCCTGGGGCACGATGCAACCCGGTGCCATGACATGGCAGGAGGTGGACATGAATGCACAAGCACTGGTGGATGAGCGCGGCGAGCTATGGCTGGCGCTGGCTCCACTGTGGCTGGACCGCGAGCCCAGCGAACGCGAGTTCGCCCGTATGGTGGCGGTGATAGAGCGCCACGAGCTGACGCTGCACGAACTGGAGTGGATCTTTCGCCTGGAACTGGCGCCGGTGATGTCGCGCAATCAGATGTCGATCGCCGGGCGCTGGCGCGATTTCGACGACTACCAGTTGATGCAACAGCTGGTGGCCCACAACCTCAAGCTCAAGGGGTGGCGACGCAAGAGCTGGGCGCTGTTCTCGGGGCTGACCACCATGATGACCCGCCATCGCTGGAACGAGCTGATCGCCCGGGTGATGATGGAACGCGGCGAAGCACCGCACTCCTGAAGTAGAGGCACATGAGTTAGAGGCGAAAGTCCTCATCCAGCGCCTGCTCCAGCGCGCGTTCGAGCTCCGGCCCGCTCTCGCGGGGCGAGAAGCGCTGCAACACCCTGCCGTCCCGCGCCACCAGGAACTTGGTGAAGTTCCACTTGACCATGCCGGTACCCATCACCCCGGGTGCCTGGCGCTTGAGCTCGACGAACAGGGGATGAGCGCCACGCCCGTTGACCTTGACCTTCTCCATGACCGGAAAGGTCACCCCATACTGGCTGGAGCTGAAGGCGCAGAAGTCCAGGGCCGTTTCCGGCGACTGACGCGCGAACTGATTGCAGGGAAAGGCCAGTACGGTAAAACCACGATCGCGGTGACTGCGATAGAGGCGCTCCAGCTCGCCGAGCTGGGGCGTGTAACCGCAGCGACTGGCCACGTTCACGATCAGCAGCACCTGCCCTTGCAGGGCACGCAGGTTGAAGGGCTCGCCGCGGAAGGTACGGCACTCGTGTTCGTGGATGGCCATGTCTGCCTGCCTCGCTGTCACCTATCCCACGCCACGTTTTACACGTAGCACCTCTCAGCGTATCGCGGCAACCTTTCGCTGGGGTTTGCCCAGAGAAGCGTCATTCGCACGCCGGCTCCAAGCCTACCGGTAAGCGACAACCAGGTCACGCCCGCTGCGCGTTGACCGACCCGGAACGACTGACCATGCTGCAAGCACGAGGCACGACGGCGCCCAAGGAGAACCTGCATGTGCGACAACGCCCCTCGCAGCCGACTGACCACCCATGAGGTGGTCAACCAACCCGACACGCCCGGCGACAGCGACCTGTTCGCCGGCGACCTGCCACTGCGTGAAGCGCTGGAGCGCGAAGCCCCCGCCTGGGTCCGCCAGCGCCTGGCACCGCTGGGGCGCGAAACGGGCAGCCTTCACGTACAGGCGTTGGGCGAACAGGCCAACCGCCACCCACCGGAACTGGCTCTGTTCGACCGCCACGGCCGACGGCTGGACGAGGTGCGCTATCACCCCGCCTACCACGAGCTGATGCACCTGGCCATCGACAACGGCTGGCACGCCGTGGCCTGGCAGGAGGAAGGCCGCGGCGGCCATCAGGCCCATATCGCCGCGCTCTACCTGCTGACCCAGGCCGAGCCCGGCTTCTGCTGCCCGGTGACCATGACCCACGCCGCCATGCCGGTGCTGCGCCGCAGCCCCGACATCGAAGCGGCATGGGCGCCGGGGCTGCTGGCCAACGCCTACGACCCGCGCCCGCTTCCCGCCGAGCAAAAGCGCGGGCTCACCTTCGGCATGGCCATGACCGAGAAACAGGGCGGCAGCGACGTGCGCCGCAACACCACCCGCGCCGAGCTCGACGGCGAAGGCTGGCGGCTCACCGGTCACAAGTGGTTCTGCAGCGCGCCGATGTCCGACGCCTTCCTCACCCTGGCCCAGACCGACGCGGGACTGACCTGCTTCCTGGCGCCGCGCTTCACGCCGGACGGCGAGCGCAACGCCATCGAGCTCCAGCGCCTCAAGGAGAAGTGCGGCAACCGCGCCAACGCCTCCGCCGAGACCGAGTATCGCAGCGCCTGGGCAAGCCTGGTCGGCGAGCCCGGCCGTGGAGTGGCCACCATCATCGACATGGTGCAACAGACCCGACTCGATGCCGCCACCGCCCCGGTCGGCATGATGCGCCAGGCCTTGGTCGAGGCGTGGCGCCACGTACGAGGTCGCCACGCCTTCGGTCGCCTGCTGGCGGAGCAGCCGCTGATGCAGGCGGTCATCGCCGATCTGGCGCTGGAGGTGGAAGCCGGTGTGGCATTGGTCATGCGCGCCGCGCGCGCCTTCGACGGAGACGCTCGCGGCGAGGCACACGAAACGGCCCTGGCCCGAGTGCTGCCGACCCTGGCCAAGTACTGGCACAACAAGCGCGGACCCGGCTTCATGGCCGAGGCCATGGAGTGCCTGGGCGGCATCGGCTATGTCGAAGAGGCGCCGCTGGCCAGGCTCTATCGGGAAGCGCCGGTCAACTCGATCTGGGAAGGCTCGGGCAACGTGATCTGTCTGGATCTGCTGCGGGTACTGGCGCGACACCCCGAATCGATCGCCGCCCTGCGTGACGAGCTGCGCGCCGCCCAGGGCCTGCAACAGGATCTCGATCTGGCCTTGGCCGGCCTGGAACACGACCTGACGCTGCCCGCCGAGACGCTGGAGCCCCGCGCCCGCTGGCTGACCCAGCGTCTGGCACAGAGCCTGCAGGGCGCGCTGCTGCTACGCCATGCACCGGCCGAAGTGGCCGAGACCTTCTGTCGCTCACGCCTCGGCGTGGAAACCAGCCCGGCCTATGGCGTGCTGCCGGCTGGTTCGCCGCTGGCGGTGATTCTGGCGCGAATCGGCGACTGATCGCATGCCAGCAGCGGAATCTCCTCGGCCGGTACCGGGCGTGACAGCCCGAAGCCCTGCACATGGGTGCAGCCGAAGCGGGCCAGGGTCGGCAGGCAATCGAGTTCCTCGACCCCTTCGGCCACCACGCGGATACCGAGGCGACGACCGAGCAGGGCAATGGCCTCGACGATGGCGGCATCCTGCACGTCCTGCTGCACGTGCCGTACGAAACTGCGGTCGATCTTCAGCTCGCTGATCGGCAGCATCTGCAGACGCAAAAGCGACGAGAAGCCGACACCGAAATCGTCCACCGCCACCTCCATGCCGCTGAGGTGCAGTCGAGCCGCAATCTCCGAGCCCAGCAGCTCATCGTCCATGGCTGCCGTCTCGGTGATCTCGAGCACCACCAGCGGCGAATCGTCCGGGGTCAACTGACGCGTCAGCGCCGGCAGTTGGGCCTCCATCAGATCGTCGGCAGTGACGTTGACTGAGATTGACAGAATCACCCCTTGCTCGCGCCAGCGCCGGGCGTCGAGCAGCGCCTGCTCGAGCACGTGACAGGTGAGTCGGCGGCTCTGGCCGGCCGTGAGCATGGGCAGAAAGCTGGCCGGGCCGATCAGGCCGATTTGCGGATGCGCCCAGCGTACCAGCGCCTCGACCCCGCTAAGGCGCCCGGTCGCCAGCTCGAACTGGGGCTGGTAGTGCACGGTGAGCTCGTGGCGCTGCAGCGCCGACTCCAGTTCATTGGCGGAAAAGAAGGGGCTGTCCTCGGGCACGATGGCCGGCTTGCAGCCGGGACGCAGCCGATCCAGACGCTGCCTGAGCTCGGTCAGGCGCATCGGCTTGTCCAGCGAACCGAGCATCTGCAACCCCAGGGTCTGACCGACCCGTTCGGCGATGCGCGAGATCTTTCGTTCGACACCGCCCAGCAGCAGCACCCAGCCGGCGAAGCGCTGACGGGCCAGCAGGCGCAGCAGCTCGATGCCGTCCGGGTCGCCGAATTCGAGCCCCATGATCACCAGTTGCGGGGCACACTCGTCGAGCTCGGCGAGCAGCGCATCGGCGCGTCGATAGCAGCGACTCTCGAGGCCCAGGACATGCAGTTGGAGGGAGAGGACCGCCACCACATCCGGGTCCTCGTCGAGCACCATGGCCAGCGCCCGCTCTTCTTCCACCTCGGAGAAAACGTTCATCAGGGGCACTCGTTCTCGAATTATTCTGAGACTACCATCATCCCTGATGCACAGCCGGTTCACTTCTCAACGCGTCCACTCAACTCAACCCAGCGCACCGCTCAGCCAAGGGGGCCCGCCACCACTCGTAGCGCAAGCGCCAGCAGCATGACGCCGGTGATACGGTGAATCCAGTGCGCTCGTGTCTGCAGCCAGGGCAGCACGCGAGAATGGGTCAACGACACCGCCACCAGCACGTACCAGCCGCCGTCGATGACCATCGCCGTGAGCACGATGACCGCCTTGGCGGTCACGGACATGTCCGGCGTGACGAACTGGCTGAGCAGGGCAATGAAGAACAGGATCAACTTGGGATTGCCCAGCGCGACCAGCATGCCCTCTCGCGCCGCCTGGCGGCGGGTGGTCGCCACCCCGGCGGCCTCGAGCGCCGCAGCCCTGCCGGCGCGCAGCGCCTTGATGCCGAGCCAGGCCAGATAGGCCGCACCGGCCCAGGTGATCGCCTGGAACAGGGTGGGGAAGCGCACGATCAGCGCGCCCAGCCCCAGCACCGTGAGCAACGCATAGAATCCCACCCCCAGGGCATGGGACAGCGCCGCCACGATACCGGGCGCACGCCCACCGCCGAGGGTGTGGCGCAGCACCAGCGCCAGGCTCGGCCCCGGCGACATCGCCCCCATGGCGCACACGGCCACCAGCGACATCCATAAGGAAAGCGGCACTGCCCTGCTCCTCTGTGACTATACGTTAGCGACGCTGATGCCACCTCAACGGTGGAACTGCCCCTCGCGCTCGGGCTGCCACAGGATCGCGTCGATGCGCAGGCGCGCCTCGCCGCCGCCGGGCAGCGGCCAGTCGATCTCGTCGCCGATACGCAAGCCGATGAGCCCGGCCCCGATGGGCGCCATCACCGAGATGCCGTCTTCGGTCGTGGCCAATGCATGGGGATAGACCAGCGTGCGTATCATCTGACGGTTACGTGTCAGATCGGTGAACTGCACCTGGCTGTTCATGCTGACGACATCTTCCGGAATGTCTTCCGGGTCGATCACCTCGCCGCGCTCGAGCTCCTCTTCGAGGCAGTCGGCCACGAAGCGATCCTTGTCGTCGGCCTGGTCGATCAGGCGCTGCAGCCGCTCTGCGTCCAGGCGGTTGATGATGATGGGGGGACGAGATGACATACAACCTCCTTGGCACCGGCAGCGCCGTTTATGGGATTGATGGCTGCCGGCCATGCAACGAAAACAGCCCTTCGCCCCGACGGGAGAAGGACTGTGACTCTAACTATGGTAAGCCTAAGCCCGATGAAAGTCAGGCCCGAGCGAGAGCTGCGCGAGGGCTCAACCGCCCGGCCGGCGCCCCGAGGTGGCCAGCACCACGATACCCAACGCGGCCAGCACCATGCCCACGAACGCCGCCGGATTCCACGCCTGCCAGCCGTAAAGCGCCATTGCCAGCCCGAGTGCCACCAGCACCCAGGCAAATGTCTTCACACCCATTCCACAGTCCTCAGCTCCGAGTATAGGCCTCAGCATGCAGCGGATAGGGAGGTACATCAAGGAAAGTGCAAATATCGGGATTTAGCTGCTGGCCTGTTGCTCGCGGGTTCGGATGAGCCAGCGCCAAGCGCAAAGCCATAGGCCCAAAACGCAAAACAGCCGCTCGTAAGCGACTGTTTAATGACTGTTTTCCAAGTGGTACCGGCGGTCGGACTCGAACCGACAAGGGCTTGCACCCGGCGGATTTTGAATCCGCTGCGTCTACCAATTCCGCCACGCCGGCAGCGCCGAGCATTATACGTGGCCGGTGCGGCAGGTCAATCGGCGGACCTGACGTGAGAGCCGATTTTCGGTATCCTTGCCGGCTGTTTGCGGCTGCCCGGCAGCCGCTCGTTTCGACCTTATTGCGGACCCCTGCATGCAGCGCGCCGACTTCCATTACGAGCTCCCCGAGGAGCTGATCGCCCGCTACCCCTCCGAGCGGCGCAGCGACTGTCGTCTGCTGTGCGTGGACGGCGAGAGCGGCGAGCTGGCCCACCGCCGCTTTACCGACCTGCTCGAGCTGCTCGAGCCCGGCGACCTGCTGGTGTTCAACGACACCCGCGTGATCCCGGCGCGGCTGCACGGCCACAAGGCCAGCGGCGGCAAGGTGGAGATGCTGCTCGAGCGACCGCTCGACGCCCACCGCGGGCTGACCCACATCCGTTCCAGCAAGTCGCCCAAGCCCGGCACCGAGCTGATCTTCGAGGGCGACGTGCGCGCCGTGGTCGAGGGCCGCCGCGAGGCGCTGTTCGAACTGCGCTTTCTCGGTGAGACGCCGCTGATCGAACTGCTGGAGCGCCACGGCCACATGCCGCTGCCGCCCTACATCGACCGTGCCGACGAGCTCGCCGACCGCGACCGCTACCAGACCGTCTACGCCCGTCGCGACGGCGCCGTGGCCGCCCCCACCGCCGGGCTGCACTTCGACGAACCGCTGCTGGAACGCCTGGCGGCGAAGGGAGTCGAAAGTGCCTTCGTCACCCTGCACGTGGGCGCCGGCACCTTCCAGCCGGTGCGTGCCGACGACATCCGCGAGCACAAGATGCACAGCGAGTGGATCGAGGTGAACGAAGCGGCCTGCGCCAAGGTACGCGCCGCCCAGGCCGCCGGACGCCGGGTGATCGCGGTGGGCACCACCAGCGTGCGCTGCCTGGAGAGCGCCTGCGCCAAGAGCGCCGATGGCGCCATCGCACCCTACAGCGGCGAGACCGACATCTATATCTATCCCGGCTACGAGTGGCGCTGCGTGGACAACCTGATCACCAACTTCCACCTGCCCGAGTCGACCCTGCTGATGCTGGTCTCCTCGTTCGCCGGCTACGAGACGATCATGGCGGCCTATCGCGAAGCCGTGGCCGAGCGCTATGCCTTCTTCAGCTATGGCGACGCCATGCTGTTGAGCCGCAAGCGCTCCTGAACCCGAGAATGGCTGACCCGCAGGGCGTCCACGGTTTCGGCGCCTTGCAGTAGAGAAGAGAACTCCATGCGCAACGAATGCTTCATGTCCTTCGAGCGGCTGGCCAGCGACGGCCGGGCACGTCGCGGGCGCCTCACCTTCCCCCGCGGTACCGTGGAGACGCCGGCCTTCATGCCGGTGGGCACCTACGGCACGGTCAAGGGCATGACGCCCAAATCGGTCGAAGAGATCGGCGCCGAGATCATCCTCGGCAACACCTTCCACCTGTGGCTGCGCCCGGGCACCGAGGTGATCGAGGCCCACGGCGACCTGCACGACTTCGCCCAGTGGCACAAGCCGATTCTCACCGACTCCGGCGGCTTCCAGGTCTTCTCGCTGGGCGAGATGCGCAAGATCACCGAGCAGGGCGTGCACTTCCGCTCGCCGGTGGATGGCGCCAAGGTGTTCATGGGCCCTGAGGAGTCGATGGCGGTGCAGCGTTCGCTGGGCTCCGACGTGGTGATGATCTTCGACGAGTGCACCCCCTACCCGGCCACCGAGAAGGAAGCCGAGGTTTCCATGGAGCGCTCGCTGCGCTGGGCCAGGCGCTCCCGCGATGCCCACGGCGACTCCCCCTCGGCGCTGTTCGGCATCATCCAGGGCGGCATGTACCCGGAGCTGCGCCGGCGTTCGCTGGAGGGGTTGATGGAGATCGGCTTCGACGGCCTGGCCATCGGCGGGCTCTCCGTGGGTGAGCCCAAGGAAGAGATGATCGGGGTGCTGAACTATTTGCCCGAGTGGATGCCAGAGGAGTATCCGCGCTACCTGATGGGCGTGGGCAAGCCAGAGGACCTGGTCGAGGGCGTACGCCGAGGGGTCGACATGTTCGACTGCGTGATGCCTACCCGCAACGCGCGCAACGGCCACCTGTTCACCGCCGCCGGCACGATCAAGATCCGCAACGCCAAGCACCGCCACGACACTCGCCCGCTGGAAGATGACTGCGACTGCTATACCTGCCAGAACTTCTCCCGCAGCTACCTGCACCACCTGGACCGCTGCGGCGAAATGCTCGGCTCGATGCTCAATACCATCCACAACTTGCGCTATTATCAGCGCCTGATGGCCGGTTTGCGCGGTGCCATCGAAGCGGGTACATTGGCTGACTTCGTGGCAGGCTACTATGCGCAGCGGGGGCTGCCGGTACCTGACGCACCGGATTGAACGACCGGCCGGTGGCGCCAGCTCGACGGGCCACCGGCCGACGGCAACACGCTCACTCGCGACTTAACTTACCTCAGGAGATACGCTTCTCATGCTGGACTTCTTCATCTCTCCGGCCATGGCTCAGGACGCCGGTGCCGCAGGCGGCGGCATGGCCCAGATCATCATGCTGGTCGGTTTCGTGCTGATCTTCTACTTCCTGCTGTGGCGCCCCCAGGCCAAGCGGGCCAAGCAGCATCGCGAACTGGTCGGCGGCCTGTCCAAGGGCGACGAGGTAGTGATCGGCGGCGGCCTGGTAGGGCGCATCACCAAGGTGAGCGACGAGTTCATCACCCTGGAAGTGGCCGAGAACACCGAAGTCAACGTACAGAAAAATGCCGTGGCCAACGTGCTGCCCAAGGGCACCATCAAGTCCATCTGACGTCGACGCTCCTCGCCCTTGCCGTTGGCTCTTCCCGAGCCGGGTAACGGCGGGGGTCGCCTGGCGGCCGGGTGTTCCCTTCTCGACCGGAAGCGGACATGCGGCCGCGCTGCCGTCCCGTAGCCTTCTATACGCAACCTAGGCAGGGCTCCCATGCTCAACCGTTATCCCTTGTGGAAGTATCTGCTGATACTCATCGTGCTCATTGGCGGCGTCGTCTACTCGCTGCCCAATCTGTACCCCGAAGATCCGGCCGTGCAGATCAGCAGCGTTCAGGGCGACACCACCCTGGATGAGGCACAGCTCGAGCGCGTCCAGCAGACCCTTCGCGATGCCGGCATCGGCATCAAGGCCGTGGAGCGCGACGACACCAGCGTGCTGATCCGCCTCGACGATGCCGACCACCAGCTGCGCACCCGCGACCTGTTGACCGATCAGCTCGGCGACGACTTCGTGGTGGCGCTGAATCTGGCCGAATCCACCCCCGGCTGGCTGCAGAACCTTGCCGCTTCGCCCATGACCCTCGGCCTCGACCTGCGCGGCGGTGTGCACTTCCTGCTCGAGGTCGACATGGACGCCGCCGTGACCCAGCGCCTCGAGGTCAACGCCAGCGCCATGCGCGAGCAGCTGCGCAGCGAACGTATCCGCTACCGCGGCACCGACATCGACGGCCGCACGCTGACCATCACCTTCACCAACGACGAAGACCGCGATACGGCACGCCGGCTGATCAGCCGCGAGTTCCGCGATTTCGACTTCGCCAGCGAGCAGGACGGCCGCGCTTCGCTGCTGGTGATGACGCTGACCGATCAGGCGGTGAACGAGATCCAGGACTATGCCATCAACCAGAACCTCACCACCCTGCGCAACCGGGTGGACGAGCTGGGTGTGGCGGAGCCGCTGGTACAGCGCCAGGGCCCGGACCGGATCGTGGTCGAGCTGCCCGGCGTGCAGGACACCGTCGCCGCCAAGCGCGTGGTGGGCGCCACCGCCAACCTGGAGTTCCGCCTCGAGGCGCGCCCGGACACGCCGGACGCCGAGACCGAGACCTTCGCCTTCCGCAACAACCCGAACCGCACCGCCGACCTGATGCGTGACGTGATCATCACCGGCGACAGCGTCTCCAGTGCCAACCGTAGTTTCGACGAGAACGGTCGCCCCCAGGTCAACATCAACCTCGACGGCACCGGCGGCACGCTGATGAATCGCGCCACCCGCACCAACATCGGGCGCAACATGGCGGTGCTGTTCATCGAGCACAAGACCCGTGACCGGGTGGTGATGGAGGATGGCGAAGAGGTCACCGTGCGCGAGCCCTATACCGAGCGCGGCCTGATCAGCCTGGCTACCATCCAGAGCGCACTGGGCAACAGCTTCCGCATCACCGGGCTCGACTCGCCCACCGAGGCGGCCGAGCTGGCTCTGCTGCTGCGCTCCGGCTCGCTGGCGGCACCGATCTACTTCGTCCAGGAGCGTACCATCGGTCCGAGCCTGGGGGCGGAGAACATCGCCCGCGGGGTGATGTCGGTGCAGATCGGCCTGATACTGGTCGTGCTGTTCATGCTGATCCGCTACAAGGTGTTCGGCGTCTTCGCCAACGTGGCGCTGGCGCTGAACCTGACCCTGCTGATCGCTGCCATGTCACTGCTCGGCGCCACCCTGACGCTGCCGGGCATTGCCGGTATCGTGCTGACGCTGGGCATGGCAGTGGACGCCAACGTACTGATATTCGAGCGAATACGCGAAGAGCTGCGCAACGGACTGTCGATACAGCAGGCCATTCATGCCGGCTACGAACGCGCCTTCAGCTCGATCGTCGACGCCAACATCACCACCCTGCTGGTGGCGGTCATTCTGTTCTCGATCGGCACCGGCCCGGTCAGGGGCTTCGCCGTGACCCTGTCGCTGGGGATCATCACCTCGCTGTTCACCGCTCTGCTGGTGACCCGAGCCATGGTGAACCTCACCTACGGCGGCAAACCGGTCAAGAAGCTCTGGATCTAAGGCTCACCAACTTGAGGTGGTTATGAAAACCCTCGTCAATCGACAGTTCGACTTCATGGGCAAGCGCCGTATCGCCTTCGCGATCTCGGCCCTGCTGCTCGTGGCGTCGATCGTCTCGCTGCTGTTCCAGCAGCTCAACCTGGGGTTGGACTTCACCGGCGGCACCCTGGTAGAAGTCCGCTATACCGTGGCCCCATCGCTGGATGCCATTCGCCAGGTGCTCGAACAGGCCGGCTTCCGCGATGTTTCGGTGCAGACCTTCGGCGCCTCCACCGAGGTGCTGATCCGCCTGCAGCAGGCCTTCGAACCTGATGTCGGCGAGCAGGTCGTTGCCCTGCTGCGCGCCGATGGCGATACCGTCGAGCTGGTGCGCGCCGAGTTCGTCGGCGCTCAGGTGGGCGAGCAGCTACGCGACCAGAGCGGCCTGGGGCTACTGGTGGCACTGGGCGTGGTAATGCTCTATGTGGCCTTCCGCTTCCAGTACAAGTTCGCCATCGGCGCCGTGCTGGCGCTGTTCCACGACGTCATCATCGTGGTCGGCATCTTCTCGCTGTTCCAGTTCGACTTCGACCTCACGGTGATGGCAGCCCTGCTGGCGGTGATCGGCTACTCGCTCAACGACACCATCGTCGTCTACGACCGAATCCGCGAGACGATCCGCACCTCGCGCATCGACGACATGCCGGCGATCTTCAATGAAGCGATCAACCTCACCCTGTCACGTACGCTGGCGACGTCTGGTACCACCTTGCTGGTACTGATGGCGCTGTTGCTGCTGGGTGGCGACATGATCCACTACTTCTCCATCGCGCTGATCCTCGGGGTGGTCGTGGGTACCTTCTCCTCCATCTACGTGGCGGCCGCCTTGCTGCTCGCCGTGAAGCTGGAGCGCAAGGACCTGATTCCGCCGAAGAAGGAGGAGCACGAGGAAGAGGAGCAGCTTCCCTAGGAAAGCCACCATAACTTGCTGCGCTCGGTATCTCGGGCGCCGGCGGTGCTCAGGATCCTCATTTACTCCAGTAAACTCCGGTTCCTGCGCTCCGGCGACGCCCGACCTACCTTCGCTCGCTGCGTTCTGGTGGCTTTCCTGTGTTCTGGAACCTTTGCTTTTTTGGGCTTGTAACGCAAACCGCCCCCGCAGCAGTGCTGCGGGGGCGGTTTCGTTTCGGGCTGTGTCGCCGCTCAGAAATGCGGCTTGAGCTGCTGCACCAGAGCCTTGTACAGGCGCGGACCGGCGGCCATCAGCTGGCCTTCCGCCTCGACGCTGGGCTGGCCGTCAGGAGTGCCCATCAGCGCACCGGCCTCCTTGAGCAGCAGGGTGCCGACCAGGCGGTCCTGCTCCTCCAGACCGAGCACGAAGGCGGCGTCGACACGGCCGGCAGCCAGCTCGGCCATGTCGAGCAGGCCGCTGCCGGTGGCCAAGTGCGCCTCGACCTGGGGGCCGAGCTGCTGAATCAGGGTCAGATAGGTGGGCAGGTGCCGTGCGCGCTGCCAGCTTTCGGGCAGGCTCATGGCGATGCGTGTGCCGAGGATGGCGCTGGCCTTGGGCACGCGAATGCGCTTGCCGTTGTGCTGGGCGCCGCGACCGCGGCTGGTCAGGTACTCGTCGTCGCTGTAGGGGCAGATCACCACCGCATGCTCAGGGCGGCCCTTGTCCAGGCACACCACCGACAGGGCAAAGCCGCTGCCGGCCACGCCCAGGCTGGAATAGCCATGGAAGGGCTCGATGCGCCATTCGATGTCCCGCCCCTCGCCTTCACCGGCACGGTGAGGCGTGAAGCGGCCCACGACCCCGTGCTGGGGGTAGCCGCGGTTGAGCTGACGCACGATCAGCGTCTCGGCGTTGCGGGCAGTGTCCTCGAGCAGGCGCTCGAGATTGTGTTCCTCGTGAGCGTTCTCGATGCGCTCACGAATGCGCAAGAACTGTTCGGCGGCGCTGCGCGTGGCACGCAGGGCGAATTGGACCATCGGATGCATGATCGGGCCTTGGAGCGTCGGTGATGTTAAAGAACAGGCTAGTTCGAACGTGGCCTTCGGGTCGAAGGGAGCTGCACGGCCGAACGCGTGGCGCGCATCCTAGCAGAATCGCCCGCCACGCGCCATTGCCACCGGCAGGCGTGGTAAACTCGGCGGCTCGCTTTCTTTCATACGGCAAAGGCAGCCCCGCATGCTCGAGCGCATTCGTATCGTGCTGATCGGCACCAGTCATCCCGGCAATATCGGCGCCACCGCGCGCGCCATGCACAACATGGGGCTTGGCGACCTGACCCTTGTCTCACCACGCTGCGAGCCGCTGACCAGCGAGAGCATCTCGCGCGCCTCGGGGGCCGACCATATCGTGCACGGCGCCCGGGTGGTCGAGACCCTGGAGGAAGCCGTCGCCGACTGCACCCTGGCGGTGGGAGCCAGCGCCCGCTCGCGCACCCTGCCGTGGCCGATGATCACCCCGCGCGCGCTGGGCGAGCGGCTGCCGACCGAACTCGCCGGCCCCGAGTCGCGGGTGGCGCTGGTCTTCGGCCGCGAGGACAGCGGGCTCTCCAACGCCGAGCTGCAGCGCTGCCACGCCCACGTGCACATCCCCACCAACCCGGACTTCAGCTCGCTCAACCTGGCTGCCGCCGTGCAGGTGCTGGCCTACGAGTGCCGCCTGGCCTGGCTCGCCGCCGCTGGAGCCGAGGCGGAGCAGGACGAGGAGCCGCACCAGCCGCTGGCCAGCCATGAGGAACTGGAGCACTATTTCGCTCACCTGGAGCGCACCCTGATCGCCATCGGCTTTCACGACCCGGCGTTGCCGCGCCAACTGATGGCCAGGCTGCGGCGCTTCACCCTGCGCGCGCGCCCCGAGCGCATGGAGCTGAACATCCTGCGCGGCATGCTCACGGCCACCGAGAAGTGTGCCGCCGGGCGCCCGAGTGCCGACCAGGCAGTCGCTGCGCCCCGGGCCGACCAAGACGGCGACGGCAAAGCGTAGCGACGCATCCGGGCCGCATCGAAAAATCCTTGAACGCTGCCCGGCGCGCCCCCATATGATGAGTCTGTTACCGATTCCCGCCGCCAGGCCGCCTCACCGTCACCAAGGACCGCTGCATGTTTCAACGACTGCGCGAGGACATCAACAGCGTTTTTGACCGCGATCCGGCGGCACGCAACTTCCTGGAAGTGCTCACCAACTATCCGGGACTGCATGCGCTGCTGCTGCACCGCCTGGCCCATTGGCTGTGGCTCAAGCGCCTCAAGTGGCTGGCCCGCACCCTGTCGACCTTCTCGCGCTGGCTCACCGGCATCGAGATCCATCCCGGGGCGAAGATCGGCCGGCGCTTCTTCATCGACCACGGCATGGGCGTGGTGATCGGCGAGACCGCCGAGGTGGGCGACGACGTCACCCTCTACCAGGGCGTCACCCTGGGCGGCACCAGCTGGAACAAGGGCAAGCGCCATCCGACGCTCGAAGACGGCGTCATCGTCGGCGCCGGCGCCAAGATCCTCGGCCCCTTCACCGTCGGTACCGGCGCCAAGATCGGCTCCAACGCGGTGGTGACAAAGGAGGTACCGGCCGGCGCCACGGTGGTGGGCATCCCCGGCAAGATCGTCAAGCGAGCCGATCCGGATGCCGCCGAGGTGCTGGAGGTCGACCCGGAGCGCCGCGAAGCGATGCGCCGCAAGTTCGGCTTCGACGCCTACGGCGTGAGCGAAGACATGCCCGACCCGGTGGCGCGCTCGATCCAGGCCATGCTCGACCACATGCATGCCGTGGACGAACGCATCGAGCGCATGTGCAGCACCCTGCGCAAGCTCGACGCCAGCTACCGCGAGGGCAAGCTGCCGGAGCTGCGCGACGAGGACTTCGCCGATATCCTTTCCGATGTCGACGCCTGCTGCGGCCCCACCGCCGGTTCCAGAACCGAGCATGATGGAGATCAAGGCAACGGCGAGCCCCCTCGCGGCAATGGTTGACCTTGGCAGTCGGGCTTTACCATAATGGCCTTTCATCCTTGCTCGCCGCTGGCGGCGGGCCGTTTCGCCCCGCCCAACCGAGGGCCGAGGTACGCTACCCGATGCGTCTGAAGAGCCTGCCATGCGTTTGACCACCAAGGGACGCTACGCCGTCACCGCCATGCTCGACCTGGCCCTGAACGCAGACAAGGGCGCCATTTCGCTGGCCGATATCGCGCGGCGCCAGGAGATCTCCCTGCCCTATCTGGAGCAGCTCTTCGCGCGCCTGCGGCGTGCCGGACTGGTCAACAGCGTGCGTGGCCCCGGCGGCGGCTACCTGCTGGCGGTCCCCGCCGCGGAAATCTCGGTGTCGCGAGTCATCGATGCCGTCGACGAATCGGTCGACGCCACGCGCTGCCAGGGGCTGTCGGACTGCCAGCAGGGCGACACCTGCCTGACCCACCATCTCTGGTGCGAACTTTCCGACCAGATCCGCGGCTTTCTCGACGGCATCACTCTCGGACAGCTGGTCGATCACGGCGACGTACGCCGCATCGCGGCTCGCCAGAGCGCCCGTCACGACGCCAACACCATCCTGACCTCTTCGCCCTGATCGTTCGGCACGAGGAGCAGACCGGAGAATTCCGCGAGACAATGAGCGCACTCGTCTATCTCGACTATGCCGCCACCACCCCGGTCGACCCGCGCGTCGCCGAGGTCATGCAGCGCCATCTGACCCTGGACGGCATCTTCGCCAATCCCGCTTCGCGCAGCCACATGCTGGGCTGGCAGGCAGAACAGGCGGTGGAGAACGCCCGGCGCCAGGTCGCCGACCTGATCGCCGCCGACCCGCGCGAGATCGTCTGGACCAGCGGCGCCACCGAGGCCGACAATCTGGCCCTGATCGGCTTCATGCGTGCCAATCGCGAACGCGGCCGGCATCTGGTGACCTCGATCGTCGAGCACAAGGCGGTAGTGGACACTGCCACAGCGCTCGAACGGGAGGGCTTCGAGGTCACCTGGCTGACGCCCGGCAGCGATGGTCGTATCCAGCCCGAGCAGCTGCGCGAGGCCATGCGCCCCGACACCGCACTGGTCTCGCTGATGGCGGTCAACAACGAGCTGGGCTGCATCCACGACCTGGCGGCACTGGCCGAGGTGGCACATGCCGGCGGCGCGGCGTTTCACGTCGATGCCGCTCAGGGGACGGGCCGCATCGACCTCGACGTGAGCCGACTGGGCATCGACCTGATGTCCCTCTCCGGCCACAAGGCCTACGGCCCCAAGGGTATCGGCGCGCTCTACGTGCGGCGCAGCCCCGACATCCGCATCGAGCCGCTGATCCATGGCGGCGGCCACGAGCGCGGCATGCGCTCCGGCACCCTGGCCACCCATCAGATCGTCGGCATGGGCGAAGCCTTCCAGCTGGCTGCCGCCGAAGGCGAAGCCGATCAGGCACGCATCCTGGCGCTGCGGAACCGACTGCTCGATGGACTGTCGGAGCTGGACGGCATCCATTGCAACACCGCCATCGACGTGGCGGTGCCCAACATTCTCAACCTGGCCTTCGAGGGTGTGGACGGCGAATCGCTGCTGATGGCCCTGCGCAGCATTGCCCTGTCGACCGGTTCGGCATGCAACTCCGCCAGCGTAGAGCCATCCTATGTATTGAAGGGCATCGGCGTGCCGCGCGCGCTGGCACTGGCCTCGTTGCGTTTCAGTTTCGGCCGCTTCACCGACGAGGCCGACATCGAGGCCGCGCTCGAGGCCTTGCGTCATGCCCTACCGGGCCTGAGACGCTGATCGCCTCTCAGCCACTTTGCTGCAGGAGTACCAACATGGCGCATCTTTCGATTACCCCCTCAGCCGCCGAACAGATTCAGCGGGCGCTGGCGGAACGCGGGCATGGTCTTGGCCTGCGGGTTTCGGTCAAGCCCAGCGGCTGCTCCGGCTACAGCTACGTGCTCGACTTCGCCGACCAGGCGGCCAATGACGACGCGGTGTTCGAGGAGCACGGCGTGACCGTCTTCGTCACCCCCGAGGCGTTGCCGATGCTCGACGGCAGCGAGGTCGACTACGTCTCGGAGGGGCTCAACCGCTTCTTCCGCTTCAACAACCCGAACGTGAAGGATCAGTGTGGATGCGGCGAGAGCTTCACCGTCTGAAGAAACACGGCACAAGTATCTGCGCGGGCAAATCGCTGCGTTGCGCGCTGCTCGACATCCTCACCTAGTACCGCATAGGCTCCGGTGTCTGCGCTGCGTGCGCCTTGCGACCCACAGGGATGTGGGAAGTGCGTTGGTTCGTCGGGAACGAACCTAGCCGCTTCACTCCGCTCGCCGACTTGTGCAGCGTTTCTTTCCGCAGGAGTGGCGATTGTTCAACGCCTGCCGGCAGCGGTATACTCTGCGCCCATCGATGGCGCCGCCTGGGCGATGACCCGGCGACACCGAACGCATTGGATTTCTATTGGCGCCGCGCCGTACCGACACCTCACCGGTGGGCGGGTGCGGCGTGGCGCTGCACCCTTGCATCTTCAGCTCCATCACACTGCAACCAAGAGGCCCTCATGGCAACCGAACGTACCCTGTCCATCATCAAGCCCGACGCCGTCGCCAAGAATGCCATCGGCGAGATCATCTCCCGCTTCGAGAAGGCCGGCCTCAAGGTCGTTGCCGCCAAGATGCTGCACCTCTCCGAAGAGCAGGCCGGCGGCTTCTACGCCGAGCACAAGGAGCGTCCCTTCTTCAAGGATCTGGTGGGCTTCATGACCTCCGGGCCGGTGGTCGTGCAGGTACTGGAAGGCGACGACGCCATCGCCAAGAACCGCGACCTGATGGGCGCCACCAACCCGAAGGAGGCCGCGCCGGGCACCATCCGCGCCGACTTCGCCGAGACCATCGACGCCAATGCCGTACACGGCTCCGACTCGCCGGCCTCCGCCGAGCGTGAGGTGGCCTACTTCTTCAGCGCCGACGAGATCTGTCCCCGCTAAGCCACCCAGGCCAGGCACTTTTCGCGGGGGCGCTCACGCCCCCGCTCCCGCCCTGCCCCGATCTGCGTGATGCCATGACCGCCACCACCGCCCAACGTATCAATCTGCTCGGCCTGACTCGCGAGGAGATGGAAGCCTTCTTCCTCTCCATCGGCGAGAAGAAGTTTCGCGCCGCCCAGGTGATGAAGTGGATTCATCACGAGGGCTGCGACGACTTCGAGGCCATGACCAACCTTTCCAAGGCGCTGCGTCAGCGGCTCGCCGAAGTGGCCGAGATTCGCGGCCCCGGCGTGGTCTATGAAGGCACCTCCAGCGACGGTACCCGCAAGTGGGTGCTGGAAGTGGAGGACGGTAGTTACGTGGAAACGGTGCTGATCCCGGCCGACAACGGCAAGCGCCGCACCCTGTGCGTATCGTCACAGGTGGGCTGTTCGCTCGACTGCAGCTTCTGCTCCACCGGCAAGCAGGGCTTTCAGCGCAACCTCACCGCCGCCGAGATCATCGGCCAGGTGTGGGTCGCCCAGCGCAGCGTGGGGCCGCGCAAGGATACCGCCAATCGTCCGGTCACCAACGTGGTGATGATGGGCATGGGCGAACCGCTGATGAACTACGACAACGTCGTGCCGGCCATGAAGCTGATGCTCGACGACAACGGCTACGGCCTCTCCAAGCGTCGTGTCACCCTCTCGACCTCGGGAGTGGTACCGATGCTCGACCGGCTCGGCGACGAGCTCGACGTGAGCCTGGCGATCTCGCTCCACGCCGCCACCGACGAGCTGCGCAACGAGCTGGTGCCGCTCAACCGCAAGTACAACATCCGCACCCTGCTGGACGCCTGTCATCGCTACCTGGCCAAGTGCGACGACACCCGAATGGTCACCGTCGAATACACCGTGATCAAGGACGTCAACGACCAGCAGGAGCACGCCCAGCAGTTAGCCGAGTTGCTGCGCGAGCTGCCGTGCAAGATCAACCTGATTCCGTTCAACCCGTTCCCCCATTCGGGCTACGAGAAACCGTCACGCAACCAGGTGATGCGCTTCCAGCAGTGGCTTTACGAGCTGGGCTACACGGCACCGATCCGTACCACCCGCGGCGACGACATCGATGCCGCCTGCGGCCAACTGGTGGGTCGCGTCAAGGATCGCACCCGGCGTCATGAGCGCTACATTCGCTCGATCCAGATCGACGCCGACTGAAGCGGCGGGCTGCCTTGACTTCAACTCGTCACGGCGCTTTGATGAACAGGCTTTTTTCGTCCCTGGCCAGCGCCGCTCGGGCGCCAGGCAAGCGAAACATCCACAGCCCGACAGGCCCGACCATGAGGATGCCATGACGCGCTTCCCCAACCTGCCAAGCCGATGCCCCCCGCTGGTCGCCATGGCGGTCGTGTCGTTGTGGCTTTCCGGCTGTGCCAGCCAACCCGAGCAGCAGGCCGAGGCAGACCCGACGGAAGCTTTCACCCAGTTGGGTATGGCCTACCTGGAGCGCAACAATCTGCCGCGCGCCATGTCCGCGCTCAACCGCGCCCTGGAACGCGCGCCCAACGACCCCGAGGCGCTGCAGGCCATGGCCATCGTCTATCAGCGCCAGGGCGAACGGCAGCAGGCCGACGAGACGTTCCAGCGGGCCATCGCCGCGGCACCGAACAACAGCCGCGCACGCAACAATTATGCCGTCTTTCTTTATGAACAGGGGCAGGTACGGCGCGCCTGCGAGCAGCTCGAGGCAGCTTCCAAGGATACCCGCTATGCCAACCGAGCCCAGTTGTTCACCAACCTGGGCCAGTGCCAGTGGGAGCTTGGCGAGATCGACCAGGCACGCCACAGCCTGGAGCGCGCCCGCAGCCTCGAACCGCGCAATCCCAGGAGCTACTTCACCCTGGCTGAACTGGAGCTGGAACAGGGCAACCCCGACCGCGCCAGGCAACAGCTGGAGATATTCGTGGGGCTTGCCGGCATGACGCCGGAAGCCCAGGCGCTGGCCCGACAAATCGCCGCCAACGCACCGAACATGACCGTCACCCCCGGCTCTGACAACCAGCGTGACGCACATTGATCAACGATTCCAAGACTGAAGGATGCTCAGCCATGAGCGATAACCAAGATATCGATGCCGTCGGCCTCGGATCCCAGGCCTCTCCCGGGGAGATGCTTCGCCGAGAGCGTGAAACGCAAGGCCTGTCGCGGGAAGAGGTTGCCACGGCGCTGAACCTGCGCCCCGCCGTGGTTACCGGCATGGAAGAGGACAACTATGAGCAGGTGCCGGTGGCCACCTATCGCCGCGGCTACCTGCGCGCCTATGCCCGTCTGCTGGGCATCGACGACCGCCCCGTGCTGCAGGCCTATACGGACCGTTTCGGCTCCCAGGAGAGCGAGCAGCGGGTCACCCCGGTACAGGTCACCAAGCCGCCATCGCGCATCGGCGCCTGGCTGTTCAAGCTCGTTACGCTGTTGGTGATTGCCGGCCTGATCGGTCTGACCCTGGTGTGGTGGCAGAGCCGCGACGGCAACCAACCGCCCGCCGTAGACGATGGCGAACCGGTATCGGTCGAGACCCTCGACGGCACCACCACCATCGAGGAAGAGCCGCGCCCCGAGGTCGAGGAAGCGCTGCCGCCGGTGCCGCTCGAAGGCGTCGACCCGATGGACGAAGAGGTCGCACGACCCTTCGGCGAAGTCGACCCCAGCGGCGCCCAGGCCCTGCTGGCCCAGACCGGCGAAGCGACGGCCGACGAGGAAGAGGCCATCGTCGAGGAGGCTACCGCCCAGGACATCGTCGTCGAGGAGGAGCCCGAAGCGACCGACGTGGCGGCGCCCACCGACCGCACCGTGCTGCAGCTGACCTTCAACGAGCAGTCCTGGACCGAGATCTTCGACGCCACCAACAGCCGTGTTTTCGTCGGCCTTCAGGAACCCGGCACCACCGCGACCGTCGAAGGAGAGCCACCGTTCCGCCTGACCATCGGCAATGCCACCGGCGTCGAACTGAGCTGGGCCGGCGAGCGCATCGACCTGCGCGCTCGCGCCGGCGCCAACAACGTCGCCCGTTTCACCCTGGGAGAGTGACATGCATTCCCCATCGCCCATCGTGCGTCGCAAGTCGCGCCAGATCCATGTCGGCAAGGTGCCGGTCGGGGGCGACGCCCCCATCTCGGTGCAGAGCATGACCAACACCGACACCCTGGACGTGGCCGCCACCGTGGCCCAGATTCAACGCCTCGAGGATGCCGGCGCCGATATCGTACGCGTCTCGGTACCGTGCATGGACGCGGCCGAAGCCTTCGGCCGCATCAAGCAGCAGGTCAACGTGCCGCTGGTCGCCGACATCCACTTCGACTACAAGATCGCCCTGCGCGTGGCCGAACTGGGAGTCGACTGCCTGCGCATCAATCCCGGCAACATCGGCAAGGAAGACCGCGTGCGTGCGGTGGTTTCCGCCGCCCGCGACAACGGCATCCCGATCCGCATCGGGGTCAACGCCGGCTCGCTGGAGAAGGAGCTGCAGCGCAAGTACGGCGAGCCCACGCCGGAGGCGCTTGTAGAGTCGGCCATGCGCCACATCGACCACCTCGACCGCCTCGACTTCCAGGAGTACAAGGTCAGCGTCAAGGCCAGCGACGTGTTCATGGCCGTGGCCGCCTATCGCCAACTGGCCAAGCTGATCGAACAGCCGCTGCACCTGGGCATCACCGAGGCCGGCGGCCTGCGCTCGGGCACGGTCAAGTCGTCGATCGGCCTCGGCATGCTGCTGATGGACGGCATCGGCGATACCATTCGCGTCTCCCTGGCCGCCGACCCGGTGGAGGAGATCAAGGTCGGTTACGACATGCTCAAGAGCCTGCGCCTGCGCAGCAAGGGCATCAACTTCATCGCCTGCCCCAGCTGCTCGCGCCAGAACTTCGATGTCATCGGCACCATGAACGCCCTCGAAGAGCGCCTGGAAGACATCATGACACCGCTCGACGTCTCGGTGATCGGCTGTGTGGTGAACGGCCCCGGCGAAGCCAAGGAGAGCGACATCGGGCTGACCGGCGGCACGCCCAACAATCTGATCTACATCGACGGCAAGCCCGCCACCAAACTGACCAACGACCATCTGGTCGACGACCTGGAGCGCCTGATTCGCGAGAAGGTGCGCGAGAAGGAACAGGCCGAAAAGGATCTGATCGCCCGCGGGGCCTGATCCGCCGTTGACCATCAAGGAGCCATCGTTGAGCAAGTCCGACAGCAGCAAGAAGAAGATCCAGGCCATCCGCGGCATGAACGACCTATTGCCGGACCGGTCCGCCCTGTGGCAATACTTCGAAGGCAAGGTACAGGCGCTGACGCAGCGCTACGGCTACGCCGAGATCCGCACTCCCATCGTCGAGCAGACTGCGCTGTTCGCCCGCTCCATCGGCGAAGTCACCGATATCGTCGAGAAGGAGATGTACACCTTCGAGGATCGTAACGGCGACAGCCTGACCCTGCGCCCCGAGGGCACGGCCAGCTGTGTGCGCGCCGCCATGGAGCACGGCCTGCTGCACAACCAGACCCAGCGGCTGTGGTACCAGGGCCCGATGTTTCGTCACGAGCGCCCGCAGAAGGGGCGCTACCGCCAGTTCCACCAGGTCGGCGTCGAGGCCTTCGGTCTGGAAGGCCCGGACATCGACGCCGAGGTGATCCTGCTCTCCGCCCGCCTGTGGCGGGAGCTGGGCCTTAGCGATCACGTCACCCTGGAACTCAACTCGCTGGGCTCCAGCGAGGCGCGCGCCGCCTATCGCGACAAGCTTGTGGCCTATTTCGAGCAGCACCGTGACCAGCTCGACGAGGACTCCCTGCGCCGCCTGACCAGCAACCCGCTGCGCATTCTCGATTCGAAGAACCCAGACATGGCGCCGATGCTGGCCGATGCGCCCAAGTTGATGGATCATCTCGACGACGCCTCGCGCGAGCACTTCGAGGGCCTCACCGCCCTGCTCCAGGCCGCCGGCATCGACTACGTGATCAATCCACGCCTGGTACGCGGTCTCGACTACTACGGTCGCACCGTATTCGAGTGGACCACCACCGCACTCGGCAGCCAGGGCACCGTGTGTGCCGGCGGTCGCTACGACGGCCTGGTCGAGCAGCTCGGCGGCAAGCCGACCCCGGCGGTAGGCTTCGCCATGGGCATCGAGCGGCTGGTGCTGCTGCTCGAGACCCTGGAGCTGGTGCCCGACGCCGCCCTGGGCGAGCTGGACCTCTACGTGCTGCCCATGGATGATGTCGCCACCACCCAGGCCATGCTGCTCGCCGAACGGATCAGAAGCGAGCTGCCCGAGCTGCGCCTGCAGCTGCATTGCGGCGGCGGCAGCTTCAAGAGCCGGATCAAGAAGGCCGACAGGAGCGGTGCCCGCCTGGCGCTGCTGCTGGGCGAAGACGAACTGGATGCGGGCCGCGCCACGCTGAAATTCCTGCGCGAGGAGCGCGAGCAGATGAGCCTGGATCAGGGCGCTCTGATCGACACCCTTGCCAGCATGACGACAAGCGACGAGCGCGCCTGATCGAACCGATATTGCAGTGAAAGGAGACCGCCCGTGGCGGAGCTGAGAACCGAAGAAGAGCAGCTGGAAGCCATCAAGCGCTGGTGGAAGGAGAACGGCACGGCGCTGATCGCCGGCGTCGCCATCGCGATTGCCGGCGTGGTCGGCTGGAACGCCTGGCAGAACTATCAGGAGAACCAGTCGGCATCGGCCTCCATGCGCTACCAGCACCTGGTCAACCTGACCGACAGTGGCGAGATCGACGAAGCCCGCAGCCTGGTCGCCGAGATCACCGACAATCACGGTCGCACCCTGTATGCCGACCTGGCGCGCCTGATCGATGCCCGCCTGGCCGTGGAGACCGGCGACCTCGACGCCGCCCGCGCAGCGCTCGAAGGCGTGATCGAGTCCAGCAGCCGCGACTACATGCAGGGCCTGGCACGGCTGCGCCTGGCCCGACTGCAGGTGGCCGCGGGCGATGCCGAGGCGGCTCTCGACACCCTGGCACGGGACATCCCGGCAGCCCTCGCCGCCCAGCAGGCCGACGTGCGCGGCGACGCCCTGCAGCATCTGGGCCGCACCGACGAAGCCCGTCAGGCCTGGCAGGAAGCGCTTGCCGTCGCCGAACAACGCAATCAGCCGATCTATGGCGTCCAGCTCAAGCTCGACGACCTGGGCGCCGAAGAGGCCACGCTATGAAGACGACTCTCGCTCGCAAGACCACTCTCGCTCTGGTCGCCACGCTGACCCTCGGCCTGCTGGCCGGCTGCGCCAACCGCTCGGAGCCGCGCTACACCCCCAAGGAGCTGCAGCGCTTCGAGGCCCGCGCCGAGCTGCGTAGCGACTGGCGCCAGCGCGTGGGGCAAGGCCTCGGCCGCGCCGTCTACCCCATTTCGCCCACCCTCGACGGCGGTGTGATCTATGCCGCCGACGAACGCGGCCGACTCATGGCCGTAGCGGCCGACAGCGGTGAGCGACGCTGGCAGACCGACCTCGAGGTCGGCGTATCCAGCGGCCTGACGGCAGCGGCCGGGCAGATCTATCTGGGTACCCGTAACGGCGAAGTGCTCGCGGTCAGCCAGGCCGACGGCGAGGTCACCTGGCGCTCACGTGTCGCCAGCGAAGTGCTGGCCGCGCCCCAGCCCAACCAGCAGTTGCTGGTGGTGCAGAGCGTGGACGGCACCGTTACCGCACTGGATCGGCGTACCGGCCAGGAGCGCTGGGTGTACAACACCACCGAACCGGCCCTTACCCTGCGCGGCACCGGCACCCCGTCGGTGATCGACCCGGTCACCTTCGTCGGCTTTGCCAACGGCCGCCTGACCACGCTGGACAACCGCAGCGGTCAGCCGCTGTGGGAGCGTCGTATCGCCGTACCCCGCGGACGCAGCGAGATCGACCGTATGGTCGATCTGGGCGGCCAGCCCGTGCTGACTCCCGATGGCCGACTGTTCGTGTCCAGCTACAACGGACGCCTGACCGCCCTCGATGCGACCAGCGGCGAAACGCTGTGGGAGCGCGAGCACTCCAGCTATCAGACCCCCGTGCTGGTGGGCGATCGCCTGTTCACCGTCAACGAGGCCAGCCACGTGACGGCCTTCGACGCCCGCACCGGCGAGGAGGTGTGGCGCAACCGCGACCTCGAGGGTCGCTGGCTGACCTCGCCCGCCTTCGCCGACGGCAACCTGGTGGTGGGCGACTTCGAGGGCTACGTCCACCTGATCGACATCCAGAACGGTCGCTTCACCGCCCGTACCCGGGTCGACAGTTCCGGCATCAGCGTGCGTCCGGTCACCGACTTCCGACGTCTCTACGTGCTGACCAATAACGGCCGCCTGGAGGCCCTGGAAATTACCCGATGACACCTGTGATCGCCCTGGTTGGCCGCCCCAATGTGGGCAAGTCGACGCTGTTCAACCGCCTGACCCGCAGCCGGGATGCCCTGGTGGCAGACTTCCCGGGGCTTACCCGCGACCGCAAGTACGGTAACGGCATGCTGGGGGACAAGGCCTACACGGTGATCGACACCGGCGGCATCAGCGGCGACGAGGAGGGTATCGACGCGGCCATGGCCGAGCAGTCTCTGGCCGCCATCGACGAAGCCGACATCGTGCTGTTCCTGGTCGACGCCCGCGCCGGCCTGAACGTCGCCGACGAAGCGATTGCCAACCACTTGCGGGTCAACCAGAAGAAGACCTGGCTGGTGGTGAACAAGACCGACGGCCTGGAAGAGCACTCGGCCATGGCCGACTTCTGGCAACTGGGCCTTGGCGATCCCCGCCCCATCGCCGCCGCGCATGGGCGCAACGTCACCAGCCTGATCGAGGAAGTGCTGGCGCCCTTCCCCGAACGCGACCTGAGCATCCCGGCGGATACCGGCACCAAGGGCATCCGCATCGGCGTGATCGGTCGGCCCAACGTGGGCAAGTCGACGCTGGTCAATCGCCTGCTCGGCGAAGAGCGGGTGGTGGTGTTCGACGAGGCCGGTACCACCCGCGACGCCATCGAGATCCCCTTCGAGCGGCGCGGCAAACCCTACGTGCTGATCGATACCGCCGGCGTACGGCGGCGCAAGAACGTCAGCGAGATCGCCGAGAAGTTCTCGATCATCAAGACGTTGGAGGCGATCAAGGAGTGCCATGTCGCGATCATGGTGCTCGACGCCCGCAGTGGCCTGGTGGAGCAGGATCTGCACCTGCTCGATTACGTGCTCACCACCGGGCGTGCCCTGGTGCTGGCGGTCAACAAGTGGGACGGCCTGGAGCACGAGGCCAAGGAGAAGATGCGCGCCGACATCAAGCGTCGGCTGGGCTTTGCCGACTATGCCGACCTGCACTTCATCTCGGCACTGCACGGCACCGGCGTGGGTGACCTCTATCCCTCCATCGAGCGCGCCTTTGCCTCTGCCAACAGCCACTGGTCGACCAACCGCCTCACCACCCTGCTGCAGGATGCCGTCGGCCAGCATCCGCCGCCGCTGGTGCACGGGCGACGCATCAAGCTACGCATGGCCCACCAGGGTGGCAGCAACCCGCCGATCATCGTGGTTCACGGCAACCAGACCGAAGCGCTGCCCGAGTCCTACAAACGCTTCCTGACCAATACGTTCCGCAAGGTGCTCAAGGTTCGCGGCACCCCGATTCGCTTCGAGTTTCGCTCTGGCAATAACCCCTTCGACCCGCTGGCCGGTGCCAGCGACCGGGAGAAAGCCAAGCAGCGCGAGTTGGGACGCACCCGGGCCGCACGCAACAAACGCCGCTGATACCTGTCAAAACGCCCGATCGCCAGATCGGGCGTATCGCCACCCGTTCCCAGGTCTACCCTGCAACCTACCCTTAGCTTGAGTCGTTCATCCAACAGGAGGAACCGATGTTCCTGAGTCGCGTGTCGTCGTTCTTGCTGCCGCGTCGCCGTTGGCGCCTGCTGGCCCCGCTTAGTCTGTCCCTGCTGCTTGCCGGCTGTCTGGCCCTGCCCCAGACCGGTCTGTTCGCCTTTCGCCTGGCCGTGACCTCGCTGGGGGTGGAGGACGTACGGATCGGTCCCTACTCGATCCAGGCCGGTCTCGACACCAGCGACGTCGCTTCGCTGATCGCCTCCAGCCTCGGTGCGGGCAGCCTGCCGGTGCAGGCCACCCTGGCCATGGGGCTGGCGCTGCCCGTCGGCATGCCGGCGGTGGAGATGTCGGGCTTCCGCTGGACCCTGGACGTGCCCGGGGCCGATCCGGTCAGCGGCGACTACCAGCAGAACGTGACGCTGACATCGGGCGATGACACCCGCCTGCGCCTGCCGGTGGAGTTCGACGTGCTGGCCACCGACCGCCGTCGCCTGGCCCCCATGGTCGAGCTGGCCACGCAGCTGGCGAGCCAGGGCGAGCTGCCGGCAGGCAGTGAACTCGCCATCACCCCGGGCAGCCTGCGCGGCCTCGGCGTAACCCTGCCCGCCGGCCTCTTTACGCCGACCCTGCGCTTCGCCGTGGGTCAGGACGGCGAGCTGACGCCTCAGCGCTGACCTGAACTAGCTGGGGCCTCGTGGAGCCGACGCCGCCCCACCCACTGGCAGGCGAACTGCCAGGCCCCTCTGCCGCTGCGCCCGCCACGTAGCGTGGCGTAGCGGATCGCCTCGGCGCGAGCCTCGGCGTCCCAGTCCTTGGCACTGCCCAGGTGCGTCACCCAGTGGCAGCAGGCTTCCAGATAGGTGTCCTGGTTGAAGGGGTAGAAGCCCAGCCACAGGCCGAAGCGGTCGGAGAGCGAGATCTTCTCCTCCACCGCGTCGCCGTGATGAAGCTCCTCGCCCACCAGCCGCGAGCCTTCGTTGTCGGCCATGGACTCCGGCAGCAGGTGACGGCGGTTCGAGGTGGCATAGAGCAGCACGTTGGGCGGCGGACCGGTGAGCGCACCGTCGAGCACGCTCTTTAGCGCCTTGTAGGCGTCGTCATGGCCCTCGAAGGAGAGGTCGTCGCAATACACCACGAATCGTTGCGGCTGCTCGCGCAGCTGCTCGACCAGCAGTGGCAGGCCGGCCAGATCGTGGCGATCGACCTGTACCAGGCGCAGCCCCTCAGGCGCCAGACTGTTGAGCAGGGCGCGAATCAGCGACGACTTGCCACTGCCGCGTGAGCCCCACAGCAACGCATGGTTGGCCGGCAGACCCTGCAGGAAGGCGCGGGTGTTGTCGACCAGCGCCAGCTTCTGGCGCTCGATGCCCAGCAGGTCGTCGAGGGCGAGGCTATCCCGTGGCGGCACCGGCAACAAGCGGCCGCCCAGCACATGGCGCTGCCACAGTGCGGCCACGTCCCGCGTCCAGTCGACCTCCTGCGGGGCGGGCGGCAGCCAGTGCTCCACGTGATCCAGCAGGCGGCCAAGACGTCTGCTCAACTCGGCATCCATCGGTATCTCCTTGGAAGTTCCACGGTTCGTGGTTGACGTTGTGTCGTTACGGGGTATCTTGTGGCGAACCGTCACCGACGTCCAGGGTCTCAAGGGATCTGAAGAACGAGGAATCGAACATGCGCTGGATTCGTTATGTTGCCGTGGCCACCCTGGCCCTGACCCTTACTGCCTGTACCACCTCGCCCACCGGCCGCCAGCAGCTCACGCTGATGTCGGACGCCCAGCTCAATCAGATGGGCCGCGAGGCCTTCGATCAGTACCAGCAGGACCTGCCCCCCGCCGGCCAGGCCGAGCAGCGCTATGCCCAGTGCATCGCCGAGGCGCTGATCGCCGTGCTGCCGGAGCGCGAGCGCGACCAGGACTGGCAGATTCGCGTGTTCGAATCGGAACAGGCCAACGCCTTCGCCCTGCCCGGTGGCTACATGGGCATCAACACCGGCCTGCTGCGGGTAGCCCGCAACCAGGATCAGGTCGCCGCCGTGGTGGGGCACGAGATCGGCCACGTGCTGGCCCGTCACGCCAACGAGCGGGTCTCGACCCAGACCTCGACCCAGCTGGCCCTGTCGGTACTGGGATCCGCGGCAGGCATGCAGGGCCCCGGCGGCGAGCAGCTGATGGGCGCCCTGGGCCTCGGCGCCCAGTACGGCATCATGCTGCCCTTCTCGCGGCGCCACGAAACCGAAGCCGACATCATCGGCGTGCGGCTGATGGCGGACGCCGGCTTCGACCCGCGTGCCAGCCTCGACCTGTGGGACAACATGGGCGCCGAGGGCGGCGCCCGTCCGCCGGCCTGGATGTCCACTCACCCCAGCCACGGCCAGCGCACCCAGGTGCTGCAGCAGGAGATGGAAGGCGCCATCGCCCGCTATGAGCAGGCCAGGCAGGCGGGAAGGCAGCCGAATTGTCAGCGCCCCTGAGGAGCGCCGATGTATTGCTGCACACCCTGAAAGCCCCATAGACGACTGGAAAACGAATGCTGAGACTAGGACTGCTGCTGCTGACCCTGCCCATCCTCGTACTGATGGGCCTCTATTTCTGGGAACTCAGCAGCGTGCGTGAATGCACCCTGATCCAGGACGGCTACTGGGACTACCTCGACGGTGTGTGCCGCTCCACCCCGCAGCCCTTCGTGCCTTGGGTGGAGCGTCAGCCCTGGCTGGTCAACGGCGGCATGCTGCTGTCGGTGGCCGGCGTGGTGCTGTGCATGGCGGGACTCTACGTCAAGCGACGCTGATACCAGCGACCGCGCAGGGCACGGCCCTGCGCGGCACTCACCTGCCGAGGAGCGACCCGCTCCTACGACTCTCCCCTTCGGCTCGTTCCGCGTTCGATAGCTCCAGCGCTACTCGTAGAGATAGCACGCCACCGAATGCTGATCGGCGACCTGCCGCCGCTGGGGCGAGACCTGCACCTGGAAGCGCACGCTCAGGGCTCCCTCGGCGCCCTGCTCGATGCGGCCGGCTTCGGCCAGCGCCGGGTGCTTGGCTCTCATCACCTCGACCAGCTCGCGCTCCGCGGCCTCGATATCTCCCCCGCGCACCTGCAGGTGCACGTCGAGCCCGGCCACCTCGGCGCTGCCCAGGTGCTCGATCTCGCGACCGGCGATGCGCCACTCGCTCAGGGCGGTGACCACGTCGCGCCCCTCCCAGCCGCAGTGAGCCATGGCCCGGGGGCAGCGGGTGTGGAAGTGGCAGCCGTTGGGCGGCTCCACCGCGCTGGGGATCTCCCCGGCGCTCTCCAAGGGCGGCTTGACCACCACGGGATCCGGCTCGGGACTCGCCTCCAGCAATAGCTGGGTATAGGGGTGCTTGCGCTCGCGCACCACCTGCTCGGTAGGCCCCACCTCGACGATCTCGCCCAGGTACATGATCGCCGTGCGATCCGCCACGTAACGGATGGTCGGCAGGTCATGGCTGACGTAGACGAAGGAGATGCCCAGCTCGTTGCGAAAGCGGTGCATCAGGTTGAGCACCCCGGCACGGATCGAGACGTCGAGCATCGACACCGGCTCGTCGGCGACGATGAAACGCGGCTCCAGCACGATGGCCCGGGCGATGGCGACACGCTGGCGCTGGCCGCCGGAGAGCTCGTGGGGAAAGCGCTCGGCATACACCTCGGCCGGCTTGAGCCCGGCCCGCTCCAGGGCCTCGACCACCTTTTGCTGCAGTACCTCCCCCTCGGCCAGGCGATGGATGATCAGCGGTTCGGCGACGATGTCGAAGATGGTGAAGCGCGGGTTGAGGGTCTGGTAGGGGTCCTGGAAGATCATCTGCGCCCGGCGCCGGAACGTCTTCAGTTCGCGGCCGCTGAGCTGGGCGATATCGGCCCCCTCGAAGCGGATCTCCCCTGCAGTGACGTCGAGCAGGCGCACCAGCATCTCGCCGGTGGTGGTCTTGCCGGAGCCCGACTCGCCGGCCAGGCCCAGGATCTCGCCCTCGCGCAGGTCGAAGGAGATGCCGTCGACGGCATGCACCTTGCGGTCCTTGTTACGACCGCGCAGGCCGTCGAGGAAGCCCTGCTCCACCGGGAAGTGCTTCTTGAGTTCCTCCACTTCGAGCAGCAGCGGCGCCTCGCTCTCCAGGTGCTCGATGGAGCCGGCACCCTGTACCGGCTCGTTCAGGCGCTCCCCCACCACCGCCCAGGTCTCGTTGAGCGCCGCCTTCACGCGAAAGGCCTCGGCCTGATCCGGATAGTGGCAGGCCGCCTGGCGCTCCTCGCCCACCGCATGCAGCGGCGGCGTTTCGCGCACGCAGCGCTCGGTGGCGAAGGGGCAGCGCTCGGCGAAACGGCAGCCCGACGGTGGATTGAGCAAGTCCGGCGGGCTGCCCGGTATCGAGATCAGCTCGCGCTGGGCCCCCTCCAGGGTCGGGAAGGCGTTGGTCAGGCCCATGGTGTAGGGATGGAAGGGCGTGCCGAACACTTCCCGCACCGGCCCGGTCTCCATGATGTGGCCGCCATACATCACCGCCACCCGGTCGCAGGTCTGCACCACCACCGAGATGTCGTGGGTGATGAACAAAAGCCCCATACCGCGCTCGCGGCGCAGCTTGGAGAGCCGCGCCAGGATCTGCGCCTGGGTCACCACGTCCAGCGCCGTGGTCGGCTCGTCGGCGATGATCAGCTTCGGATCCAGCGCCAGGGCCATGGCGATCACCGCGCGCTGCTTCATGCCGCCGCTCATCTCGTGGGGGTAGGCGGAGAGCCGGCCCGGGTCGATGCCCACCGCACGAAACAGCTCCTCGGCGTGGGCCCAGGCGGTTTTGCGGTCGATCTTGATGTGGGCGTTCATTGCCTCGAGGATCTGGTCGCCCACGGTATAGACCGGGTCCAGCGCATTCATTGCCGCCTGGGAGATCCAGGCGATCTCCTTCCAGCGCACCTTGCGCATGCTCTCTTCGTCGAGCGCCACCAGATCGCGCCCGTCGAAGTCGATGCGTCCGCGGGGCACCTCACCGTTGGGTGGCAGCAGCCGCAGCATGGCCTTGGCCGCGGTGGTCTTGCCGCAGCCCGACTCGCCCACCAGCCCCAGCGCCTCGCCGGGACGCAGGTCGAAGTGGATGCCGTCGACGGCCTGCACCGGCCCTGCCCCCGTGCGGTAGTGAATGGCAAGGTCCTCGACCTTCAGCAGTCGTTGATCGGTCATCGGCGTGCCCTCAAGCGTGGGTTGGCGACCAGCTCCAGCGAGCGGGAGATGAAGAACACGGAGAGCACCGTGATCATGATGAACAGCCCCGGCGGCAGGTTCCACCACCAGGCGTCGCGCCAGGCACCGGAGAGCCGTGCGTTGTGCAGGATGCCGCCCCAGGAGATCGACTGGGGCGGCCCCAGGCCGAGGAACGACAGCGTCGCCTCGGCGATGATCGACACACCGACGATGATGGCGAGCTCGAGGAAGACCAGCGGCATCACGTTGGGGAAGATGTGTAGATACATGATGCGCAGGTCCGAGGCGCCCGCCACCCGCGCCGCCTTGACGAAGGGCCGCTCGCGCAGGCTCAGCACCTGGGAGCGGATCAGCCGCGCCACGGTGCGCCAGGTGAGCAGCGACACGGCGAGTATCACGATCAGCAGGCTCGGCTCGAACAGCAGCACCAGGATCAGCGCGAAGGGCTCGAAGGGAATGCCGTACATGACGTCGACGGTACGCATCAGCACGGTCTCGGTGCGGCCGCGGAAATAGCCGGCGACGAGCCCCACGTTGGCGCCGATCAGCACCACCAGGGCGGCACCGATGAAGCCCACCAGCAGGGCGATGCGCGAACCGTGCACGTTCTGGCTGTAGAGGTCGCGACCGAGATGGTCGGTGCCGAACCAGTGCTCGCCGGAGGGCGGGGCCAGGCGGTTGACGAAGCGATCCGAGCCGAGGGCGAAATAGTCCTCCCCGGTGACCATCAGGGCGCGCAGGTGGCGCTCCTCTTCGCTGGGTACCAGCCGCCACTCGTCCGTCTCGCGCTCGAACACGATGCCGCTGCGGCCCACGGCGAAGGCGTGGCCTTCGTCGGTGACCCAGCCGGCGCGCATGGCGCGGGAGTCCGGGGAGTCCTGGCTCTGCCAGCGCTCGCCCACGGCGCTGCGCGCCAGCAGCGTGCCGCGTTCGCCAACGATCAGGCCGTGGCCGCTCTCGGCCAGGTGGATGTGATTGAGGTCGCGGTTGGTGGGCAGCCGCTCCAGCGACAGGCTGTCGTCGTCCGGGTCGAGGCGCAGGGTCAGGCCGCGCTCCCCCACCATCCAGGCGCTGCCGTCCGCATCCACCGCCACCGAGTTGAGCCTCATGCCGCGCCCCAGCGGGCTTTCCAGTGCCTCGAACTCGCCGCTGGCAACGTCCAGGCGCAGGATCGTCTCGTCGACGCCCACCAGCAGCGCCGTGGCACCGTCGAGCCAGGTCACGCCGGTCAACGCCACCGTCACCGGTGCCTCGAGGGCCTGCCAGTCGCTGCCCGCGGCGGCATCGTCGAGCAGGGCGACGGCGCCACCCACCCCCACCGCCAGCGCAGCGCCGTCGGGACCGATGGCAACGTCGATCAGGGTCGCGGCGAGCGGCGCCTCGAGCTCGCTCCACTCGCCATCGCGATAGCGCCAGGCGGCACCGTCACGGCCCACGGCCAGCCCCACGCCGTCGCGATAGTCCGCCGCATTGAGGGTACGCTCGCCGAGAGCGGGCAGCTGCACCCAGCGCGTCCGCTCGCCCTCGACGCTGCGCGCCAGCAGCGAGCCCTCTTCGCGCTCGTTGACCGCCAGCGGCTCATGGGTGGAGAGAAAGGGCGCGAACAGCGCCATGCCAATGATCGACAACAGCACCACGACGCCCACCAGGGAGAGGCGATCGCCGATCATGGCGCGCAGCGGTTCCTGCGCGCTCTTGAGTATGCGGGATCCGATCATTTGAAGCTCACCCTCGGGTCAAGCAAGGTGTAGAGAATGTCCACCAGCAGGTTGAGGGTGACCACGAAGGCCGCCATCACCAGGAAGCTGGCCTGGGCCAGGGGGAAGTCGGAGGTGCGCACCGAGTTGAGGATCTCGCGCCCCAGCCCCGGCCAGGAGAACACCACCTCCACCACTACCTGACCGCCAGCGGCCAGCCCCACGGTCACCGCCAGTTGGGTCACCACCGGCAGCAGCGCGTTGCGCGCGGCGTGGGCGTAGAGAATACGCCGCTCCGGCAGGCCCTTGGCGCGGGCCATCTCGATGAAGTCCTCGCCGTACACCTCGAGCATGGTGTTGCGCATGATCAGCAGCGGCGAGCCCAGGTAGTAGAGCGCCACCACCAGCGCCGGCAGGATCAGGTGGTGGAGGAAGTCGAGGGTGAAGATCTTGTCGAAGAACCCCGTGGCCTCGTAGGGCAAGGTGCGCATGCCGCTGGTCGGCAGCCAGCCCAGCGCGATGCCGAACACCAGAATGGCGATCATGCCGGTCCAGAACATCGGCGCCGAGCGGAACATCAGGCCGACGAAGATGCCGGTGGTGTCGGTGCGGCTGCCGCGGCGCCAGGAGAGCCAGGCCCCCAGCGGTACGCCCACGGCATAGGCCAGCAGGATCGCCGGCAGCATAAGCACCATGGTGTTGCCGAGTCGTTCCCAGATGATGTCGGCCACCGGTGCACGGTAGTGGAAGGAGTAGCCGAAATCGCCCTGCAGGATGTTGGCCAGGTAGAGGAAGTACTGCTCCCAGATCGGCCGGTCGAGACCGAAGCTGGCGCGGATGCGCTCACGCTCCTCGGGGCTCAGCCCCTCGGTGATCAGGGCGGCGGTGGGATCGGGCAGTCCCAGGCGGAACAGAAAGAACAGCAGCGTGGCGATGATGAACAACGCCATCAGACCGTGCAGCACACGGCGTATCAGATAGCTTCTGCGTGACGACATGGAAGACTCGCTCTTGACGACTGGCACTCCCTCTCACCGCCTTGTGAGCGGTGAGAGGGAAACGTACGCGGCTCGAAAAAGGCTTACCTGACCAGGCGGCCTTCGTCGTCCCAGGCGTAGCCGGCTTCCTCGAGCTCGGCCCGGGCAGCCTCCATGTCGAAGTCGAAGCGCTCGACGAAGGGGGCGTGCCAGAAGGTGTTGACCGGCGCGATCACGCTGGAGCCCACCTCGCCACGACCGTCGAGCAGCACGTTGACCATGCGCTCGCGGTCGGTGGCCATGGTCAGCGCGCGACGCACGGCACGGTCGTCGAACGGCTCACGGCGCAGGTTGTAGGTCATGTGGAAGTAGCCGAAGTCGGGCACGTTGACCACGGTGAGGTGCTCCTCACCCTCGGCCAGGCCGATCTGGCCGGGCTCCATGCGCCAGGCGGTGACGTCGATCTGGCCGGTCTGCAGGCCGGTGTAGACGCCCTCCATGTCGGCGTAGATGATGAACTCGACGCCGTCCACGGCGATCTCGTCGGCGTGGAAGTGGTCCTCGAACTTGCTCAGCGCCATGAACTCGCCGCGGTCGAAGCGCTCGTGCACGAAGGGCCCGGAGCCGACGGTGGGAATCTGCGAGGGCGAGAGCGTGGAAGCGTCCTCGATCTCCTCCCACAGATGCTTGGGCAGGATCGGGATCTGCGACAGCGAGATGCTGGCGAAGGAGGCCGACGGTTCGCTCAGGTGGAAGTGCACGGTGTATTCATTGACCTGTTCGGCCCGCTCCAGCGCGTCCAGGTAGGAGTTGAAATAGCTGTAGTCCTGGTCGAGATAGTAGTTCCAGGTGAAGGCGACGTCCTCGGCGGTGACCGGCTCGCCGTCATGGAAGGTCATGCCCTGGCGCAGGGTGACGGCCACGGTGTTGTCGTCGACCTGCTCCACCGACTCGGCGGCCCAGGGCAGCGGCTCCACGTCAGCGGAGAGACGCACCAGGCGGTCGTAGTAGAGGCGCATCCACTTCCAGCCCCACACCGAGGTGGACGCCAGCGGATTGAGGTTGTCCGGCTCCTGCGGGCCGCCGATGCGCAGGGTGGCGCGATCGCCCACCGGGCGCGCCTCCATCGGTCCCCACTCGCTGTACAGTCCCTCGCCGGCCATGGGATTGATGCCTTCGAAGGCGTCGTGATTGAAGGCCACTACCTCGTCGCGATGGAACAGCACCACCAACGGCGCGTCGGGCTTGTAGAGCTCCTGCATCTCCTGGACGATGCGCTGGCGCTCGTCCATGTCGAAGGCCTGGGACTGCTCATCGAAGAGCGCGTCGAACTCCGGATTCTCGTAGCCTCCCGGGTTGTTGCCGCCGGGGTTGGATTGGCGCGAATCGAGGGTGCTGAGGAAGAACTGCGGATCGAGGCGGTCGGTGCGCCCGCTCCAGCCCAGAATGGTCGCGTCGAAGTCCTGCTGATCGTAGAAGCGCTCCAGCGCGGTGCTGAACTCGGTGGGCTGGACGTTGACCTCGAAGCCCAGTTCGCGCCAGCGCTCGGCGATGATGAAGGCGGCTTCGTAGCGGATGGGATCGTAGGACTCGGTGGTGGTCATCAGGTCGATGGAAGCGACACGCTCCTGGGCCATCGCCTGGCTTCCGGCCACCAGTAGCCCCAGGCTTACCGCAGCGGAAACGAGTTGGATGGGCACTCCGGCCCTGATCTTGTTTTTCACTGTATTTTCCTCGGATTGTAGTTGTTATTCATGCCGATGACGCAGCCCGGCATGAATATCTCCAACCCAACCTAGGAAGCAGCGTTGAAGGTGTCAACCCTGCGCTTCAACGCTCATCGCCCGCTCAATTATCACTTCTAGGACACCACCACCCGTTTTCCGATGCCCTTGCCGGTGAACAAGCCGCAGAATGCCTCGGGCCAGCGCTCGAAGCCATGGAGCTCATCGCGCGGCGCGAGCGGTGTCAGACGCCGCATCTCCGCCTGAAAGTGTCTCCAATGCCTGACCTCGTGACCGGGAACGACGAACGGCATGAGCTGGGCGCCAATGAACTGAAGTCGGGAGAGGTTTGACGGTGCGCGACGCGGTTCCGGGTCGTTGTACTGGCTGACCAGGCCGCACAACACCACCCGGCCGCCGGGACACAGACGCTCGATGGCGGCGCCGAAGACCGCGCCGCCGAGATTTTCGAAGTTGAGATCGATCCCTCGAGGCGCGGCAGTGGCCAAGGCGGTGGCGAAGTTATCCACGTCCCTGTCGTCCAGCGCCGCCGCCACACCCAGCGTCTCGCGCAGCCACTGCCGCTTGGCGGCGCTGCCCGCCGTAGCGATCACCCGTGCTCCCTCCCACTGGGCCAGTTGCACGGCGATGCTTCCCACCGCGCCGGCGGCGGCGGAAACCAGCACCGTCTCGCCGGACCGGGGAAGTCCGTAGCACCGCATACCTAGCCAGGCGGTGAAGCCCGTCATGCCCAGTTCATGCAGCCAGCGCAACGGCTCGTGGGTATCGCTGGGCAGACGCAGAGGCAAGGGGGCCCCCGTCTCTGGCAGCGCCACCTGAGCACGCTCCGCCACCGGCAGGTGGCCAACCAACCAGTCACCTTCCCGCCACTCACCATACCCTTCGAGGATACGGCCTAGCCCCCAGGCAGAAAGCGCCGCGCCCGGCCCCCATTTGTCCAGATAACCGTAGCCGCCCTCGTGCATCCGGGTACGCATGTACGGGTCCACAGAAAGCGCATGCACGGCGACCTCGACCTCCCCCGCCCGCGCGGCTGGCAACGCCACCTCGCGCAGAGCGAAGTCCTCTGGCCGGGGCACACCGCGCGGGCGTCGAGCCAGAAACCATTGCCGAGTCGAGGTCATGGCACCAGCAGAACGCAGTGCTCGATCAGACGGAGTTGCCGCATTTTTGGTAACAAGCCGTCTCCTTGTCCAGCGCTCCTTCGAACTGGGCTTCACCATCCTGACCGATGAATCCCAGCACTCGCCGGCTCATGAGCGAATCTCCTGGCGCAGCTCGGCCAGTACCGGCCCCGTCTCCGGACGCTTGTTGCGCCACAGGAAGAACGACTCCGCGGCCTGCTCCACCAGCATGCCGAGCCCGTCGATACCCCGCGCCCCGCGGGCCTGGGCCCAGCGCAGGAAGACGGTGGGCTCGGCGCCGTACATCATGTCGTAGGCCGTGGCGCCCTCGGCGAACAGGTCATCGGGCAGCGGCGGCAGGTCGCCGGAAAGACTGGCACTGGTACCGTTGACCACCAAATCGAACGGCCCCGATACTTCGTCGAAACCGCCGCCGTGGATCTCGCCCAGGTCGGCGAAATCCTCCGCCAGCGCCGCGGCCTTGGCCGCCGTGCGGTTGGCCACCTGGACACGCGCCGGCCGCGTTGCCAGTAGCGGCTCCAGCACGCCGCGCACCGCCCCGCCCGCGCCGAGCACCAGGATACGCGCCCCTTCCAGCGCCACCCCATGGTGCTCGAGATCGCGCACCAGGCCGACGCCGTCGGTGGTATCGCCATAGATCTTGAAATCATTGCGCTGACCGTTCTTGCCCAACACCAGCGTATTGACCGCTCCGGCCCGCCGGGCGCGCCGGCTCAGGGTATCGCAGAGCCGAAAGGCCTCTTCCTTGAACGGCACGGTGACGTTGGCACCGCGTCCGCCCTGCGCCACGAAGCGCTGCCAGGTACCGGCAAAGTCGTCCAGCGGCGCCTCGATGGCGGTGTACTCGAGCGCCTCGCCGGTCTGCGCGGCGAAGGCGGCATGGATCAGCGGCGACTTCGAATGCGAGATGGGGTTGCCGAAGACGCAGTATTGGTCGGTCATGAAGAGACTCCTCCCCCTGTCTTTTCACTCAGCCAGTCGCGGGGACGCAGATAATCTTCATACAGCTTCGCTTCCGGGCTGCCCGGCTCGGGCGTCCAGCCGTACTCCCAGCGCGCCAGCGGCGGCATCGACATCAGGACCGATTCGGTACGCCCGCCGCTCTGCAGCCCAAACAGGGTGCCGCGGTCCCACACCAGGTTGAACTCCACGTAGCGGCCGCGACGGTAGAGCTGGAAGTCGCGCTCGCGCTCGTTCCAGGGGGTGTCGCGCCGGCGCCGGACGATGGGCAGGTAGGCGTCGAGAAAGGCGTCGCCCACCGCGCGCTGGAAGGCGAAGCAGTCGTCGAATGGCCACTCGTTGAAGTCGTCGAAGAACAGCCCGCCTACGCCACGGGTCTCCTCGCGATGCTTCAGGTAGAAGTACTCGTCGCACCACGCCTTGAAGCGCGGGTAGACCTCGGCGCCGAAGGGGGCGCAGGCGTCGCGGGCCACCCGGTGCCAGTGCACCACGTCCTCGTGCACCGGATAGTAGGGGGTGAGATCGAAGCCGCCGCCGAACCACCACACCGACGTCTCGCCCGCCTTCTCGGCAATGAAGAAACGCACGTTGCCGTGACTGGTCGGCACGTGGGGGTTCTCGGGGTGCAGCACCCAGGAGACGCCCACCGCATGGAAGCCGCGGCCGGCCAGTTGGGGCCGGGCCGCGGTGGCCGAGGGCGGCAGCCGGTCGCCGTGAACGTGGGAGAAGTTGACCCCGCCTTTCTCGAACACGCGACCGTGCTCCATCACCCGCGAGCGACCGCCACCGCCGGCCTCGCGCTGCCAGCTCTCCTCGCGAAACCCGGCACCGCCGTCCTCGGCGGCCAGGCCATCGCACAGCCGGTCCTGCAGGTCGAGCAGGTAGCTCTTCACCGTTTCGAGATTGGCTCGCACCTTGTCTCTCCTCGTCGCTCACTTCTCAACGCCAGCATGGCTGGCGCCGTCGTTGGCGTCGCCCGCAAACTAGGCCCGCAGCACCCGGCCGCTGCGCAGATCGCGAATGGTGCTGGGCCGGTCGAGCCCACCCAGCTCGCCTTCGACGATGGCATCCAGTTCGTCGCCGAAGATCTCGCGCACCTCGGCGGCGCTCATGGCCGAGGGTTCGCTGGCCTTGTTGGCCGAGGTCGAGACGATGGGCCCACCGAAGGCCTGGCACAGTGCGATGACGCCCTGGTGATCGCTGACCCGCAGCGCCACGCACTCATGGGCACCGCGCACCAACGCATGGGTACGGCCGTTGTCCGGCACCAGCCAGGTGTTGGGCCCCGGCCAACTGGCGACCAGCGGCGCATGCAGCTCCGGCGGCAGCCCTTCGAGCCAGGGGGCGAACTGCTCGATGGAAGCTGCGATCAGGATCAGCCCCTTGGCCGGGTCGCGCTGCTTGAGCCGCAGCAGCTGCGCCACGGCCTCGTCGTTGTCGGGATCACAGCCCAGCCCCCACACGCCTTCGGTGGGGTAGGCAATCACGCCGCCATCACGCAGCGCGGCAACGGCGGCATCCAAGGTATCGGCCACGATCATGGAGTCTCCTGCGGGCAGTGCAGCCGCCGCAGCCAGGTGGCCGCGGCGATCAAGAAAGGTCGATATGCTAGCACGCTCAGACGGTCTCCGGCAGGCGCACCCAGCCGCCCGGGGCCTGGGCGGCACGGCCTTCGAGCTCGAGTTCCAGCAGCCGTCGCTGACAGTCGGGCACGCTCAGGCCGGTCAGGTTCACCAGCGCATCGAGGGGAGAGGGCGAGTCGCTCAGCCAGCGCAGCAGCGGATCGGCCACGCTGCCGCCCTCGGTGTCGGGCGCCTGAGAGGCAACCATGGGCCCCACCGCGGCCGCCCAGTGGCTGAGTTCCTCGAGGATGTCGTCGACATCACGCACCAGCACCGCGCCCTGGCGAATCAGCTGCAGGCAGCCGCGGGCCTGGGGGTTGTTGATCGAGCCGGGCAGCGCGAAGACCTCGCGGTTCTGCTCCATGGCGAGCCGGGCGCTGACCAGCGAGCCGCTCTTCTCGGCGGCCTCCACCACCAGCACGCCCAGCGACATGCCGGTGACGATGCGATTGCGACGAGGAAAGAAGCCGGAACGGGCGGGTGTGCCGGGCGAGTATTCGGAGAGCACCAGTCCGCCATGATCGAGCAGCTGATGATAGAGCCGCCCATGGCGCGGCGGATAGATGACGTCGGCGCCGCAGCCCAGCACCGCCACGCTGCGCCCACCGGCCTCGATGGCGGCCTGCTGGGCCGCCCCGTCGATGCCCAGCGCCAGCCCGCTGACCACGCACCAGTCGCGGCTGGCCAGCTCGCGCCCGAAGCGGGCGGCGTTGGCGAGTCCGTCGCGGGTGGGTCGACGGGTACCGACGATGGCAAGTCCGGGCGGCTCCAGTGCGGCCAGGTCGCCGACTCCCCAGAGCAACGGCGGCGGGTCGCCGATCTGTTCCAGCAGCGTCGGCCAGGCCGGGTGGCCCGGATGCAGCAGATGCCGCCCGGGGGCGGCCATGAGCCAGGCCCGATCGGCCTCCAGCGCCTCGGTCAGCGGGCTGCGCCCCGGGTGGTCGAGCCAGTGGCGCAGCATCGTGGCCGCCTGATGCGGCAGCCGGGCCAGCCAGCCGGCGGGCCAGTCGGGGGCGGCCGCGGCGATCTCGGCCAGCCGCGCCGAGCCCACGCCCGGCAGCTTCGTCAATACCAGCCACTCCTGTTGGCCGGGTACCGTCTCTCTTGCCTTCACCGCTGCGCCACTCCCACCCCGCGCCGGGGGTTGTGCACGCGGTCGCCGACTTCAAGGGTGCGCGTCGCCTGCATCACCAGGCCGTAGCTCACCTTCTCGTAGGGCCGGAAGACCATGATCAGGCCGGCATCGGTGCCGGGCAGGCGCAGCGACTCACCGGTGCGCGGGTCGACGATGCGCTCGCCCTGCTGCTCGACCTGCAGCACGTGCCCGGTTTCGAGACCGTCACGACGCCCCCGGTCCAGCGTCACCACCTGCAGCCGGCCGATGAAGCGCACGCCACCGGGCACCGCCAGAATGGTGCCCTGCACGTCGTGGTCGGGCGCCCGCGGCACGAACTCGCTGACCAGCTCGCGCTCCTCCAGCGGCAGCACGATGTCGTCGTTGCGCACTTCCTGGCTGGCGGAGACGACCTCCATGATCGCAATGTCCTCTTCGCTGCGCTCGGCTCGCGCCCGACCGATGCTGATCAGCTCCAGACCCAGCAGTTCGCCGCTGGCGGCATCCTGGTAGCGGTCGCCCACGCGGTAGATGCCGTAGCGCAGTCCGCGTTGCAGCTCGCCGCGTGCATAGATCCGATCCCCCGCGCCGCTGATGATGCGCCGGTCGTTGCCGGCCACCACATAGGCCAGCTCGTGCAAGGCTTCGGGATCGTCGACGACCCGATGATCGCGCAGGAAATGGCGTACCGCATCGAGAGGAATCGGCTCGATGGCCTCACGCACGGGCACGCGGCGCACCTCGGGCGAGAGCCGCACCTCGCCCTGACCGCGTTCGAGCCCCAGGCAAGGGCGCCCGTTGCAGTCGTAGAGATAGACCACGTCGCCGGGGTAGATCAGGTGCGGGTTGCGAATCTGCGGATTGACCTGCCACACCTCCGGCCACTGCCAGGGATGGCGCAGGAAACGTCCCGAGATGTCCCACAGGGTATCGCCACGCACCACCGTATAGCGATCCGGCGCATCGCTGCGCAGGCCCCGGTCCCAACTGAGCCCTTGGGCCTGAGCCAGTGCAGCGCAGAGCAGCAGCGCCATGCCGCTGCCCCAGCTCAGCGCGCTCTTCATCAGAGCTCTTTTCATCAGCGCTCTCGTCAGCGGCCCGCCGGGCTTCCGCTTCGTACTCTTGTGCATCCCGTCCGCTCCCCCGCCCTTCACCGCAGCTGCCCTGCGCAACGCATCCACACCCGGAACCGAGGTGCCATGCTATAGTCCAACACTATTGAATCGATATGCGGCCGCCGGTTTCACCCTGGCGCGCCAACCCCTAGAATAGGGGCAATCCCCGAATGACAGCATAACGGTGGTTCCAACGCCATGGCCAAATTGACTATCCTCGAATTTCCCGACGAGCGGCTGCGCACCAGGGCGGCGCCGGTCGAGACGGTCGATGACGAGGTGCGCCGGCTGGTCGACGACATGCTCGAAACCATGTACGACGCCTCCGGCATCGGCCTTGCCGCCACCCAGGTGGACGTACACCGCCGCGTGATCGTGATGGACGTCAGCGAGGAGCGCTCGCACCCCCTGGTGCTGATCAACCCCGAGTACACGCCGATCGGCGAAGAGCGCGAGCTGATGTCCGAGGGTTGCCTGTCGATCCCCGAGTACTATGCCGAGGTGCCGCGCGCACTGAAGGTCAAGCTCAAGGCGCTGGACCGCGACGGCAAGCCCTACGAGCTCGAGGCGGACGGCCTGCTGGCCCACTGCATTCAGCATGAGTACGACCATCTCGAAGGCGTGCTGTTCGTCGACTATCTCTCGCCGCTCAAGCGCGACCGCGTGCTCAAGAAGATGCAGAAGCGTCACAAGCTGATGCAGTCTGCCTGACCCAGAACGACGGCAAACGAAGGCCGGCGCCGGTGCGCCGGCCTTCGTCGTTTGCGGCCGCCTCCGTTATGATGAGGGCAACCGTTCATTGGCAAGGCTCGACTCATGTCCCGACCTCTGCGCATCATCTTCGCCGGCACCCCCGACTTCGCTGCCGCCAGCCTGGCGGCCCTGCTGCAAAGTCAGCATCAGGTGATCGCCGTCTACACCCAGCCCGACCGCCCGGCCGGCCGCGGCCGCAAGCTCACCGCCAGTCCGGTCAAGTCGCTCGCCATCGAGCACGGGCTGCCGGTACTGCAGCCCGAGACGCTCAAGAGCGCCGAGGTGCAGGGCGAGCTGGCCGCCTTCGAGGCCGACCTCATGGTGGTGGTGGCCTACGGCCTGATCCTGCCCCAGGCAGTGCTCGACACCCCCCGCCTGGGCTGCCTCAACGTGCACGCCTCGCTGCTGCCACGCTGGCGCGGGGCGGCGCCGATCCAACGCGCCATCGAGGCCGGCGACAGCGAGAGCGGCGTGACCATCATGCAGATGGATGCCGGGCTCGATACCGGCGACATGCTGCTGGTGAAGCGCACCCCCATCACCGCGACCACCACCGGCGGCGAACTGCACGACACGCTTGCCCGGCTGGGCGGCGAGGCGATCGTCGAGGCACTGGATGCCCTGGCAGGCAAAGGGCTCGCCGCCACGCCACAGCCCGAGGCGGGCGTCACCTACGCCGCCAAGCTCTCCAAGGCCGAGGCCGAGCTGGACTTCAGCCGCCCCGCCGCCGAGCTTGCCGCCAAGGTACGCGCCTTCAACCCCTGGCCGGTCACCTGGTGCCACCTGGGCAGCGAGCGCCTGCGCCTGTTGTTGGCCGAGGTCGGCATCGCACGCGATGACGACCCCGCCAGCGTGCCGGGCACCCTGCTGGCGCCCGATGCGGATGCACTGCGTATTGCCTGCGGCCAGCAGGGTAGCGAGGTACTGCGGGTCACTCAGGCGCAGTTGCCGGGCGGCAAGCCGCTGGCGGCCCGCGACCTGCTCAACGCCCGCCACGAGCGACTCCATCCCGGACACGTTCTCGGGCAAGCCAACGAGGAGAGCGTCTGATGCACCGTTCCACGCCATCCACCCGCGCCGGCAAGTCGGTGCAGGACGGCGGCCAGGCGGTTCGCGCCAGCGCCGCTCGCGCCCTGGTGCCCGTGATCACCGCCAAGGGCTCGCTCAGCGACCTCGACGACCATCAGGTGGTGACTCGCGACCGCGCGCTGTTCAAGGCGATGTGCTACGGCGTATGCCGCACCCTGCCGCGGCTCGAGGCGCTGGCGGCACTGCTCTTGAAGACCCCGTTCAAGGCCCGCGACGCCGACGTTCAGGCGCTGCTGCTGCTGGGCATCTATCAATTGCTCTACCTGCGCATTCCGGCCCACGCCGCCGTGGGCGAGACCGCCGGCGCCGCACGCCAGCTGGGCAAGGAGTGGGCGACCAAGGTGCTCAACGGCTGCCTGCGCCGACTCACCCGCGAATCCGCCGCGCTGCAGGCCGAGGTCGACCAGGACCCGGCGGTGGCGCTGTTGCATCCGCGCTGGCTGCTCAAGGCCCTGCGCCAGGCCTGGCCCGACGACTGGCGCGCCATCGCCGAGGCCAACAATCAGCCCGGCCCCATGGCTCTGCGTATCAATCGCCGTCGCGGTGACCGCGAAGCCTACCTGGCCAGGCTGGTCGAAAGCGGCATCGAAGCGCGGCTGTGCACCCATTCCCCCGACGGCCTGGTACTGGAGAAGCCTTGCGACGTCCAGGCGCTACCCGGCTTCGTCGAGGGCGACGTCAGCGTGCAGGACGAAGCGGCCCAGCTCGCCGCCGAACTGCTGGGGCCGGCCCTGGCGCCGCGCCCCGGCGGCCGCGTGCTGGACGCCTGCTGCGCGCCGGGAGGCAAGACGGCACACCTGCTGGAACTGTTCGACATCGAGCTGCTGGCGCTGGACAGCGACGCCGTACGCCTGGCCCGGGTCGAGGATACCCTGGAGCGCCTCGGCCTTTCGGCCACGCTGGTGCACGCCGATGCCACCGGGCGCGACTGGTGGGACGGCACGCCCTTCGACGCCATCCTGCTCGATGCCCCCTGCTCCGGTACCGGCGTGATCCGTCGTCATCCCGACATCAAGCGCCTGCGGCGCGCCACCGACATAGCCAAACTGGCCGAGCTGCAGGCACGCCTGCTCGACAATCTGTGGCCCCTGCTGCGCTCCGGCGGCTCGCTGCTCTACGCCACCTGCTCGGTGCTGCGCGAGGAGAACGACGAACAGATCCAGGCTTTCCTCGAGCGCACCCCGGATGCCGTCGTCACCACTCCCGGGGAGGTGAGCTGGGGCCGGGCGGTGGGCGCCGGGCGCCAGCTGCTGCCCGAGCCCGACAGTCACGACGGTTTCTTTTATGCCAGACTGAGGAAGCAGGGCTGACGCGCCCTGCCACCGATCACTTGAGCAAGGAGCACCCATGAGCGATCACGTCTACAAGCACATCGAGCTGACCGGTTCCTCGGAGAAGGGCATCGAGGACGCCATCCAACGCGCCCTGGAAAAGGCATCCCAGAGCCTACACGGCATGCGCTGGTTCGAAGTGGTGGATACCCGTGGCCATATCGAGAACGGCCGGGTCGGCCACTGGCAGGTCACCATCAAGGTGGGCTTCACCCTCGACTGACGGTGGCCTCACCACACGCACCTGTTACATCACCTGCGGCTGGTTTATGCTAGCCGCGGATGCTGCGGCGCCATATCGGCGTCGCAGAGTCGTTTGATGGGCCTGACAGCATATGAAGATCATCATCCTGGGGGCCGGCCAGGTCGGCGGCACGCTGGCCGAACACCTGGCCCGCGAGGAGAACGACATCACCGTGGTGGACACCGACGGCGAACGGCTGCGCGAGCTGCACACCCGGCTCGACATCCGTACCGTGGTGGGCCCCGGCTCCTACCCCGTGGTGCTGCGCCAGGCCGGCTGCGAAGACGCCGACATGCTGATCGCGGTGACCAGCCAGGACGAGGTCAACATGATCGCCTGCCAGGTCGCCCATACCCTGTTTCGCACACCCACCAAGATCGCCCGGGTGCGCGCCACCGCCTACCTCACCCGCAAGGGGCTGTTCGCCCACGAGGCGGTGCCCATCGACGTCTTGATCAGCCCCGAGCAGGTGGTCACCGACCACATCCGCCGGTTGATCGAACACCCCGGTGCACTGCAGGTGCTCGAGTTCGCCGGCGGCCTGGTGCAGTTGGTGGCGGTGAAGGCCTACTACGGCGGCCCGCTGGTGGGCCAGGACCTCGGCTTCCTGCGCCGCCACATGCCCAGCGTCGACACCCGCGTGGCGGCCATCTACCGCCGCAACCG
>JAAQTN010000106.1 GCA_011742915.1 Billgrantia desiderata | reverse complement strand
TTGTGCATGTCCTCGGTGGCCTCCTCCTCGGCCACGTCCATGGCGTCGTCGTAGGTGACGATGCCCACCAGGCGCTCGCCCTCCAGTACCGGCAAGGCGAGGAGATCATAGCGGGCTATCAGTCTGGCCACTTCTTCCTGTGGGGTGTCGATGCCGACCCAGATGACCTCTTCGGTCATCAGTTCGGCCAGTTGGGTCTCGCTGCTGGCCAGGATGATTTCACGCAGAGACACGGTGCCGAGAAACCGCCCCGAAGTGTCGATGCAGTAGATCTGATAGATGGTCTCGACATCGGCCCCCTTGAGCCTCAGCGTCTGCATGGCGCGTGCCACACTGTAGTAGGCGGGAATGGCCATGAACGCAGAGGTCATGATGGAGCCCGCCGTGCCTTCCGCATGACGAGCCAGCTTCAACAGATCGTCGCGCACCGTAGACGGCAGCGCCTTGAGCAAGATCTGCTGACGATCCCTGTCGAGCAGCTTGAAGTAGTCGACACGCTCATCGGCGCTCATGTGCGCGACCAGCTCGGCAAGCTCCGATACGGGCATGCCAGCGGTAGTGGCCAACTGTTCCTGTGGCTCCAGGTAGCCCAGCGTGGCGGCCCGCTTGTCGAGCGGCACGCAGTGCAGCAGCACGGCCATTCTCGACGCCGGCTCATGGTGGCTAACCTGGGCGAGGTCGGCCGGATTCAGTTCGCTGGCCAGGGTTTCGACCAGGGCAGTGTCCTGGTCCTGCAGGGCCTTGTGCAATTCGGCGGCAATGATGCTGTAGCTCATGGCAGCTCTCCCGTGCGAGCCAGGGGCCGTAGCCTCTGGCTGTGATAGCGCTTGTTCATTGAAGGGAGATGACACCGCTGGCAGCTGCCAGCGGGCATGGCTAGATCGTTGGCAGGCCCAACACCGACGTGGCGATGGCGAAGTAGATCAACACACCGACCCCATCGGCAATCGAGGTCACCAGCGGCGCCGAGGCGGTGGCCGGGTCCCAGCCCAGCCGATTGAGCAGGAACGGCAGGATCATGCCGATCAGGCTGCCCACGATCACGATCAGCACCATGCTCATGGCCACCACCATGGCGATCT
>JAAQTN010000105.1 GCA_011742915.1 Billgrantia desiderata | reverse complement strand
TTGAAATCGTTTTTTGGCCATCCGGATTTGGCTTATATCTCTGGGTAATGTTCGCTTACTTTATTTCGAATTAGTAAGCGTATGGGAGGCACCTCGCAAGCGCCGCCGTTTCAGTACCGCGTTCAAAGCCAGGATTGTCGAAACGTGCCAACAGCCCGGTGCCTCGGTGGCCGGCATCGCGTTGGAGCATGCCCTGAATGCTAACCTGGTCCATAAGTGGATCCGTGAGGCTCGGCGGTCGGCGCCGGTAAGAGATACCCCGGCGTTTGTTCCAGTGCCGATGGCAAGCACCGCCACACCCGCGGCGGGCCAGCATCGGGAAGCCGAGCGTATTCGCCTTTCACTGCCAAGCCCCAAAGGCACGGTGACCATCGAATGGCCGGTGTCCGATGCGCAGGGCTGTCGGGCGCTGCTGCGGGACCTGCTGTCGTGATCCGTATCGACGAGATCTGGCTGGCCACCGAACCGTTGGATATGAGGGCTGGCCCTGATACCGCGCTGGCCCGCGTGGTCAAGGTGTTCGGCACCGCCCGGCCGCACTGCGCCTACCTGTTCGCCAACCGGCGCGGCAACCGCATGAAGGTGCTGATCCACGATGGCCTGGGGGTCTGGCTCTGTGCTCGCCGACTCAATCAAGGCAAGTTCCATTGGGCCGGCAACTGGCACGGCGACCGGGTGGAACTGTCATCCGAGCAAGTGAGGGCGCTGGTCCAGGGCCTGCCCTGGCAGCGCATCGGCCCGGCGGGGACCATTTCGGTGCTGTAAGCCTCGTCGGCACATAAGGCGAGCCCTGGCCATTCGATGATCCGCGCATCCCCTTGCCGCCGGCGGACTGGCATAATTGCCGGATGAATATGCCGCCCGATCTATCCCAGCTCTCACCCGATCAGCTCCGCCACCTGGCGGTAACGCTGATGGCGCAGGTAGAGGAAAAGGATCGGGCGCTGATCCAGAGCCAGGAAACGCTACGCCACACCGAGCAAGTCAACCAGAAGCTGACCTTTGAGCTGGCGCTGCTCAAGCGCCACGCTTTCGGTAAGCGCAGCGAACAGCTCAACGTCCTGCAGATCAGTCTGCTGGACGAGGTGGTGGATGC
>JAAQTN010000104.1 GCA_011742915.1 Billgrantia desiderata | reverse complement strand
TATAATGTAGGCTCCGTTCGCCAAGCTTATCGGATATTTACACACATGCGCCACGATGACGGTCGTAAACTTGATCACAAAACATTAGAAGCCATTCGCGTTCGCGCCGTTCAACGGGTCATGGATGGCGAGAGTCCAGAAGTCGTCATCAAAGCGCTGGGGATGAGCCGAGCACGAATCTATGAATGGCTGGCTGCCTACCGCGAGGGTGGCTTTGACGCGCTCAAGGCCAAGCAGATTTCCGGTCGTCCCAAGAAACTGAGCGGTGCTCAGATCCGGGAGCTGTATATCTGGATAACGACCTTTACGCCGGACCAGTTGAAGTTTGATTTTGCCCTGTGGACTCGGGGCCGAGTGCGTGAGCTCATCCGGCAAAAGTTCAACGTCCGGTTAAGCGATGTCTCGGTCGGTCGTCTGCTTCGAAACCTGGGGCTGACGCCTCAGAAACCCCTGCATCGGGCCTACCAGCAAAAGCCAGAGGCCGTGAAACAATGGAAAGAAGAGACCTACCCGGAAATTCGCAAGGAAGCAAAAAAAGTCGGCGCCACCATCTATTTCGGCGATGAAGCCAGCATTCGGTCTGATTATCACAGTGGCACCACCTGGGCACCCAGGGGTGAAACTCCGATCATCCGTAATACGGGCAGTCGCTTCAGCATCAATCTGATCTCGGCCATCTCGCCTCGCGGCGAGCTTCGCTTTAAGACCATTCAGGGCAACATGAACACCGATGCGTTTCTTGGTTTCCTCAAGGCTCTGGTGCAAGACGTTGACAAGCCGGTTTTCCTGATCCTCGATAACCACCCGGTTCATCATGCTCGTCGGGTTCGAGACTATGTTGAGAGTCTCGACGGCAAGCTCAGGTTGTTCTTCCTGCCGCCGTACTCGCCGGAGCTGAATCCTGACGAGTCTGTTTGGGGCTATATCAAATACCATCACGTCGGTAAAAAGATCATTAACAGCAAAGAACAACTTCGGAGCACTGTTTACCGGCAGCTTCGACGTTTGCAAAAATTGCCACGACTATTGAAATCGTTTTTTGGCCATCCGGATTTGGCTTATATCTCTGGGTAATGTTCGCTTACTTTATTTCGAATTAGTA
>JAAQTN010000103.1 GCA_011742915.1 Billgrantia desiderata | reverse complement strand
AAGTCATTCCGAGGCACCACCCTCGGAAACAGCGCCCGTCGGGCGCTGCGCGCCATGCCTGGCGCACCAAAAAAAACCGCCCATGGGGTCATGGGCGGCAAGATCGAAACTGCGAGCCAGAGCAACAGTGTTAGCGACTGCCATCGCGCTGTTGCCTGTATCAGATATGACAGCAGCAAGCAAAAAAGTTCGCCACTGTTCGATAATTTTTTGTCCGTTTGTCACCACGATCTCTGGCGCGCGCCGCCCAAGACGCGCACAACCGCACCGTGCCGCCTATCACGACACGAAAAAGCTCAGTAAAAACAGTGGCATGAAAAAAAGCAGCAACTAGTCGACAGGATGGCTTGCAATGCTCAAGCCCTTGGTTTTACTATCGAAACCCCTCTGCGGGTGTAGCTCAATGGTAGAGCAGAAGCTTCCCAAGCTTAAGACGAGGGTTCGATTCCCTTCACCCGCTCCAGCGTCTCCCCAATCCATTGATTTCTCCAGCCTCCCTTCCTCAGCAAGGGTTGATGGCTACATGTGTGGCTATACCAATGGCTACGGTAACGGCAAGCTGGCGGCGCGGAACCCTCGACCGTGAATGCGAAAGCCCAGAACGCGAAAGCCCGGCCATGAGGCCGGGCTGGGTCTTCGCTTCCTTTCCACTTCCTCAAGCCTCCTGCTTGAGCCTCCTTGGTTCCTGAGTCTCCCTTGACGTGTCCTTCCCTGCAGGGCCTCCGTGCCCGATGCGCCTACTATGCCAGCCAAGACGTGCGCCATGTATTAGCTTTGACTTCAATTGTTGTAAGAGATTGCCGACTCGAGCTGTCAGCTTTGGCCCCTCACGATCAGGTACTGAGTCGTGAACCCGCTGTAGCTAGGTGAAAAAACGCCAATAAAAGAGCCCCGGCGGTGGCCAGGGCAGGCTCGATGAGACGCGATATTTTGGCGAACCCGTAAGAACGCGAAACCATAGCGTCTCTCGCATGGGAGACGGATACCGGGAACAGCTGACGAAGGAAGCCGTGTCGCCTGGCTGGTGTGCCAAATCGGGTAGGGGCCGGGGTCACCCCCGGCGCCCTCCCACACCACCGTACGTACGGTTCCGTATACGGCGGTTCATGA
>JAAQTN010000102.1 GCA_011742915.1 Billgrantia desiderata | reverse complement strand
TAGGGAAACGCTGCACAAATCCCGACGCAGCTGCCTGTTCGGCTCCGGCGGGGTAGAATCTGACCATCCCGCCACCGTCTGACAGAGCTATCCGATGAAGCAGATCTCGTTCGCCCAGGCTGAGCACCAGAACAAGAAGAAGGTCACACGCCGAGAGCGATTCCTGGCACAGATGGATGCCCTGGTGCCATGGCAGCGGCTGATCGAGGCACTGGCGCCGTCCTACTTTCCGAACTCGGCAGGCAAGCGAGGCCGGCCTCCGATTGGCCTGGAGCGCATGCTGCGGATCTACTTCCTGCAGCAGTGGTATGCCCTCGCCGATGAGGCGTTGGAAGATGCCATCTACGACAGTCAGGCCATGCGCGACTTCGTCGGTATCGATCTGGCCGTCGAGAGCGTGCCGGATGCGACCACGCTGCTGCGCTTCCGCCATTTGCTGGAGAAGCATGCCCTGACCCAGCGGATCTTCGAGGAAATCAACGCCCACCTGGCCGAGCAGGGCCTGTTCATGCGTGAGGGCACTATTGTCGACGCCACCATTGTGGCGGCCGCACCCTCCACCAAGAACAAGGCCAAGCAGCGTGACCCGGAAATGAAGCAGACCAAGAAGGGCAACCAGTGGTTTTTCGGCATGAAGTCCCATATCGGTGTCGATGCGGTCACCGGACTGACCCACAGTGTTGCCGCCACCTCTGCCAATGTCGCCGATGTCACCATGACGAGTCACCTGGTCCGAGATGACGACAAGCGGGTATACGGTGATGCGGGCTACACCGGCATGTGGAGCTACCTGGACGAAGAGAAGGATGCTCCAGATTCCCGGTGCTGTGTCGCCGCCAAACGCGGCACCATCAAGAAGATGGACGACAGCCCCATGAAAACGCTGCTGCTGGAATTCGAGAAGACCAAAGCCAGCATCCGTGCCAAGGTTGAGCATCCGTTTCATGTCATCAAAAACCTCTTCGGCTACCGGAAGGTGCGCTACAAGGGGCTGGCCAAGAACCAGGCGCAGCTGTTCAGCTTATTCAGTCTGGCTAACCTGGTGCTGGCTAAGCGATGTGAAGGCCGAGTTGACGGGGCCAGTCCGTCTTGAATCTGGCCTGTTGCCGGATAAGCCGGCTACCAGGGAAAATAGGCTACCTGAGGTGGTCAGAAATCGACCGCTGAGGCTCGAATTTGCTGCGCTGAGCGCATCAGCTGCTCAGCGACGAATTGTTCAGCGGTTCC
>JAAQTN010000101.1 GCA_011742915.1 Billgrantia desiderata | reverse complement strand
CAGAAATCGACCGCTGAGGCTCGAATTTGCTGCGCTGAGCGCATCAGCTGCTCAGCGACGAATTGTTCAGCGGTTCCCTAGAGAGACCTTGATGCGTTTCTCGTTATACCAGCAAATGTACGAATCAACTTTCTCCATGAATTGCTCGAGCGTCGTGCCACGCCAATCTCGAGGATAGAAAAATTCAGTCTTGAGACGCCCAAAGAAGCCTTCACAGGCAGCATTATCCGGCGTGCAGCCTTTGCGGGACATCGACCGAATCAATTCCGCATCCTCGATGCGCGATAGCCATCCTGGCCAGCGATAGTGGGCTCCTCTGTCAGAGTGGACGATAGGCTTCTCGTCATCAAGTAACGTATCAATAGCAACGTCGAGCATGCTGTTCACCAGCGCTGCATCAGGCCGTGTACTGATTGCCCAACTGACCACCAGTCCGTCGAAGCAGTCAATCATGGGAGATAGGTATACTTTGCCACCGGGAAGCTGGAACTCTGTGATGTCAGTCAGCCACTTCTGATTTGGGGCACCGGCACGAAAGTTGCGATTGACGAGGTTTTCGGCCGCAGGGCTGATTTCTCCCCGGTAGGCACTGTACCGGCGGCGTTTTGTGGTGCTGACAACCAACATCTCTTCAGTCATCAGCCTTCGAACAACTTTCTCGGAGAGGGTGATTCCCCGTCGGCTCAGGACCGCGCGTATGCGGCGATAGCCATAGCACCGATGGTTGAGCTCAAAGATGTTCGTGACGGCATGGCGCACGTTCGCATACTTATCAGGCAGGCGGAGACGCGCCTTGTGATAGAAATAGGAGCTGCGTGGAAGCCGTACCTGGGCAAACAGCTCCGACAACGTGTAGGCCTCTCTCAGGGCATCAATCAACAGGGTCTTTTCCCTGTTGGTCAGGAGCTGCGGATCGATGCCCGGGTCTTTTTTTATCAAATCATTCGCCTTTGTCAGGATGTCATGCTCGAGCTGCAATCGATGGATACGTCTCTGGAGCGACTCGACCTCCTGCTCAAGTGCAGTCTGTTCGTCACCGGGCAGTGGATCCTTGTGGCGTTTCATGGCGGAGAGGGTCTCGTCATCAAGTAGCTGGTCTTTCCACTTGTACAGCACTTGCCTGCTCACGCCGACTCTTGAAGCGACTGCTGAAGCAGCTCCCTGTCGAGAACATACTAATGGGTTCGAAAGTAAGCGAACATCATTTATAATGTAGGCTCCGTTCGCCAAGCTTATCGGATATTTAC
>JAAQTN010000100.1 GCA_011742915.1 Billgrantia desiderata | reverse complement strand
CGCTGGACCATGACCTCCACCTGGCCGGACAGCATCGATCTGATCCAGATCGATCGCCACTGGGTGGAGCTGGTCAACAAGATCGCTGGCGACGAGCTGCAGATCGAGTTCCGCGCCGGCGGCACCCTGATGCCCGGCACCGAGGTCTTCGACGCCACCGAGACCGGCAGCATCGAGGCCGCCGGCGACTGGCCCGGCTACTGGGCCGGCCGCAACCCCGCCTTCTCGCCGCTGGCCACCACCACCGCGCTGTTCAATGCCGTCGACTACATCAACTGGATCCAGCAGTGGGGCGGCTGGGACCTCTATCAGGAGATCTACGGCCAGTACGACATGGTCTACCTGCCCTACGCCGCCCTCAACAACGAGTCCGGCTTCATGGGCCGCACGCCGATCCGCAGCCTGGCCGATCTCGAAGGCAAGCGCCTGCGCCTCTCCGGCCGCGACCAGGGCCGCGTGCTCGAGCAGCTCGGCGGCTCCCAGGTCACCCTGGCCGGCGGCGAGGTCTACCAGGCCATCGAGCGCGGCGTGATCGATGCCGGCGAGTTCTCCACCCCGGGCGTCGACTACAACGCCGGCTTCGCCGAGGTCGCCGACTACTGGGCCACCCCCGGCTGGCACCAGTCCGCCAGCGTGTTCGGCGTGATGATCAACCGCGACGCCTGGGACGCCCTCTCCGAGGAGACCCAGGAAAAGCTGAAGATCGCCGCCGACGCCACCATGGCCTGGGCCCTGGCCTGGTCCGAGCGCGAGTCCACCGACGCCACCCAGAAGTTCATCGACGCCGGCGTCGAGATCAACACCTTCTCCGACGAGGACCTGGCACGCATCCAGGACATCACCAACGAGGTGATCGTGCGCGGCGCCTGCGAGAACACGGACCACGCCAAGGTCTACCACTCCATGGTCAGCTACCTGCAGGACTACGCCAAGTGGCGTGACATCTCGGCGCCCTACAACATGAGCCGCACCATGGACAACCTGCCGTCTCTGGAAGAGATCGAAGCCTGCCTGTAAGGCCCCTGCCGCCGCCCCGGTGACCCCACCGGGGCGGCCTGCGTTCCGACGTCGGAGACTGTTCCCATGAATGCGATTGCCAAGGCGATCGATACGCTCAACGAGGCGCTCGGGCGGCTCATCGCGCCGCTGATCGCCGTGATCACGCTGATCGTCCTCTATGACATCGGCCTGCGCTACTTTGCCGGACGCCCCAGCGACTGGGCCTTCGACATCACCAAGATGCTGTTCGG
>JAAQTN010000010.1 GCA_011742915.1 Billgrantia desiderata | reverse complement strand
ATGGACCCTCCAGGTGAGCTCACGGAGGGGTCAGTTTTCCGTGTCGCCTGGGGGTCAGTTTTACGTGTCGCCTGACAATCGGTCACGCGGATGCCGATATGGTCGAGGCGTAGGGTATCGAAACGCATGGTAATGGCTCCTGGTGAAAAGGGGGATGGATCAGGCTTCGAGCCCGGCACGGGTGCGCTGGAAGGGAACGAAGCCGGGCAGGCTTTCGATCTGGCGCAGCCAGGCCCGCACGCTCGGGTAGCCGGAGAGATCCACGTTGCCTTCGGGGGCGCGTTCGACGTAGCTGTAGAGCGCGACGTCGGCGATGGTGGGCTGGGCCGTACCGGCGATCCAGCGCTGGCCTTCCAGCGTCTGCTCCATCACGGCGAGGGTGGCGTGGGCGCGCCCGATTACCTCTTCGGCACGGAAGGGGGCGCCGAACACGGTGATCAACCGGGCGGCGCAGGCGCCATAGGCGATCTTGCCGGCCGCCACAGAGAGCCAGCGCTGCACCCGCGCCTCGTCGGCAGGCTCGGTCGGCAGCCAGTGGGAGGGGCCGATCTTCCTGGCCACGTAGACGAGAATCGCCAGCGAATCGGCGATGACGGTGCCGTTGTCGTCGAGCACCGGCACTTCGCCGAAGGTGTTGAGGGCGAGGAATTCCGGCTGCTTGTGGGCGCCGGCGGCGAGATCGACCTCGATCAGCTCGTGCTCGACTCCGGCGAGGGAGAGGAACAGCGCGGCGCGATGCGCGTGGCCTGAGAGTGGGAAATGGTAAAGCTTCATGGGATTGTCCTCGGGGTTCTTGTGTCTTTTGCATTCTGTCTCTCGTCAATGAATGCGAGAATCCGTCAAAATCGCACTTCATCATTGCGGTTTTCGACGATAATGCTCGGTGGCGGGCTGGCGAGGGCGAGGAGGCGCGATGGACAGGCTGCGAACGCTGAGGACCTTCATCTGCGTGGCGGAGCAGTCGAGCTTTGCCGAGGCGGGGCGGCGGCTGAAGATGTCGCCCACTACCGTGACGCGGACCATCGCGGCGCTGGAGGCAAGCCTTGGCGTTCAGCTGTTGAGGCGCACCACGCGCAGCGTTCGGCTGACCGAGGAGGGCGCGCTGTTTCTGGAGCGATGCCGGGCGGGGCTGGCCGAGATCGATGGGGCGTTCGACAGCGTGCGCGGCAATCGCTCGGCGCCCCGCGGCACCCTGACGGTAACGGCGCCGGTCATGTTCGGCCGGCTGCATGTGTTGCCGGTGGTGGTGGAGCTGCTGCGGCAGTACCCCGAGCTGCAGGTCCGGCTGCTGCTGCTGGATCGGGTGGTGCGTCTGGTGGAGGAGGGCATCGACGTTGCCGTGCGCATCGCCGAACTGCCGGACAGCTCGTTGCACATGCTGAGAATCGGCCAGGTGCGGCGGGTGCTGAGTGCGAGCCCGGCCTATCTTGCTGAACGTGGCAGGCCGACCTCGCTGGCCGATCTGCGCGAGCATGATCTGATTCTGATCGAGGATGAGGCCGTGTCGCAGCGCGGGCTGGGCTTGGACGAAGGCCGGCGTGCCGGGCGCCCTGCCAGGCTGTCGGTCAACCACGTGGACGCCGGCATTGCCGCTGCGGTCGCCGGGCTCGGCGTGGTGCGCACGCTCTCTTATCAGATCGCCGAGGATGTCGAGGCAGGGCGGCTCGAGACCATCCTGAGCGACGACACCGCCCCCGCATTGCCCATCTCACTGCTGTTCCAGAGCGGCCGCCGGGACCACCCGAACGTGCGCGCCTTCATCGATGCCGCCAGGCAGCATTTGCAGGGGGTGTCGCTGTAGCTGGTGGGGGCACTGAGTTCGTGCCAGGCAAGCTTTCGCCTTACTTTCGCCTTACTTTCGCCTTGGCTCCCCCGGTCTTCGAGCATGCGCTGAAGCAGGCCTTGAAGGAGCCGCTGATCCGATTCGCCGAGTGTGTCGGTGGGTCAGTGTCGGAGCCTGTAAGGCGATGCCGCTTCGCTTTCCTCTTGTTGCCGTCATACACCATCAGCCTCTCGGCCGCAGGCCGGTGGACGTCAGTTCCAGCGTGCGCAGGTCGAGTCCGCCGCTGCTGCGCATCCCTTCGTTGATGGCGTCCTGCAGTTGGCGCAGCGATTCCCGGTCGTTCTCGTTGCGATGGTGCATGTAGGCAGCGATGCCAAGCACGCTGAACGAGGCCAAGCGCTCGAATTCCGCCGCGCGCTGAGTCGAGTCGAGCTGCTGCAATGCCGGGTCGGCTCGAAACAAGGGGCTGAACTGGTCGCGCGCCGCTTGGATTGCTGCGGGGTCGGTGGGGCCGTCCAGTTGCTCATTGACGATCAGCCACATGAGCAGCACATAGGCCGTCAGGACGTCGGCCAGGTCTTCCGGGTCCAGGTCCGACTGGCGCAGGAGGTTCTGGAATTCACGGTTCATTGCTCCGGATTCGAGGGCTTCCTGTACTACGGCATGCGCTGCAGGGTCGTGGGCAACGGTGGCGAGGATCTCTTCGTGGACCCGGGCAAGCGTCTGGCGGTCAGGCGCTGCCTCGAAACGCAGCGGCGCGGCTGGTGTTGACGCGGCGGGCGGCGGCTCCGGCTGATTCACCGCATCGGCCATGGTGCTCGACACCATGCCCGAAGCGTTATGGAAATTCGTCATCAGGTTGGCATTGGTGATGCTGCCCATGAGGTCCTGCGCGTACGCCTGCCCTTGCAAGAGGCCCGCAAGGAGTAGGGCCAGTCCCAATCTCTTTCCTTTCATGGCGTTCTCCCGCTATGTCTCTCTCGATGCCGGGTCGATGATGCAGGGCACTTTTAACGACGCGGCTCGAAGCCCCGATGGGTGATGTCGAGCGCGGCGAGATCCCATCCGACACGCTGCATGCTTTCCTGAACGGCGGACTGAAGCTGGGCCTTGGCGCTGCGGTCGCCTTCCTGTTCGAACGCGGTGTAAGCCGCAATGCCGTACAGGCTCATTGCGGCGACCCGCTCGTACTCGGCCGCCCGCTGTTCCGGGCTCAGTGCCCTGAGCTCGGGGGAGGCGCGGAACTGAGGCCCGATCTGTTCGGATACCGCCTTGAGCCTGGCCGGGTCGGACTGTCCGTCGAGCTGGTCGTTGACGATCAGCCACATGACCACCGTGTAGGCGGTCAGCGCATCGGCCAGGTCGGTCGGGTCCATCTGGTTGTAACGCAGCAGCTCATCGAACTGCGCGGCCATTTCTCCGGAGCGCAGTGCCTGAAGGAGCGGTGCACGTGTCGACTCGTCAGGAGCCATCGCCGTTGCCAGCTCCAGATGCAACGATTCCAGCGAGCTGGATTCGAGGCGGCGGATCGTCAGCGGCGCCGTCGACTCGCTCGGCGCTTGCGGCTCGCTCCACCCTTGGGCGCTGGGTGAGTCTTCATCGTCATCGTCCGAACCCGGATAGCGGCCGCCAGAGTGGGAGAGGGCGATGTCGCCGAAGAAGCTCGGCTGCACGAAGCCGAACTGCTGGGCTGCCGCCAGCGGTGCGATCAGCAGCACCGCAAGGGCGAGCAGCGTTATGGATAAGCCAAGGTCGTTGTTCTTCATTGAGCGTTATCCTCGCCATGCATCCCGTGGATGCCTTCATACAATCGCTGCGGCCCTGAGGTGTGTGGCTCAGGGCAGTAGTTGCCGAACCAGCTGCTCCCGCTCCATCTCCAGCATCTCCGCCAGCATCGGCTCCTGCGCGGCGTTGCCGCTGGACTGCCACTCCAGCAAGAGCACCTCGAACTCGGGTGAGTCGGCCAGGCGGGCTGCCAGCATGTGATTGGCGTCCGGCTGTGGGTCGAGTTCGTCGGCCGTGACGTAGGCGGCTTCCACCTCCGCATAACAGGCCAGCGCGTCATCCGTGGCGCCTTCCATGCGCTCGAGCAATATGCAGCGCAGCAGCAGGCCTTCCTTGTGCAATCCCTTTTCATGCAGCACGTCCAGGTCGCGCTTGGCTTCGTCGTAGCGGCCCATGCCGGCGAGCAGGTTGGCTCGGCTGCTGCGAAGCTCGGTGTCTTCGGGGTGTCGTTCCAGCCCCTCGTCGTAGATCGCCAGCGCGGCTTCGAGCTGCTCCACATCCCCTTGGGCTTCCATGACCGCTGCGCCGGCACGCTCCTGGTAGTACGCCGGTGGCTCGCCGCTGGCCGGCGAGCAGGCGGCAAGCAGCAAGGCGGTGAGCAAGGCGAGTGCAATTTTGATCACTTGGGTTCTACCTCGATATCGAAGGTGACTTCCGTGGTGCCGGGTGCCAGCTGTCCCGATCCGCTCGAGTAGAAGTAACCGGCGGTGAGCACCAGCCTGAGCGGCCTGGGGGGCATGGGCAAGGTGAAAGTGGTGTGGCCGATGGGGTCGAAGTGATCCTTGGGCCAGAGGGAGTCACCTTCATTACCCAGGTTTTGCGCGGCGATATCGAGAATGCCGTCATACAGCCGGGCAGTCGCGAACCAGCTCACGGTGCCAAGGCGGCTGGCGGCGGTGGTGCCCATGGCGCTCACGATCAGGCTGTTACCACGCAGCACGACATGGCCGCGCAACTGGTAGGTGGCGTGTATGCCGACGCCTTCCGCCAGCAGGTAAGCGGGGCGGGGCTGATTGAAGGGCTCCGAGAACTCGCGATACTTCAGCTCGGGAACCACGAGGTCCTTTGGCACGGTGTCGGTGTTCAGCGTGGAGAGAAAGTCGCCCAACAGGGTGAAGCCATCGATTTCCGGACGCGTGGGTGCTTCGCTCATGTCGGCTGCCCTCCCTTGATGTAGACCTTCAGCGTTTCGGGATTGTCGTGCTCGGGCACCAGACGTGTGAGGCCCTGGGGGTCGCTCACGCCACGGATCTGTTCGCCGCTAGGCCGCACGATGAGGTATTCCATGCCGGCCACGGGCTCGCCGGCGGCGTTGACGAGCCGAAAGCGCTCGTTGTAGCGCTTGGGCAGCTCGGTGAGCAGGCTGGCAGCAGATGCGCGCGGTGAGCCGACCTCGGTGCTGCAGCCGGTAATGACCTGTCCGCCGCAGGAGGTGGCGCTGCCATGTATGGCCGCGGGCGAGCCATCGACGTTGTACCAGGACACCCCCGCCGTGATGGTGGCACCGCAGGAACTCTTGTCGCCGACCCGGGCGATGGGAATGCCGTCCACCCTGGAGGTGGGTGCTCCCGAAACGATGTGATGCGGCCCGCCCCGGCAGGAGCAGGATACCTTGTCGCCTATTTTCGCAAGATCCATGGTCTATCCCTTTCCCCATGCCCATGGTGCGAAAGATGATTATTACCCGCTTTGCGACATTGGCTACGGGTGGGTGAAAGGTTGAGATATGGCTTACATGAGTTTCAGCCAAGGCTTACAAGATGGGTGGAGGGCGAGCGCCATTAGGCTGTGGTCGGTGGAAATGACGAAGCGGCTCGAACAGCGGCTTGGTCGGCATGGGCGACAGCCGGAAGTCCATTATTACGAGGGCGAGGATCACCTGCCGGGGAGCGAGGGAGAGAATTGCCACCATGAACTATTGATCGATTTCTTTCAGCGTCACCTTGAGCCAGCCGATACGATAAGCTGATATACCGCCGCCAAGTCGGCATCACTCCAAGCGCCTATCGCAACCCAGAGCACGGCTAGAGGTCTGCGGCTGAGCTTTCGCTGATTCCAGCACGCGCCCGGCAGGTTTCTTGACATAGCGGATGATGACACCCATCGTATAGACAGACTTGTCTGTCCGGTACTTTGTCATGCTGACTACATCGCCGGTTTCCCGGCCTCGCGAACGTATTATCGAGACAGCCAGCCGGCTGTTTTTCCGCCAGGGCTATTGTTCGACGGGCATCAACCAGATCATCAGCGAGTCCGGCGTCGCCAAGGCCAGTTTCTATGCCCATTTCCCGAGCAAGGAGGATCTCGCCATTGCTTGGCTGAGGCAGCGCGAAGAGCTTTGGATGCAGCAGCTGAGCGAGCGTGTCGGCCAGCACCAATCGGCCGAGAAACGTATCGCCGCCATGTACACCATGTGGTACGACCAGATCCGAGAGGAGGGCTACCGTGGCTGCGGATTCATCAATATGGCCGGGGAATTCAGCAGTGAGGAGAGCCCGATCAGGGCCTGCGTGCGCGACCATAAACGTCGTGTAAGGCAATTCGTTGCCAAGCATGTTCTGGATCAGTACCGGGATACGATGACACCTGACGGATTCGATGAGCTGGTCGATGTAATCTACTCACTTTTCGATGGCGCCATCGTTCAAGCGCAGAACTTCATGCAGGAATGGCCCGTCGAGGTGGCCTTGAAGGCTTCCCTAAACATGCTCTCTCATGAGCGTGGCGAAGCTTCATAGGCCTATGAATAGGTGCCTACCCGTCCTGCTGCAGCGCAACTCACCTTTCAATGTGGTTGGCGCCGGCCTCTTGATAGTGGCTGCTACTTATGGGCTGTCGCGCTATACCTATGGCTTGTTCGTTCCTGCCATCAGGCAGGATTTCACCTTGGATCAGGCGACCGTGGGCGCCATTGGTAGTGCTTCCTATCTGGGGTATTTGCTGGCAACGCTTGTGAGTCCATTTCTGGTGCGCCGCTTCGGTGCCCGCCTGCCGATCTTATTGGGTGGCGCGACGGCAACGCTGGGTATGTCATTGATCGGCCTGGCCAATAACCCGATATGGTTGGCACTGGGAGTTACGCTTGCCGGTTGTAGCCCGGGGCTGGCTTATCCACCGCTTTCCGATGCCATCAAGCAGCTGTGCCGTGCGGAAAAACAGAGTCGCTATTATGCCATCATCAATTCGGGCACCAGTTTTGGTGTCATGGTATCTGGCCCCCTGGCGCTGTTTGCGGGGCCCCGTTGGCAACTGGCTTGGTTGTGCTTTGCATTTATCGCGTTGATCGCCACGCTTTGGAATCTTTTCATCATGCCGGGTCATGCGAGCGAAGCCGATGATCAGGAACGTGCTGGCAAAGAGCGTACGGATGATACTCGCACTGGCCATGAGCCCATGAGGGTATTGCTGAAGCGTAAGTTGAAAGACAGGGCGGTTCGCCGTTTACTGCTGGGCGCGTTGTTGTTCGGGCTGGTGACGTCCGTTTACTGGACGTTTTCCGTTGATTTGATAGCGGGAGAGAATGGCCTGTCGGATGCAGGGCGCGTGATGTTCTGGATGGTGGTCGGCATTGCCGGGGTGGCGGGGGGATTGGCCGGTGAGCTGGTGACGCGCTTCGGGCTGGCCAAGGTATTGCAGTGGGCGTCACTGGCCATTGCGGCCGCGATCGCAATACTTACCATAGCGAGTGGAGACATGCTGGTGCTGACCCTGTCGGCAGTGGTGTTCGGCGCCACGTTCATTCTCATCACCGCGTTATACGGTATCTGGAGTGTCAGCTGTTTTCCCGAGGCACCTTCTGCAGGTTTTGGTTTGACCTTCTTTCTCATTTCCGCTGGACAACTGATCTCGCCCACCCTCGCTGGGGTTGGGGCGAGGCTCTGGGACATGGCAGGCGTTTTCCAGGTCACCGCCGTACTCTGTCTGGGGATCCTGCTGTTGTTGCCCGCCCAGGATATTCGGAGCATGTGAGAGATCCCGGGCGGTCACGCTGGGTTGCACTATGCCGGCCGAGCCGGGGCTGCGATTTCGTCTTTTGAATCGTCCTTGAGCCAATCGATAGGATAAGCTGATATACCGTCGGCGCGGCGAACAAATGAACGAGCCAAGGAGGCTTGGTGATGGAGTGGTGGACCTGGATAACCTACGTGGGCGTGATCACGGCCCTGATCATCTTCCCGGGACCGGTGGCGCTGTTGTGCACCACCCATGGCCTGCGCTTCGGCCGCCACCGAGCCTTTGCCACCGTGCTCGGTGGCGGCGTGGCTTCGCTGGTGTTGATGACGCTCTCCGCGCTGGGCCTCGGGGCGGTGCTTGCCACCTCGGAGACGGCCTTCTTCGTGCTGAAGCTGCTGGGCGGGGCGTATCTGGTCTATCTGGGGCTCCAGGCCTGGCTCGCCGCGCCCAGTTCACCGGTTGCTGCGGTCAGCGAGCCGGCGCCGGCCAGCGTGCGCCCTGCCAGCGGCTTGTTCCGTCAGGGGTTTCTGGTGGGCATCGGCAATCCCAAGGATCTGCTGTTCTTTGCGGCGCTGTTTCCCAACTTCATCACCATCGGTGAGCCGCAGGTGCTGCAGTTCGCCATTCTGGCGCTGACCTGGCTGGTCATCGACACCACGCTGATGACGCTCTATGCCACCGCCGGAGCGGGGCTGGGACGCTGGTTCGACAGCCCCGGCAGGCTGCGGGCGTTTCATCGCACCACGGGCGGGCTCTTTCTGGGCGCCGGGGGCACGCTGATTGCCACCAGTGCGAGCAAGTGAGGCGGTGGCGCCGAGCCCGGGGCCAGCACGTAGCGTCTCGCTGAGCCGTCGGTCAGAGGCCGTATGAACAGAGACCGCCTACACCGTGGCCTCGTGGTGGCCGAGATGCTCCTGCTGGCGCTACCGGTCAGTGCGTTCTGCCTCGTGTTCGGCCTGGGGCTGCTGCTTACGGTGGGCTTTCCCTGGGGCATGCAGGAGGTGGCGATCATCCTCTTCGTGTTCGTCGGTACCCTGGGCATCGCTGGCTTGTGGTGCGTGGCGGTCGCATTCCTGCTTAGGCGCGAGCGCTCCATGTGGTGGTGGCGGGCGGCCTGCGTCGGGGCGGGGTTGACGCTCGTCTCGCTGGTGCTGGTCGGGCTGCTGGCGCTGGGCTGGGAGCCGGAAGAGTGGGTGATCATCGTTGCCTTGGGCATCTTCGCCAGCCCGTTGCTCATCCCCTTTCTTCACCTTCGCTATCTGTGCCATCCGCAGCGCGCCGCGCGGCTTCCTTAATTCCCACCCCGGTAACGCTCTCTCGCCTCGGCGATGGTGCGGTGGTTCTGGTCGGCCCATGCGACCAGTGCACGCATCGGTTCGAGGAAGGAGTGGCCGAGTTCGGTGAGGCTGTACTCCACCCGCGGGGGCACTTCGGGATAGACCGTGCGGGTGATGAAGCCGTCCTGCTCCAGGCGCTTGAGGGTGCGCGAGAGCATCTGCTTGGAGATGTCGCCGATCTCGCGCATCAGTTCGTTGAAGCGGCGGGTGCCGGGCCGCAGGGTGAGCAGCACGAGCACGCTCCACTGATCGCCGATGCGGTCGAGTACGTCACGGATGGGGCAGGGGGGGGCGGGCTCGAATTTTTTCAGCTCTTGGAGTGGCATGGAAGCTCCTGTAGTGCCCAAGGGTCATGACGGTATGACCGGGTCGCACGGCGGTGACTTCTTGCGAATGGCTGAGAAGTACCATAGTTTGCCATTTAGGTCTACAAGGTAGACCAGGTGCATAAAGCAAACCAAAGGAATCTTAGTCATGGCCAACGTCGCTCTCATCGGTGCTTCCGGCAATGCCGGCTCCCGTATCCTCGCGGAACTCTCCGACCGGAGCCACCTGGTGACGGCCATCGCCCGTCATCCCGAACGCATCGAGCGCCTGTCGGGCGTGATGACTCAGCCGGGGGATGTCCACGACCGCGCCGGGCTGGCCGAAATGCTGCGTGGGCACGATGCGGTGATCAGCTCGGTGCATTTTGCCACCAGCGATGCCGATGCGCTGATCGGTGCGGTGCGCGACTCCGGGGTGAAACGCTATCTGGTCGTGGGTGGGGCCGGCAGCCTGGAGGTCGCGCCGGGTCAGCGCCTGATCGATCAGCCGAGCTTTCCGGCCGAGTACTTCGAGGAGGCAAGTGCCGGCGTGGCTTTTCTGGAATATCTGAAAGGCGTAAAGGATCTCGACTGGACCTTTCTCTCGCCCTCGGCACTGTTCGTACCGGGAGAGCGCACCGGCAACTTCCGCCTGGGCAAGGACTCGCTGCTGGCCAACGAGCATGGCTCCAGCATCTCGTTCGAGGATTACGCCATTGCCCTGGTCGATGAGCTCGAGCGCCCTGCCCATGTGCGCCAGCGCTTCACCGTGGGGTATTGATGAATACCGGTGCATGTACATAACGCGACAAGGCCCGCCTAGGCGGGCCTTGTCATCGAACCCAGAGGTTCGACAAATCGTTTAACCGTTAGGTTATGCGACTTGCTTGATATTCGAGGCTTGGAGGCCTTTCTTTCCCTGGGTCACGTCGAAGGAGACGGTTTGACCTTCCTGCAGGGATTTGAAGCCTTCTTCCTGGATTTCGGAAAAGTGGGCAAAAACGTCATCACCGCCATCGGCCGGAGTAATGAAGCCGAAGCCCTTGGAGTCGTTGAACCACTTGACTGTTCCAGTCGTCATAATCGAATTCCTTTTGCGCTAGGCGCCTTGCAATATTTCTGGTGTTACCCAGATGAGTAGTGGGTAAAACAAGATGAAATCACAGGGCTGCCGAACGAATCCGAACGCTACTGAAACTTTGTTGCTTGCCTACCAACTGAACCCACGGTGTCATGCTTGTTTGCCTGGGTCAAAGCCTTTCTCGATTGTTTTTCGGTATTCACGTGAAGGGCATGTTTTCGTTGAAGTTAATAAAAAACCGCAGTGAAGGGGGCTGTCAGGATCGGCTGGGCTTGTGTATTCCCAGGGTTGTTATAACATAACAAAACAGGCGTTGGCGCAGCGCTTCCCGCTGCGGCGTATTCCCCGTTACGGTGCATTCCATGAGCTTCGATACCCAGGATCCGATTCCCGTTACCGTGCTGACCGGTTTTCTCGGCAGCGGCAAGACGACGCTGCTCAACCGTCTGGTGCGTCAGCCGGCGATGAGCAATGCGCTGGTGGTGATCAACGAGTTCGGCGATATCGGCCTGGACCACCGTCTGGTCGCCCAGAGCGATGAAAACAGCGTGGTGGAGATGAGCAGCGGCTGCCTGTGCTGCACCATCCGCGGCGACTTGAGCCGCACCGTACAGAAGACTTTCGATGCCATCGAACGGGCGGGCGGCGAGCCTTTCTCGCGGGTGATCATCGAGACCACCGGGCTTGCCGATCCGGCGCCCATTCTGCACACCCTGATGACCGACTACTGGCTGGCCCATCGCCTGGTGCTGGATGGTGTGATCTGCCTGGTGGATGCCGCCAGCGGTATCTCGACGCTCAATGCCCACCGGGAGTCGCAGCGTCAGGCCGCCGTTGCCGACCGGCTGCTGATCACCAAGGGGGATCTGGTCGACGAGGAGCGGCTGACCCGGCTTGGCGAACATCTCGCTCGGATCAACCCGGCTGCCGAACAGCTGCAGGTACGCCACGGCGAGGTGGCGGTCGAGCAATTGACGGGCGGCAGCCTGCCCGTTCAGCAGCGCCGTGCGGAGCAGTGGCTGAGCGCCGCTTCCTATGCGCAGATTACGCCCGCCGGCGGTGCGGCACCGACGAATGTCGGCAGCCTGGTCTCGATGGTGGCACCGGCATCCAACCCTTCACTGACCCGCCACGGCGAGCAGATCCGCTCCTTCTGCTTCACCGTCGAGCAACCCATCGCCGCGGAGCTGTTGGAGGACTGGCTCGATCTGCTGATGTCGCTGCTGGGTGAGAAGATCCTGCGAGTGAAGGCCATCGTGAACGTGGCCGGGCGCGAGCAGCCGCTGGCACTGCACGGCGTGCAGCACATCTTCCACCCGCCGGAGCCGCTGCCGGTGGAGGCGTGCCGCGACGGTATCTCGCGCTTCGTGTTCATCACCAACGGCGTCGAGCCCGAGGCGGTCACCCGGCTGTTCGAGTACTTTCAGCCTGCCCAGGCGACGTGAAACGACCAGGCAGGCAGCTGTCACTCACGAAAACAGGCTCGGGCCGGCGGCCGGCATCGTGGTGGCGTACCAGGCCAGCGACAGGCCCAGCCATACCAGCGCGATGCCCCCGGCCATGGCCAGCCAGCCGCCAAGGCGGTTTACCTGTACCAGACGGCTAGTGCCGTGCTTGGGTTCGTACTTGAGCTTGTACTTGAGATAGAGCCGCGTGACCCAGTCCCGCGCCAGTACGCTGGCCAGCGCCAGGGCGGAAACGGTCATGGCGGTACCCAGCGCCATGGTCATCACCGCGGCGGCCCCCAGCGCCATATGCCCCAGCAGGCTTGCCGCTCCCATGATCAAAACGGCCCCGCTACAGGGGCGCATGCCAATAGCCGCCACGGTGGCCAGCGCCGTGCGCCAGTCGCCAACTTCATCCGGGGCTACGTGATGGCGTGCGCCGCAGCTGCAGTCATGGCCTGCCCGGGCGTGGCCGTGTTCATGAGCAGGCGCGGCGTGCAACCCGTGGAATGGCTGGCCCGTATGTCCCTGGGGCGCCGGGCTGAAGGTATGCGCCGTCAATGGGGCGTGACCGACGTGCGCGGCGCTGGCAGCGGGTAAGGCGGAAGCGGCCGGTTGCTTCAGCATGCGTCTGGCCCGCAGGCACAGCCAGAGGCCCAGCAGGGCCACCATCAGAAAGCTGGCCAGCTCCAGCCCGGCCACGCTGCCCATGGCGTGCCGGGTCAGCCAACCCAGCCCCTTCACCAGGATCAGCACCAGGGCGATGGCCGTCAGCCCCTGAAGCATGGCGGCGCTGAACGAAAGCCCCAAGGCACGCTTTACGCCGCCGCCCTGGGAGAGCAGGTAGGTGGAGAGCACTGCCTTGCCGTGGCCGGGCCCGGCGGCATGAAAGATGCCGTAGCCGAAGCTGAGTGCCATCAACCACCAGCCGCTTTCCCAGGAGGGGGCGGCCGACCATTCGCTGATCGCCAGAGTCAGAGCGCGATGAAGGTCGCGCTGCCAGGCCAGTAACTGCAGGGTCAGGTCTTGCCATAGGTACTGTTGCGCGAGCAGCAGAATGCCGCCGCCGGCCAGCAGTAATGCCGCCATTGCCCAGCGGCGTCGGTAGAGGGTGTGGCGTGGCTTTCCAGCCGGTGTGGGGTGGCTAGGAGCAGTAGGTCGAAGTGAAGACTGCGGCGTGTCGAAGCGCTGTGTCATGCCGGCTCCTGCGGATCGGAAAATTTAAAATGTTATGTTATAACATATGCGAACCGACAAGCGTAAAGGTCCCGACTCGATGAACAGGTTACCGCTGGAAGATATCGCCGTTGCCCCCGCCACCCGCCTGGGCACCCTGAGCTGGGTCGGCATGGAGGGTATCGCCCTGCCGTTTCAGGTCGCAGGTCAAGGGGTGACGGGGAGGGCCTCGGCCGGTGTCAGCCTGGATGACCCCACGGCCCGCGGCATTCACATGTCGCGCCTCTACCTGGCGCTGGCCGAACTCGAGCAGCGAGAGCTTTCGCTCATGCGCGTGGCGGCGGTGCTGGATGGCTTTCTCGACACCCATCAGGGGCTCTCGCAGTCCGCCTTTCTCGATCTCAGCGGCGAAGCGATGCTCAAGCGCCCGGCGCTGATCAGCCCGCTGGCGGGATGGCAGCGTTACCCCTTTACCCTGCGCTGTCGGCGCGACAGCCAGGGCTTTCACGCCACCCTGGAGCTCACGGTAGGCTACTCCTCCACCTGCCCCTGTTCGGCGGCGCTGTCGCGCCAACTGATCCAGCAGGCCTTCGACGAGGATTTCATCGACATGCCGGTCAGCCGCGAGGCGGTGCGGGCCTGGCTCGGCAGCGAGCAGGGCATTCTGGCCACGCCTCACAGCCAGCGCAGCCAGGCGCATCTCGCGGTGCGTCTGGCGGGCGAGCAGGACGAGCTGCCGCTGGTCAGGCTGGTGGACCGCGCCGAGCGTGCACTGGGTACCGCGCTGCAAACGGCGGTGAAACGCATCGACGAGCAGGCCTTCGCCCTGGCCAACGGCCAGAACCTGATGTTCTGCGAGGACGCCGCGCGTCGCCTGCACCACGCCCTGCGCGAGCAGCCCGGCATCGGCGGGTTCCGGCTGCGCGTGGTGCATGCCGAAAGCCTGCATGCCCACGACGCCGTGGCGCGCAGCGAGTGGAACTGGGACGCTGCGTCATGCTCCTGACGGGAGGCGGTCAACGTCGATTCCGGGCCGGTGGGCATCCCATGCTACTATGGGGGTTTCGGCGAACCTGACCGGCAAGAAGGATTGAGCATGCCTTTACTCGATAGCTTTACCGTTGACCACACGATCATGGCCGCCCCGGCCGTTCGCGTCGCCAAGACCATGCAGTCGCCGTCCGGCGATACCATCACGGTGTTCGATCTGCGCTTCAACAAGCCGAACGAAGACATGATGGGTGAGAAGGGCATCCACACCCTGGAGCACCTGTTCGCGGGGTTCATGCGCAACCACCTGAACGGCAAGGACGTCGAGATCATCGACATCTCTCCGATGGGCTGTCGCACCGGCTTCTACATGAGCCTGCTCGGCAGCCCCAGCGAGGAGCGTGTCAGCGAGGCTTGGCTGGCGGCGATGCAGGACGTCCTCAACGTCAAGCGGATGGAAGACATCCCCGAACTCAACGAGTACCAGTGTGGCACTTTCGTGATGCACTCCCTGGAAGAAGCCCAGGAGATCGCGCGGAGCATCATCGAGCGCGGCATCGGGGTCAACAAGAACGCCGATCTCGCGCTGAGCGCCGAGCGGCTGAGAGCGCTGGGCAATCCCGACGCCTGAGCGGGCCGATGGAGTTGGCCATCGTCTGGACGAAGCGGTGACCGGTGAGCTGTACTGCAAGCAGCCATCGGTCCGTCGGGTCTACTGCCTCAGGCTGGACCGATTCGAACTGCGCTGTCTGAAGGAGGGACAGCGGATCCGCTTCGATCAGGAACACGCGTATGAAAGGAATCGACGCATGGCGGTTGCCGGCACTGTTGGTCTTGTTGGCCGTGACGCTCTTCGTTGCCGCGCCCAGTGCGGCGCAGCTGCCCGAGGGAGTAGGCGAGAACGGCAGCGAGCGTGAGGATGACGAGAGCGAGGAGCGGGAGTGGTTTCCCCTCGACTCGCTCAACGCCGGCCTCGGCGAACCGCCCGACGAAGTCGAGCGGCTAACCCCTCAAGGTGCGCTCCGCAGTTTCGTGGAACTCACCGAGAACGACGAGTACGCCGCCGCGGCCCATCTGCTCAATCTTTCCGAGCTGGACGAGGCGGAGCAGCAGCAACAGGGGCCCGAGCTGGCCCGACAGCTGGCCTCGGTGCTCAGACGCGGTGAGTGGTTCAACGTCTCCAACCTGCCCAGCCGCCAGGACGCCGCCATCGAGGACCCTTCGGGTCAGCACCCGCTGGTGGGCGAACCACGCCGAAGTCTCGAGCTGGCCTCGATGACGGTAGACGGCGAAGACTACGAGGTGCGCCTGGAGCGCTACCAGGTGGACGACGAGCAGCCGGTATGGCTGATCTCCGCGGAGAGCGTTTCCGTCATTCCGCGGCTCTACGAAGAGTTTGGGCCGTCGCCGATCGAGGCCTACATCCCTGAGCGCTTCAAGACGAGCTTCGGGATGCTGCAGGTCTGGGAGTGGATCGCCATTCCGCTCTTCCTGCTGCTGACCGGCCTGGTGGGGTGGGGCGTCTACGTCCTGGTTGGCCTGCTGGCGCGCTGGTTTCCCCACGGCGTGCCCAGTATCTTCGCCGGTCGTATCGGTGTGCCCATGGCGCTGCTGGTCATGGCCTTCGTCGCGCAGATGCTGCTCGACTACGTGGTCTCCTTCACCGCCGTGGCTACCACCTTCATCCGCACCCTGCTGATCATCCTGATTGCCTGGGGGGTGGGCACGATAGCGCTGCGCCTGGTGGATACCGTCCTGCTCAAGGTGACACGGCGCTTCGTGGGGGAGATCGACGACACCAAGCCCAAGGACGAGCGCCAACTGCTCACTTCCCTCTATGCGCTGCGCCGGGTCATCATCCTGATCGCGGTCATTGCCGTATCCGTCTATGTGCTGAGCCAGATCGAACTGTTCGAGACGCTGGGCCTGTCGCTGCTGGCCTCGGCCAGCGTGCTGGCGGTGCTGGTGGGCATTGCCGGTCAGGCGGTGCTGGGCAACATCCTCTCCTCGTTTCAGGTCTCGCTGGCCAAGCCCATCCGCATCGGCGACCTGGTGATGTTCGAAGGGCAGTGGTGCTACGTGGAGGGCATCTTCTACACCTTCATCCGCCTGCGCTCGTGGGACGAGCGCCGGCTGATCGTGCCGGTGACCTATTTCGTCTCCCAGCCGTTCGAGAATCTCTCGATCAAGAACGCCAAGATGTATCGTAAGCTGGAGCTGATATTGCACCTGAGCGCCGACGTCCAGCTCATCCGTGAGAAGTTTCTGGAATTCGCCGAGGAGGAGGATAACGTCGTCGAGCATCACAAGCTGTGCTGCTACGTCACGGGACAAACCGAGAAGTCGCAGACCGTTGCCTGCTACCTGATGGCCTCCGATCCTTTCGCCGGCTGGGTGGCGGAGATGCAGATCCGCGAGCGGTTGATGAACTTCATCCGCACTTATCATCCCGAATGGTGGCCGCGGGATATCGTGGTACTCAGCCAGCACGATATCGCAACGGAAGAAAAGCACGAGAAGCCGCGCGTCCGAGCACCGGCTGGCGGCGGGAGTCGAGATAAAAACACCGATTAAAGTGACTCGATCGACAGGGTGGCGTAGATGATACATCGCTATTTAACGATGCTGGTCGTAGGGGGAGTCGTCCTGGCCGGTTGTCAGGCACAGCAGGAGCCGGCCGATATGGCCGGGATGACGTATGAACCCGTCGAGGCGCATTTCGTGGAGAGCGACTGCCCGGCGGCGCAGTGCGCCGAGGTCGAGGTGAGGGCACTGCACTTTCCCGAGTCGCCGGAGCTGAGTGGAGCGCTGCGCACACGGCTGCTGGCGATGGGGCAGGGCATTACCGATGGCGAAACCGAGTGGCCGCGGGACTCATGGGAAGCCTATGCCGAGGCTTTCTTCGCGCTGGCCGGAGAGGACCGCCGCTATGCTCCGCCACACGCTTCCAGTCAGGCCTCGCTCGAAGCGAAGGTGCTGGCCCGGCATCACGATCTGCTGGTCATCGAGCTCGACAGCTATGTCTACCACGCCGGGCAGGCCCACGGCATGCCGCTGACCGAGTTCATGGTCATCGACGAGCGCTTGGGGAGCGAGGTTACGCTCGACGACATGCTGCTCGACGGCCAGGCTCCGGCCTTCCAGGAGGCTCTCGCCCGGGCCCATGAGCGTTGGCTGAGAGATCAGGAACTGGACGAGGAATTCGCCGCCGGCTGGCCATTTTACCCAAGCCAGAACGTAGCGCCGCTCGAAACCGCCTGGGTAGTGAGATACAACGTCTATGAGATCACGCCCTACGCCCTTGGCCAGCCGGAACTGAGCATTCCCTTAGTTGAACTCGAAGGTATCGCCAAGCCGCGCTATTTGGGACAAGAATAGGGCACGGCAGGATACGAAAACATCGCAGGGAAACGACATGGCCTCCATTCGCCGTGAGCTGGTGGCGTTGGTCGAGCGCGGCGCGATACCGCGTGAGCAGGTGGTGAGGGCAGTTGCGCTTTCGGGGCTGCACCCTTCCGGGCGGGCCTGGGGGGTGTTCCTGGACCGGCTGCTGCTGTGGCTGGGTGCACTGGCACTGGTCTTCGCCGTGCTGTTCCTGGTGGCGTACAACTGGGCCGAGATGGGCCGTTTGATGCGCTTTGGGCTGGTGCAGGCGGCGCTGTTGGGGGCCATCGCGGTGTACGTGTGGGCCGAGGTGCGCGGTGCCGCCAGCGACCTGGTGCCTCGGGTCGCGCTGATGGCGGCTGCGCTGCTGCTGGGGGTGCTGCTGGCGCTGGTCGGCCAGGTGTACCAGACCGGCGCCGATCCCTGGCAGCTGTTCTTCGTCTGGGCCGTTTTGATGTTGCCCTGGGCACTGGTGGCGCGTTTCGATGCGCTGTGGATCCTGTGGCTGGGGCTGCTCAACCTCTCGCTTGCGCTCTATTTCCGCACCTGGGGCGGGCTCTTTGGCCTGTTCGGCGGTGATACGGGCGCCCTGTGGGGACTCTTCATTCTCAACACGCTGGCGCTCGCGGTATGGGAGCTGGGCGCACGACGCTGGCGTTGGCTGTCGCTGGGATGGCCTGCGCAACTGCTGGCGCTGGGCGGCGGCGTGCCGCTCACGTTGCTGATGATGAGTTGGGTCGTCGCTGAGCGAATGACGTTTTCCCCGGTGCTGCCGGTCTATCTGCTGTGGCTGGTGGCGCTCTACGTCGTCTATCGCCACTGGCGGCCTGATTTGTTCATGCTGGCGGGCGGCTGCCTGTCGGTCATCGTCGTGGTCACGCTGCTGCTTGGCCGGCATCTGCTGTGGCAGGGTGGGGCGGAGAGCTTTCTGGTGCTCTCTATGGCGGTGCTGGCGCTGGGAGCTGCGGCAGTGTTCTGGCTCAAGCGGCTGCACCGGGAGATGTCGTCATGAGCCGTTCGCTCGAGCAAAAGCTCATCGAGAGCGGGATTGCCATCTCCCAGGTCGACGGCGCAGCGCCAATCGAAACGCCCTGGTTCGTGCGTGCCATTCAGGCGTTCTCGGGTTGGTTGGCCGCACTGTTCCTGCTCGGCTTCATCGGCATGGGCGCGGTGTTCCTGCTCGACAGCAGCGTCGCCTCGGCCACGCTGGGCCTGGTACTGATCGGCGGCGCCTATGCGCTGCTGCGACAAGCGCACAGCGACTTTCTCGAACATCTGGCCCTGGCCGCGAGCCTGGCGGGGCAGATGCTGGTGGCCTGGGCGCTGGCCTCAGTGCTGGGCGCTACGCTGGGGTGGGATAGCGCCGGGCTGTGGTGGGCGCTGCTGGTACTACAGGTCGTGCTGGCCCTGGTCATGCCGAGCCTCACTCACCGTACCTTTTCCGCTTTCGCCGCGTGCGTGGCGTTCTATCTGGCCATGGTCGAAACCGCTTCCGCTCCTACGATGGCAGGTGGACTGGTGCTGCTGGGGCTGACCGTCCTGTGGCTGAACGAGTTTCGTTGGCCGGCCCATGTGCGCCAGTTAGAGGCGCTGGGCTATGGCCTGCTGTTGGGGTTGTTGGTGATTCAGTCAGTCGGCTACTTCGGCCAGTCGCTATTGCTCGGGCGCTACTTCGTTGGAAGCGGGCTTGACTGGCTGGAACCCTGGGCCGGAGATGCTCTGGGCCTGCTGGCGCTATTGCTGCTGCTTCGGCATCTTTTTCGGCGTCATGTCCATGGGGTCCAACCGGGCATGCGCGTTGCCGCTTATGCCGCCGTGCTGCTGTTGGCGCTGCTGTCGCTGCAGGCGCGTGGCCTGAGTCATGGTGCCGTGGTGGTCGCGCTGGGTTTTGCCATCGGCCATCGCGGGGTCATGGGGTTCGGTGGGCTGCTGCTGTTGCTCTCCATCACCAGCTATTACTACTGGCTCGACGTCACCCTGCTGGCCAAAGCCATGACGCTGTTCGCGCTCGGCCTGCTGCTGCTGGCGATACGCTGGGCGCTGCAACGCCGCTGGCACGCCGGGGCAGGTGTCGCGGCAGAGGAGGGAGGCGTGGAGCCATGAAGCCGGCTACCAGACGCAACCTGATCGTGGTGATTGCCGCCACGGCCTTAAGCCTGGCCGTGGTCAACCTGGCCATTTGGAGCAAGGAGCGCCATCTGGCGCAGGGCGAGGCGGTATTTCTCGAGCTGGCGCCGGTGGACCCGCGCTCGCTGATGCAGGGCGACTACATGGCGCTCAACTTCGAGATCGCCAACCGTATCCGCGAAGCGCTGTACCAGCGGCGCTCCGAGGTGGACGAGCGGCATGCCGCCGACGGCTACGTCATCGTGCGTCTCGACGACCGTGGCGTGGCTCACTTTCAGCGCTTGGGGTCGGTGGAGGAGACGTTGAATGCCGACGAGCGGCGCCTGCGCTATCGGCTGCGCAACGGCCAGGTGCGCTTCGCCACCGACGCCTTCTTCTTTCAGGAAGGCCATGCCGAACGCTACGAGCCCGCCCGTTACGGTCAGTTCCGTGTGAACGAGCGCGGCGAACCGCTGCTGGTCTCACTGCACGGCACCGAGCTGGAGCTGTTGGGAGCTATGGAAAGATAGGAGGGTTCTGCTTGCTGCGACAGACTCTGTATCGTCAATTGGCTCCGGAGGGCTGGCAGGCGTATGGCTTGTCGCCGGTCAATAAGCTGGTCTGCGTGTTGATTCTGGTGGCGTCGTTCGTTGCCATTCTCGAAACCGAAGACAGCATACGCGACTCCCTGCCCTGGGCCTTCAGTGGCTTGGAAGTGCTGTTCGTGGCGCTGTTTTCCGTAGAGTACCTGGCCAGGCTATACGCGGCAGGTGAGGATCCTCGCTATCGCGGCTGGCGGGGGCGAGCTCGCTATATGTTCACCTGGTGGGCGCTCGTCGACTTGATCGCCATTCTGCCGTTCTTCCTCGGCTTCATTACCCACAACACCTTCATGATACGGCTGCTCAAGGTGTGTCGCTTGTTGCGGCTCTCACGCTTGGGACGCTTCAGTCGCGCCTGGTCCGCCTTGGCCGAAGCGCTGAACGCCCGGATGTACGAGCTGCTGTTGAGCGTGGGTGTGGCCGGCTTGCTGCTACTGCTCTCCTCGGCTTTTCTCTATGCGGTCGAAGCCGCTGCGCAGCCTGAGGAGTTCGGCAGCGTACCGCGCGCATTGTGGTGGAGCATCGCCACGCTGACGACGGTAGGCTACGGTGACGTCACTCCCATCACGGCACTGGGAAAATTGTTTGCCGGCATTACCGCAGTCGCCGGGATCGGCCTCATTGCCATGCCCACCGGCATTCTTGCCGCGGCGTTCAGCGACGCTTTCCAGAAGAAGGATGCGCCTGAAGAGTGATGCAGGCGAGCCGCACCGTCTCGAATGAAAATCCCAGCGAAGGAGGGTAAGCATGCAAGGCCCGAACCCCGCGAACCCGCACCCCATGGAGGGGTTTCCTCAGGTGTGCTTCATCAAGAACGTGGTGAAGAGTCCGAATATCATCGTCGGCGACTACACCTATTACGACGACCCGGAAGACTCGGAGAACTTCGAACGCAACGTGCTTTATCACTATCCGTTCATTGGCGACAAACTCGTCATCGGCAAGTTCTGCGCCATCGCCCGAGGCGTCAAGTTCATCATGAACGGGGCAAACCACAAGCTCTCCGGTGTCTCCACCTATCCGTTCCAGATTTTTGGCAATGGCTGGGAGAAGGTGATGCCGGAACCGAGCGAGCTGCCCTACAAGGGCGATACGGTCATCGGCCATGACGTGTGGATCGGCTATGACGCGCTCATCATGCCCGGCGTACAGATCGGCAACGGTGCCATCGTCTCATCTCGTTCGGTGGTGGTGAGCGATGTGCCGCCCTATACGGTGGTGGGCGGCAACCCTGCACGCCCGATCAAGCAGCGCTTTACGCCGGAGCAGGTCGAAACCTTGCAGACCATTGCCTGGTGGGACTGGCCGGTGGAAGAGATCACCCGGCATCTGCCTCTTATCGTGGCGGGGGATGTCGAGGCCTTGCGTTCTTCATTTGCCCCTTGTCGTTGAGCAGCGTGTCGAAGCCTTTCTCGACGATGTCATCCAGGTGGGACTCGCGGTGCTTGTCGTCGTTCATGGGATGACCTCGATGTTCTTGTCATGTGGGCCGACAAGTGCCGGCCCGTGATGTCAGGTGGTGTCAGGCCAAGTGGTGTCAGGACAGATGATGCACTTCCTGCTGGCCGTATACCGGCGTGGGAATGCCTTCCATGCGCGCCTTGAGCTGCAGCGCCAGGTAGTGGGAGTAGTGGCGCGACTGGTGCAGGTTGCCGCCGTGGAACCACAGCGCCTGCTGCTGGGTGGGCTTCCACATGTTGCGTAGCTCGCCCTCCCAGGGGCCGGGGTCCTTGGTCGTGTCGGAGCCGAGCCCCCAGCACTTGCCGACCTTGTCGGCCACCTCCTGGGAGATGATGCGCGCCGCCCAGCCGTTCATGGAGCCATAGCCGGTGGCGTAGACGATCAGGTCGGCGGGCAGTTCGGAGCCGTCGCTGAGCGTCACCGAACGCGGGTTGATGCGTTCGATGCCCACGCCGCTGCGCAGCTTGATGTCGCCGTTGGCTACCAGGTCGCAGGCACCCACGTCGATGTAGTAGCCGGAGCCGCGGCGCAGGTACTTGAGGAACAGCCCGGAGTCGTCGTCACCGAAGTCGAGCATGAAACCGGCGTCCTCGAGCTTCTTGTAGAACTCGGCATCGCATTCGCGGATCCGGTCGAAGGCGGGGCGTTGGAAGTCGGGCAGCAGCCTGTAGGGGATCGAGGCGAAGATCAGGTCGGCCTTGTCGTGGGTGATGCCGTTCGTTACCGCTTCTTCGGAGTAGAGCGGGCCGAGGGCGTGCTCCATCAGCGAGTCGGATCTCACGACATGGGTCGAGGAGCGCTGGATCATGGTCACGTCGGCATCGTTTTCCCACAGCGCCGCGCAGATGTCGTGGGCCGAGTTGTTGGAACCCACCACGACCACCTTCTTGCCGCGATAGGCGTCCGGCCCGGGGTGCTGGCTGGAGTGCTGCTGCTCGCCCTCGAAGGTCTCGGCGCCGGGGAAGTGCGGCACGTTGGGCACGCCCGACATGCCGGTGGCCAGGATCAGCTGCTTGGGCCTGAGCGTGACTTGCTCGCCGTCGCGGTTGACGCGCACCGTCCACTCGCCGCTGGCCTCGTCGTAGCTGGCGCCCTCGCACTCGGTGGAACTCCAGTAGTTGAGTTCCATCACCTTGGTGTACATCTCCAGCCAGTCGCCGATCTTGTCCTTGGGCGCGAACACCGGCCAGTTCTCGGGGAAGGGGATGTAGGGCAGGTGGTCGTACCATACCGGGTCGTGCAGGCACAGCGACTTGTAGCGGTTGCGCCAGGCGTCGCCGGGGCGAGGATGCTTGTCGAGTACGATGGTGGGTACGTTGAGCTGGCGCAGCCGCGCGGCGAGCCCGATGCCGCCCTGTCCGCCGCCGATGATCACGCAGTAGGGTTGGCGTGTGTAGCCGAGCTCCCGTGCTTCCCGCTGGCGCGATTCGAGCCAGGTCTCGCGGGTCTTGCTGGCGCCGTGCTCGGCCCCCAGGGGCCGCCTGGCACCGCGTGGCTCGGGGTGGTCCTTGAGCTCCTGCATGGTAGTCAGCAGGGTCCAGCATTTGCCGTTCTTCAGGCGCAGGTAGCCCTTGCCAAGGGCGACGCCGGTCTCGAAGGTCAACCAGGCTTCGGTCACGCCGTTGGCCTCGGTGGCCTCACCATCGAGCTGCCAGTTCGCGGGGCGCGCTTCGCCCAGGGTGGCGTTGAGCATCGACTGGATGGCGTCCTTGCCTTCCAGCGTCTTGAGATTCCAGGTGAAGGCGACCAGGTCGCGCCAGTAGCAATCGTCATTGAACAGGGCCATGACCTGTTGAATGTCGCGTTGCTCCAGTGCGCTCTCGAAGTCGCACAGCCATTGCTGGGCGTGTTGAGTCGGCGTGAGGGTCGTCATCGTTGTTCTCCGCTTGTTGTGTGGGGACGCCCTATGTCCTGGCAGAAACCGTGCCAGCCGCGAAGGGTGTGCGAGAAACGCTTCCAGACGATTGAAAAATTTGGTTTTCCGAGCGGGATTGAGCGGCAGCAGCGTGAAGGTGCGCCCCTTCGGCCTGTAACGCACGTGACAGCTGTCACGTGACGGGAGCAATGCGGGCGTTACACCTGTAACCCCCCGACCAAGGGCGCAGGAGAAGCCGATTGACTCCTGCTCGGCACGGCATACGCTGGAAGCAGGCCTGCTACACAACAACAAGGCCACCACCGCCGGAAAGCGTCACGGCGGCACCGGAGGCAGCGATGCCATTGCGTAACGAGCAACGCCAGCACATCGAGACCCTGATCCGACTCAGCGAAGGCCAGCCGGCCGACCTGGACGGCTGCCGGGAAGTGATTCGGCGCTCCTGGGAGCGCTGCGTCGGCGAGTACCGGCTCGACCCCGGCCGCCCCCGCCCCGTGCGGGTGCTGACTCAACAGGCGCTCAAGGAGCACCGCGAGCCGGTCGATGAGCTGCTGCACGTCGCGCGGGCCGGCGTCGATCAACTCTTCACCCAGATCGCCCCGCTGGGCTATGTGCTGCTGCTCACCGACCGGCAGGGCATCACCGTCGACTTCCGCGGCCAGCGCGAGCGGGAGCCGGAGCTGCGCCGGGCGGGGCTCTACCTGGGCGCCGACTGGGACGAACGCTATGCGGGAACCTGTGCGGTCGGTACCTGCGTTCACGATGCCCAAGCCATTACCTGCCACCAGAGCGAGCACTTCGATGCCACCCACATCAGCCTGACCTGCACGGCGGCGCCGATCACCGATCCACAGGGGCAGGTCATTGCGGTGCTGGACATCTCCGCGCTGCAGTCGCCGCGTGCCCAGGAAAGCCAGAATTTCGGCCTGCCGCTGGTCACGCTCTATGCGCGGATGATCGAGGATGCCTATTTCCTGCACCGCTATCGCCACTGCCTGATGCTGCGCTTCGATACTGCCCGCGAGTTCGTACATCTCAATGGCCGCGGGCTGATCGCCATCGAGGAGGACGGCAGCGTGATCGCTGCCAATGGTGCCGGTCGAGCGCTGATCGATGCCCATCTGCACCGCTGGCCGCCTTGGTCGCCGGGCTGGCAGCCTTCGGTCACCCAGCTGTTCGACGGCGAGCTCGGTGAACTGCTGGGCATCCCGACCGCCAGCGACGACGGCATTCGCGCCTTTCGGGCGCGCGCCAACGACACCACCTGTTTCGTCACTCTGCTCGAGCCGCGCGGTCGACGCCCGGCCCCCCGTGCCTTGCCGCCTTCGCCTACGCCGGTGCCGGCGCTGGACCGGCTCGCCTCGGACGATCCCGCCATGCATCGGGTGCTCAAGCTGGCCCGGAGGCTGCGCAACGAGGAGGTCAGTGTGTTGATTACCGGCGAGACCGGTACCGGCAAGGAGGTGCTGGCGCGGGCGCTGCACGACAGCGGTACGCGTGCCAAGGGGCCTTTCGTGGCGGTGAACTGCGCAGCGATTCCTGAATCGCTGATCGAGAGCGAACTGTTCGGCTACCTGCCCGGCGCCTTCACCGGTGGGCGCAGCAAGGGCATGCGCGGGCTGATCCAGCAGGCCGACGGCGGCACCCTGTTCCTGGATGAGATCGGCGACATGCCGCTGACGCTGCAGACCCGGCTACTGCGCGTGCTGGCTGAGCGCGAGGTGATGCCGCTGGGGGCCGAAAAGGCGCTGCGTATCGATATTCGCGTGATTACCGCCACCCATCGTGACATGAGCGAGCTGATCGCCCGGGGCGGCTTCCGGGAAGATCTCTATTACCGCCTGAACGGTGCTCAGCTGCGGCTGCCGGCGCTACGCGAGCGGGCCGACAAGCACTATGTGATTCGCAGCGTCTACCAGGCACTGCTTGCCGAGCGCGAGCGGGAGGTGCGCCTGCGCGCCGATGCCATGAGTGCGCTACTGGCTTACGCCTGGCCGGGCAACATCCGTCAGCTCAAGAATGCCCTGGCCTTCGCTCTGGCCACGGCCGAGGGCGACGAGATCACGCTTCACGACCTGCCGGAAGAGTGCCAGGGCCACCTCGGCGCCGCACCGCAGACGCTCGCTATGGAGCAGGAAAAGGGGGCGGGCGAGGGCGAGGCGCTGCATGAACTGCTGCGTGCAACAGGCTGGAACGTCAGTCTCGCCGCGCGGCGACTCGGTGTCTCACGTCCCACCATCTACCGGCGCATGCGCCGCCATGGCCTGGTGCCGCCCAACTGGCGTGAGGCTGGCTCGAACCCCGAACCTTAACAGGCTATCTTTTGTCGGACTGGCATGGGTGCATTCCGCCGTGTAGCGGAGTGGCGTGCCATATATTCCCCCGACAGGAGTCCTCATGAGCCAGGAACACGAGTATGTGCCGCCGAAGGTCTGGAAATGGGAAAAGGCCAGCGGCGGCGAGTTCGCCAACATCAACCGGCCCATCGCCGGCCCCACCCACGACAAGGCACTGCCGGTGGGCAAGCATCCGCTGCAGCTCTACTCGCTGGCCACACCCAACGGGGTGAAGGTCACGATCATGCTCGAGGAGTTGCTGGCACGCGGCCACGCAGGTGCAGAGTACGACGCCTGGCCGATTCGCATCGGCGAGGGCGAGCAGTTCGGCAGCGGCTTCGTCGAGGTCAACCCCAACTCCAAGATCCCGGCGCTGAGGGATCATGGCACCACGCCGCCCACCCGGGTGTTCGAGTCGGGCTCGATCCTGCTCTACCTGGCCGAGAGGTTCGGTGAGTTTTTACCCCGCGACCATGCCGGGCGTACCGAGACGCTGAACTGGCTGTTCTGGCAGATGGGCAGCGCGCCCTACCTGGGTGGCGGCTTCGGCCACTTCTATGCCTACGCGCCGACCAAGATCGAGTACGCCATCGACCGTTTCGCCATGGAGGCCAAACGCCAACTCGACGTGCTGGACCGACGCCTGGCCGAGAGTCGCTATCTCGGGGGCGATGACTACACCATCGCCGACATCGCCAACTGGGCCTGGTACGGGCAGCTTGCGCTCGACCGCGTCTACGACGCCGGCGAGTTCCTGCAGGTGCAGGAGTACGAGCACGTACAGCGCTGGGCCAGAGAGATCGATGCCCGGCCGGCGGTGAAGCGTGGGCGCATGGTCAATCGCACCTTCGGCCCGCTTGAACAGCAGCTGCACGAGCGCCACGATGCCAGCGATTTCGAGACCAATACCCAGGACAAGCGCTAGCCGCGGTCTTTTTCCTTCCTATCTATCGAGCAAACCATGCAACCAAGACGCCTGGAACGGTGCAACCTGCAAGCCTGCGCGGCGCTCTTCGCCCAGGTGTTCTCCTCGGTCCCCTGGAACGAGCCCTGGCATGCCGATGGCGCACTGGCGCGGCTCGAGCACTTCTTCGAATCGCCAGGTGCCGTGGGGGTGGTGGGGCTGGGTGAGGGTGGGGAGCTCGAGGGGTTTCTGCTGGGCAACCTCGAACCGTATCTGGATGGGAAGCTGTTCTACCTGCGGGAGATGTGCGTGGCCACGCATCGCCAGGGCCAAGGTATCGGCTCGCAGCTCTATGAGGTGCTCGAGGAAGCGTTGGCCACCAGCGATGTGCGTGCGGTGTACCTGGCCACGGGGCGGGACATCCCCGCGGCCCGCTTCTATCAGCAGCTCGGCTTTCGCTGCAGCGAAGGGATGGCCTTCTATGCCAAGGGCTTGAGGGGAGACTGAACGCATATGGATCGGGACGAAGCCCAGAGCCGGCAGCGAGAACGGGCGAGCCTTGAGCTCGAGCCGGCCGATCTTGCTGCCTGCCGCGGCATTGCCGAGGTACACGTCGAGGCTTGGCGGCATGCCTACCGCGACATCGTCCCGGCCGAATACCTGGCTGGCCTCTCGGTGGCGGAGCACGAAGCCATGTGGCGCCGCTCCCTGGCAGCGGGCAGCCCACGGCTGCTGGTGGCTCGCTCGAGCGATCGGGTTCAGGGCTTCATAGGCTTCGACGCCTCACGCGATGAAGGCGCCGGGTCGCAGATAGGCGAGATCTGGGTGCTCTATGTCCGGCCAGACGCTCAGCGGCTTGGCGTGGGGCGCAGGCTGTGCAGGGAAGCCTTGGCGACGCTTTTCGCCGAGGGGTTCACCTGCGTCACGCTGTGGTTGATCGTCGGCAATGACAACGCCATGCGCTTCTATCGTGCGATGGGGTTTCAGCTCGAACCGGGATCCCGCCAATCGTTCACGCTTGGTGGGGCCACGGTATGGGAAGAGCGACTCGCCATCACGCCGCGCGAGGCGCTTCTTGCCTGAGGAGGCATTGGCTTCCCCTGGTGGCTTCTGGCATGCTGCGTGGCTTTCCAATCCTGCAGAGAGATCGCCATGAGCGCCTTGCCCAACTGCCCCGCCTGTCACTCCGAGTACACCTACGAAGTGGCCGGCATGTACGCCTGTCCCGAGTGCGGTCATGAGTGGTCGAGCCTGACGGATGCGGGGGAGGCTGGCGACGGCAAGGTGGTGCGCGATGCCAACGGCAATGAGCTGCAGGATGGCGACAGCGTCACCGTGATCAAGGATCTCAAGGTCAAGGGAACCTCGTCGGTGGTCAAGGTGGGCACCAAGGTGAAGGGCATTCGCCTGGTGGAGGGCGACCACGACATCGACTGCAAGATCGACGGCTTCGGGCCGATGAAGCTGAAGTCGGAGTTCGTCAAGAAGGCGTGAGCCTTCCGGGAAAACCAACTGTCACGGCGCTGTAAACCAACGGCAGTACTTTCGATGAGCCCACTCATCGGAGGTTTTCCCCATGCAGCAGCGCCCCCTGGCTACCGTCCTTTCCATCTCCGTGGTGCTTGCCGGCCTGGCTCTGCCGGCGCTCGCCAGCGAGAAGCTGGTTCTCTACACCAGCCAGCCCAACAGCGACGCCCAGCAGACCGTCGATGCCTTCCGGGCCGCCCATCCCGATGTCGAAGTGGAATGGGTGCGCGACGGCACCACGCAACTGATGACCCGGTTGCGCTCCGAGCTCTCCGCCGGGGTCAGCAACCCCGACGTGCTGCTGATCGCAGACAGCATGACCATGGAGTCGCTCAAGCGGGAGGGTCACCTGCAGGCCTACCTCAGCCCCGAGCGCGAAGCCTACGCCGCCGAGCTCTACGACCCGCAAGGCTACTACTACGGCACCAAGCTGATCACCACCGGCATCGTCTACAACACCGGCGCCGAGCGTCAGCCGCAGAGCTGGCAGGAGCTCACCCAGCCCGAATACGCCGGCCAGGTGACCATGCCGAGCCCGCTCTACTCCGGTGCCGCGCTGATCCACATGGCGGCCATCGAGGCTCACCCCGAACTGGGCGAGGGCTATTACGAGGCGCTGCAGGCCAACCGCACCGAGGCTCAGGGCGGCAATGGCGGCGTATTCAACGCCGTGGCGGCTGGCAGCAAGCCTTACGGCATCGTGGTCGACTTCCTGCCGATCCGCGAAGCGGCCAAGGGCTCGCCGGTGGCGTTCGTGTTCCCCGAGGAGGGGGTGAGCGCCGTGACCGAACCGGTTGCCATCATGCAGGGTGCAAGAAACCTGGAGGCGGCGCAGAAGTTCGTCGATTTCGTCCTTTCGCTTGAAGGCCAGGCTTTGGTCAGTGAGCAGGGTTATCTCCCGGCACACCCCGAGGTGGCTCCGCCCGAGGGCTTTCCTGCCCGTGACGGTATCGTCCTGATGCCGCTGGATACCCAGAGCGCCCTGGCCAGGGAGGCCGAGCTCAAGCAGCGCTTCGGCGAGCTGTTCGGTAGCTGATCATGGCACCTAGCCTCACTGAAGGCAGCCAGCAACGCTGGTTGCTCACCCTGCTCATGCTCGTTATCGTGGCGCTCAGCCTCGTGCCCAGCCTGCGCCTGCTGATGGAGGCGCTGGGCGACCTGGCCCAGGGCAGCGAGGCGCCGCTGTGGCGCGTGCTGCAGGCCGAGAGCACCTGGCGGGCGCTGTGGCGCAGCCTCTACACCTCGGGGCTGGGCATGCTGATCGCCCTGGTGCTGGGCAGCCTGTTCGCCTTTGTGATCACCCTGACGGACATCCGTGGCAAGGCCTGGCTGGTGTTCTGCTTCATGCTGCCGATGATGATCCCGCCCCAGGTCACGGCGTTGAGCTGGCTGCAGCTCTTCGGCCCGGCCAGCCCGCTGCTGAAGAGCATCGGCATGGCGCCGCCGCTGGGCAGCCCACAGCCGCTCCACTCCGCCGAGGGTATCGCCCTGCTGCTGGGCATCCAGAGCGCGCCGCTGGTGTTCCTGGCGCTGCGCACCTCGCTGCTGTCGTTGCCCCGCGAGCTGGTCGAGGCAGCCCGCATCAGCGGTGCCCGCCAGGCCCAGGTATGGGGGCAGATCATCCTGCCGGTGACCCGCGGCGGCCTGATTGCCGGCGGGGCCATGGCCTTCATCTCCAGCCTGGGCAACTTCGGCATCCCGGCCATGCTGGGCATTCCCGCCGGCTATTACGTGCTGCCGACCCTGATCTACCAGCGCATGGCCAGCTTCGGTACCGGCATGCTGGCCGAGATGGCCTCGCTGTCGCTGCTGATCGGCGTGCTGGCGTTGGCCGGCGTGGCGCTGCAGCAGGCGTGGATGAAGCGCAGCCGCTTCGGCCTGATGGGCCACAGCGGTCGCGCCCACGATTTCTCGCTGGGCCGCTGGCGCGGCGGGGTGACCGCAGTGCTGGTGGCGGTGCTGCTGGCGATCCTCGTCGCCCCCCTGGCGGCGCTGGTGGTGAGCTCCCTGGTGCCCGCCGTGGGCGTGCCGCTCACCCTGGAGAGCGCCACCCTGGCGGCCTACCACGAGGTGATCGGCCGCCAGGGGGCGACCTGGCGCGCGGTGCGCAACAGCCTGTGGCTGGCGGGCGGCGCCGCACTGATGTTGGTGCTTTGCAGCCTGCCACTGGCCTATCGCCTGCTGCGCCTGCCGCGGCGCTGGCAGAGCCTGGCGCTCGGCGCCATCGAACTGCCCTATGCGCTGCCCGGCGTGGTGCTGGCGGTGGCTTGCATCCTGCTTTTCGTGCGTCCCATACCGCTGGTGAACGTGGCGCTCTACGGCACCCTGGGACTGATCTTCGTCGCTTACCTGATGCGCTTCCTGGTGGTGTGTCTCAAGCCGGTGGCGGCCAGCCTTGCCCAGCTCGACCCCTCGCTGGAGGAGGCCGCCCAACTGGCGGGCGCCGGGCCCTGGCGGCGGCTGGGTGGCATCGTGCTGCCGCTGGTGGCGCCGGCGCTGTTCGCCGGGGGGCTGCTGGTGTTCCTGCTGGCGGTGAACGAGCTGACCGTCTCGGCGCTGCTGTGGAGCGCCGGCAACGAGACCCTGGGCGTCTTGATCTTCAACCTCGCCGAGGGTGGCGAGAGCGTGCTGGCCGCCGCGGTGTCGGTGCTGGTGGTGGCGCTGGTTGCCGCGCTGATGCTGTGCCTGAACCTGCTGGCGCCCTATCTGCCCAAGGGAGTCGTGCCATGGCAGGGTTGATGATCGATCGGGTGACCAAGCGCTTCGGCGAGCAGGTCGCCGTCGATGCGCTGTCGCTGGATGTCGCGCCGGGCCAGTTCGTCGCGCTGCTCGGCCCCAGTGGCTGCGGCAAGACCACCATGCTGCGCATGCTGGCCGGTTTCGAGGCGCTCAGCGAAGGCGAGATTCGCCTGGGAGGGCGTACCCTGGCCAGCCGCGAGCAGCACGTGCCGCCCGAGCGGCGCAACATGGCGATGGTGTTCCAGTCCTATGCGCTGTGGCCGCACATGAGCGTGGCCGACAACGTCGGCTACCCGCTAAAGCTGCGCCGCCTGGAAGGCGATGCCTATCGGCGCCGGGTGGCCCAGGCACTGGACCTGGTGGATCTTGCCGCCTACGCCGAGCGTTCGCCGCAGGAGCTCAGCGGCGGCCAGCGTCAGCGTGTGGCGCTGGCCCGCTGCCTGGTCGCCGATCCGGATGTGGTGCTGCTCGACGAGCCCCTGGCCAATCTCGACCGCCACCTGCGCGCGGCCATGGAGCAGAGCTTTCGCGACTTTCACCGCCGCACCGGGGCGACCATGATCTACGTCACCCACGACCAGAGCGAGGCGATGTCGCTGGCGGACCGCATTGCGGTGATGCGCGACGGTCGGCTGGAGCAGTGGGCTACGCCGGAGGCCCTCTATCGCCAGCCGCGCAGTGCCTGGGTGGCCGGCTTCATCGGCCAGGGCAGCCTGCTCCAGGTGGCAGCGGGACGGCCGGGCCAGCGACTGGGGGAGGACACCTTAATGCGCGGGCTCGCCGCTGTTGCCGCCGAGCGCACCCAGCCGGTGCTGGTGCGTCCGGAGCACGTCATGCTACTGCCCGAGTTGTCTTCTCAGCGGGGGCTGCGGGCACGGGTGGAGAGTGCGACCTTCCGCGGCGAGCGCTACGAACTGCACCTGCGCCTCGAAAGCGGCGAGGCGCTGCTGGCCTATCATCACGCCGCGCTGGTCGAAGGACATGATGTAGCGCTGCTGCTGCGCGAGGGCTGGTGCCTGGAACCCGATCGATGAGCCTGCGCATCGAGGTGCTCAGCGGCCTGGGCGGGAAGGCGCCCGCCGCCATCCTGGTCGAGGCCGAGGGCAAGCGGCTGCTGCTCGATGCCGGCGGCGCGCTGCACCCGGGTCAATCGAACGAATGGGCGGCAGGGCTCGATGTCGACGCGGTGCTGATCACTCACGACCATATCGATCACATCGGCGGCGTGACGGCGCTGCCAGGCGAGCTGCCGCTCTACTGCACGTCGCCGGTGGCGGCCGCGCTGCCGCCCGGGCGCGACTGGCGCCCGTTGCCCGAGCGCGGCGAATGCCGGATTGCCGGTATACCGGTCACGACCGGTCAGGCGGGCCATTCGCTGGGCGGCGTGTGGTTGCATCTCGGCGTGGCGGGCGGAGTGTTCTACAGTGGCGATGCCTGTCTCGAATCGCTGCTGCTCCCCTTCGACGAACCGCCGCCGGCGCGCGTTGCGCTGCTGGATGCCTCCTACGGGATCTACGATGTTCCTCAGGCGCAGTGCCGTGAGGCCATTGCCCGGCGTTTGAGCGAGCCGCGAGTGCTGCCGGTACCGGCTTCGGGCCGCGCGCTGGAGATGGCACTGTGGCTCGATACCCTGGCGCCGCGTCTCGGCATTACGTGGGATCTGGATTCCGTCTGCCGGAAGGGACTAGAGGCGCTGCTGGAACTGCCACGCTCGCTGCGCCGGGTGGGGGGCGATGCGGCCATTCGCCAGCTGCTCGACGCGCCTCGCCCGACGTCCCCCTCGCTATGGCTGGTGGCGGACCGCGACGACGATCCGCACGACTGGCCGGCGCATCGCCTGCTGCACACGGGTTACCTCACGCCCCGGCGCCAGCGCCAGCGTGTGGCCGGCGAGGTCGACTGGCAGCGTTGGAACGTCCACCTGCGGTTGTCGCATCTGCGGGCCCTGGTGCGTCAGCTCGGGGCCAGGCAGGTGGTTCCTCTGTTTACGACCGATGTCAGAAAGGTTAACGAACTGTTGATGACACCCAGCGGGTTGATGATGGCGACGGAGGGAAGCGATGCTGCTGGCTAGGCCCTTCGTCTTCATCCGCCACGGCGAGACGCAGTTGAACCGGGAGCAGCGCATCTGCGGGCGCAGCGACGTGCCGCTGACCACTCTGGGCAAGGCCCAGGCACGGCAGGCCGCCGCCTGGCTGGACCGACCCTGGAGCCGGGTCGTGACCAGCACCTTGCAGCGCGCTTGGCGCACCGCCGAGTTGGCGGTGCCCGGCCAACCGGTCGTCCGCCTGAGTGGGCTCGATGAGCGCGACTGGGGCCGGCTGGACCGACTGCCCCTGACCCAGCAGCCCGCCTACGCAGACACTCCGCCAGGCGGCGAGAGCTGGGGGGCTTTCCAGGCGCGGGTGCTGGCAGCAATGAACGGTGTGCTGGCAAGCTCAGAGCTGCCGCTGATCGTCGCCCACTCGGGGGTGTTCCGGGTCATCCGCGCGCAGCTGATCGGTACCCCACACGGCCCTCGACTGGCCAATGCCACCCCGTACCTGGTCTGCCCCGGCCTGCTGGGCTGGCAGGTGCTGCGCTACATGGGTTGGCCGATCAGGTGTGACTGGGGGCGTCCAGTGCTTCCTGAGCGATCAGCGCATCAGCCAGTGCCCGTGAGGCGAGAGCGAACTCCACGCGTGCTGCGCTGAGTGCACTCAGGTCTTTGCAGGTGCCGTCCTGCTCGAGTCGGTCGAGCTGAATCTTGGCCAGGACCAGACGCTTGCAAAGGGCTGCATTGCTTGACGCCTGTGCCCGCTCATTCGACAGCTCGATCTGTGCATTGAGACTGTTCATGTTTTTCCCTACGCCATGCGATAGCAAAAAAGCGCTTAGGCTCTTACGGCCGGTCGTCGCTTGATATGAATATCGTCCAAATTCGGAAAAACTGTAGTCTCGGCACGCATGCACGGCAGCCACCGGACCGACAGGCCCGGCAGGAATGAAAGGGGCTGGCAGGATTACTGAATGGTGGTGACCATGACCGGCGCCACGCCGCGGTTCAACATACCGAGTTCGCGTGCCGCGCGTTTGGAGAGGTCGATGATCCGCCCTTCGACGAAGGGGCCGCGATCATTGATCAGGACCTCCACCTCTTGCCCAGTGTCGGCCCGGGTGACGATCACCTTGGTACCGAGGGGAAGGCTGGGGTGGGCGGCGGTCAGCGCTTGCTGGTCGAAGGGTTCGCCGCTGGCCGTGGTGGCGCCCTGGAAGCGGTCGCTGTAGAAGGAGGCGATGCCTTCCTCCTGGGCGTCAGGCTCGTGGGCAGAAGCATGGGCGGCGAACACCGCGAGCATCCCTGCCAGGCCACAAGCGAGCAACTTCTTTGGTCGAGCTCCCATGATTTTACCTCGGGTTGATCGTGTTGGCGGTTATCGCTTCCATCGATGAGGTGCTGGTGAGCGTTATGGATAGTACCCGCCGTTGCTGCATGAGGCAACCCACCAATTTCACACTGCTGCATGTTTGCAGAAGAAGGCTGCGTGATGGGCGTTGTTTGGCGATGTTGGCTGTAAGAGACAGTAGCCGGCTTGCGCCGCTCAGGCTCTGTGTTCCCGGCTGGCCCAGGTTTCCGAGTCATCTGCCGAGTGGAGGAGGCGCAGATGGGGAACGCTGGCCGTTCGGTTGCGCCCTGCTTCCTTGGCCAGGTAGAGCCCTTCGTCGGCCAGTTTGACGAGGGTGGCGCGCTTGGCATCGCGTACGGGCAGCAGTGAAGAGACGCCGATGCTGACCGTGACGTTTGCTGCCACGGGGGAGTCGGGGAAAGACAGAGCGCGCTCCGCCAGCATGGTGTGGATGCGCTCGGCCATGCGGTTGGCACCTTCGAGCGAGGTATGGGGCATCAGTACGACCATCTCTTCGCCACCATAGCGGGCCACCAGATCGCCAGGCCGAGCGGCGGCGGTCTTCAGTACGTCAGCCACGGCACGCAGGCAGGCGTCCCCATGCTGGTGGCCGTAGCTGTCGTTGAAGCGCTTGAAGCAGTCGATGTCGATCATCAGCAGGCCGAGTGGCTGGCGTTCACGTGCCGCCCGGCGCCACTCCAGCTTGAGCACCCGCTCGAATTCGCGACGATTGGCAATGCCCAGCAGTCCGTCGCTGGCCGCCTGTTGGGCGAGCTCGGCGTTGTAGGCCTCGAGGCGTTCGCGCTCGCGTAGAAGCTGAGCTTCACGGGCGCGATAGACCCGCTGCATGGGAATCAGGATCAGCGATATGGCCAGCATGATGCCGCTGGTGAAGGCAATGAGTGCCGTGCCGGTGTGGAGTCTCTCAGCGATCTGGGTGTCGAGGAAATGAGCAAGCGCGGGGAAAAGGCTGGCTTGCTCCGGTACCAGGCCCTGAATGGAGAGTGCAGCATCGAACAGTAGAGCGACCGCCAAGGCCAGGCCGGCCAGGCTGGGGGTATTGATCAGCGGAGACTGTGGCTTCGTGCGCATGTTCGTCTCATCCCTGACTGCTGATGAAGGTAGCTGTGTATCGAAGGTATCTGTGAACAGGGCTCCGTTACTGCTTCGCTGCGAAAAAAAAAGGGCCGCAGAGCGGCCCAAGTACGCAGGGAACTAAAGGATAGTGCTAACTCAATCGCAAAGCGTGCCTTCGACCGGTGGAAACGAAAGAGACTCGGCGGATTCCTTTCCGCATCATGCCATTCCCTGGCAGGGAGCCTCCGGATACGTGGCCTGGATTGCCATTCGGGCCGTCGTATCGCTCTGCCAGTGTACTAGCGAAAATAGTGCCATGATTTTTATTATCTATTTAAAACAGTGTGTTGTGGCTTTGTTCTGCAGATGGGTGAGCGGGCCGTCCTGACTTGCTGGGTCGATATCGGCGCTGGAGTGTAGGTATATGGCGACACAAACTGGCCTGTTCCATTTAAATCCAATGAAAACAATGGCTTGAGTGTCTCCTTTTGGAGACGGTTGGGGCGGTGTAGGCTGCAACGACGAGAGTCGCCCGGGTCTCGGGGCGGTGGACGGCGTCATAGACCGATGAAGGGACCGATGAAGGTGCCGGACACGGTGGCGAGAGATGCCGGCCCCGTACGCAGGAGACGGGCCTTCGAGCTTGTGGCATCTTGAGGTTTTCGAACAGGGAGTAGCGAAATGGCGAGTGTCTTTTCCCGCATCATTCACGGTGAACTGCCGGCGGAGTTCGTCTGGTCCGACGAGCGCTGCGTGGCGATCATGACCCTCAACCCCATGAAACCAGGCCATCTGCTGGTCATTCCACGCGAGGAGATCGATCACTGGGATGACATGCCGATAGACTTGAGCGCTCATCTCATGGCGGTTTCGCAGAAGTTGGCCAAGGCGCTGAAGCGGGCCTTTCCTTGCGAGCGAGTGGGCATGATGATCGTCGGCCTCGAGGTGCCCCATGTGCATCTGCATTTGGTGCCTATCGATACCATGCAGGATATCCGGGTCGAAGGCCTGCCGCAGGCAAGTCCCGAGCAGCTGGCCGAGAATGCCGATCGGATACGCGGGGCTCTGACCTGAGAGGGGTTTCTCGTTTTGCAAACTGCGTGTAAGCGTTGGCTTACACGCAGCCGCGTCAATCTCTGATACCGCTCCCTGTCCACTGCACTATCATGAAGCTTTTGCCTAAGCCCGCCGTGCTTGCGGTGGGTCTTTGCCGGTCCAAGAGCCAGGCTTATGGAGGACAGAGTGCAAGAGAGACAGCTGCTGGAGACCCGTCGCCAGTGGTACGCCGCCTACATCGATGGCAACGTCGGTGTGCTGGATCATATCGAGAGCGACGACTTCGTGTTGATCAGTGAGGCGGGACTGCTGGGAAAGCTGGATCAGCTCGGCAGCATTGCCGAGGCGGTGGCGGGGGGCAAGTGGTTCGCACGCGGTAGTCGCGCCGAGGATGACATCGTCAAGTTGATGTCCTTCGGCGAACTGGTGTCCGTCCACGGACAGGGCCGAGTCGTGGGCGATGCGCGAACCCGGCCGAACCTCTTTTTCAGCGAGCTATGGCAAAAGCTGGATGGGCAGTGGCGCGTGCTGTCACTGCACTTCACGCGTGCCGCTACGCAGCCGCTCTGAGACCCGCCCGGCAAGACAACGCCGACGACCTGGCCGCCGGCGTATTCCCACGTTCAATCCTGCCGCATGCAATTGGCATAAAAGCTCACGGTGGCGGGCCAATCGGTGAAGATGCCGATCACTCCGACATCCTGCACCAGCGTATCGAGGGTGATCAGTTTGTCGCCTTCGCGCCGGATGACCTCTTCCGTGGTCTGGTGATACCACTGCCCACCTTCCGCCAGCGGGCCGGAGCGCTCCAGCGTCCAGGTGATCAGCTGCAGCCCCGCCTCCTGGGCCTGCTCGGCATACGTTGAGGGCACGATGCGGCTCTCGTTCTCGGTGAACTCCGGGTTGGCCGCCAACAGCATCCAGGTCGGCGGCGCGAGGATGCGAACGCCCCGTTCGGCCAGCTCCTCCATGCTCGGCGACCAGGTATCGGGGTCGGTATGGTCGAAGTCTTCATCGCCATAGCGGCCGTCCAGGTAGACCGCCTGCTCGCCGAACTCGGGCTCGTGCTCAATCCAGTAGAGTACATCGTCGAGATTGAAGGACTGGGCGAAGACGTCGCCTGGCGGCACGTCCGCCGCCTTGTACTCGTCGATCAGCTTCTGGGCGTAGTCCTCCTGGCTCATGCCGTTGAAGGGCACCTCCACCTCGGGCTCCTTGAGCTCCGGGGTCATCTTCACACCCAGATCCTTGAACAGCGCGACGGTATCGGCGTGGCTCATCAGGGTGCCGCGCGTGGCGTAGAGATCGGTGCGCCAGGCGGGCGTGCCGGCCAGATACTCCTCGATGCTGCGCGCTTCCCGGTTGGCCCCTTCCATGGTGCCACGCAGGGTGCGGAACTCGGCCAGGGTGATGTCGCTGGTACAGCAGCGAATCTCGGCGGCATTGGTCAGTTCGCCGCTGTCGGGGTCGATCTCCGGCGGGACGCTGCACTGCTCGGCCAGCTCCGTCTCGACGATGTTGGTGGTGTAGTGCAGGTCGCACTGGGCGTGGCGGCACACGAGTTCGTTGTCGCCGGTGAAGGTCACGTCGCATTCCACGATACCGGCACCGCCCTGAACGCCGGCCAGGTAGGATTCGAGGGTGTGCTCGGGGAACTGTAGCGGTGCGCCGCGATGGGAGATGACCAGATCGTCCGGCTGCCAGTCGGTGTGCCGTGCGGCGCACTCCAGCAGTTCGGCCTTGAGCTCGCGCTCGCGTTCGGTCTCCTCGCTCATGTCATTGACCAGGAACAGCGGCCGTGGGCCGAGCGTCACCTGGCTGGCGGCTTCCAGTAGCGCATCGCTCCATTCGGGAACGTTTTCGTCGGTGTTCTGGGCCATCGCCGGAACGGCAGCCAGCAGGCCCAGGCAAGCCAGGGTGGGGAGTGTCTTGTGCATGACGTATCTCGCTATCTTCCTTGTTGGCGTGGGCCACGGCAGGCGCCGCGGCCAGTATTGAGCGTAGCCAGGCGCAACGCAGCCCGCTAGCGCTCGGTGAATGCCAGGCGAGCCGCCAGCGCGAGAAAGCCCGCGGCGAAACCCCGTCGCAGCCATATGAGCACGCTCGGGCGTGTGATGACCTGCCGCCGCGCGGCGGCGGCACTGGCGCCATACAAGGTAAAGACGGCAAATGTCATCAGCATGAACAGCACGCTGAGTTCGAGCATCTGGGTCAGAGCCGCCTCGTTGGCAGCGACGAACTGGGGCAGGAAGGCCAGGAAGAACAGCGTGAGCTTGGGATTGAGCAGGTTGAGCAGCACGCCGGTGCCGATCAACTGCCTGGCCGGCAAGGCGGGCAGAGCTGTCGCGGCAAGCGGCTCATCCTTGGCTCGCAGCACGCTCCAGGCGACATATAGCAGATAGGCGATGCCCATCAGCTTGAGCGCTTGAAAGGCCGTCGCGCTGGCATGCAGCAGCGAGGCCAGCCCGGTGATGGCAGCGGCGATATGCGGCACGATGCCGAGCGTACAGCCGAAGGCGGCGATGGTGCCGGCTCGTGCGCCGTGTGTCAGACCAGTGGAAAGGGTGTAGAGCACGCCGGTGCCGGGGGAGGCGACGACGACGAGCGAGGTCAGAAGAAATTCCGGGTTCATGGGCAGGCTCCGATGATGAAACCTCGTCACCATGGCGTTGAACTCCCAAGGGAGTCTTGCACGAAATTGCAGCTCAGGATGGCTGCATGGCGCGCCGGTAACGGCCCGGAGTGAGCCCGAGCTGGCGATTGAAGGCCCGGCTCATGTGGCTCTGGTCGGAAAAACCTGCTGCCAGGGCTGCCTGGCTCAGGGAGTGGCCGCCGGCGATCAGGTGCCTGGCGATCTGCACCCGGCGTTGCACCAGGTAGGCATGCGGGGTGATGCCCAGAGCGCGCGCGAAGCTGCGCAGCAGTTGGTAACGGCTCAGGCCTGCCATATCGGCCAGTTCACCAAGACTGACAGCCAGCTGTGGGGCATCGTCGAGACGCTGACGTACTTTGGCGATAGTGGCGGGAATGCCCGGCACGTGGCCGAGGGTACGAGAACCATGGCGGGAAAAGGCGGCGCCAAGCAGTTTGCAGCTTCGCTCCTCCACGGCCAGCGTCTCTTCTGGAGTGGCCGTGAGCTGATCGAACAGCTCGTTCATGAGCCGACGCAGCAAAGGGTCGCTCAGCGCAGGTCGCGTCAGCTCGGCACCTGCAAGGGTGTCACCGGCTGCTTGGTGAACCAGTGCCGGATCGAAGTAGAGCATGTGCCAACCCCGACACGTGCCGTCGATAGGCACGCCGTCATGCATTTCGCCCGGATTCACCGTAATGACGTCGCCAGCCAGGGCATCGACCCGGCCGACACCGCTCCAGGAGCGATGACCGCCAGAGACGATGAGCCCGATACCGTACTGGTCGTGAGAGTGACGCGGAAAAGCGCGGCACGAGGCAAGTCTCATTGCCACAAGCCCGGCAAGTCCGGTGACGTAGGCGGTCACTCGATGTTGCCCCTCGGCCACGCCTCCTCCTGGACCTCGGGTATGAGGTCGGGCTGCGATACAAAACCGTCGGAAGTCGGAGCGACGAGATGCTTTCCGTGCCCGTTACTGGGCGTCAGTGCTCTTCGCTCGTGCTTGGTATTGTGGGGTGATCGTCGAGGTAATGCCACAGTGCGTCGCCAGCCGCTATGACGTAAGCGGCCTGCTCGGCCCAGGCGCGCAGGACTTCGGGGTCGTACGGGGCGGGGGAGTGGGTGGTGTGCTGCATGCGGGGGTCCTCCCTATGGCTTCCCACACCTCCAGCATAGTCGGTTCTTGCTGCATTGCAGCATTAATATTGTAACCGAGCTTGCAGCATGCCGAAAATTCGTACCCCGTGAAATACAAAGCACCCCATCCGGGCCGGCCGAATGAGGTGAGTTGATTGCCTGACAATGAGCGTCAGCGCTGGGTGTTTTCCTCGAACAGTTCGGCCTTGGCCTCGCGCATGACGTTCTCGCATGCGGCCTGATGGGCAAGTTGGGTGAGCAGGCTCTGGGTCACCGCAAACCCTTTGCCCAGACAGGTATCCACATCTTCGCGGCTGACTGCTGGAGTGACGTCATATTCGATCTTGATCGTTCTACCGCTACCGTCCAGCTTGTCGGCGAGATGGCGAATGAACCAGGCGAGACGCTCGCGCCAGCCGGTGGTTTCCGCCGCTCCTTCATTTACGCTGAACGTGCACTGCCATTCAGGTTTGTAGACTCGCATGAGCATCTCCTGTACTGGCTTGATTAGGAATGATCGATCGTGATGTTCGCTCCGCTTCTTTTACGAAAACTACTCCCACAGCATATCAAACTTGTACCGGGCTTTCACGGACTGTGCCGTTCCGCTACGTCATTCGAGCGTCCGATTAGCGCCGAAATGGCGGGGCCGGGCCGGCTCGGGAATAGCGTCATTCAAAGATATCGGTACCAAAAGGGAAAACTTGAGAAAATCTCATGCGACTTCCGGGTGGCCGCCGACCCAGGTCATGCATACCCGCAGCGCTTCATCGAGCAAGACCAGGTCCGCTCGATAGCCAGGGCGGATCCAGCCCAGTTGCCAGCCGAGGCCCAGGCACTCGGCCGGGTAGCGTGAAGCCATGCGCAGTGCCTCTTCCAGCGGCACCCCGAGCATCTGGTGCGTATTGGCTACGGCACGCTCCATGGTGAGATCGGCACCCGCCAGGGTGCCTGCAGAATTGACCAGGCGGCCGTTGCGTCGTTCTATCATCTCGCCGAACAGGGTGAAGCGGTCCTGATCGCTGCCGGCGCTGGGCATGGCATCGGTCACCAGCAGAAGGCGCCCGCGTGGCTTGGCGGCGAGCGCGATACGCAGGCTGGCGGGGTGGACGTGGTGACCGTCCACTATCACGCTGCACCAAGAGGCAGTGTCGGCCAAGGCCGTCCCCACCGTGCCCGGCTCGCGGCTGCCCAGTGGTGACATCGCATTGAAGAGATGCGTGAAGCCATGCAGCCCCTCGTCGAGGGCGCGCTGCAAGGTGGCGAGGTCGGCGTCGGTATGCCCCGCCGCGACCTGTACGCCGCGCTCCACCAGTGAGCGGATGAAGCCCTCGGGGACACACTCCGGGGCGAGAGTGACCAGTGTTACGCCGACATCGCCGAGCCCCGTCAGCAGCGCCAGGGCGTCCGGCTCCGGTGGGCGAATCGCGGCGGCGGGGTGGATGCCCTTGCGTGCGGGATTGAGATAGGGACCCTCCAGATGCAGCCCCAGCAGGCCGGGCAAGCGTTGCTCAAGTGCCTGCCTGGCTGCATTCAGCGCAGCCTGCATCACCTCGCGGCGATCGGAGATCAGCGTGACCAACAGGCCGGTGGTGCCGTGGCGCCGGTGGCTTGTCATGATGGCCTGGATCGTCTCGACACTGGGGGCTTCGTTGAACAGGTGGCCGCCGCCCCCGTTCACCTGCAGGTCGATGAAGCCCGGCGCCAGCAGGCGTCCTTCCAGATTGCAGCGTTCGGCCCCCGCCGGCGGTGTCTCGTCGGCAGGCAGCAGCGCCTGGATGGTTTCCCCTTCGATCGCCACGTGAACGTCGTCACGCAAGCGCTCGCCGTCGAAGACGCGGCCGTTCATCAAGATTTTCACGTTGCTTCCCCCCTGATGAGATGGGAGTGGCGTGCCATTCTCCAGGCGCCTTGCATGGCATCCCCAGCGGGGCTGACGAGCCGCCGGCGCAGCCAGGTGGGCAGGTAGGGAGCGAGTGCCTGCCCCACGCCGCCGAGCAGGCAAAGTCGGGGGGCGCCCAGTTCGAGCACGCCGTTGGCAAGCAATACGGCCTCATCCACGGCCTGCCGGCGCAGGGTCAGGGCCAGTTCGTCGCCCGCCTCGGCAGTGGAGAAGACGGTCGGTGCGAAGCGAGCGAAGTCTCGTGGGTAAGCGTTGGTCTGCCATTCGGCCAACCGGGCAGGATCGTGTCCGAAGTCGCTCATGAGGCATTCGGCCAGTAGCGACGGGGGACGCAACCCTTCATGACACAGCAGGGCCTCACGCAGGGCTCTCAGGCCGAGCCAGGCGCCGCTGGCATGATCGGAGAGGGGGAACCCCCAGCCGCCCAGGCTGCGGAAGTGACCCTGTAGATGGACCATGCCGCAGGAGCCGGTACCGATGATCAGAATTCCCCCGTCGCCCCCATCGAAGGCGCCGAGCACGGCGGCATGGGCGTCGCTGCGTACCTGGACGGAGGCAAAAGGATGGGGGTGCGCCGCCACGTCATGCCAGGTGCGGGCATTGATCGCCCCGGCAAGCCCAAGGCCGGCATGCACGCGGGTTAATGATGTCTCGTTAAGGCCGGCTTCGCGCAGGGCTGCGCGTGCGGCCTCGAGGATCTGCTGCCAGACGTGATCGATGCCGAAGCGCAGGCTGGCACTGGCGGCTTGGCCCTCGCCCATGGGGCGGCCTTCAGCATCGCAAAGGCGGGCCCGGCAATGCGTACCGCCACCGTCCACGCCGAGATACCAGGTGTCCTGTCGCACGGGTAGGGAGCGCTTGTCCTTCATGATGCCGGCTCCGTATCCAGGCGGCGCGCCTGACGCGTGAGGGCGGGCGAGAGAGCTGCGGCGGCTGCGGCGTCGAGAATCACACTGACGTTTGGATGCCGTTGCAATACCGATGCCGGCAACGTGGCCGTGACAGGGCCTTCCAGGGCTTCGGCCACCGCGCGCGCCTTGGCCCGGCCGGTGGCCAGCAGCAGCAGATGGCGCGCTTCGAGAATGTTGCCGATGCCGAGTGTGATGGCATGGGTCGGCATCTCAGCGTCTGCCGGAAAGTGGCGTCGGTTGGCGGCCAGGGTGGTGGCGCTCAGGCGTACTACACGAGTGCGTGAATCCAAGGGCGAGCCGGGCTCGTTGAAGCCGATGTGGCCGTTCAGGCCTATGCCGAGCAGCTGCAGGTCGACTCCGCCTGCGGCTTGCAGTTGTGCTTCGTAGCGCCGCGCTTCGGCCTGCGGGTCGGGTGCCAGGCCGTCGGGCAGGTGGGTGCGCTGCGGATCGAGTTGCAGCGGGCCGAACAGATGTCGGCGCATGTAATGGGCATAACTTGCGGGGTGGTCCGGCCCCAGGCCGAGGTATTCGTCAAGGTTGAAGGTGGTGAGCTGGTCGAGTGTGAGTCGTGTCGCCTGGTGGCGGACAACCAGCTCCCGATAGAGAGCCAGTGGCGTGGCACCGGTGGCAAGGCCGAGTACGCTGTCGGGTTTTGCGCTCAGCTGCTGTTGAATGATGTTCGCGCCGAGCTGCGCCATGCGCTCGACGTTGTGCACAATGATCAGGTCCATGACAGGTTCTCCATGCGACCCCCAGCGGCCGCTCTTGCGCAGCGACCGGGGTGACCATCAGGCAGGCGTGGGTCGCGAGCGCTTGTCGCAACGCCAAGCATCATGGCATCTATATAGGGTCTCGGTCTCGTGTGACAAGCCCTGAAGGCAAAGGACGATGCTGACACTTCACTGCACACCCGAAGCTAACGAAGGCCACCTGCGGCTGCGGCTGGAAAATCACCATGTCGATGCGCTGAGCGGCAACTGGCGGTTGCACCTCAATCTGGTGCGCGGTGTACGCCGTGTGGTCGAGGGGCCGGTGCGCCATCTGAAACAGACCGGCAGCCACTGTCTGCTCGAAATGGCGCAGCCTCTGGCCCCCGGTGAAACGCTGCATTGCGTGCTGGAGCTGGAAGTGGCGGTGGCGCGCGTGAGCAAGCTGCCCCTGGCGGCCTATGCGATATCGCCGGATCGTCTCGACCCCCTGCCGATAATGGTGCGCTGGCCTGGGGCAGAGGTTGGATCCCCCGCTGGCCGCACCGGTGGCGTGCCGGGGTTGATACCCTGGCCGCATTACGTGGAGTGGTTGCCCGGTCACCTGGCGCTGAGCGACGTGATCGCGATCGACTGCGGGCCGCTCCAGGCCCGGGCGGCTGCCGAGTGGCTGCGTCAGGGCCTCGTCGAGCACTGTCGCAGTGACGTGAGCCTGGGGGCGCCGGCCCCGCTTTGCTTTCGTTTGCGTGAGACCCTCGAGCCGGAAGCCTACGAACTCTCGGTAACCCCGGAGGGCGCCAGACTCGAGGCCGGCGATGAGGTCGGTTTTCTGCATGCGGCGGCTACGCTGATGCAGCTGCTGCCGGCGCATCCGGTGAATGATCGCGACGCCGCCTGGTGCCTGCCCAGCGTGCGCATCAGCGATTCCCCGCGTTTCGGCTATCGCGGTCTCATGCTCGACTGTGCGCGGCATTTTCACCCGGTTCAACGCATCCTGCGTCTGCTCGACCTGATGGCGAGACTCAAGCTCAACGTCTTCCACTGGCACCTGACCGATGACGAGGGCTGGCGTCTCGAGATCCGTGCCTTTCCCCAGCTCACCGAAATCGGCGCGTGGCGCGGGCATGGCGAACGCCTCGAGCCGCAATATCTCACCGGCCCCGAGCGTAGTGGCGGCTACTATAGCCAGGACGATGTCAGGCGAGTCGTCGCTCACGCCCAGCGACTCGGTATCGTGATAGTGCCGGAAATCGACATGCCGGCTCACAGTCGAGCGGCGATCCTGGCCCTGCCCGAACTGCTGCGTGACCCTGAGGATCGCTCCGTCTATCTCTCCGACCAGCGCTATTCCGACAACGTGCTTTCCCCAGCGCTGGAGGGCACCTATACCTTCGTCGAGGGCGTGCTCGAAGAGGTCTGCGAATTGTTCCCCGGCCCCTGGGTGCACGTTGGTGGCGACGAGGTGCCCCGCGGGGTCTGGCTTGGCAGCCCGCGTTGCCGGGCATTAATGGAGCGTGAGGGGTATACCCGGGCAGAGGAACTCGGCTCGCATTTCCTGCGCCATGTGCAGCGCTTCCTGGCGGCAAGAGGCAAGCGCATGATGGGGTGGGAGGAGGTGCTGCACGGCCCCGATCTGGATCCCGGTCTGATCGCCTTCGCCTGGACCAGCCAGCGGGTGGTGCCGGCCATGCTGTCGCGCGACGTCCAATTGGTGCTGCAGCCCAGCGAATTCTCCTATTTCGACCTGGCTCAGAGCGGCGACTTCCAGGACCCCGGGCTCAACTGGGCCGGGGAGGTGCCGCTGGCCCAGGTTCATCGCTACGACCCCTGGGCCGACCTGCCCACCGAAGCGGCGGCGCGACAACGATTGCTGGGCGTTCAGGCAGCCCTGTGGACCGAGCTGATCGCCAGCCGCGAGCGCATGGACTATATGCTTTTCCCGCGGCTGACGGCGTTTGCCGAAGTGGCCTGGCACGCGGGTGGACAGCCCGATTTCGAAGATTATCAGGCGCGACTGGCTGCCTACCTGCCGCACCTGGATCGTCTCGGCGTCAATTATCGCCGGCCATAGCGTGCTTAGGCCGTCAGCGCATTCTGATCTGGCCAGGCCGCCTGCGGCTCATGGCGTGCTGCCTTGCGGCGTGTGCTGGACGAGCCAGGCGCTTCCTCGGCCGCTGTTCGTGCCCATTGTACCAGGGGGTCCGTCATCAGGCCTTGCGAGGCCAATAACGGCCCATAGCGTGACTGCAGGCGACGATACCATTCGCCAAAGGCGCCGCGGTAGGTCAGCAACGTGCCGCGCTCGACCAGGGTCCTATGGGCCAGGCGACGGATTGTCACATCGTCGTTAAGCCGTCGGATCTGCCCCGGCTCGTCCCATTCTCCAGGCTTGCCCGGCTGGCTGCGCCGGGTTCCGACGTGCTGACGATAATAGACGCGAGCGCCGGGGGCGGGCACGAAGCCGACATCCTGCATGATGGCACGCAGGATGAATTCGTCGTCTTCCTGGGATGAGAGTTGCCTGTTCCACGGCCCGATGCGCTCGAGCGCACGTCTGGTGAAGAGGTTGCCGTGGATGGGGACGAACCAGCTGCCGCCGATCATGCTTTCGAGCAGTGCATGTGGCGAGCGAATCGGGGCCGGCAGGTGAAGCTGAGCGTCGGTTCGGCCGTCGGCGTCGGTATCGGCATAGCCGGCGTAGCTGATCGCGGCGTCATGTCGGCCGTCCAGGGCGCGTACCAGCTGCGAAATGGCATCGCCGGCCATCAGGTCATCGTCGTCCATAAATAGAATGCAGTCACCTTGTGCCTGGTGCATGCCGCGATTGCGTGCCACCGCGGGTCCTTCGTTGCGCTGGTACCGATAGTGCAGCGCAAGGGCGGAATCGTGCCGCCACTGGCGAGACAGGCACGATACGCGCTGGCGAGTGTCGTCACAGGAACCGTCATCCACCACGACCACCTCCAGCGGGCGATGCTCCTGGTCGGCCAGGCAGGCAAGTGCCTGTTCCAGTAGATGGGCCCGGTTATGGGTGGCGATGACCACTGAGACGCATCTTTCTTGCATGGCTACCTCCTATGCTATATGCAGGCGGCGGCCGGTCCAGGCCCCGACGAGGGGCGAGCAGGAACCCGGCGAAGCGGAGCCTGCCAATCAAGGCCATAGGGACGGGCTGGCGGGCCAGGGAAGGAATAAGGGCTCGCCAGCAGCCATACTAGATATGGCTGGGGTGGAGGATTTCAATACCCGACGAAACGCTTGCCGTACGTGGCGGGCGTTGGCGTGACCGCTCAGCGCTGGTGGCGAGCGCCGTCGAACAGCTCGGCCTTGGCATCTCGCATGACGTTCTCGCAGGCGGCCTGCTGGGCCAGCTGATTGAGCAGGGAGTGGGTGACCTCGAAACCCTTGACCAGGCAGGTGTCGATCTCCTCGGCCGTCACTTCAGGCTCGATATGGCATTCGATCGTCACTGTACGCCCCTTGCCGTCGAGCCTGTCGGCCCAGCGCCGTATGCGCCAGGCAAGCCGCTCGCGCCAGCTCGAGGCCGCGCCAGGCGCTTCGTTCACGGTGAAGTTGCAGTGCCACTCCGGTTTGTAGATTTTCATGAGAACCTCCCGTTCCGGCTGGGAACATCCCGCTGTTTCTCCCTGTTTCCGTCCGTGACGGTCGGGACGCCCGTACCTTCAGCATAGAAGCTATATCCGCTTGGGGCAGGTAAGCGAGTGTGTGAACGGGCATCGGCTCGTCAAGCCAGGCTGTGGAGGGGCATTGGACCAATGGCGTCTCTCTGTCCATGGTTAGAGTATCGGCCAATTCACACTTCATGGATGGAAACGTGAACAAGTTAGCTCGGCGTGTCGTCATTACGACAGGGGCTGTGCTGCTGGTGCTGTTGGGGGCAGTCCTGTATCTCGAATCCGCCTGGTTTCGTGGCTGGCTGGAGAGTCAGGCCAGTGAACAGCTGGGACGCGATGTGGAAATCGGTGGCCATGGCATCGACTGGGGGTTGCCGCTGACCCTGCGGCTCGATGACGTGCGCGTGGCCAATGCACCTTGGGCCGAGGCCCCCATGGCAAGCCTCGATGAGCTGTCGGTAACCCTCGACGTGGGCGCCCTGCTGGGTGGCGAGATCGTGCTGGAGCGGCTCGCCGTGGTACGGCCCGAGGTACGGCTGCTGCGTCGCGAAGATGGCACCACCAACATCGACGATCTGATAGACGAGCCGACCGAGGAGCAGGAAATTGCGCTCTGGCCCGAGACGTTCAGCATCGACCAGGGCCGCTTGGTCTATCGCGATGAGAGCCAGCGGATCGATCTCGACGTTGCGTTCGATACGCCCGGTGAGAGCATCGAGCACCTGAGCGTGGACGTTCGCGGCGAAGGTAGGGTGCAGGGCGAGGCGGCCCTTTTCCAGGGCTTGCTGCATCTCGAACTGGAGGAGCGCCGCGGCGGCCTTGAAGCGTTCCAGGGCCGCCTCGGCGACAGTCGTCTGCGCGGTGCCCTGGCGCTGGATATGGGTCGTGACGTGCCGCGTCTGATGGTTGATCTGGAGGCCGATACGCTCGATCTGAACCGCTGGAGCGAGGCATTGGACGCTGACGCAGGGCCCCCGGAGCGAGAGGCGACCGAGCAGAGGCGGCCGCTTGCCCAGCGCCTGGAGGTGTTGCGCTCGTTCGAGGCCGAGGTCGACCTGGCCATCGGCAGGTTGCAGATCGCCGAGCGTAGTTTTCATGACGTCGCATTCGAAGCTGCGCTGCGGGATGGCCGACTCGCCATCGAGCGGCTGCAGGCGATGGAACCGCTGGAGGATGGCAACGAACGACGGCTGGCACTGCAAGGCCGGGTGCAGGCGCAAGACGATGCCCAGGCCGCGCTGGTGGAGCGAGGGCGTCTCTATTACCGGGACACGGCTCAGCAGATCGATCTGGAAGCGATTTTCGAGGCGCCCGATGAGCCCGGCGAAGGGCAGCGCCTCCAGGTTCGCGGCGAAGGCCGGCTGCAGGAGGACCCGGTGGATTTCGCGGGCTTGCTGTACCTCGACGTCGAAGCGCTGCGCGGCGGGGTCGAAGGCCTCGAAGCGAACATCGCCGAGAGCCGCCTGGAGGGGAGCCTGGCCTTCGATGTGGGGCGCGAGACGCCCTGGCTGATGGCCGAACTGGAAGGCGATGCGCTCGATCTGGATCGCTGGGGTCTGTTCGAGCAGCGCTCGCCGGAGGAGGCGCCTCAGGAGACGTCGCCGCCGACAGAAGGCGAGTGGGACCAGGGAATCGCCCGGGCTTTGGCGGGGCTGGAAGAATTCGAAGCCGAACTCGATCTGGCTCTCGGGCAGCTTCACTACGCCGGCCAGACCCTGCACGATCTGGCCGCCGAGGTGGCGCTGGAAGACGGGCGGCTCACCATTGCCCGGCTGCAGACGCAGCAACAGCTTGGCGACGGGCAGCCGCGCTCGCTCAACGTGCAGGGGTGGCTCGAAGCCGACGAGCAGCGTCTGGTGGCGGATCTACAGGCCCAACTGGAGCAAATCGACCTGACCGCGGCGCTTGCCCCGTTCGGTATCGGCGAGGTGGGCACGCTCGACGGGGACCTCAACACCCGGGTCGTCGACGGCGGGCTGCTGCTCGAGAACACCGCCCTGGATTATCAGGCCCCGCAGTGGGGGCTGGCGCTCTCGTTTCGCGCCGACACCCGCACGGAAGGGGTCGAGGGGCAGCGGGTGCATCTGGTCGGCGAGGGCAGCTACGAAGAGGAGCCCTTTGCCTTCGATCTGCTGATCGGGCCGCTGCTGGATCTCACCGACCCCGGTACGCCCTATCCCGTTGCCGGGGAGCTGGCCAGCGGCGACACCCGGCTGTGGATCGATGGCAGTGCCGTGCAGCCCTTCGCGCTGGCATCGGTAGAGGGCAGTGCCCGGCTGGAAGGGCCGAGCCCGGCGGAGCTCACCGATCTCACCGGCATCAACCTGCCCGAGCTGCCACCTTATCGGGTGTCCGGCTACGTGCGTTATCAGGACGATCTGCTCAATATCGATGGCCTCGATGGCGGCTTCGGTGACAGCGACGTGACCGGCGACGTGCGCCTGCGCTTCGGCGAACGCCCCCAGTTGTGGGCTACGCTGGTCTCCCAGCGGCTGGTGGCGGACGATCTGCTGCCGATGCTGGGTATCTCGCCGGAAACGGGGCCGGAAGAGACGGCCTCGCCAGAGCAGGAGCAGTGGGCGGCGGAAGAGGAGCGCGCCGAGATGGTGTTTCCCGATCGTGAGTGGGACCTGGAGGCGCTGCGCAACACCGATATCGTGCTCGACTACGAGGCGGTCGACGTGCAGGCGGAGCACGTGCCGTTCGAGTACCTGGCCCTGGCGCTCGAGCTGGAGCAGGGGGTGATGACGGTCGAGCCGCTGCGGTTCGGGCTTGGCGGCGGGCAGGTCAGCGCTTCCTGGGTGCTGGATGCGCGTCAGGCCGCCATCGAGGGAAACCTGCAACTGGCACTGGATCAGGTCAACCTGAGTGCCCTGTTGGACGAAGCCGGTCTGCCCGAAGTGGCCCGCGACACCTTGGGCGTGATCGGCGGGCGGGGCGATTTCCGCTACCGCGGGCGCTCCATGCACGAAGCCATGGCCGGGCTCGATGGTGAACTCGAGCTGGCCATGTCCCAGGGCTGGCTCGACATCATTGCCGCCGAGCTGCTGCCGCTCAACGTGGCCAATGCGTTGGTGGCGGCGCTGACGGGCGAAGATCAGGTGCAGCTGGAGTGCACCTACGTGCGCTTCGTCGTCGACCGCGGCCTGGCCGACCTGGACGAATTCTTCATGGCCACCGAGATCGCTCACTTCGAAGGGGCGGGGGCCATCAACCTGGAGACGGAGCGCATGGATCTGGCCTTTCAGGGGCACAACATCGATCCCACCCTGTTCACCGGCAACTCACCGGTAGAGCTGCAGGGGGCGCTGCGCGATCCGGAAGTGAACGTAATCACCCAGGAGCTGATTGCCCGCGGGGCGCTGTCGCTGCTGGGCGCCGTGGTGGCACCCCCCCTGGCGATCCTGCCATGGGTCGACCCCGGCGGCGGCGAGCAGGTCGGGATGGGTTGTGAACGGGCGCTGGCGGAGTTCGATGAGTGAAGCCGCCGCCTCACTGCGCCTCGTGCCAGGCCTCATGACCGCAGCTCAGGCAGTGGAAGAGCGCTTCGAAGCCGCTGCGGGTATCTGCCGAGCGGCGCAGCGTGCCTTTCTGGTAGGTGAACGAGCGCAGCGAGCAGACCGGGCAGCGGATCTCCTCGTAGCGCAGACGGCGGGGCAGGTCGTCCGGCGCCTGCTCCGCTGACGGAGCGCCTGCATCGCGCAAGCCGTCGAGCTCCGCGTACAGGGTCTTCGCCAGGCGCTGAGCCTCTTCCGCCTGCGCGGGCGCGGCCAGCTCGGCCAAGCGTTCGATGCCTCTCTTCAAGGCGGTCAGGCGTGGTGCGATGTCGGCCATTGGGCTCTCCTGCGTCGCGATTCAGTTCCTGTTCAATCAGCATAACCCGGACTTGCCGATATGACATGCGACGCCTGCCAAGTCATCAACTGCTGGCGGAGCTCTGTGGCGGTCGGCTCGGCCTGCTGAAGGATCTCGTGAATACGGTTGAAGTGCAGTAGTCGGATGCCGTGCGACTCAGGCTTGAGGTAAAGGTCCGGCGGGCGATGATTCAGCCGTTGTCGCGCAATGGACTGCTGCATGATTTTGAAGCTCTGGAGGAGCATCTCGGTCAGGCCCGGTGAGTGACCGGTAAAAGGGTCCCGATTGCCCGACACATCGACGGCAATCACCATGTCCACCTCGTCCTGCAGCAGATCGAATGGCAGGGGGTTGGAGGTACCGCCATCAATCAGCAGCATGTCGAGATGAGGCACGGGGGCGAACAGTCCCGGGACGGCCATGCTGCCTTCAAGGGCGGGGAACAGTGGGCCCTCCTCCAGCACCACGCTGTCGCCCGTCCAGTAGTCGGTCGCCACCACCTGCATTGGGATGCGCAGCTCGCTGAAGTCACGCGCCTCGGTATGCAGCGCCAGGTAGCGGAGAAACCCCATGGAACTGAACAAGCCGCCATCCCCGATGCCGATCTGCAGCAGGTCGACCAGGTTTAGATCCGAACTGGTCAGCCCCGTCAGGGCGTCCAGCGGTGAGCCGGCAACGTCATCGAAAAGGTCGAGGATCTCATCAGCACTCAAGCCTGCGGCATAGAGGCCGCCGATGATCGCGCCGATACTGGTGCCGGCAATCCGGTCCGGCACGATGCCGAGCTCATCGAACACCTGCAGCATGGCAATATGCGCCAAACCATTGGCACCACCCGAACCCAGTGCCAGGCCGATGGTCGGACGGCTTGCTTCGTCTGGGGGCGGAATTGGCTCGGCAGTGGCCCGTTCGGGAGATGCCGCCAGGAGCGTCAGCAACAGGAGGGCGGCCAGTGCCATCCAGGCGGAAAATCCGAACAGACGCTGAGGCTCGATACTGCCCGTTACCGCTCTCCGTCGTGAGGCCATAGCCACCATCGGAATCACCTGCGTCGGTGTGCTGTTTCTTCAGCATAACCCGGACTTGCCGATATGACATGTTGGGCCGACGAACTCACCCGCGCAACGCAGCGATTCTCCCGCGCAGCCATTCGTTAGCCGCCGGGGCCGTACTCCAGACACCGTTCCCCCATCGCCGGCCCTTGCAACAGCGCCCTGTTGAGATCACGCAGCGCGCTGCGCAGCCCCTCCTCCAGCACCGGATGGTAATAGGGCATTTCGAGCATGCGCTCGACCCCCATCTTCTGCTCCAGCGCCCAGGCGAGCAGATGGGCAAGATGCTCCACGCGCGGGCCGAACAGCTCGGCACCGAGGAACTGCCCCGAGCCGTGCTCGGCGTACAGGCGCATCAGGCCGCGGTTTTGGCGCATCACCACGGCTCGCCCCTGGTCCTCGAAGGAGGCGCCGCCCTCGGCGATACCCTCACAGCCGAAGCGCTGCCGCGCCTCTTCAAGGCTCAGGCCCACCGTGGCCATCTGGGGGTCGGTGAAGGCGATCGACAGGGGAGTGCTGCGCCGGCCCGCGCGCCGCTCGGGATAGCGCCCGGCATTGTGGCCGGCGATTCGTCCCTGCTGATTGGCCTCGTGCAGCAGCGGCAGCTCCTGGCTGGCGTCACCGGCGATGAACACATGGCTGGCCTCGCCGTCGGCGCGTTGGCACTGCATGGTGAAGCGGTTGTAGAGAGGCACGCCCTCGTCGTTGAGCGCCAGCCCGGCCTTCTCCAACGCGAGGGTGTCGAGGTTGGGGCGCCGCCCGGTGGCCGCCAGCAAGTAGTCGAAGCGTTCGGTCAGGCGCTTGCCGCTGCCACGCTCGCGGAAGGTGATCGCCACCTGCTCTCCGTCGCGCTCGATGGTGTCGACGTCGGCCGCCGGGTCGAGATAGAACGCTGCATTGAAGGTGTGCTCGGCGTAGTCGCGTACGGCCGGGTCCTGGAAGGGGCCGAGCGAGCCGCTCTTGCCGAACAGGCGCAGCCGCACGCCCAGGCGGCTCAGCGCCTGACCCAGCTCCAGCCCGACGATGCCGGCGCCGAACACGGCGAGCGAATCGGGCAGCGTCTGCCACTCGAACACCGCATCGCTGTCGATCAGACGGTCGCCGGCCGGCGCGAAGGCACGCGGGGCCTGGGGACGTGAGCCGGTCGCGATGATGATGGTGCGCGCCCGCAGCAGCAGCTCCTCTCCGACACGTAGCGTGTGAGCGTCCTCGAAGCGAGCCCGTCCCGCGAGCAGGTTGGCGGGTTCGATCTGTTGCATGGACTTGAGCACGCTGTCGACGAAGGCGTCGCGCTCGCGTCTGACCCGCGCCATGACGGCACGGTCGTCGATATCGACGCGGCCGACCCGGATACCGAAGCCGGCTGCGTCCTCCACCTGATGCGCGCTCTCCGCCGCCGCGATGAGCAGCTTCGACGGCATGCAGCCCACTCGGGCACAAGTGGTGCCGGGCTTACCGTCTTCGATCAGCACCACCTCGTCGTGATACTGACGGGCGGCTTGCCACGCGCTCAGGCCGGCGGTGCCGGCCCCGATGATGGCAACCTCGACGTTGCGCTCCTGCATGACCTTTTCTCCCTGGCACTGGCTACCTCAAAGCCTAGTCGCTGAGTGCCGGCAAGGGTCAATGCAGCTCGAGCTTTCAGGATTTGCGGTTATGGCTGGGCTTGTTCTTCTGACTGGTGGAAGCCATTTTCTCGAGTTCCGCCTCGTCCATGGACTCGTACATCTGCTTCGATGCGCCTTCGAGTTCACTTACCTTCTTCTCTCCGCGCTTGGCGGCAAGTGCAGCACCGGCAGCCATTTGCTGCGCCTGTGATTTGGCTGGCATGGGCTTGCTCCTTTTCGTCGACCGTATCGTCAATTCAAGCGGCCTGATTCCATGGCGCGCTTATCACTGAACTTAGTCGGTGTTTGAGAAGCCTTCCGTTTCAACATGTTACATGTCTCTGCCGTCAGTATCCGAATACGGTGTTCGCTAATTCCGACAATTTGTCTCGGCCCTTCTCTCGGCTACTGACCAACTCCGTTAATAACTAAAATACGGATACTTGAAGTTGCAAAACTCCTTTGACTGGTCGTGGCCGGCATGATATCTGAACCCTCAAGAAGAAGAACGATAGCGACCTGGCGTGAGTACAAGTCGGTAGTAAGGGACCACCGGAAACATGACGGGAAGCCCCGTCGTATGCTGCAGGGAAGGAGTTGCATGCGCCAGCTCGTTTTTCATGGCCGGTCCCAGGGGGCGGCCACTCAGGTTTGCCACGACGACGTCACCGGTCTGGTCACGCGCCGCTGCGCCGAGCGCCAGCTGGCCGCTGCGCTGGTTCAGGCTGCCGAGCAGAAAGCCAGCGTGGCCGTACTGCATGTCGATGTCGATCGCCTGAAGGAGATCAACCACTCGCTGGGGCGTCCCGTGGGCGATGCCTGCCTGCGACTCATGGCGCAGCGTATCGTCGAGACCGTCGACAGCCGCGGCAGCGTGAGCCGCATGGACAGCGATGAGCTGATGGTCGAGCTGCCGGGGGTGGCGGGACTGGATGACGTGATTCCGTTGGTGGAGAGGCTGCTGGAGCATACCCGCCGACCGCTCGAAATTTCCGGGCAGGTGCTTTTCTCCAGCTGTTGTATCGGCATTGCCCTCTATCCCGACCACGGCGTTACCGTCACCGAGCTGATGCGCCACGCCAACCTGGCCAGGCGCAAGGCACAGGCCAGGGGCGCTTCTCAATACAGTGTCTTCTCGCCGAGCCTGCTGGAAGACGACACCGATCGTGTGCAGCTGCGCTGTGACCTGCGTCATGCCCTGGAGCGGGGAGAAATGACGCTGGTCTACCGCCCCCTGCTCTGTGCGCGTAGCGGACAGGTCGTGGCGATCTCGGCTCAGCCACAGTGGAATTCGCCGCGCTTCGGCGTGCTGGAGCTGTCCAAGTGGACACCGGCAGCCCGCGACAATGGCCAACTGACCGATATCTGTCATTGGGTGCTGAAGCACGCCTGTCGGCATGCCCGCTCCTGGTACGAAGCCGGTTCGGGGCTGCGGGTGCTGGTTGGCGTGCCGGCCGAAGGCGTGGCAGACGAGGGCTTGGTCGAGCGTGTCGAGCAGGCCCTGGCCGAAAGCTGCCTGCCGCCTGGGCTGCTCGAAGTCGAGCTGACCGAGGGCGGCTTGATGCGCGATCCGCATCACGCCAGCCGCATGCTGGGCAGGCTCCAGACCATGGGCGTTCGCCTTGCCATCGACGGCTTCGGCAGCGGCCACTCCATTCTGGGGCATCTCGGCCTGTTTCCGCTCGATACGCTCAAGCTCGATGCGTTGTTCATCAACGACTGCCTCGACAACCCACGCCACCAGGCGATCATCCGCTCGGTCATCGCCATGGCTCACGAACTGGGAATCCGCGTGGCGGCAAGCGGGGTCAGCTCGCGTCGGCAGGTGGATTTCCTGCGTGAGCAGGGCTGCGACCTGCTGCAGGGAAGTCTATGGTCGCGCATGGAATACAGCGACCCGTTGGCGCAAGCCTGGGATTAGCCGGGCAGCAGCGAGGCAACGCGAGTTGCGGGCAAGCCGCTTTCGGCCGACGATGGCATCTCGTTTCCCCAGCCAGCCCTGACAGGAGCCGCCATGCCCATCGTGACCATCCAGCAATTTCCCCGCGACCTGACCCAGAAGCGCGATCTTGCCCAGCGCATCACCCAGGCGTTCGTCGAGGTCTACGGCACCCCGGAGGAGAGCGTGCAGGTCTTCTTCAGTGAAGTGGACGGCGAGAACTGGGCCAAGGCGGGCAAGATGGGCTGCGACCGTCAACAAGGACAAGGCTGAGGCCAAGGAGGCACACATGCGTCTACAGCATGCTACCTGGCAGGAGGTCGAGGCCTACCTGACCCGCGAGACCGGTATCATCGTACCGATCGGCTCTACCGAACAGCACGGCCCCAACGGTCTGGTGGGGACCGACGCCATCTGCCCGGAAACCGTCGCCTGGGAGGTCGGTGAGCGTCACGGCGTGCTGGTGGCGCCGACCCAGAACCTGGGCATGGCTCAGCACCACCTGGCCTTTCCCGGCACCATCAGCCTGCGTCCCAGCACGCTGATCGCCGTGTTGCGCGACACCGTGCAGTCGTTGTCGCGGCATGGCTTCACCCACGTCTTCTTCCTCAACGGCCACGGCGGCAACATCGCCACCCTGAGCGCGGCCTTTGCCGAGGTCTATGCCGAGCGCAGCCTGCAACAGGCGCCAGGCGGCGAGCTGCATCTCACCACCAACAACTGGTTTGCCGGGCCGCGAGTGCGGGAGCTGGCCGAGTCGCTCTACGGCGATGCGGAGGGCACCCATGCCACCGCCTCGGAGGTCGCGCTCTCCTGGTTCGCCCGCCCCGAGGCGGTGAAGCAGGTCGAGATGTCGCCACGAATCGCCCCCTGCGGCAGCGCCCAGTGCGACGCCGACGAGTTCCGCCGTCGCTTTCCCGACGGCCGCATGGGCTCGGACCCGAGTCTGGCCAGCATCGAACACGGCAAGCGCTTCTTCGAGGCCAGTGTGGACGATGTGTGGGAAGCCTACCGGGCCTTCGCCAAACCCGCTTGACCTTGCAAAGGCTGGCTTGAGTTACCATGGTCATAGGCACAGTGCAGTCGACATGAGTGCCTATGACCTCCGACCCGCAGAAGCCATCGAAAGCCTCACGCCGGGGGCGTTCTCCGCTGGACATGGAGCCCGAGCAGGCCTCGGCGCGCCCGCAGCGTCCGCAGTGGCTGCTGTTCCTGTGGTTTGCCATCGGTATCCTGCTGGTCTTTCATTTCCTCGATGCCGCGGGCGAGCGGCCCCAGGCCGAACTCAGCTACAGCGAGTTTCTTGAGGCCGTGGAGGCCGGGCATGTGGAGGAAGTGACGCTGCGCGGCCAGTCGGTGGAAGGGCGCTTCTCCGAGAGCGGTCGTGAGGCCCGCGATGCCGAGCAGATAGAGGAGTTTCAGACCACCCGGCCCGATGTCGAGGATTCGCGGCTGCTGGAGCGGCTGGAAGCCCATGGCATCCATATTGCCGCGCGGCCCGTCGACCCGCCCTGGTGGCAGCGCGTGCTGCTGGGGGCGCTGCCCTGGATCCTGATCCTCGGCCTGCTGTTCTGGTTCTGGAGCCGCATGCAGCAGCGGGCCATGTCGGGGGGCGGCGGCCTGTTCAGCATGGGCAAGTCGGGTGCGCGTCAGATACGCAGCGAGGAGAGCCCGGTGCGGTTGGCCGATGTGGCCGGCTCCGAGAATGCCAAGCAGGAGGTCGCCGAGGTGATCGACTTCCTCAAGGACCCCCGGCGCTTTCTCGACCTGGGAGCCAAGATTCCCCGCGGCATCCTGATGATGGGGCCGCCCGGTACCGGCAAGACGCTGATGGCCCGCGCCGTGGCGGGCGAAGCCGGGGTGCCGTTCTTCAGCATCAGCGGCTCGGAGTTCATCGAGATGTTCGTTGGCGTGGGCGCCTCGCGGGTGCGCGATCTGTTCAAGCAGGCCAAGGAGCAGGCGCCGGCGGTGATCTTCATCGACGAGCTCGACTCCATCGGCCGCTCGCGTGGGGCCGGTATGGGCGGCGGGCACGACGAGCGCGAGCAGACGCTCAATCAGATCCTGGCCGAGATGGACGGCTTCGAGGTGGAGGAGTCGGTGGTCGTGCTGGCCGCGACCAACCGCCCCGACGTGCTCGACTCCGCGCTGCTGCGCCCGGGCCGCTTCGACCGCAAGATCACCCTGGAGAACCCGTACCGCGAAGCGCGTCGGCGCATTCTGGAAATCCACACGCGCAAGATGCCGCTGGCAAACGACGTCGACCTGGCCAGGCTGGCCGAGATCACCGTCGGCTTCTCCGGCGCCGATCTTGCCAATCTGGCCAACGAGGCGGCGCTCTTCGCCGGTCGCCGCGAGCAGCAGGAGGTCGACTGGGCCTGCTTCGCCGATGCCCGCGATCGCTTGCTGCTGGGCGAGACCAAGGACGTCGGCCTGGCCGAGCATGAGCGGCGTGTGGTGGCCTACCACGAGTCGGGGCATGCCCTGCTGGCCTACCTGCTGCCCAAGGCCGATCCGTTGGAGAAGGTCACCGTACTGCCCCGTGGCCGTGCCCTCGGGGTTACCGCCCAGGTGCCGGACGAGGAGCGCTACAACATGGGGGAGGCGTACCTGCGCGACCGTATCACGGTGATGTTCGGCGGCCGCCTGGCCGAGTCGATCGTGTTCGGTGAGGTCAGCAGCGGTGCGGAAAACGACATCGAACAGGCGACACGCCTGGCGCGCCGGATGGTAGGGCGCTGGGGCATGAGCGAGCGGATCGGGCCGGCGATGTTCTCGGAGAGCCACGAGCATGTCTTCCTGGGCAAGGAGATGGCCCAGGCGCGAGAGCACAGCGAAGCCATGGCAGGACTGGTCGACGAGGAGGTTCGCCGTCTGCTGACCGAACAGGAAGCCCGCGGACGTGAACTGCTCGAACGGCATCGCCAGGCGCTGGATACCCTGGCCAGGGAGCTCGAAGCGCGTGAGACCCTGGATGCCGCTGAAATCCGTGAATTGCTCCATGGCCTGGTACCGGCCGAGCAGGAGGGCTGATCGTGCTGCGCGTTGCGTCCACCCTGGCCGGCATCTATGGCCTCGTGGTGCTGTTGGCCTGGTTCTTTCAGGAGCGGCTGCTCTACCTGCCCCACGTGGGGCGCGAGCATGTCGCCACGCCGGCCGAGCGCGGGTTGGGGTGGGAGCAGGTCGAGCTGCAAACCGCCGATGGCGTGCAGTTGGACGCCTGGTGGATACCCGCCGAGGATGCTCGCGGCAAGCTGCTGTTCTTCCACGGCAACGCCGGCAACATCTCGCATCGTCTCGACTCGATCCAGCAGTTCCACCGCCTGGGCCTGTCGGTGCTGATCCTCGACTATCGCGGCTACGGCCGCAGCGAAGGCCGCCCATCCGAAGAGGGCACGGCGCAGGATGCCAGGGCCGGCTGGCGCTGGCTGACCGAGCAGCAGGAGGCGTCTGCCGACGAGATCGTGCTGTTCGGCCGCTCGCTGGGGGCGGCGGTGGCGGCTGAACTGACGGCCTCGCTGGCGCCGCAGGTGCAGCCGGCAGCGGTGATTCTCGAGTCGCCGTTTCGCTCGGTGCCGGCACTGGGCCAACAGCTCTACCCCTTCCTGCCGGTACGCTGGCTGGCAACGCTGGATTATCCCACCGAGCGTTATGTCACCCATATCGAGTCGCCGCTGCTGGTCATCCACAGCCGCGACGACGAAATCATCCCCTTCTCCGAGGGTGAAGCGGTGTACCGGGCGGCCAATGAGCCAAAGGAACTGCTCACCATTCGCGGTGGCCACAATACCGGTTTCATCGACAGCGAGCCGGATTATTCCGCGGGTATCGACGCTTTTCTCGAGCGTTATGCCGGGCTTCCTCACTGACTCGTCATTCTGGCGTAAAGTGAATGAAAACAGAAGGATAGGCGGCTCTGTGTGGCCGTGATGATATTAAGGTAGCGTCATGAAAAGTAACGCTTCATGTCGGCCGATTGCCGCCGGGTAAGTGGTATTTCGCTGCGCCCGGCGGTGCGAATTGACAGGCTTTCCACGGGTACTATTTTTCGAGTGTCAGCCAAGCAATGAGTCTGCACCGGATTGTTGGCTCAAAGCTCGATTCGCGGGCTGGTCATATCTGACAAAACATGGAGGTGGCGAATGAGCGATACCCTTAGCCGTGGGAGTTCGGACGGCCGCGCAAGCTCGGAAGCAAGCGTGGGCAACGGAAGCGGTCAGCCCGGTATTGACCGTGAGGAGATTCGTCAGCAGGCAGCGGAAGTAGGCGATGAGCTGCGCGACGCCGCCCAACAGCAGGCGGAAAGCCTGCTTGACCGCCAGAAGGCCGCGGCGGTCGATCAAGCCGAGAGATTCACGACGGTACTGCACAAGATGGCCGACGAGTTCGAGCGCCAGGAGCAGCCCTATTTCTCGGGCTGTGTCAGTGAGCTGGCCAAGTGCTCCGACGCCTTTACCCGCAACCTGCGCGAGCGCGACCTGACGACCCTGCTGGAGCAGACCCGCGATTACGGCCGTCAGCACCCCGCCCTGTTTCTGGGCGGTGCGGTCGCAGCCGGCTTCATGCTTTCCCGCTTCCTGCGTAGCTCCAGTCAGGACGACATGCGCAGCCACTAGCCCTCGGGACAGCCCTCACTTCAGCCGAGTGAACAAGGGAGGCGACACCTCATGGATGCGGAAAACCCCATTGATGCAAAAAACAGGGTACGGACGGAGGAATCCTCGATCGGCGTTCTCTTCACCAGCCTGGCGCGGGAAGTGACTGCGCTCGTGCGCAAGGAGTCCGAGCTGGCCAAGGTGGAGATGAGCGAGAAGACCCATCAGGCCATGGGTGCCATCGCATCCATCGCCATTGCCGGGGCGGTACTGCTGTGCGGCTTTCTGGTCCTGCTGGCCGCCGCGGTGTTCGGGCTCAATACCGTGCTTCCCCCTGAAACCACCCCGTGGCTCTCTGCGCTCATCGTCGGCGGAGTCGTGGTGGTGATCGGGCTCATCATGCTCCAGGCGGGGCGCAAGAAGCTCCAGCGTGAAAGCCTGATGCCGACCCGCACGCTGGCCAGTCTGCGGCGCGACAAGGCGCTGGCTCAGCAGCACGAAGAGACGGCCAAGGAGGAGCTCAAATGAGCCAGGACGGTCGGCGCCGTGCCGATGAGATCGAGAGCGAGATCCACCAGGCGCGGGCGCGTCTGGATGAGACCCTTCATCAACTCGAAGCGAGACTTTCTCCCGAGCAGCTTATGAACATGACCTACGATTATCTCCGTCGCGGCGGAGCCGAACGGATCGTCACCAGCCTGGGGCAGCGCCTCAAGGAGACCCCTCTGCCGGTGATGGTGACCGGTATCGGCCTTGGCTGGCTGGTGCTGGCCCAGCGCAAGTCGCACGCGCATCACCACGAGGCGCTGCCGCAGCGGGGCGGCTACCCGGGCGCCACCTTGCCCAGCGCCTCGATGGCGTCATACGACGGTCGCGAAACCGTCAGCGGAGCCGGCACCACCACCCTGGGCCATGACCCGGCGGCGCTCGGGGCCACGCCACGACACGGCAGCGCGGCTCATGACGACGGCAGCGGCATGACACGCAAAGCGCAGCAGATGGCGGAGAACCTGCGTGAGCGGGCCGAACACGCAGGCGGCCGGGCCAGAGATCGGGTGCATCACCTGAGCGACCAGATGCGTGAACGCGCCGCTCATCTCGACGAGCAGCGTCATGCGGCCATGGACGCCGCCTCGTACCGCACACGCGAGGTTGGCAGCCAGACCATCCACTTCGTGCAGGAGCATCCGCTGGTGGCGGGGGCACTGGGCGTCGCCGTCGGTGCGGTGCTGGGCAGCCTGTTTGCACCGACGCGAGTAGAGAATCGCCAGCTGGGCGAACTGCGCGACCGGGCGGTGCAGCGTGCCGAAGAGGCCGGTCAGGAGCAGGCCGAGCGAGCCCAGGAGAAGCTGCACGAAGGCGTGGACCGAGTGAAGGAGGAGCTTCGCGAGCGTGCGCAGGATGCGTCCCAGAGCCGGGCAAGCCAATCCTCGAACGCGGCCAGCTACGTGGAGAATCCTTCCAGCGAAGAGCGCTTCGCCAAGGCGGGTTCACCGACCAAGAGTGGCTCCGATACCGAACAGGGCGAGGCAACGAAGAAGGGTGGAAGCACTCCGCCCGCCAAGGGGAGCTGAAGCTCCACCATTTTACGTAGCAGAGCAGTCAGGCAGACAGTGCCTTGCCGCGCCACCCCCGGTGGGAGTAGCGCGGCTTTTTTCATGCCTAGGCGTCGATCTCGGCGTTGTGGAATACGTTCTGTACGTCGTCCAGGTCGTTGAGCGCATCGAGCAGCTTCTCGAACATCGCCACGTCGTCGCCAGAGAGGGTGGTGGTGGTCTGCGGCACGAACTGGATCTCGTCGGTCTCGAACTCCAGCTCACCGAAGGCATCGATCAGCGCCTGCTTGGCCTTGGCGTACTCGGTATGCGGGGCGAAGACGGTGATGCGACCTTCCTCGTTCTCGATGTCGGTGACGTCGACATCGGCCTCCATCAAGGCCTCCAGCGCCGCCTCCTCGTCGTCGCCGGGGTAGGCGAGGATGGCGCAGTGGTCGAACATGTGACTGACGCTGCCCGGCGTGCCGAGCTTGCTCTTGGCCTTGTTGAAGCAGGCGCGCACGTCGCCGAAGGTGCGGTTGGGATTGTCGGTCAGGCAGTCGACGATGACCATGCAGTTGCCCGGGCCGAAGCCCTCGTAGCGGGCCGGCGAATAGTCTTCGCCGCCCACGCCGCTGGCCTTGTCCAGCGCCTTCTCGATCACGTGGCTGGGCACCTGGTCCTTCTTGGCGCGCTCCATCAGGCCGCGCAGCGCCAGGTTGCCGTTGGGGTCGGTGCCGCCCTGCTTGGCGCAGACGTAGATCTCGCGTCCGTACTTGCTGTACACCTTGGTCTTGGCGGCGGCCGTCTTGGCCATGGATTCCTTGCGGTTCTGAAAGGCCCTGCCCATAGCGTTTTCCTGTCGAATCGGGTACGAGGCTGGATTCTACGAAACCGGCCCGGCAGGGAACAGCCCTAATTGATCTCCCTGCCTCGGGTGTGATGCGGATCATGTCTACACTGTCGGCATTGGTTCACTCCTGAGGGCTTCTTCATGGACCACCTTCAATACCGTCATGCCCTGGCCGCACAGCGCGAGGCCAGCGAGTTGGCCTTTGCCGACAGCGAGTTCGAGGCCCGGCAGAGCCGTGTGCGCAACGCCATGGGGGAGGCCGGCCTGGATGCGCTGCTGCTGACGGACCCGTCCGACATCTACTACCTGACCGGCTACAACACCTTCGAGGTGTCGGTGCACGCCTGCCTGGTCTGCTCGCCCGAGCGGCTGACGCTGCAGGTGCCCTCCATCGAGACCGGGCCGGCGGTGGTCACCGCGCGGGTCGACGAGCTGCTGGGCTACCGCTGGGAGGGAATCGGCGAGGTGATCGAACCGCTGGTCGACACCCTGGCGCCGTTTCGCGCCATCGGCCTGGACCTGTACGGTGCGGGGCTGCGCCACGGCGTGCTGCGTGAGCTCCAGGCGCGGCTGGGCGCCGAGCGCTTCCGCGACGATGGCGGCGAGCTGCTCGACCGCATTCGTATCGTCAAGAGCGAGGCGGAGCTCGGCTGTCTGCGCGAAAGTGCCCGTATCACCTCGCTGGGGCTCAAGGCGGCTGCCCGGGTTGCCGCCATTGGCATGCTGGATGGCGACGTGGCGGCCGAAGGCGCCCGCGCCATGCTGGCCGGTGGCAGCGAGTTCATGAGCATGCAGCCCATCGTCACCGTCGGGCCTCGCAGCAGCGTGATTCACCTGAACCATCAGCGCCATCGCATCGCCCCCGGCGAGCCGGTCTTCATGGAGTTCGGCGCCGCCTACCGGCGCTATACCGCACCGATGATGAAGACGCTCATCGCGGGCACGCCCAGCCAGGAGATGCTTAGGACGGGGGAGCTCTGTCGCGACCTGTTCGAGGCGCTCAGGGTGAAGATGCGCCCCGGCAATACGTTCGACGATGCCGCGCGGGCCGCCGCGGAGGTGCTGGCGCCGCACGCCGAACGGGTCTTCTTCTCCGGCGTATTCGGCTACGCCGTGGGGGCGCAGTTCCCGCCCAGTTGGGTGGAGGGCAGCGGTTATATTGCGCGCGGCCAGCAGCGCGAGTTCGAGGCCGGCATGGTCTTCCACCTGCCGTTGTGCCTGCGTATACCCGGCCAGTGGGGCATCGGCCTCAGCGACACCGTACACGTCACGCCGCAGGGGGCTGAGCCTTTGACCGACAACGACTGGCAGCTCGAGAGCAGCGTGCTCTGAACGGGAGAGGCGCCAGGGGAGCGCTATACTCAAGGATGCACACGGCGCGCCAGTCGCTTGGCGCTGCGCCGATGAATGCCTCAACCGAGAGGAGGAGGACGCCATGACTCAGACCGTAACGGCGACCTATCAGGACCTGATGAAGGCAGCGAATGCCTACGACGAGTTGGTTTCTGAGGGCTTCCCGCGGGAGAAGCTCTATTTCGACAAGGAGGCCAGCCAGATCAAGGTGATCGTGCCGGACGACTCCAAGCCCGAAGCGGAAAAGATTCTCAGCCGGCATCAGCCGGACGACCTCTGGGCCCGCCCCTACGAAGCCCATTGAACGTTGGAGCTGGATGCGCCGGGCCGGTCAGGCGACGCTCAGCGGTGAGCCTTGTTCTTGGCCTGGTCATCCAGTTCGCTGGCCCGGCGATACGCCGGGCGGCTGCTGACCCGCGCCCAGTAGTCGGCAAAGGCAGGGCAGGGGCCCAGGCCGCCGTATTTCAGCCCCCAGCCGATATGCGCGCCGAGATAGACGTCCGCGGCGGTGAACTGGGGGCCGGCAATGTACTCGTGTTCGCTGACGGCGATCTCCAGCGTATCCAGCACGGCTTCGATACTGCCGTAGCCGACCCGGCCCTGTTGATCGACGTTGGGTTCCATGCCCAGGTCACGATCCGTCATGGCGGCTTCTAGCGGACCGGCGGCAAAGAACAGCCAGCGGTAGTAGGGGCCGCGCTCAGCCAGCGGCGGCGCCAGGCCCGCTTCCGGGAAGGCATCGGCCAGGTAAGCGCAGATGGCGGCGCACTCGGTCACGACCGTTTCGCCGTGACGTATGGCCGGGACCTTGCCCATGGGATTGATGGCCAGAAAGGCGGGCGACTTCATGGCGGGACCGAACTCGACGACTTCCGTACGATAAGGCGCACCGATCTCCTCCAGCATCCAGCGGGCAATGCGCCCCCGCGATACGGGATTGGTGTAGAGGATGAGGGTATCCGACATGGCAGCGCTCTCCTTGGGCTCTCCCCAAGATAGCAGTCTTCCTAAGAGGATGTAGCCGGACGGTTAAACGCAAGCTCACGCGGGGTCGAGCAGGCGCGGCCCGGCACCCTCCTCGGCCAGTTCGTCTTCTGGATTGCGCAGCGGACACTCGTCCATCGACAGGCAGCCGCAGCCGATGCAGTGGTCGAGCTGGTCGCGCAGTTGGGTGAGCCGCACGATCCTGTCGTCGAGCGCCTGGCGCCAGCTCGCCGATAGCTTTTGCCAGTCGGCGGCGGTCGGCGCGCGGGATTCCGGCAGTGCCTCGAAGGCAGCGCGAATCTCGCCCAGGGTGATACCGGTGCGCTGAGCGACCTTGATGATTGCCACGCGGCGCAATACGTCGCGCGAGAAGCGTCGCTGGTTGCCTGCGTTGCGTCGGCTTCTGATCAACCCCTTGGCTTCGTAGAAGTGAATGGCGGAGACTGCCAGCCCGCTGCGCCGGGCGACCTCTCCGACGCTGAGTTCGCGATGCAGCAGCGCGGTACCCTTGCGTTTACCCGACGGCTTTCGGAGAGGTGTGCTCGAAACATCGCAGGGGGTGGAGTCGCTCATCGTCGCAGTGCCTCGTCAGTTATTTCTTTTAAAATAATTTATCAGCTTCATTGATATAAACGATCAGGAAGTTTGATTGTGCATTCTTCCACAATGCTCGTATGGTTTTCGCTTCCCTTTTTTCACGTGTTGTCCATGAAGGTTTCATGAACCTCTTGACCTCAATCTAAGTTTAGGTTTTAGCCTGCTTCCTGTCATTGGATCGAATCCTGCTTGATACAAAGTTTTCTTAAGTATTCTTGACGATGGAGTTGTCATGTTCCGTTACTTCGAGAGATTGGTGAACCCCTACCCTTCAGGGCAGGCCGGTACTCCACCCAAGGGGCTATTCAAGTTCATCCTGCACTTCTCACGTCCGGTATTGCCGTTGCTGCTGGCCATGTCGCTGGTCACTGCCATGGTGTCGGCCGCCGAGGTGGTGTTCTTCGGCTATATGGGTGAGCTGGTGGATTGGCTGGCCAATGCCGAACGCGAAGGTTTCTTCGCCGAGTACGGCTGGCGCCTGGCGGGCATGGCGGCGCTGGTGGTGGTAGGCCTGCCGCTGCTGGTGCTGCTGCAGTCGCTGCTCTCGCACCAGGGCATCTTCGGCAACTACCCGATGCTCGGGCGCTGGCTGGCGCATCGTCACATGCTGAGCCAGAGCCTGGCCTTCTACCAGGACGAATTCGCCGGTCGCGTATCGCAGAAGGTGATGCAGACGGCGCTGGCGATCCGCGAGACGGTGACCAAGCTGCTGGGCCTGATGGTCTACGTGCTGGTCTACTTCATCGGTGCCATGTGGCTGATGGGCGGTGCCGAACCCTGGCTGATGGTGCCGCTGGTGGCGTGGCTGGTGGGCTACGGCACGATCATGTGGGTCTTCGTGCCGCGGCTGCGCCGGGTCTCCATGGAGCAGGCCGACGCCCGTGCGCGCATGACCGGGCGCATCGTCGACAGTTACAGCAACATCCAGACCATCAAGCTGTTCGCCGATACCCAGCGCGAGCAGGCCTACGCCCGCGACGCCATGGAGCAGTTCATGGTCACGGTGCACCGGCAGATGCGCCTGGCCACGCTGCTCTCGGTCTCGTTGACGGTGCTCAACTCCTTGCTGCTGGCCAGCGTGGCCGCCATTGCCATCGGGGCCTGGTATTTCCAGGCCATGTCACTCGGCGCCATTGCCGTGGCCATCGCCCTGGTCATGCGCATTCGCTTCATGTCCGACTGGATCATGTGGGAGGTGGCAGGGCTGTTCGAGAACATCGGCACGGTGCAGGACGGCATCAATACCATCGCCCGTGAGCCCACGGTCAAGGATCTGCCCGGTGCAGCGATGCTCAGCGTGCCCCGCGGCGAGATCCGCTTCGAGTCGCTGCGTTTCGGCTACGACCGGCCCGACGGCGCGCAGGCCCGCGTCTTCGACGGCATGAGCCTGACCGTGGCGCCGGGCGAGAAGGTCGGCTTGATCGGCCGCTCCGGCGCCGGCAAGTCGACCCTGGCCAACCTGCTGCTGCGCTTCTACGACCTGGAAGGCGGCCGCATCCTGATCGACGGGCAGGACATCGCCGAGGTCAGCCAGGAGTCGCTGCGGCGCAAGATCGGCATGGTGACCCAGGACACCTCGCTGCTGCACCGCTCGGTGCGCGACAACATTCGCTACGGCAGCCCCGAGGCCACCGACGAGCAGGTGCTGGAAGCGGTGCGTCGAGCCCATGCCGAGTTCATCTTCGAGCTGGTCGATCACAAGGGGCGGCGTGGCCTCGACGCCCATGTCGGCGAACGTGGCGTCAAGCTCTCCGGCGGCCAGCGCCAGCGCATCGCCATCGCCCGGGTACTGCTCAAGGATGCGCCGATCCTGGTGCTCGACGAGGCCACTTCGGCGCTCGATTCCGAGGTCGAAGCGGCCATTCAGGAGCAGCTCGACACCCTGATGGTGGGCAAGACGGTCATCGCCATCGCACACCGGCTGTCGACCATCGCCATGCTCGATCGACTCATCGTCATCGACGAGGGACGCATCGTCGAGAGCGGTACCCACCGCGAGCTGCTGGCGCTCGATGGCCTCTACGCCTCGCTGTGGCGGCGTCAGTCCGGCGGTTTCCTGGGGCTGGACACCGAGGAGAGCGAGCGGCAGGAAAGCCCGTTGAACGCGGAGTCGTGAGTCGGGCACAACCATAGGCAACGAAGGAGGGGGTGAACATGCAAGGCGTGGAACGAGAAGTCATCAACCCGCGGGGCGTGCCCAATACCCTGCAGTACGGCTTCAGCCAGGCGGTGATGGTCAAGGGCGGCTACCGTGTGCATCTCTCGGGACAGGTGGGGGTGGATGCCCACGAGTGCCTGGTGGGGCCCGACCTGGAAGGGCAGACCTTTGCCGCGTTGGACAACATCGAGGCGATTCTCGGCACGCTGGGCGGCGACCTGTCCCACGTGGTGATGCTGCGCATCTATATCGCCGAGCCCGCCCGCTACGATCAGGAAGGGGTGGTGGAGGCACTGCGCTCGCGCTTTCCCAAGTCGCCACCGGCCTCTTCCTGGGTGATCGTCAGCGGTCTTTCCGAACCGGAATGGCTGATCGAGATAGAGGCCGAGGCGGTGCTGCCGGAGCTGCCCTGAAGCGATACGGGAAGCTGCCTGAGCCAGACGCTATGCCAGCGCCTGTTCTTCTTCCGCCGGTGCGGCGTGGGCAGGCGGCTGCCAGGTATCTCCGGCGGGCTCTACCGTGATGCGCATGCGCTCGACCACGAAGTCGACGAAGGTGCGCACCTTGGGCGAGACCAGGCTGCCGCCGGGGAAGACGGCGTTGAGCTCGACCTCGGGGCCTTCCCAGCCTTCGAGAATACGCCGCGGGCGGCGTGCTTCGGGGCTCATGCAGGTGACGAACTCGTTGGCCAGCATGATGCCCTGACCGTCCTCGAGCATGCCGCGCAGGGCGATGGGGTCGACTTCCACCTCCACGGCTTCCCGGCTCTCGCTGTGGTGCAGCTGCCAGACGTAGCGCTGGCCGCGTTGCTCCATGGCCTTGGCCAGCACGGGATGGGCGGCCAGCTCCGACGGCTCGCGGGGTTCGCCGTGCCGGGCGAGATAGGCCTCGCTGGCATAGACGTAGGAGCGAAAGCGGGCCAGGGGGCGGGCCACCAGGCTGGAGTCGGGCAGAGGGCCGACCCTTAGCGCGACGTCGATCTGGTTGGCGACCAGATCCAGGCGCTCGTTGGAGAGCACCAGCTCGATGCGCACCTGGGGATAGAGCTGACGGAAGTCGCGCACCAGGATCGAGGTGAACTCGGTGCACATGGTGAAGGGCGCGGTGACCCTGAGCCAGCCACGGGGGCTCTCTTCGAGATGGTGCACCGCCTTTTCCGCCTCGCCCAGGTCGCGGGCGATGCGGTTGCAGTAATCGAAGTAGATGGCACCCGCCTCGGTCAGGCTCAGGTTGCGGGTGGTGCGGTGCAGCAGCCGCGCGCCGAGGCGCCGCTCCAGGTCCTGCACCTTGCGACTCACCGTGGTCTTGCCGAGGCGAAGCTGTTTGGCGGCGGCGCTGAAGCTGCCCTGTTCCACGACCTTGGCAAAGATCAGGGCGTCGTTGAGGTCTTGCAGCATGGTCGTATTCCTGTGCCGTGCGCAGTGCCGGGAAACCCTGTGAGGAAAAGCACCGTGTCAGGGAAATACTGCGGGAGGGCAAGAACGGTTGCACGGAGACTGTCCCGCCAAAGGGACAGTATTTCCCTGCTGGCCCGACTAATCAAGTGTCCGGTAACACTATAAGGTGGCGGTTTGCGAAGTTTGCCGTCGATTAATCACGCCGCCGAACGAAATTAATAAGTCAGAAAAGATAGAGACAAAGAAATAGAGGCAAGGAATAGCGGCAAAAGAATGGAGGCCAGGCTGAGTAAACGGCATGGCGAACTTCGTATTGGTTAATGGGAGAGGGAGTATCGATGAACGTCCACAAGATGTTCGAGAGTCGAGGGAGCCGGCGTGCGCTCATGGTTACCGCCATGCTTGCCGGGATCGTCGTGCTGACAGGATGCGAGAGCCAGGCCGATACCCAGGCCGGCGCCGAACAGGGGCCGCCGCCACCGCAGGTCAGCGTGGCTCAGGTGCTGGTCGAGGACGTGGAGCTGTGGGACGCCTTCACCGGCCGTATCGAGGCAGTGGAGACGGTGGACCTGCGCCCGCGCGTGTCCGGCTACATCGAGAGCGTCAACTATACCGAGGGTGAGAAGGTCGAGAAGGGCGACGTGCTGTTCGTCATCGACCCGCGCCCTTACCGCGCCGAGCTGGAACGGGCCGAGGCCGAACTGCAGCGAGCCCGAGCCCGTGCCGAACTGGCACGCAGCGAAGCCGCCCGGGCCGAGGCGCTGGGTCAGAGCCGCTCGATCTCGCGTGAAGAGCTGGACCAGCGTCGTTCAGCGGCGGCTACCGCCGCGGCCGACATCCTCGCCGCTCAGGCCATTGCCGAGACGGCCCGGCTCAACATGGAGTTCACAGAGGTACGCGCGCCCATCGCCGGACGTGCCGGCAGGGCATTGGTGACCGCGGGCAACCTCGTTTCCGAGGCCACGCCGCTGACCAGCATCGTCGCCCTGGACCGAGTCCACGTGCACTTCCACAGCGACGAGCGGGCCTACCTGCACTACGACGCCCTGGCGCGCAACGGCGGTCAGTTCAGCCTGCGCGACGGCGGCGTTCCGGTGCGTGTGGGCCTGGCCAGCGACGAGGACTACCCCTACCGCGGCGTGGTCGACTTCATCGACAACCGTCTCGATGCCGACACCGGCACCATCCTGACCCGTGCCGTGCTCGACAACGGCGAGGGTCGCTTCGCGCCCGGCATGTATGCCCGGGTTCAGCTGCTGGCGGGCAGCGCCGAGGGCACCCTGCTGATCGACGACAAGGCGGTGCTCACCGATCAGGACCGCAAGTACGTGTATGTGGTCGATGAGGGCCGAGCCATGCGTCGCGACGTGGAGCTCGGGCGCATGGTCGACGGCCTGCGGGTGGTGACGGCGGGCCTCGAGCCCAGCGACCAGGTGGTGGTGAACGGCGCCCAGCGGATCTTCTTCCCGGGCATGCCGGTGGCGGCGGAGAGCGTCGACATGCGCGGCTCGGGGGCGGCGGCCGGCGAGTACGCCGCCGTGCGCTGAGCCGACGCACCGCCCAGCACGACTCCGTATAACCATAACCCCTGAATGACGTTCACGGGGCGGACCACGCGTCCGTCCCGTAAGGGAGTCTCGTCATGAATTTTGCCAAATTCTTCGTCGACCGGCCGATCTTTGCCGCGGTGCTGTCGATCCTGATCTTCATTGCCGGCGCGATCACCATTCCGCTGCTGCCGGTCAGCGAGTACCCCGATGTGGTGCCGCCCACCGTGCAGGTGCGCGCCGTCTATCCGGGTGCCAACCCCAGCGAGATCGCCGACACGGTGGCCACGCCGCTGGAGGAGGCCATCACCGGGGTCGAGAATCTGATGTACATGAAGTCGGTGGCCGGCTCCGACGGGGTGTTGGCGCTGACGCTGACCTTCCGTCCCGGTACCGACCCGGACGAGGCCCAGGTGCAGGTGCAGAACCGGGTCAGCCAGGCCCTGGCGCGGCTGCCCGAGGCGGTGCGCCGCCAGGGCGTGACCACCGACAAGCAGTCGCCCGACCTGACCATGGTGCCGCAGCTGATCTCGCCCGACGGGCGCTACGACAGCACCTACCTGCGCAACTACGCGGCGCTGCACGTGCGCGATGAGCTGGCGCGGCTCGAGGGGGTGGGCCAGGCGATGCTGTTCGGCGCCGGCGACTACGCCATGCGGGTGTGGATCGATCCCGACCGCGCCGCCGCGCGCGGGCTCACCGCCGGCGACATCATCGCCGCGATCCGCGAGCAGAACGTGCAGGTCTCGGCCGGCCAGCTCGGCGCGCCGCCGACGCCGCAGTCGTCCGACTTCCTGGTCTCGATCAACGCCCAGGGGCGCCTGACCACCGAGGAGGAGTTCGGCAACATCGTGGTCAGGGCCGGCAGCGGTGGCCAGATCACCTACCTCTCCGACGTGGCGCGCATCGAACTCGGCGCCGCCGAGTACTCGCTGCGAGCGCTGCTCGACAACCAGCAGGCGGTGGCCATCGGTATCTTCCAGGCGCCCGGCTCCAATGCCATCGCGCTCTCCGATGCGGTGCGCGACAAGATGGAGGAGCTCTCCCAGCGCTTCCCCGAAGGGGTGGAGTACACGATCGTCTACGACCCGACGGTGTTCGTGCGCGATTCGATCAAGTCGGTGATCAAGACCCTGCTCGAGGCGGTGCTGCTGGTGGTATTGGTGGTGACGCTGTTCCTGCAGACCTGGCGTGCTTCGGTGATCCCGCTGCTGGCGGTGCCGGTGTCGATCGTGGGTACCTTCGCCGTGCTCTATCTGCTGGGCTTCTCGATCAATACCCTGACCCTGTTCGGCCTGGTGCTGGCCATCGGCATCGTGGTCGACGACGCCATCGTGGTGGTGGAGAACGTCGAGCGCAACATCGAGGAGGGGCTCGCGCCGCTGGCGGCGGCCCACCAGGCCATGCGCGAGGTGAGCGGGCCGATCATCGCCATCTCGGTAGTGCTGTGCGCGGTGTTCATCCCGATGGCCTTCCTCGAGGGCGTGACGGGGCAGTTCTATCGCCAGTTCGCGGTGACCATCGCCATCTCCACGGTGATCTCGGCGATCAACTCGCTGACCCTGTCGCCGGCGCTGGCGGCGCTGCTGCTCAAGCCCCACGACGCACCCAAGGACCGCCTGTCGCGGCTGATCGACTTCCTGTTCGGCTGGGTGTTCCGCCCCTTCAACCGCTTCTTCAACGCCAGCTCCAAGGGCTACCAGGGCGGCGTGGCGCGCAGCCTGCGCCGACGCGGCGCGGTATTCGCCGTCTACGCGCTGCTGCTGGCGGGTACCGGGGTGATGTTCCAGGTGGTGCCGGGCGGCTTCATTCCCACCCAGGACAAGATGTACCTGATCGGCGGCGCCAAGCTGCCCGAAGGCGCTTCCCTCGACCGCACCGAGGCGGTGATTCGGCGCATGACCGAGCTGGCGCTGGAGACCGAGGGCGTGACCTCGGCGGTGGCCTTCCCCGGGCTCAACCCGCTGCAGTTCACCAACACGCCCAACACCGGCACGGTGTTCTTCGGCCTCGACCCGTTCGAGTCGCGCTCGCGCAGCGCCAACGAGATCGTCGCCGAGCTCAACGGCAAGTTCGGTGCCATGCAGGAGGCGTTCAGCTTCGCCTTCACTCCGCCGGCGATTCTCGGCATCGGTTCGGGCTCGGGCTTCTCGCTGTTCGTGCAAGACCGCGCCGGGCTCGGCTACGGCGAGCTGCAGCAGGCGGTGGACGGCTTCAGCGGGGCGCTGATGCAGGCGCCGGGCATGGGCTATCCGATCACCTCCTACCAGTCCAACGTGCCGCAGCTCGACCTGCACGTCGACCGGGTCAAGGCCAAGACCCAGGGCGTGGCGCTGACCGACCTGTTCGAGACCCTGCAGGTCTATCTCGGTTCGGTCTACGTCAACGACTTCAACCGGTTCGGACGTACCTGGCAGGTAATGGCCCAGGCCGACGGCGACTTCCGTATGGACGTGGCCAACATCGAGCGCCTGCGCACCCGCAACGAGCATGGCGAGATGGTGCCCATCGGCAGCATGATTCGCGTCGACCGCACCTTCGGCCCCGACCCGGTGATCCGCTACAACGGCTACCCGGCGGCGGACCTGATGGGCGAGGCCGATCCGCGCGTGCTGTCGTCGAGCCAGGCCATCCAGGTAGTGGAGCAGCTCGCTGCGGGAGTGCTGCCGGCCGGCATGGCGTTCGAGTGGACCGACCTGAGCTATCAGCAGGTCAACCAGGGCGGGGCGGCGCTGATCGTGTTCCCGCTGGCCATCCTGCTGGTGTTCCTGGCGCTGGCCGCGCTCTACGAGAGCTGGACGCTGCCGCTGGCGGTGATCCTGATCGTACCGATGTGCATGCTCTCGGCGCTGATCGGCGTGAAGCTCACCGGCGGCGACAACAACATCTTCGTCCAGGTGGGGCTGGTGGTGCTGATCGGCCTGGCGTGCAAGAACGCCATCCTGATCGTCGAGTTCGCTCGTGAGCTGGAGATGCAGGGCCGCGGCATCGTCGAGGCGGCGCTGGAGGCGTGCCGCCTGCGCCTGCGTCCGATCATCATGACCTCGATCACCTTCACCGCGGCGGTGGTGCCGCTGATGCTGGCCGGCGGTGCCGGCGCCGAGGTGCGCCAGGCGCTGGGCACGGCGGTGTTCGCCGGCATGCTCGGCGTGACCCTGTTCGGCCTGTTCCTGACCCCGGTGTTCTACGTCGCCCTGCGCAAGCTGGTCTCGCGCGGGCAGGCCGAACCCCGTGACGCACAGCCCGTGGAGGGCGCCTACCATGCCTGATCTGGCCAAACCGATGAGAGCCCTGCGCAACCTGATGCCGTTGCCGCTCGCCCTGGCGCTGGCCGCCTGTGCGGTGGGGCCCGACTACCGCGCGCCGACGCTGGCCGAGCCCGCCGCCCTGGCGCGCGCCGAGGCTGAGCTCGTCACTCCCGAGGCGGTCGAGCGCGAGTTCTGGCGCGGCTTCGACGACCCGCTGCTGAGCGAGCTGGTCGAGGAGGCCTTCGACGCCAACCACGACCTGCGCATCGCCCTGGCGCGTCACGACCGCAGCCTGGCACTGCTGCGCCAGTCGCGCCGCGACCTGGCGCCCAGCGTCACCGCCCAGGGCGGCGCCTCGCACCAGCGTGCCAGCGCCGACCAGATGCCCCAGGCGACGCGCTCCCAGCGCGACTTCGAGAGCTATGATGCCGGCGTCGCCGCGCTGTGGGAGCTCGACTTCTTCGGCCGCGTGCGGCGTGCCGTGGAGGCTCAGCAGGCCGAAGCGGAGGCCTCGGCCGCCGATGTGCGCGCCATGCAGGTGGTAGTGGTCGGCGAGCTGGTCGATCAGTACGTGCGCCTGCGCGGCCTGCAGGAGCAGCTGCGCGTGGCGCGAGCCAACGCCGACAACCAGCGCGAATCGCTGGCGTTGGTCGATGCGCGGCTGGAGGCGGGACGCGGCACCGAGTTCGACAGCGTGCGCGCCCGGGCCCAACTCGAGAGCACGCTGTCGCGCATACCGGCGCTGCAGGGCGAGATCGCCGCCATCGTCCATCGCCTGGCGGTGCTGACCGGGCGCGAGCCCGGCGCCCTGATCGCCCGGCTGGAGGCGCCGGCGCCGCTGCCGGCGCTGCATCAGCGGGTAGCGGTGGGCCTGCCCGGCGAGCTGCTGCGCCGCCGCCCCGATATCGCCGCCGCCGAGCGGCGCCTGCACGCCGCCACCGCCAGCATCGGCGTGGCCACCGCCGATCTCTACCCGCGCTTCACCCTGAGCGGGTTGCTCGGTACCCAGGCCGCCAGCACCGGCGACCTGTTCGGTCGCGACAGCCAGACCCGGCTGGTGGCGCTGGGGGTGGACTGGTCGTTCCTCGACAGCGGTCGGGTGCGGGCGCGCATGGCCGCTGCCGATGCCGACGCCGAGGCCAATCTGGCGCGCTACGAGCAGACCGTGCTGCAGGCGCTGGAGGAGGCCGAGACGGCGCTCGCCCGCTACGCCCAGTCGCTGCGCGAGCGCGAGCATCTGGAGGCCGCCGCCGCGGCCAGCGCCGAGGCGGCCCGCCAGGCGCGGGTGCGCTTCGAGGTCGGCGTGATCGACTTCCTCGAAGTAATCGACAGCGAGCGTTCACGGCTCGAGGCCGAGGACGGTCTGGCCCAGAGCAGCGTGCGTGCCGCCACCGCCCTGGTGGGCGTCTACAGGGCGCTGGCCGGCGGCTGGGAGGAGCGCATGGGCGCGCCGCGCCAGGCGAATGCCGAACCGGCGCTGAGCTCCACCTGATGAGGGCGAGCCCCGGCTTGCCTGCATGACGACGAGCCGGCATGGCGCCATGCGCCGTGCCGGCTCAACCTGCCCCACGTTGCCCCGCTACGCCCCCAGTAAGCACTCGCTGACCTCGCTGCGCCGGTAGGGCGTATTGCCCGCGATTATCTGCTATGCTGCTCGCCTGCCTTTAGACGAAGCGCGACCTCGGCTCGTGCCTTCGCATCCACCCTCACTTGCTTGCCGCTTCGGCAATCGCTCAGTCTCGCAGGTTCATTTCCGTGTCCGACTCTCCCAACGACGGGGCCTTTGCCTCGCTGCCGCTGGCGCCACCGCTGCTGGCCAATCTCGATTCGCTTGGCTACCTGGCCATGACGCCAGTGCAGGCCGCCAGCCTGCCGCCGGTGCTGGCGGGCCGCGACGTGATCGCCCAGGCCAGGACCGGCTCGGGCAAGACCGCGGCGTTCGGCCTGGGGCTGCTCTCGCGTCTCGATGTCTCGCGCTTTCAGGTCCAGGCGCTGGTGCTCTGCCCCACTCGCGAGCTGGCCGATCAGGTGGCCGGCGAGATCCGGCGGCTGGCGCGCACGCTGCCCAACGTCAAGGTGCTGACCCTGTGCGGCGGCGCTCCCTTCGGTCCGCAGCTGGCCTCGTTGGCGCATGGCGCGCATGTGGTGGTGGGCACGCCCGGCCGTATAGAAGAGCATCTGCGCAAGGGCGCGCTCGATCTCGCCGTGCTCGACGTGCTGGTGCTGGACGAGGCCGACCGCATGCTCGACATGGGCTTTCAGCCCAGCCTGGAGGCGATCGTCGGCGCGATGCCGGCCAGCCGCCAGACCCTGCTGTTCAGCGCTACCTTCAGCGACGAGGTGAGGGGCATCGCCCAGGGACTGATGCGCGAGCCGGCCGAGGTGGCGGTGGCCGAAAGCCATGACGAGAGCACCATCCGCCAGCGCGTCTACCGGGTGGCCGACGAGACGCAGCGTTTCGCCGCGCTGCGCGGGTTGCTGCTGCAGCACCGGCCGCGCTCCAGCGTGGTGTTCTGCAACACCCGGCGTGAGGCTCAGGAGCTCGCCGACGCCCTCGCTGAGGCGGGCTTCAGCGCCCTGGCGCTGCACGGCGACCTGGAGCAGCGCGATCGCGACCGCATCCTGGTGCTGTTCGCCAATCACAGCGTCTCCATCCTGGTGGCCACCGACGTGGCGGCCCGCGGGCTGGATATCGCCGCACTGGATGCGGTATTCAACTACCAGATCGCCCGTGATCTCGAAGTCCACGTGCATCGCGTCGGACGTACCGGCCGCGCCGGCGGCTCCGGCATCGCCTGTACCCTGGTCAGCGAAAGCGAGGCCTATCGCCTCGAGCGGCTGAACGAATTCCTCGGTGAGCCGCTCGAGGAGGCGCCGCTGCCGCCGCGCAGCGTGCTGACGCGGGAGCCGTTCCTGCCGCAGATGGCCACGTTGCAGCTCGACGGCGGCAAGAAGCAGAAGGTGCGCCCTGGCGATATTCTCGGCGCCTTGACCGGCGAGGGTGGCATCGAGGGGGCACAGGTAGGCAAGATCAAGGTGCTGGAGCGCAGCGCCTACGTGGCGGTGCAGCGCGAGGTCGCCAAGGCGGCGCTTGCCCAGCTCGGCACGGGCAAGCTCAAGGGGCGCTCGTTTCGCGCCCGGCGTGTCAGCCGCTGATGGCCGCTTTAGAACAGTAGGAGGATAGGTGAAGGTACCTAAACGATTGCAGCCGCTGATCGACGACGGCTTGATCGACACAGTCGAGAGCCAGCTGATGAGCGGCAAGGAAGCCCAGGTCTTCGTGGTGATTTCCCACGGCGAGCGGCGCTGCGCCAAGGTCTTCAAGGAGGCCAAGCAGCGCAGCTTCAAGCAGGCGGTGCAGTATCAGGAGGGGCGTCGCGAACGCAACAGCCGCCGCTCGCGGGCCATGGCCAAGAAGACCCGCTACGGCCAGAAGGAGCAGGAGCAGGCCTGGCTCAACGCCGAGGTCGATGCCCTCTACCGGCTGGCGGCGGCGGACGTGCGGGTACCGCAGCCCTACGGCTTCATCGACGGCGTGCTGCTGATGGAGATGATCAGCGATGCCGAGGGCCTGACCGCCCCGCGCCTGGACGACGTGATCCTGAGCCCCGAGCAGGCCCGCGAGTACTACGCCAAGATCCTGCGCGACGTGGTCAAGATGCTGTGCGCCGGCCTGGTGCACGGCGATCTCTCCGAGTTCAACGTGCTGCTGGCCACCGACGGCCCGGTGATCATCGACCTGCCCCAGGCGGTGGACGCCGCCGGCAACAACAGCGCCGAGTGGATGTTCGAGCGCGACGTGGACAACATGCGTCGCTACTTCGGGCGCTTCGCCCCGGAGCTGCTCGGCACCGACTACGGCAAGGAGATCTGGGCGCTCTACGAAGCCGGCGAGCTGCATCCCGAGAGCCGACTGACCGGCTGCTTCGAGCATGACACCGGCACCGTGGACGTGAACGAGCTGATGAGCGTGATCGACGACGTGCGCGAGGAGGAGGCCTACCGCCAGGGGAGACGCAACCGCAGCGACGAGCCCGGCGTGGAGGAGGCCGCGGAGGAGTGGCAGGAATCCCAGCGGGAGCGTTGAGCCGAATTGGAGTACCCTTTCGAATCATCTCCAATAAATAACCGAGCGAGGATCGCCATGTCGTTGCATAGAGCGCTGCCCATCCATTCCGGACGCTGGCTGGCCATTGCCTTGGTCCTGCTGCTGGCAGGGTGTCAGACCCAGCCGCCGGAGCCGCCCGACGAGGACAAGGCGGCCATCGATCGCATGCTGGTCTTGATCGACGAGCGGCTCGACGTGGCGCCGCTGGTGGCGCAGTCAAAATGGAACAGCGGCGCGCCCATCGAGGCGCCGGAGCGCGAGGCGCAGATTCTCGATCAGGTGGCAGAAGATGCCGAGGCGGCTGGCGTCGACGATGCCTTCGCCCGGCGCTTCTTCGACAAGCAGTTCGAGGCCAGCAAGCAGATCCAGCGGCGCCTGCACCATCAATGGCTGCAGGAGGGGCGTTCCCCCTTCGCCGATCCGCCCGATCTCGCCGAGGAGGTGCGTCCGGTGCTCGACCGCCTGACGCCACAGCTGATCGAAGCGCTGGCCGACATGCAGCGTATCGCCGAGGTGGAAGGCGCAGGGCGCTACCTCGAACAACGCGCCGCGGAGCTGATCCAGGACGACTTCGACGGCGAGCCGCGCGACGTGGCGATCGCGCCGCTGAGAGAGCGCTTCGCGCCATAGCGGCCAGTTTTCGCGCCATGGCGAACCCTAGGGCTGCCAGGCGCGGGGGTGCTCGGCCTTGAGCACCCCCTGGTCGTCCCAGTCGTCCCAGCCGGCGAAGGGGATCGCTGCCTCGCCGTCTAGCCCTTCCAGCCGCCGTGCCCAGGCGGCTTTCTCCGCTTCCAGGCGTTCACGGAACGCCGCCTCGTCCTGGTAGCTCAGCCCGCCGCCCTGCACCCCGTAGGTGACCTGGGGCGGCAGCACGCTGACGCCCAGATAGTAGAGCGAGTAGTGGATCGGCCACAGCAGCGCCACGATATAGCCGCTGCGCCCGTGCCGGCTGAAGGTCGGCGCCGGGGCGCCGGTGGTCACCGAGAGCATGACCTTCTTCCCGGGAAAACGGCCGCGGTCGTAGCGCATGCGACCGCTGTAGAGCCCGCCGTAGACGAACACCCGGTCGAACCAGCCCTTGAGCATGGCCGGCTGGGCATGCCACCACAGCGGAAACTGCAGGATCACCAGATCGGCACGCTCCAGGCGTTCGATCTCGCGCTTCACGTCGGCGGGTAAAAAGCCACCCTCGTAGGCGTGGCGCTGTTCGGTGAGGGGGAAGAACGTCTCGGGCTCGGCCCGTTCGACGTAGTGGCCAGGCCGCTCCAGCGGATCGAAGCCCTCGGCGTAGAGATCCGAGACCTCGACACGGTAGCCTTGCCGCTGCAGGGTCTCGACGGCGACCTCCTTCAGGGCGCCATTGAACGAGCGCGGTTCGGGGTGGCAGAACACGATCAGGGCATGCATCTTGGGTCTCCGCTTGGCTGGCCTACTTGGGAAACACTGCACAAATGCCTGCGCGAGCGAATTGCTGCGTTGCGCGGTGCGCGGAATCCTCACATATACCCCATATGCTCCGGTTCCTGTGCTCCGTGCGCCTTGCACTTCATCTCGCTCGTCGATTTGTTCAGCGTTTCCCTTGATGCGTGCCTTAAGGCTATGCTGTACGTTGACGAACCGACATTCCCAAAACATGACAGCCGACTTTGCATGATTGAACAGCCCGCCAGAGAGGATCTTGCATGAAAGCCGTGGTCTACGAGGCCTTTGCCGCTCCGCCGCAAATCCAGCACGTTCCCGATCCGACGCCGGAAGCGCACGGCGTGGTGGTCAAGGTGATGGCGACGGGCGTGTGCCGCAGCGACTGGCACGGCTGGATGGGGCACGACCCCGACATTCGGCTCCCCCACGTGCCGGGGCACGAGCTGGCGGGCATCGTCGAGGCGGTGGGCAAGGACGTGACGCAGTGGAGAGAGGGCGATCGCGTCACGGTGCCCTTCGTCGGCGGCTGCGGCAGCTGCCCCGAGTGCTACTCGGGTAACCACCAGGTCTGCGACAGCCAGTTCCAGCCCGGCTTCACTCACTGGGGCTCCTTTGCCCAATACGTCGGCATTCACCAGGCGGACATCAACCTGGTGGCCTTGCCAGAGACGTTGGACTTCGCCACGGCGGCCAGCCTGGGCTGCCGCTTCGTGACCTCGTTTCGCGCCGTGGTCGACCAGGGCAAGGCGTCCGCCGGGCAGTGGGTGGCGGTGCACGGCTGCGGCGGCGTCGGCCTCTCCGCGATCATGATCGCCAACGCCGTGGGCGCCAATGTGGTGGCCGTCGACATCTCAGCCGAGAAACTCCAGTTGGCCCGTGAATTGGGCGCGGTGGCCACCGTGAACGCAACCGAGGTGGCAGACGTCGCCGAGGCGGTCATCGAGGTGACGAGGGGCGGTGCCCACGTGTCGCTGGATGCCCTGGGGCACCCCACCACCTGCTTCAATTCGATCAGCAATCTGCGCAAGCGCGGCAAGCACGTTCAGGTCGGGCTCATGCTGGCCGATCACAGCACGCCGGCCATTCCGATGAGCAAGGTGATTGCCCGCGAGTTGGAGATCCTCGGTAGCCACGGCATGCAGGCCCATCGCTACGGCGCCATGCTCGACATGATCCAGACCGGTAAGCTCTCGCCCGAGAAGCTGGTCGGCCAGAGGATCAGCCTGGAACGGTCGATCGAGGCGCTGACGAGCATGGATGAGTTCCAGGGCGTCGGCGTGACCGTGGTGACCGAGTTCTGAGCAGCAGCCGAGCCGCGCCATGCCGGGGTTGGGGGGAGTGAATCGTGACTGAGCAGTCGCTGCACTGGGACGACCTGCGCGTGGTGCAGGCCATCGCCGAGGCGGGTTCGCTCTCCGGCGCCGGGCGGCGGCTGGGAGCCAGCCACGCCACGGTGTTCCGCCGCCTGAACGCCATCGAGCGGCGTCTGGGCGTGGCGCTGTTCGAGCGCTCGCGAACGGGTTACGCACCGACCCCGGCGGGGGAGGACCTGGCGGCCACCGCCGCCCGTGTGGAAACCGAGGTGCTGGGCGCCGAGCGGCGTGTGGTGGGGCGTGACCTGCGCCTCTCCGGCAGCATCCGCGTGACCACCACCGACACGCTGCTGATGGGGCTGCTGTCGCCGATCTTCGCCGGCTTCCAGCGTGTGCACCCCGAAATCGTGCTCGAAGTGGCGGTCTCCAACCAGCTCTTCAACCTCTCCCAACGCGACGCCGACGTGGCGGTGCGGCCCTCGCCCTCGCCACCCGAGCATCTGGTGGGACGGCGGGTCGGCACCGTCGCTCAGGCCGTTTACGCTCGTGCCGATGACGCCGCCGATGCCTGGGTCGGGCCGGACCGTCACCTGGGCTATGCCGCACTCGACGCCTGGATGGCCGACCAGGAGGCCAACGAGCGCTGCCGCTATCGCGTCGACACCATGCTCGGCATGCTGGCTGCCGCCCGCGACGGGCTCGGCCGCGCCGTGCTGCCCTGCTATCTCGCCGATGCCGAAGCGGCCCTGATGCGACACGGCGAGCCGATCCCCGAGCTGGCCACCGATCTGTGGCTGCTGACCCATCCCGACCTGCGCCGGGTGGCGCGCATCCGCGCCTTCATGGCCTACGTCGCCGAGGCCGTGAAGGCATCCGACTACCGACTAGCGGGCCGGCCGGCGCGGCCGGCTCACTCCTCGGGCAGGGCATAGGCCATCACGCTGTCGCCCAGGCTGGTTTCGGCCTGAAAGGCACCGCCCGCGGCGATCACCACGTATTGACGCCCCTCATGCATGTAGGTCATCGGCGTCGCCTGGCCGCCGGCGGGCAGGCGCGCCTCCCACAGCATGTCGCCGCTGGTGTTGTTGAAGGCACGGATGTAGTCGTCCATGGTGGCGCCGATGAAGGTCACGTCGCCGGCGGTGGTGACCGGCCCCGCGCTGGTGGGCGCGCCGACGGTCATCTTCAGTCGCGAGGGGATGCCCCAGGGGCCCTGGTCGAAGCTGGTGCCGATCGGCCGGGACCAGACCAGTTCACCGGTGACGAGATCGGTGGCGCTGAGAAAGCCCCAGGGCGGTGCGGCACAGGGCATGTCCAGCGGCGAGAGCCAGGCGCCACGCTGCGCCGCCACCGGGGCGCCGAGCATGGGCTGTGCTTCCTGATCGATATAGCTGGCATCCTCTTCGCCGATGGGGGCGATGTTCTCCATCTCGTCGGCTTCCTCACGCGGGTAGAGCACCACCCGTGACGGCATGCGGTTGTTGTTGACGATCATCAGACCGTTGTCGAGATCGAAGGCGGCGCTACCCCAGTTGATGCCACCGAGAATGCCTGGGAACTGCAGCATGCCGCCGGGATGGTCGAGGGTCGGGGGAGTGAACATGCCTTCGTAGCGCATGCGCTCGAACTGAATCCGGCAGTAGAGGTGGTCGATGGGGGTGGCGCCCCAGGTGTGGGCGCCGGTGAAATGCTCGACCTCCTGGCCGGGTATCGAGCCGAAGTTCGGCATCTGTGGGGAGAAGCGCTGCACCTCGGCGGTCCAGTCGCCCTCGATGGCCCCCTGGGGCGCCGGGCGCTCCTCGATGGGCAGCAAGGGCTCTCCGTTTTCCCGATCGAAGACGAACACCTGGCCGTACTTGGTCGCCTGAACCACGGCGGGGCGAGGCCCGTCGTCGGTGGGAAAGTCGATCAGCGCGGGCTGGGCGCCGAGGTCGTAGTCCCACAGGTCGTGGAGCACCGTGGTGTATTTCCAGCGCACTTCACCGCTGTCGACCTCCACCGCCACCAGCGTCGAGGTGAACTCCTCCTCCTCGGGGCTGCGGTCGCCGCCGTACTGGTCATTGGCGGGGTTGCCGGTGGGCAGGTAGACCAGCCCCAGTTCTTCGTCCGCGGAGATCGCCGTCCACACGTTGGGCGTGCCGCGCGGGTAGACCTCGTCTTCAGGCGGCTGCCGGTCCGGTGTGGTCCATACCGAGTCCCAGGTCCACTGCCATTCGCCGCTGATGGCGTCGTAGGCACGCACGGCGCCGGAGGGTGCGTCGCGGCGCTGGTTGTCGGTGACCTGGTGGCCCACCACGACGATGCCGTTCACCACGATCGGCCCCGAGGTGTTGGAGAGCAGCCCCAGCGCCTGCGGGTCCATGCGGTCGTTGAGATCCACCGTGCCGTTGTCACCGAAATCGCTGCACAGCGAGCCGTCTTCGGCGTCCAGTGCCATCAGGCGGCCGTCCAGCGTGCCCAGCAGCAGGCGACGAGGGCACTCCTCGACCGGCTCGGGAGCCTCGAAATAAGCCACCGAGCGGCAGGCGGTCGAGAACACGTGCTCCTGGGCCTCCACCGCCACTTGCGGGTCGAAGTGCCACTGCTGCTCGCCCGTGCCGGGGTCGAGGGCGAAGACCTGGTTGCTCTGGGTGCAGACGTAGAGGCTGTTGCCGATCTTCAGCGGGGTGTTCTGGAAGGCGTAGGGGGCGGCATCGCTGGGCGGCTCGTCGCCGGTATTGAACTCCCAGGCAACTTCCAGCCGATCGGCGTTGTGCGGCGTGATCCGGTCGGCCGGCGAGAAGCGCTGGGCCAGGTTGGTACCGCCGTAGGCGACCCAGTCGGTGTCGTCCGGAGCACTCTGCTGACGGATCTCCTCGGCCGCTACCGTGGTGGGTGCGTCGGGGCCGGAGTCGAAGATGAGCCACAGCACCGCCCCGGCGTAGCCGACCATGATCAGCACGCCGAGCAGCGGGCCGGCATAGGGCAGGGCCGGCTGGTAATAGCCGCGGCGATACAACACCGGCAGCAACAGCAGGGCGACAGCCAGCAGCCCGGCCATGAGGCCGGTACGCGCCATCAGGTCGATGTGCCATACCGGCATCCAGCCCTTGCCGGCAATTTCCCACAGCGACCAGAGAAAGGTAACTGCCACGGTGGCGGCATAGATCCACACCCCCGCTGGCAAACCCAGCATGAGCATGACGGCAGCCGTCAGCGTGCCGATGCCGGCCAGGAGAAAATAGAACGTCCCGCCGAGATAGATCAGGTAGGCGCCGCCCAGCGACATGGCCAGGCCGAGCAGCAGCAGAACATAGGCGAGAACGGTGACGGCCCAGCCGGCCGCTCCTCGTGAGGTGTGCACATCCATGGCGTTACCTGTGGTCAAGGGCGAGAAGGTAGGCCCGATTGGGGGCAGGCTTAAAGCTAGGTCACGAATCGGAGGAGGCCAAGGGCTTGTTGAAATAGCGCCCGGGGCTGCGGCGAAAGGCGGCGATGAAGGCGCTGGGCGATTCGTAACCGACCTCCTGGGACACGACGGTGACCGAGCGCCCTTCCGCCAGCATGGGCAGGGCGGCGAGCAGGCGGGCCTGCTGTCGCCAGGCGGCAAAGCCCATGCCCGTCTGCACCAGGAAGCGTCGTGCCAGGGTGCGTGACGAGGCGCCGACCCTACTGCCCCAGGTGGTCAGGTCGTCCCGGTTAGCCGGGTTGTCACGCAGGGCGGTGCAGATCCGCCGCAGCGCGGGATCGTCGGGCTCGGGCAGGTGCAGCGGGACGGTGGGGCCCGCGTGCAGCTCGTCCAGCAGTACCGCCACCAATCGTGCTCCGGCGCCGTGGGCGGTCGCCTCGGCTGGCAGCTCCATCAAACGCAGTATCAGCTCGCGCAGCAGCGGCGAGACGTTCACTACGCGTGGCTGGGCCGATGGCCCTAGCCGCTCATCGAGATAGAGGGTGCGCAGCTTCACAGGCCGGTGCATCAGCAGCGCATGCTCCAGGCGAGCGGGAATCCATACCGCAAGCTGGGGTGGCACCACCCACCACCCCGCTGGGGTCGCCACCGTCATCACGCCCTGGGTGGCGAAGACGAGCTGATGGCGCAGGTGATAATGACGGCCGGTGTCCCAGCCGGCGGGGTAGTCGCAGGCATAGGGCTGTACCGGACCCGAGGCGCTCTCGATGCGCCGCTGCAGGGCGTCGCGTGACAGGGGCGTGGCGTGGGCCAGGGTGTGGGGCATGTTGTCCGTTTCGCGATATGTCTTGTCAGAATGGCGAGAGAAGTCGCTTCGCGTCCAGTTTAGCCTGAAAGCTCGGCAACTCTGGAGTCTGGCCATGAACGGCAAACGCGTTCCGCTACTGTTCCTCAACCTGGGGCACGCCTACGCCCACTATTTCATGCTGATCCATCCCACGGTGGCGGTGGCGCTCGAGCGACGTGGCCAGGGCGATTACGCTGCGCTGCTACTACCGGCCACGGCGGGCTTCGTCGCCTTTGCCGCCTTTACCCTGCCGGCGGGCTGGCTGGGTGACCGCTGGAGTCGGCGCGGCATGATGGCCCTGATGTTCCTGGGACTCGGTGCGGCTTCCATACTCACAGGCTTTGCGAGCGGCCCTTACCAGCTGGCGGCCGGGCTGTTTCTGATGGGTAGCTTCGCGGCCATCTATCATCCCGTCGGCATCGCCATGGTGGCGGAGAGCAGCGATGGCGTTGGCCAGGCGTTGGGGGTGAACGGCGTGTGGGGCAACATGGGCGTTGCGGCGCCGCCGCTGCTGACCGGTGCGCTCACGGGCATGCTCGGCTGGCAGGCAGCCTTCTTCATCCCCGGGGCGCTGTGCCTGGCGAGTGGCATCGCTTACCTGGCGCTGGTACCGGCGCAGCGTAAGCCGCGTCAGCCGCTACGGTCGGCCGGCGATGCGCCGGCAGCGGTGCAGGCCTCAACGGCCATACCGGGCCGGATCCTGGCCTACCTGATCGTCACCGCTCTGATGGGCGGCCTCGTGTTTGCGTCCACCACCGTCGCGCTGCCCAAGATCATGGAAGACGCTTTCAGCGGCGGCGGGGATGCCCTGCTCGGTGCCGCCGGACTGGCCTCGCTGATCTTCGCCTGCGCCTCCATGGCGCAACTCGTCACCGGCAGGGCGGTGGATCGTGTTGCGCCGCGGCAATTGATGCTGCTGCTGGCGTTGTTGCAGGTTCCGCTGTTGTTGCTGATGGTACAGGGTGGGCAATGGCAGATCGTTGCCCTATCGCTGGGGCTGATGCTGACGGTGTTCGGTGTCATTCCGGTACAGGATGCCATTGTGGCACGCCATACCGCGAGCGCCTGGCGGGCACGGGTCTATGCCGTGAAGTACGTGCTGTCGCTGGGCGTCGGTGCCCTGGCCGTGCCGATCGTGGCCTGGGGGTACGATCCGGCCAGCGGCTTCGTCCGGCTCTACCTGCTGCTGGCCGCCTGTGCCGTCGGCGTGGCCATGGCGGCCTTGCTGCTGCCGGCCCGACGCTACGCGCAGGCGGCTCTCGGCGATAGCCAGTAACATCGGGGGTAACGGAGAGTGCGCTGGCGCGTGGCGCATCAGGAGAATGGAGGACACGATGGAGCTCTCTTCCCAGGCGGCCGGCCAGTCGCTACCGCAGGAGGCCAGGGACGCCTTCGACATCGTCGCCCGTGAGTTGGGCGAGAGCGTGGTTGGCGTCTATCTGTTCGGCTCGGCACTTGCCGGCGGCCTGCGACCCCACAGCGACGTGGACGTGCTGGTGATCGTCGGCCAGCCACCCGAGGAGGCGATACGCCGGCGGCTGGTCGAGGCGCTGATGCGGGTCTCCGGCAGCCCCGCCAACGACGGCTCACCCAGGCCGTTGGAAGTGACGCTGCTGTGCCGTCAGGGGCTGATGCCGTGGCACTACCCGCCGAGGAGCGAGCTGGTCTACGGCGAGTGGCTGCGGGACGAGTTCGAGCAGGGCCGTATACCGCCGGCGGCTGCCGATCCCGATCTGGCCGTGGTGCTGACCACCGCCAGACAGTGCAGCCTCGCCCTGTACGGGCCGGAGCTCGCTGAGCTTGTGGCGCCGATTCCCGAGACGGACCTGCGCCGGGCCATCCTCGATTCACTGCCTGGCCTGATGGCGGGGTTGCAGGGCGATGAGCGCAACGTGCTGCTGACCCTGGCGCGCATGTGGATGACCCTGGAGACGGGAGAGATCGCTCCCAAGGACGTTGCCGCCGCCTGGGCGCTGGAGCGCCTGCCGCCCGAGCATCGGGCCACCATGGCGCTGGCGCGGCGCAGCTATCTCCAAGGGGATGGTTCTGAAGGGGAACGTCCTGAAGGCGGCGACGAATGGGCACGGCGCAAGCCGCAGGTGGAAGCGCTGGCGGCCTATCTGCAGCGCGCCATCGCTTGACCGAAGGCGGGCCCATTAGGCTAGTCTCTTAGCACGCTCATTTTTTCGAATTGCTAGCTCGAATTGCTAAGGAGTATTCCATGAAGGTCGTTACCCTGGGCAGCGGCGGTGGGTTGGATCAACTGCAGGTCGTCGAACGCGATGCGCCGGGCGAGCCGGGGCCGGGGGAGATCCGCGTGCGGATCCATGCCAGCTCGCTCAACTTCCACGACTATGCCGTGGTCGCCGGGATGATCCCTACCGAGGATGGCCGCATTCCCATGTCCGATGGGGCGGGCGTGGTCGAGGCGGTGGGCGAGGGGGTCGAGGAGTTCGTCGTTGGCGATGCGGTGGTCTCCACCTTCTTCCCCTACTGGCTCGACGGCCCGGCGCGGGTCGCCGACTTCAAGACCACGCCCGGTGACGGCATCGACGGCTACGCCCGCGAGCAGGTCATTCGCCCGGCCACCTGGTTCACCCACGCGCCCAAGGGCTACCGCCACGAAGAGGCCGCCACCCTGACCACGGCGGGGCTCACTGCCTGGCGCGCGCTGGTGGTGGACGGCAACCTCAAGGCCGGCGATACGGTGCTCACCCTGGGCACCGGCGGCGTTTCCATCTTCGCCCTGCAGTTCGCCAAGGCCATGGGGGCGCGGGTGATCTCCACCTCCTCCTCCGACGAGAAGATCGAGACGCTCAAGAAGCTCGGCGCCGACCACACCATCAACTACAAGGCCGAGCCGGAGTGGGGCAAGAAGGTTCAGGCGCTGACCGACGGTCAGGGCGTCGACCACGTGATCGAGGTCGGTGGGCCGGGCACCCTGCCGCAATCCATCGACGCCGTGCGCATCGGCGGCCATATCGCCCTGATCGGCATCCTGACCGGGCGCGGCGGCGAGGTGCCCACCGTCAAGCTGATGGCCAAGCAGGCGCGCCTGCAGGGGCTGATCGTCGGCAGCCGCATCCACCAGCAGGAGATGGTGCGCGGCATCGAGGCCTGCGGTGTACGCCCGATCATCGACAGCACCTTCAAGCTCGAGGAGATCGCCGACGCCTTCCGCCACGAGGAGTCGGGACGTCACTTTGGAAAGATCTGCCTGTCGTTCTAACCCGCTGAGGCGGCCGCCAACTGCTGCAGCGCTTCCTGGGTGGCCGCGTCCGCCGGAAAGAACGACTCGATGGCGAGCTCCTCAAGGGTGACGTCGAGCGGGGTGCCGAACACCGTGGTGGTACTCAGCAGCGACAGCACGCGGCCATCCGGCATGACCAGCTCCAGCGGCACGACGATGCCGCCGTGGCGCGATGAGGCGCTGGCCAGATGGGGGCGGGCGCCGGCCGGTATCGGATACCCCTTCAGCTCCTCGCCGAGCGAGGCCAGCACCGGGTCGGCGGTCGTCTCGGCCTGGCGTGTCAGGCGCTCGAGGATATGACCGCGCCATTCGCGGAAGTTGCCGATGCGCGGCGCGAGCCCCCGGGGATGCAGCGTGAGCCGCAGCACGTTGACCGGCGGCTTCAGCAGTTCGGCGTCGATGCCGTCTAGCAACGCCTCGAGCGGGCGGTTGGCCAGCAGCAGGTGCCAGTGGCGGTCGACGGCCAGCGCCGGGTAGGGGGCGTGGCTCGCCAGCAGCCGTTCGATCACGCCGCGCACCGCACCCAGCTCGGGGGCGTCGATGCCGCGCTCGCCGAAGGCGGGGGCGAAACCGGCGGCGAGCAGCAGCCGGTTGCGCTCGCGCAGGGGAACGCCCAACTGCTCCGCCAGGCGCAGCAGCATCTCCCGGCTGGGCGTGGCCCTTCCGGACTCGACGAAGCTGAGGTGGCGCTGGGAGATCTCGGCCTCGGCGGCGAGCGCGAGCTGGCTCAGCCGCCGCCGCTGGCGCCACTCCTTCAACAGCTGCCCGGGGGTAGGGGAATTCATTGCCATAAAGCCAGATTAGCGCCAAGCGATATGCGTGGCTATTACCTCGCAGGTAATCGCCAGGTCGCGCCAGCGGGGCGAAGCTGTCGAGGCAAACCCACCACTGGAGCAACGCCATGACCGCCTACGCCATCGCCCGCCTGCAGGACGTCACCATGGGCCCCGAGATAGTCGAGTACCTGGAGAAGATCGATGCCACCCTCACGCCCTACGGCGGCCGCTACCTGATCCACGGCGGCCCCACCGAGGTGCTGGAGGGCAGTTGGCAGGGCGATACGATCATGCTCGGCTTCCCCAGCCTGGAGCAGGCCCGGGCCTGGTATCGCTCCGAGGCCTACCGGCGCATCCTGCCGCTGCGCACCGCCAACGCCATGGGCGACGTGATCCTGGTGGAGGGCGTCGAGGAAGGGCACCGCGGCATCGACATTCTCGGCTGAGGCGTCAGGCCTCGTCGCCCAGCGTCGAGGCCGACTCCGCCAGCGGCAGTCTGCCTGTCGGGACATGCTGCTTGAGAAACTCCAGAAAGGCCTGGGTGGCCCTTGGCAGGGTGCGCTTGGCCAGGGTCTGGATCTCGATGAATCGCGAATCCATGCCGCGGTCGTGAATGGGAATGGCGACGACTCGGCGTTGCTGGATGCGGTAGCGGATCGAGATCTCGCCGGACAGCGCCACCCCGCCACCCAGCATGGCGAAGTTGATCAGAGCCTCGGTGTAGTCGCTGCTGAAGATCGCTTCGAAGGTCAAGTTCTGGCGGCTGCTGCAGATGTCGAACAGCTGGCGCAGGGTGGTATTGGGCGGCGGCAGGGCCAGCGGATAGCGCTGCAGCTGCGTCATCGACACCTGTCGCTTGCCGGCCAGTTCATGTCCCGGTGACACCACTGCCATGATCGGGGCCGGCTGGCGGTATTCGATCTGGACGTCGGGCTCGGGTTTCAGGCTGAAGGTGATGCCGATGTCTGCCTCGCCCTCCCGGACGCGACGCGTCACCTCGGCCGGTGGGCTCACCGCCAGCTGGAAGTCGATGCCTTCGTAACGCTGGCGGAAGGCCGCCACGGTGCTGGGCAGGAAGTCCACCGCAAATCCCTCCGTGCTGGCCAGGCGTACCTTGCCGCGCTGTAGGCCGCGTAACGCCAGGATCTCGCTGCCCACCCGATCCGCCTCGAGCTGCATGCGCCGGGCGTGCACGGCCAGCAGTTCACCGGCAGCGCTGGGCACCATGCCGCGGGGGCGGCGCTCGAAAAGCAGGGTATCGAGCTCGCTCTCCAGCCGGGCGATCTGACGGCTGATGGCCGAGGGGGCCACCTTGAGCCGCTCGGACGCTTCGCTGATGGAGCCGCAGCGCACCACTTCGAGGAAATAGCGCAGGGCGGTTTCCTGCAGCACGCGTGTATTCATCGGCTGGCTCCGTAGATGTGTCGGCAAGGTTTGCCGAAACGGCAACGATACATTCTAAACATTGTACTTGTGGCATGTCTTGCCCGGACCTAGCTTGGATGCGAGGTGAGACGGCGCCCGATCCTCATATCCCTTCAAGACCAATAACAATCGAGGTATGACAATGCCGCACTATCGTCCACTCCGTTACGCGGTCTCCGCCGTTCTGCTGGGCTGCCTGGCCTCTCCGGCGCTGGCGGGCAAGGCCAACGACACGCTGGTCTACGCCTCCGACAGCGAGCCGGAAAACGTCAGTCCCTACCACAACAACGTGCGTGAGGGGGTGATCCTCGCCCACCTGGCCTGGGATACCCTGATCCATCGCAACCCCGTTACCCAGGAGTACGAGCCCCGGCTGGCGACGCGCTGGGAGTGGGTGGACGACACCACCCTGGAGCTCGAGCTGCGCCAGGGCGTGAGCTTCCACAACGGCGAGGCGTTCGATGCCGACGACGTGGCGTTCACCTTCAACTACGCCGTGTCGCCCGAGTCCCGGGTGGTGACGCGGCAGAACGTCGACTGGATCGAGCGCGTCGAGAAGCTCGACGACTACCTCGTTCGCATCCATCTCAAGGCACCCTTCCCGGCGGCGCTGGAGTATCTCTCCGGCCCGATGCCGATCTACCCCTCCGAGTATTTCCAGGAGGTGGGGCTCGAGGGCTTCAGCCGTGCACCGGTCGGCACCGGCCCCTATCGCATCACCGCCGTGCGCCCAGGGGACGGCGTCAGCCTGACCCGCTTCGAGGATTACTTCGAGGAGAGCCCCATCGGCCAGCCGCAAATCGGCAACATCGAGTTCAAGGCGATTGCCGACGAGGATTCGCGCATGGCGCAGCTGATGTCGGGGCAGGTCGACTGGATCTGGCGGGTGCCGGCGGACCAGGCCGAGTCGCTCGAGCGCATGCCCCAGATCACCGTGCTGGGCGACGAGACCATGCGCGTCGGCTATGTCGGCCTGGATGCGGCGGCTCGCGATGACTCGCCACTGAACGACGTGCGCGTGCGCCGCGCCATCAACCATGCCCTCAACCGCGAAGGCCTGGCCAACGACCTGGTGCGGGGCGGCAGCCAGCCGCTCTACGCGCCCTGTTTCCCGACCCAGTTCGGCTGCGAGACCGAGGACGTCATCGAATACGAGTACGACCCCGACAAGGCACGCGAGCTGCTGGCCGAAGCGGGCTATGCCGACGGCTTCGAGATCGATCTGCACGCCTATCGCGAACGCGACTACGCCGAGGCGATGATCGGCGACCTGCGCGCGGTGGGCATCAACGCCAACCTGCGTTTCATGACCTCGCCGGCCCTGCTCGAGCTGCAGCGCAACGGGCGCACCGACATGGCGTTCAAGGCCTGGGGCTCGTTCTCGATCAACGACGTCTCCGCCTTCACCAGCGTCTACTTCAATGGCGGCGTGGACGACCTGTGGCAGGACGCCCAGGTGCAGGAGTGGTTGAGCATTGCCGACAACTCCGTCGATCCCGACGTGCGCCGGCAGCACTACCGCCAGGCCCTGGCGCGTATCTCCGAGCAGGCCTACTGGGCGCCGCTGTTCTCCTACTCGACCTACTACGCGCACACCGCCGACCTCGACTTCACCGCCTATCCCGACGAGCTGCCGCGCTTCTACGAAGCGAGCTGGAAGTAGGCGCAGGCAGGGGAGCCTCTCCCGCCATGACCAACGGGGCCGCGGCGCCGCCGCGGCCCGGGAGTGAGACATCATGTGGCCTTTCATCTTCAAGCGCACTCTGGTGGCGCTGTGCGTGGCGCTGACCATCTCGGTGCTCAGTTTCGGCCTGCTGCAGCTCTCCGGCGACCTGGCAGCGGCCATCGGTGGGCCGGAGGCGACCGCCGAGCAGGTCGAGCGGATTCGCATCGAGTACGGGCTCGATCGCCCCGTGGTCGAGCAGTTCGTCACCTGGCTGTGGGGAGTGATGCAGCTCGACTTCGGGCGCTCCTACTACTACCAGAGCTCGGTGATGGATCTGGTCGTCGAGCGCCTGCCCGTGACCATGACGCTGGGGCTGCTGTCGCTGGCCATCGCCATCGGCGTCTCGATTCCGCTGGGCGTGGCGGCGGCGCTCATGCGCGGTAGCTGGGTCGACCGCCTGGCGATGGCCATCGCCGTGACCGGCCAGGCGATGCCGAACTTCTGGTTCGGCCTGACCCTGATCATCCTCTTCGCGGTCAACCTGCAGTGGCTGCCGGCGGCCGGCAGCGAGAGCTGGCAGGGCTTCGTGCTGCCGGCCATCGCCCTGGGCTATTACGCCACCCCGGCGATGATGCGCCTGACCCGCAGCGGCATGCTCGAGGTGTTGGCTTCTGACTACGTGCGCACGGCGCGGGCCAAGGGGCTGCGTACCGGATCGGTTGTGTTCAAGCACGCGCTGCGCAATGCGGTCATCCCCGTGGTGGCGCTGGCGGCGGTGGAGCTGGGCTTCATGCTCGGCGGCTCGGTGGTGATCGAGACGGTGTTCTCGCTGCGCGGGCTCGGGCAGCTAGCCTGGCAGTCCATCTCACGCAACGACTATCCGGTGGTGCAGGCGGTGGTGCTGATCATCGCGCTGTTCTACATCGTGCTGACCCTGTTGGCGGACATCCTCAATGCCGTCCTCGACCCGCGGCTACGTGCCCGCTAAGGAGAGCGCCATGAACGATTCCCTGGCAACGACCCCGGCGGGCGCCGCGACGCGGCCCGCCATCGGCGGCGGCGGATGGCCGCGCTTCAGGCGAGCGCTGCTGGCGCACCGCGGGTTGGCACTCGGCGCCGTCATCGTCACGCTGCTGGTGCTGGCCGCCGTGCTGGCGCCCTGGCTGGCTCCCCACGACCCCTATCTGCAGAACACCGCCAACCGTATGGTGCCGCCGGTGTGGCACGAAGCGGGCAACTGGGAGCATCCACTGGGCACCGACAGGCTCGGTCGCGACTACCTCAGCCGCCTGATCTACGGCACGCGTATCTCGCTGTTCATCGGCCTGGTGGCGGCGCTGATCTCGGGAGTGATCGGCTCCACCCTGGGCGTGCTGGCGGGCTATTTCGGCGGCCGCGTCGATGCCGTGATCAGCTACCTGCTCACCACCCGCCTGGCCATGCCGGTGGTGCTGGTGGCGCTGGCCATGGCCTCGCTGATCGGCGGCTCGCTGATCACGGTGACCCTGCTGCTGGGGTTGCTGCTGTGGGACCGCTTCGCGGTGGTGGCGCGCTCCGCCACGCTCCAGGTGCGCGACGCCGAGTACGTCCAGGCGGCGCGAGCGCTGGGCTGCCCACTGCATCACATCCTGCTGCGCGAGGTGCTGCCCAATATCGCCGCGGCACTGATCGTGGTCGCCACCCTGGAGGTGGCCAACGCCATCCTGCTCGAGGCAACCCTGTCGTTCCTCGGCATGGGGGTGCAGCCGCCGCTGCCCTCGTGGGGCCTGATGATCGCCGAAGGCAAGTCCTATATGTTCTTTCAGCCCTGGGTCATCGCCATTCCCGGCAGCGCACTGTTCATGCTGGTGCTGGCGATCAACCTGCTGGGCGATGGCCTGCGCGACATCAGCGCACCGGGAGGCCGCAATGAGTGAGCCGAGAGTCGCTGCCCCCGCTACGGGAGCCCCCGCCATGCCGCTGCTGACGGTGGAGGAGCTGCACGTCGATCTGCCGGTCGACGCCGGCACGCTGCACGCCGTGCGCGGCATCGATTTCCACGTCGAACGCGGCGAGATGCTGTGCCTGGTCGGCGAGTCGGGGTGCGGCAAGTCGATGACCTCGATGGCGCTGATGGGACTGCTGCCGCGCCGGGCGCGGGTCAGCGCCGCCAGCCTGCGCTTCGATGGCATCGAGCTGCTGGACCTGACGGAACGCGCCCGCAGCGATCTGCGCGGTGCACGCATGGCGATGATCTTCCAGGAGCCGATGACCGCCCTCAACCCGGCCTACACGCTGGGCAATCAGCTCTGCGAGGCGCTGCTTCGCCATCGCCGGGTGAGTCGTCGCGAAGCCCGGGAGCGGGCCATCTACCTGCTGGAGCGGGTTGGCATAAGCGCCGCCGCCGAGCGCATGGCGCAGTACCCGCACCAGCTGTCGGGCGGCCTGCGCCAGCGGGTGATGATCGCCATGGCGCTGATGTGCGAGCCCGACCTGATCATCGCCGACGAGCCGACCACGGCACTGGACGTGACCATCCAGGCGCAGATCCTGCGGCTGCTGCGCGATCTCCAGCGCGAGTTCGGCACCGCGGTGATCTTCATTACCCACGATCTGGGAGTGGTGGCGCGCATCGCCGACCGGGTCGCGGTGATGTATGCCGGCGAGGTGATCGAAACGGCCAGTGCCGAAGCGCTCTTCGCGGCTCCCGGCCACCCCTATACCCAGGGGCTGTTGAACTGCATCCCGGCCCCTGGCAAGACCCCGCCGGGCAGCCGCCTGCAGGCGATTCCCGGCGTGGTGCCGAGCCTGGTCGGCGAACTCGAGGGCTGTGCCTTTCGCAACCGTTGCCCGCTGGCCGAGGCGATCTGTGAGACGCCGCCGCCAGCGACCCACGTCGGCGCCGGGCATGTGGCACGCTGCCATTTCGCCGCGCGCCTGGCCGATCCCGCCCGCCCACCGCAGCCCGAGGTGATGCCATGACGCTCGCGATCGAAGCCACCCAGACGCCACCGGCGGAGGCGGCGCAACCTTTCGCCCTGGAGCTGCGCGGCCTGTCCAGAACCTTCACCCTGGGCGGCGGCTTGCTGCGCCGGGGGCGCACGCTGCACGCCGTCAGCGAGGTGTCGCTGCGCGTACCTCGCGGCCAGGTCATGGGCCTGGTGGGGGAATCGGGGTGCGGCAAGAGCACCCTGGCCAAGATGCTGCTGGGCCTGACGTCGCCCACCGCCGGCGAGGTGCTGATCGACGGCCGGCCGATCGTGGGCACCGCCCAGAAGGCGTTGGCGCGACACGTCCAGCCGATCTTCCAGGACCCGTACTCCTCGCTCAACCCCCGCCAGCGCGTGGCCCAGATCGTCGGCCTGCCGCTGCGTATCCACGGCATCGGCAGCCCCAGGGAGCAGGCCGCCCGGGTGGCCGAGATGCTCGACCTGGTCGGCCTGCCCGGGCGCGCCGCGCGGCAGTACCCCGGCCAGCTTTCGGGCGGCCAACGCCAGCGGGTGGCCATCGCCCGGGCCTTGATCATGCGCCCCGCCCTGGTGATCTGCGATGAGCCCACGTCGGCATTGGATGTCTCGGTGCAGGCGCAGATCCTCAATCTGCTGCTCGACCTGAAGGAGGCGTTCGGTCTCACCTACCTGTTCATCAGTCACGATCTTGCGGTGATCGAGCACCTCGCCGACCGGCTGGCGGTGATGTATCTCGGACGCATCATCGAGGAGGGCACTCGCGAGCAGATCTTCAGCGCGCCGCGGCACCCCTACACCCGGGCGCTGCTGGCCTCGGCGCTGACCCCCGAGCCCGGCCTCGGCGTGCCCGACATCGGCCTGGGCAGCGTGCAACCCGACCCCAGCGCACCGCCGCCCGGCTGTGCCTTTCACCCGCGCTGCCCGCTGGCCGAACCTGGCTGTTCCCAGCAGCGACCGCTTCTGAACGACACCGGTGGCGACGGTCGTGTCGCCTGCCACTTGGCGTGAGAGCGCCTGTTTAGCCGTAACCGACGACGAGGAGTCTGCCCATGACGCGCGAACGAGCGCTGGATAACGCCCGCCATCATTTCGACAGCGGGGCGCTGTACCGACGGCTGGAGGCGCTGGTGGCGGTGCCCAGCGAGAGCCAGGGAGGCGGGCGGCTCGACGAGCTGCACCGCTACCTGGAGGAGCAGATCGTGCCCGAGATCGAGTCCCTCGGCTTCACCTGGGAGATCGTCGACAACCCGGTAGCGGGCTTCGGTCCCTTCCTGCTCGCCGAGCGCATCGAGCCGGACGCCACCCTGAGCGTGCTGAGCTATGGTCACGGCGACGTGGTGCGGGGCTACGACGACCGCTGGCGCGAGGGGCTGTCGCCGTGGCGTGTCACCCAGGAGGGCGACCGCTGGTACGGGCGCGGTACGGCGGACAACAAGGGCCAGCACGGCATCAACCTGGCGGCACTGGCATGCGCCCTCGAGGCGCGCGGGGGGCGGCTCGGCTACAACGTCAAGCTGGTGATCGAGATGGGCGAGGAGACCGGCTCCCCCGGCCTGAAGGAGATCTGCCAGCGCTATCGCGAGCGCCTCGCCGCCGACCTCTTCATCGCCTCCGACGGGCCGCGGCTGAACGCCGAGTCGCCGACCCTGTTCCTGGGCTCGCGGGGTTCGTTCAACTTCGACCTGCAACTGCTCGCCCGGGAGGGCGCCCACCACTCGGGCAACTGGGGCGGCGTGCTGAAGAATCCCGCCGTGCGCCTGGCCAATGCCCTGGCGACACTGGTCGACGCCAATGGCGTGATCCAGGTGGTGGGGCTGCGACCGGGGCCCATCCCCCAGGCGGTACGCGCGGCGCTGGCCTCGCTCGAGGTCGGGGCGGGGGAGAATGCGCCGGCCATCGACCCCGACTGGGGCGAGCCGGGGCTGTCGCCGGCGGAGCGGCTGTTCGCCTGGAACACCCTGGAGATCCTGGCTTTCGAGGCCGGCAACCCCACCGCGCCGGCCAACGCCATTCCGGAGCGTGCCCATGCGCACTGCCAGTTGCGCTATGTGGTGGGCAGTGACCACACCCGCTTTCTCGACCACCTGCGCCGGCATCTTGACCGCCACGGCTTCGAGGACATCCAGGTGGCCCCGGCGCGCGTGTCGCAGATGGCGGCGACGCGTCTCGACCCGGAGGACCCTTGGGTCGGCTGGGCGCTGGCGTCGATGCAGGTGACCAGTGGCAAGGCGCCTACCCTGCTGCCGAACCTGGGCGGCTCGCTGCCCAACGATGTGTTCGCCGAAACCCTGGGGCTGCCCACGCTGTGGGTCCCGCACTCCTATCCGGCCTGTTCGCAGCACGCTCCGGATGAGCACCTGCTGGGCAGCGTCGCGCGCGAGGGCCTGCTGCTGATGTCGGGGCTGTGGTGGGATCTGGGCACCCAGGGCCAGGATATCTTGAAGGAGAGGTCAGCATGACGGCGGGGCTGATGGAGCAGGCCTGTCGCTGGCTCGCCGATCAGCGCGAGGCCATGGCCGAGTGCCTGAAGGTGTTGGTGGACATCGACTCCCACAGCCACGACAAGGCCGGCAACGACGCGGTGGCCGATACGATCGCCGGCTGGCTCGAAGCCGACGGCATCGCGCTCAGGCGAACGCCGCGCCCGCATTCCGGCGACATTCTCGAGGCGCGCCTGGAGGGTGCCCAGGCGAGGCATGTGCTGCTGATGGGCCACCGTGACACGGTGTTCCCCACCGGTACCGTGGCCCGTCGCGGCTACAGTCGGCGCGACGACCTGGCCTTCGGCCCCGGCGTGGCCGACATGAAGGCGGGCCTGGTGCTGAACTGCTTCGTGCTGCGCGCGCTGAGCCGTCTGCCCTCGCTGCCTTACCCCGTGCATGCCCTGTTCACCGCCGACGAGGAGATCGGTTCCTTGGACGGACGCGCCTTCATCGAGGCTGCGGTACAGGGCGCGCGGGCGGTCTTCAATGCCGAGCCGGGGCGGGTCAGCGGCAATGTGGTCACCGCTCGCAAGGGTGGCGCGGGTTTTCTCATCGAGGTAGAAGGCCGGGCGGCGCACTCCGGGGTGAATCACGCCGACGGCGCCAGCGCCATCGAGGCGCTGGCACGCAAGATCGTCAAGCTGCATGCCCTGACCGATCATGCCGGTGGCGTCACCACCAACGTCGGGGTCATCGAGGGTGGAATGTCGCGCAACACCGTGGCCCCCTGGGCCCGCGCCCAGCTCGACGTGCGCTTCGTCAGCGCGGCGCAGCGCGAGCGGCTCTACGCCGACATCGAGGCCATCGTTGCCGTGGAGGAGTTGCCGGGCACTCGCGCCACGCTGTCTCGTACCTCCGCCTTCCTGCCGCTGGAAGGACACATGAGCGAGCTGCTGTTCGGCCGCTACCGTGACCACGCCGCCAGGCTGGGCTTCGTGGTGGAGGGGGAGTTCACCGGCGGCTGCTCGGATGCGGGCTTCACCGCCAGCCTGGGCGTGCCGACGCTGTGCGGCGTCGGGCCGGTGGGGGCGAAGATGCACACCGACGCAGAATACTGCCGCCTGGATACCCTGGTGCCCCGGGCTCAGGCGGTGGCGGCCACGCTGCTCGATCTCGGCGACCTGACGGGCGAGGGCGCGAAATCCCCGGTATCTGCGTAATTCAGGCTGGCTATTCGCCTCGGCTTTTCCGACATTACGGCACATGGAGCCCGCTGCGTTAGCGGCGGGAGTGGAGAAAGCAGGATGAGGGAACGAGAATGAAAAGGCGCTTTGCCATCTTGTTGGGATCGCTGGCCATCGTGCTGATGGGGTGTACCGCCATGGAGGGAGCGATGACGCACGACGAGCCGCTGGTGAACACCTACTGGAAGCTGACCCAGGTCGGCGATGCGACGCCCGAGGCGGTGGACAACCAGCGCGAGGCGCATTTCGTGCTGCACACCGAGGAGAACCGTATAGCGGGCTCCACCGGATGCAACCACCTGGCGGGCAACTATCGGCTGGACAACGACGCCCTCCACTTCGGCCCCCTGATCACCACGCGCATGGCCTGCTTGCAGGGCGGCGAGACCGAGCAGGCCTTCCTGGCCGCGCTGGAGGCGACGGCCACCTGGCAGATCGAAGGCCAGACGCTGACCCTGCGCGATGCGTCTGGCGCTGCCGTGGCGCACTTCGAGGCGGTGCATCTCAACTGATAAGCGATGCCGACAATCCTCAGCGAGCGCCCTGGCCGAGACTCTGGCCAGGCCCGATGACAGAGCGCACGAACTCACCCTTGGCCCGGGTATAGGCTTCGCGATCCGTGCCGTGGCGTGAAGCCAGCTCGCGCTTGAGAGCGGCGTAGCGCTCGGCCTGCGCTGGGTCGGCGCGCAGCGCATCGCGAAAGGCGAGCCGCTGGCGCCATAGTTCGCCGTCGTGCACCACCACATGCAGATGGTGGGTACGGCGGCCGTTGGCATGGCGCATGAACCAGCGCCGGTCGGTCAGGCTGGCGTTGAACTCTACCGAAGTCACGTAGCCGTGTTCGAGCAGCGGTTGGAACAGGGCGTCGGCCACGGCCATGGAAGCGACCCCGGCCATGACGTCGATGATGGGCTTGGCCGGTATGCCGGGGATGGCGGTGCTGCCGATATGCTGCACCTCGATCAGCTCGGCGGGGAAACGCTCCCGCAGGCGGCTGCGCTCGGCGTCGAAGCGTGCCGGCCAGGCGGGGTCGTATTCCACCAGGCGTACCGGCTCGTCAATGGCCTGCTGCAGCGACTGGGCTTCGTTCATGGGGGCTCTCTGAAGCGGAGGATTGCAGGATGGCAGCGGGCTCTAGCCGATGACGCAGGGCACCGGGCGGGTGGCCGTGAATGCGCTTGAAGGCGCGGCTGAAGGCGGCTGCACTGCCGTAGCCCAGGCGATAGGCGACGGTCTCGATGGGTTGGCGCTCGCGGCCGATCCACTGGGCCGCCAGGCGCATGCGCAGCTCGGTCACGTAACGGTGTGGCGTCATGCCCGTGACCGCCAGGAAGCGTTCGGCAAATACCGAGCGCGAGCTGCCCATCTCGGCGGCGAGTTCCGCCACCGTCCAGTTGCGCCCCGGCTCGCGGTGCAGGGCGGCGATGACGCGCCCCAGGCGCGGATCGCGCAGGGCCTCGATCCAGCCGGTGGCATCGCCGCAGCCGCACTCCACCCAGCCGCGCACGATGAAGGCCGCCATCACGTCGGCGAGTCGCGCCAGAATGGCGGCATAACCCGCACGCTCGCTCTTCGCCTCGCGCTCCATCGCCTCGAGCATGGGCAGGATCTCGGGCTGGCGCTCCAGCAGAGTGCCGACGTACATCACTTCGGGCATCAGCGAGACCAGGGCGTGCATGCTGCCCAGGTCGAATTCCATGCAGCCACTGAAGGTCAGGGCGCCGTCGAGGGTGCAGTCCTTCGGACAGGCGCGAATCGCGCTGACCGCCTCGCACAGCCTGGCACTTTCGAAGGCGGCAACGTCCTGTGCCGGCTGGTCGGGTGTCGAGAGCAGGGCATGCAAACCGCCGCGTGGCAGCAGTAGCGCATCGCCGGTGGCCAGGGTATGCACGCTGCCGCTGGGGCTGCGCAGGTAGACGGGGCCGCGGGCCACGAAGTGGAACTGCGCCCAGCCCTCCACCTGGCCGAACTCGACCCCCAAGGGCGGCGAGAGCTGAATGCGGCGATAGGCGATACCGCGCAGGCGCATGCCGAGCAGCAGCTCGCTGACCAGGTCGTTGGGCAGTTCCGGTTTCGGCATCTCACGCCCCCTCATTCGTATTTGCGCAGCCGCCTTCAGCGTACCGTTCACAAGTTCCGGATGAACGATCAATTATTCGAGAGCTTCTAGCATAGATCGTCCGGCCCGGTCGCTCTAGTCTTCTCGTTCCTGACGAATGCTTCTCTAGGAAAGGAGAACGAGCATGAACGAGTTGGCACCGCGGGCACGGCCCGCCTGGGGGGCGGTAATCTCGATGGCCCTCGGTGTGTTCGGGCTGGTGACGGCGGAATTTCTGCCCGCCAGCCTGCTGACGCCCATGGCGGCGGACCTGGGCATTACCGAAGGCATGGCGGGTCAGGCGGTGACGGTTACCGCGGCGGTGGCGCTGCTGACCAGCCTGCTGATCTCCACCGCGACCCGCCGCATCGACAGGCGCCATGTGCTGCTGGGATTCTCCATGCTGCTGGTGGCCTCGAACCTGATGGTGGCGTTTGCCCCCAACCTGACGGTACTGCTGATCGGGCGCGTGCTGCTGGGGATGGCGCTGGGCGGCTTCTGGACCATGTCGATCGCCACCATGATGCGCCTGGTGCCTGAGGATCTGGTGCCGCGGGGGCTGTCGATCATGTTCAGCGGCGTTTCCGCCGCGACTATCGCCGCGGCGCCGCTGGGTAGCTACTTCGGCGATCTGTTCGGCTGGCGCGACGTGTTCCGCATGGCGGCAATGCTGGGCGTGCTGGCGCTGATCGTGCAATTCCTCACCCTGCCGCGGATGGCACCCAGCGGCATGACCCGCCTGCGTACGTTGTTCGACGTGCTGATGCGGCCACGAGTCGGCCTGGGCATGCTGGCCGCGGCTCTGGTCTTTACCGGCCACTTCGCCTTCTTCACCTACATTCGTCCGTTCCTCGAAACGGTGACCGGCGTCGGCGTGAGCGGTGTGGCCACCATCCTGCTCGGCTTCGGCGTGGCCAACTTCCTCGGCAACTACCTGGGTGGCTGGATGGTCGAACGCAGCCTGCGGCTGACCATGATATTGATGCCGCTGCTGATGGGTACGCTCGGCCTATCCCTGGTGCTGCTGGAAAGCACGCCGGCCACCGATGCCGCGCTGGTGGCAGTGTGGGGGCTGGCCTTCGGTGCCATCCCGGTGGCGTGGTCGACCTGGCTCACCCGCACGGTGCCGGACGAGGCCGAGAGCGCCAGCGGGCTGCTGGTGGCTGCCATCAACCTGGCGATCGCCACCGGCGCTGCGGCGGGTGGGCTGATCTTCGATCTGGGCGGAGCGCTGAACGTGTTCGCCGCCAGCGCCGCGGTACTGCTGCTGGCTGCACTGATGATTCTGATGGGGGTGAGGACACGACCGCTGGCAAGCGCCTCGACCTGAACGCTGCCTGGTTGAAGTGCGCAGCCCGCTTCGGCGGGCTGCGTTTTTGCCTTCGCTTCCTTCAGCTGTTAGCGTGGGGTGACAGAAGAACCAACAACGGAGAAAATGCCATGGATTCCGCCGTCAACACCATCGTCGGCCAGTCGCTGGTCATGCAGCAGGCCCAAGCCGCCCAGCAGGTGCAGCTCGAGGTCTACAAGGAAGCGCTGGACATGCAGAAGGATCAGGTCCAGGCGCTGATGGCCTCGGCTTCGGTGGAGCCGCAGTTGGCCAATGATGGGATGGTAGGTACGCAGATCAATACCTACGCCTAACCCCCCAACGCCCACTTCACTGCCTCTTCGGCGTGAATGGCCGTGGTGTCGTAGAGCGGCACCGTGGTGTGGCTCTGCTGTACCAGCAGGGCGATTTCGGTGCAGCCGAGGATCACCGCTTCGGCCCCCTGCTCGCGTAGCGATTCGATGATTTCCAGGTAGCGCTGGCGCGAGGTCTCCTTCACCTGCCCCAGACACAGCTCGTGGTAGATCACCTCATGCACGAGATCGCGCTGAGCGGCGTCGGGCACCAGTACCTCGATGCCGAAGCCTTCGGCGATCCGCCCCTTGTAGAAATCCTGCTCCATGGTGAAGCGAGTGCCGAGCAGGCCGACGCGGCGAATGCCGTCGGCGGCCAAGCGCTGTGCCGTGGCATCGGCGATATGCAGCAGCGGAATCGTGATCGAGGCCTCGATCTCCGGCGCGACCTTGTGCATGGTGTTGGTGCCGATCAGCAGAAAATCCGCCCCGGCGGCTTCCACGCTGCGTGCGGCCCGGCTCAGGATCTCGGCGGTGGCGTCCCAGTCGCCGGCATGCTGCAGCCGTTCGATCTCGGCGAAGTCGACGCTGTAGAGACACAGCTTGGCCGAGTGAAACCCGCCCAGGGCGGCCTTCACCCCTTCGTTGAGCGCACGGTAGTAGCTGACGGTGGATTCCCAGCTCATGCCGCCGAGCAGGCCGATGGTCTTCATGTTTTGCGTTCCCTCTGGTTGTCGTTGTTTCCAAGCGAGCCGTGAGAGCAGTCACGTCTCGTATTCGTCGTGACGCCGATTCCATACGTAGGGTGGCGTCTGCGGCCAGCCGGGCGGTGACTCTTCCCAGGTTTCCTGACGGCCGTAGGGCGTCAGGTCCAGGTAGGTCCATAGGCTGCCCAGGTACTCCACGCCGCGCTTGCCGCTGAAGTAGGTGCGAAAGACCCGCTCGCCGTCGCGCAGGAAGACGCTGATGCCGTGCCGCTCGCCGCGGTCGGTATCCGGCGCATGGCAGTTGCAGCTGGTCACGCCCATGTCCTGATTGAAGCTGCCGTTCAGCGACGAGAACCACGTCGGATGCTGCCAGCCCATGCGCGCCTGGTAGCGCCGGAGCTTCTCCAGCGGCGCCCGGGAGACCAGCACCAGGCTGGTGTCGCGGGCGTTGAGATGGGCGGGGTGGGTCATGGCGTCTACCACCCAGGAGCAGCCGTCGCAGCCGACCTCCCAGTCGGGCCCGAACATGAAATGATAGACGATCAGCTGACGACGCCCCTCGAACAGGTCGAGCAGGGTGACCTCTCCCTGTGGCCCTTCGAAGACATAATCGGCGCGCACCTCGGTCATCGGCAAACGGCGCCGCGCGGCATTGAGCCTGTCGCGCTCACGCGTATGGGCCTTTTCACGAGCGATCTGTTCGTCCAGCGCGCTGCGCCACTCCGCTTCGGAGACGATGGGAGGCAAGGGTGAGGTCGTCATGGAGTCTTGCTCCTCAAGCCAGATTGAGTTGCCAGGAGACGCCGAAGCGGTCGTTGAGCCAGGCGAAGCGCGTGCTGAAACCGTAGTCGTCAGGCGGCATCAGTGTCTCGCCGCCTTCCGTCAGGGCTTGGTGGAGGCGCTCGAACTCCTCGGCACTTTCGCACTCGACGAACAGCGAGATCGAGGGCGTAAAGGTAAAAGGATGGGCAATGTGGCTGTCGATACAGGTATACCGCCTGCCGACCAGGGTGAATTCGGCCTGCTTTATGCTGCCTTCCCGCCCCGGTTCCTCGGGGCCGTAGCGCTCGAGCCGGACGATCTCGGCCCCCTCGAACAGCGAGACGTAGAAGCGCATGGCCTGCTCGGCGTTGCCTTCGAACATCAGTTGCGGGGCGATGTGATGCGGCATCGGTACTCCTCCTCGAGACGTTCGAAGGTGGGCCAGAACGGGGAGGGCGGTTGACCGTGCAGCACCTCGGCCAGGATGCCCAGGTGGGTGTGCCAGCCGCTAGCCACGTTGACCATGGTGCCGTCATCGGCGAGGCGGCGGTGGGTCACGACCAGGCGCACCTGCTCGCCGGCCTCGCTGAGTTCGAAGGTCACCTCCGAAGGGGCTTCGTTGCCGCCGCCCCAGGTCCAGGCAAGCAGATGAGGCGGTTCGCAGCGCAGCACCTGGTGTTGTGTCGTGAAGCTGCCGTCGAACTGACGAAAGCGCTCGCTGGGCAGCGTTCTGTCGGGTGTCAGCTCGGTATTGTGAAAGTGTAGAGCAAAGGTGCTGCCCGCCCGCGGCTCCATGGTGCCGGGCGCGAGCCATTGGGCACGTTTGTCCGATTCGGTGAGGAAGGCCCAGACCCGTTCGATGGGCCCCGGCAGCAGGCGCTCGAAGCGGACGCTCTCTTCGGCAATCTGCTCGCCGTAGTCGGTGTCACTCATCTTGCTTCTCCTCCTTCGTCGACTGGCCATCCGGGGCGGCCTTGAGCGCCGTTTCCAGCGCGTTCAGCCGCTGGCTCCAGAAGCCTTCGTAGAAGCTCAGCCACTGCTCCGCCGCTGCCAGCGGCTCCGGTCGTAGCCGGCAGTAGTGGGAGCGCCCTTCGATACGGCGTTCCACCAGCCCCGCCTGCTCCAGTACGCGAACGTGTTTGGAAACGGCCGCCAGCGAGATGGGGAACGGTTCGGCCAGCTCGCCGACCTTGCGCTCACCCGCCGCCAGCCGCTCGAGCAGCAGGCGGCGGGTTGGGTCGGCCAGGGCATGGAAGACCCGATCCAGATGCGTTTCGTCATATTCAACCATATGGTTGATATAGCCTTGGCGAGCGAGATAGTCAACCTCTTGGTTGAATGTCCTGAAGCTATCAGAGCGATTGAAACGTCTCCGCTTTACCTGAAGCTAACTTGAGGTATTAGCCTGCGCTACAAGGTTGCTCTACAAGACAAGCAGGAACAGGAGAACGCCATGCAGGCTGTACGGAACGCCCAACCTCTTCATGAATCGACCCAGTGGGAGACGTCGGCGCTCGATCTCGACGCTTATTTGGCACGTATCGACTACCGTGGCCCCTTGGCCCCCAGCCTGGAGACATTGACGGCGCTCCAGCAGGCGCATCTCGCTGCGGTGCCGTTCGAGAATCTCGAGATCGTCACCGGTGGTGAGATCCGCATCGACCTGGAAAGCCTCCAGGACAAGCTGGTACGACGTCGGCGCGGCGGCTACTGCCATGAGCAGAACACGCTGTTCGCCACGGTGCTGGACCGGCTCGGCTTCGAGGTTGCGGGGCGCAACGCGAGAATGCTGATGGGCGAGGATGCGAGTGTCGTCACTCCTCTCGGGCATACCCTGCTGGTGGTGAAAGTCGCGGGCCATGATTGGATGGTCGATGTCGGCGTCGGCAATGTCGGGCCGCGTGAGCCGATCCGGCTCGAGGCGGACCTTGAGGTGAGTCATGGCCCTTGGGAGTATCGCCTGGAGCGCTCGCCGCTGGGGTATTGGCTGCTGCGTCATAAGCGCCTCGGTGAATGGTTCAACATCTACCAGTTCAGTGACGAACCCTGCTATCGCGCCGACTCTGGCGAATACAACTATCTGGCCTCTCGCCACCCCGGATCGCCCTTCGTACGGCGCATCGTGGCTCAGCACAACGGCGCCGAGATTCGGCTGGCGCTCACCGATCTCGAGCTGAAGATCTTCCGCCCGGGTCAGGCGCCGGAGCTGCAGCGGATTGAAGCCGATGCGCTGCCCGATGTGCTGCGCCAACGCTTCGGCCTGGCATTGACCCCGGAGCAGGAGCGCGCGCTGCTGCAACGAGCCGAGACGCTCGTCGAGACCACCTCCGAGGGGGAGCAGCTCGGAACCTGAGGGATCGCTAGAAACGGTTATCGGCAATTGCCGGCATTACCACCTCCCTGACATAGGCGCTGGGCGACAGCGCCAGCAGGCTGCGCACCAGCCGCACTACGTCGTGCAGGGGAATGAGCTCGCCGTCGCCGCGGCGGGCTGCGCGTTCGAGCGGCACGCTCAGGTCGTCCTCGGTGTTGAGATAGCCGAGCTGCAGGCAGGTCACCGCCAGGCGCTGTTCGCGAAAGCCCTCGCGCAGCGCCTCGGCAATGCCGCGCAGGGCGTGCTTGGTGGCACCGAAGGCGACCTCCGGCCGGCCGTGGCCGGGCAGGGCGGAGGTCGAACCGGTGAGCACGATACGCGGCGCACGGGAGCGCAGCAGCACGGGGAGCAGCGCCTGAATCAGCAGAATGGCGCCGCTGACGTTGACCGTAACGATGCGCTGGATCTCCGCCGGGCTGTCGTCCAGGAAGCGGTAGTTCGGCTCGAAGGCCCGACATTCCCACAGCCCCAGGTTGTAGATCAGCACGTCGAGCCCCCGCGCTTCCACGGCTTCGGCCAGCGTGGCGGACGCCCGCTCGGGTGAGGCCAGATCGGCCTCGATCCAGTCGATCTCGAGTCCGGCGCGTACGGGCAACGGTTCCGGCATGCGACGCGATACGCCGATCAAGCGGTCGCCGTCATCGCCAAGCCCTTCGATGAAAGCCCGGCCCAGGCCCTGGCTTGCGCCCACGATCATCACGTTCATGGTGTTGCTCCTTGCTGTGCTGACGTTGCCCGCACCGTACGACCTCAAGCGCAGCTGAGGTCAAGCGCTGGACTCAGCAAAGCTTTCCCCGTGCTGCCTTGCGCTGTGCGCGACGCTCGGCAAGGGCCTGCTCGGCGTCCTCCTTCAGGGGCAGGCGCGAGGCCCATAGGATGTCGTCGCGCTGATGGTTCATGTCGTCGAGCATATGGTCGTCGTGGGCCAGCAGCGGCAGATAGCGCTGGCGGAACCGCCGTCGGCGCAGGTAGCGGTGCAGCAGGGTTTCGATGGCATGGATCAGCTCCAGGGGCGGCATGGCCGGCATATAGAAGTCCGGCTGGGGCGGCGGCGTGGAATGCTTGGCTTGCGTCGGCTGGGGCTGATGATGATGCAGCGGTTCGTACTGACTCATGTCGCACCTCCTCACGGGCTGCCACAGGCTGGCTGCCGTGATCTCGCTTGAAAATGAGTGGAGGGTCGCGACCTCTTGCAGGACAGTGTCGCGCTTGCGATTGGATCAATCCAACGAAAAAGACTAGAGTCTCCTTTAAGAGAAATTGAAAGGTGGAGCCATGACCCAACTGCCCCCCACCACCCTGCATTCGCCGCTGCCGCTGCTCGATACCGATGTGCTGCGTACCTTCGTGGCAATTGCCGAATGCGGCAGCTTCACCCGGGCCGCGCGCCAGGTGTTTCGCACGCCCTCGGCGCTCAGCATGCAGATCAAGCGCCTGGAGGAGACGCTTGGCCATGCCCTGTTCGTTCGCGAGGCCCGCCAGGTACGCCTCACGCCCGAGGGAGAAACGCTGCTCGGCTATGGGCGGCGCCTGCTCAAGCTCAACGAGGAGGCGGTGACGCAGTTCCTGGCACCCAGCGTGTCGGGGCGGCTGGGCTTCGGTACCACCGATGACGTGGGCACGCGCATCCTGCCCGGTGTGCTGGCGCAATTTGCCCGCTCGCACCCGGCGGTTCAGGTCGACGTGGTGGTGGGCAGCAGCCGCGAGATGCTGGCTCGACTGGAAGCCGGAGAGCTCGATCTGATTCTGGTGACCGCCGGCAACCCGGGGCAGGAGATACGCGGCGAGATCGTTCACAGCGAACCGCTGGTGTGGGCGGGACGGGAAGGCGGGCTTGCCGCGCAGCGCTCGCCGCTACCAGTGGCGCTGGCGCACGCCGGCTGCGCCTGGCGGGGCATGGCCCTCGAAGCCCTGGACCGGGCCGGCTTGAGTTACCGCATCGCCTACTCCTGCGAGCACTGTGCCGGCCAGGAGGCGGCCATGCTCGCCGACCTGGCGGTGGCACCTTTCCCGCTGAGCCTGGTGCGACCGCCACTGAAGCGTATCGATCCCGGCCTGTTGCCGCCGCTGGGCGAATATCAGTTGGCGATGGTGAGGCGGCCCGGCGCCGATCAGGCATGCGAAACGCTGGCAGGGCAGGTCATGGCGGCTTTTCAGAAGCTCTGAGCCTCTCTGCCAGCGCAATTTACTGGTGGCCGGCAGGTCAGCCGCGCGCTTCGCGAATGCGGTTGAGTTGGCGCTTGATTTCGGCCCGCTCGAGTATCAGCAGGTCGAGCAGTTCGTCCCGCTCATGCCGGTTCAGCCCTTCGTCACTCATCAGGCCGTCGAGCAAGGCTTCGATATCCGCTTCATGCCGGGTTTGGGGAACGGAAGCGATACTGGGGATCAGTGAGACGATCATAAGCGTTTCCTCCTGCAAGTTGCCCCTTGTGATGGCTGAGAATGTCAGGGGCTTTATTTGTTCTTTTTGTAACTGCATGGTGAGTTCTTGAAGCGTGGCCGGTCAAATCCAGGCGCTCCGAAACCGTGCCGATTCGTGCATCTTCCAAAAAAATCGCGGGCAGCGGTCGGGTGACGGTGGCAACAGCTGGCGATTCACTGCGCCGTATCGTTGGGGCGATAGAAGAAAAACGCCTCGGTTTCGATGGTCAGCAGAAACTCGTTGGCCCAGTGGGGGTGTACCGTGCGGTCGTGAAAATAGAGCGCGCCATCGGTGTGGTCGGGCAGCTCCTGGTTCAACGCCTGGCGCGCCACCTCCCTGGCCACCTCATAGGCATCGCCCTCCACCACCTCATCGGGGCGCCCATCGCACCACCATGAGAATTGGCACGGGCTCTGCTCCGAGCCTTGCTTCACCACCTCGCAGACTGTGTTGGGAAACTCCTCGCTGGCAAGGCGGTTGATCACCACGTTGGCGACCGACTCCATGTCGCGGCCCTGTACTCCCTTGGCTTCCCAATAGATGCTGCGGGCCAGGCAGGTAAGTGGCTCTTCCAGCGGGTCGCTGCCCTCCGGATCGATGACCTGCGCCTCCTGCTCCTCGAGCGGTTCCACCGGCTCGCGGACCTCAACATCCGGCGCCACGACCTGCTCCAGTACCTCGGCCTTGCGTACGGCTTCTTCTGCCTGCACCGCAGTGTCGGCCAGCACGGCGGCGATGGGCAGTGCCAGGAAAAGCCAGCCGGCCAGCAGCGAAAGGTGCATGGCGGAACCTTTGTTGTGTCGTTGTGGTTCGCGAAGTGAAGAGATTGCATAACGAGTATAGCGGTCCGGATGTACTGCCCACCCGACGCCACCGCATGGTTTTCATCCTACGGCAGGGAACAGGCGGCGTGGCACCCACCACAGGAAGAATGCCATGCCGATCAGCTCCACCAGCGACTGGAACACGATGACGACAGCGGCCAGCTCGTAGGAGGCGGGCAAGGAAAGGGCCAAGGGAAGCACAACGAAGGAGTTGCGTGTGCCCAGGCTGAAGGCGAGTACCCGCCCCTGGGCGGTGGGGAGTTTCCACATGTATGCCAGCAGCCGGGCCAAGGCGGCCGCCAGCAACAGAAAGCCGATGAAGGCCAGCAACAGCCCGCCGAGCAGCGGCAAGGAACCGGCGACGACATTCACCTGGGTGGCGGCAATGCTGAACACCACCAGGGCCAGCAGCGGTACCGGCAGCCATCCCAGTCGCTCGATGCCGGCTGCGCGCTTGAGGTGTCCCTGGGCCCACTTCTCTGTGATGAAGGCCAGAAGCAAGGGCAGCAGAATCAGCCCGGCAAAGGCCAGCAACAGCTCACGCTGTACCAGGGCGAGGCGCAGGCTTTCGTCCAGGAACAGCCAGAGGTAGAGGGGTAGCAGGGCAAGCTGCAACAGCAGGCTTACCGGGGCGAAGGCGATGGCGTACTGCGCTTTGCCGCCACCCAAGTGAGAGAAAGTGATGAACCAGTCGGTACATGGCACCAACAGCACCAGCAGCAGGCCCAGGCGTACCGCCGGCTCGGTGACGAACAGGTTCGCCAACCCCCAGGCGATGAGCGGCAGCAGGACGAAATTGCCGACCACCGCCGCGGCCAGAAAGCGCGTATCGCGCCAGGCGGCGCGCAGCTGCGTGAGCGGCACCTGGGTGAAGGTCACGTAGAGCAGCGCCCCCAGCAACGGCCACAGCAACGCTTCCAGCACGCCGACCCGCTGCGGCAAAGCGCTACCCAGCGCCAGGCCCATGGCGATGAACGCCAGATAGACCAAGACCTGATACTTCTCGAGCCTCTGGCGTGTCAATCTGAAGGACTCCCTGGCAGTGGCGGCTCAGCATCGCGCAGCCGCTTCGTGCCTGTAAAGCCAACACGTTCAAGGACAGACCGGAGGCCGCCATGATCACACTCCATCACTGCGTCAGCGCTCGTTCGTTTCGTCCCCTTTGGTTGCTCGAGGAGATCGGAGTGCCCTATGAACTGGTGATGCACGATTTCCCGCCCCGGGTATGCGATGAAGCCTTTCTCGAGATCAATCCGCTGGGAACGGTGCCGGCGCTGTTCGACGACAGGGTGGCGATGACCGAATCGGCGGCCATCTGCCAGTATCTCGCCGGCCGCCATCCCCAGGCGGGCCTCGCGGTAACGCCGGACGACCCCGCCTACGGCGACTACCTCAACTTCCTGCACTTCGGCGAAGCGACGCTGACCTTCCCCCAGACCCTGGTGCTGCGCTACGGCCGGTTCGAGCCCGAGGAGCGCCGTTTGCCCCAGGTGGTGGAGGACTACTCACGCTGGTTCCTCTCCCGCCTGCGTACCCTGGAGCCGCGCCTGGAGCGTGAAGCGTTCGTCTGCGCCGGGCGCTTCACCGCGGCCGACGTGTCGGTGGGTTATGCGCTGCTGCTGGCCAGCTACATCGGCTTGGATGAGCGCTTCAAACCCGCCGTGGCGGCCTATTGGCAGCGCCTGCAGGCACGGGAGGCCTTCCAGCGGGCCAAGGCCGTCGAGCGGGAGGCGGCCCTGGCCCAGGGTGTTTCCCCCAAGCCGGCCATGGACATGCTGGGCTGAGCCTCAGGCGCTACTCGTTCGCTCTTCGGCGCAGCTCGGGCACGACCAGCACGGCCAGGGTCAGAGCGGTGATCGGCAGCACGAAATAGAGCATCAGGGCACTGAAACCGGCCAGCGCGTCGTGGTGGGTGGCAGCCAGTACCAGATAGGCGGTATAGGCCACGTAGTAACCCAGCAGCACGGCCCCTTCCCAGCGATCGATGGCGCTGGCGGTGAAGCAGATCGGCAGACAGGCGACGGCTACCGCGACCATCACCGGCAGGTCGAGGCTGAGCATGGCCTGGGTCACGGCGATGCCGGCAGGGGCGATCAGGGCGGTGATGCCCAGCACGCCGAGCAGGTTGAAGATGTTGCTGCCCACCACGTTACCCACGGCGATATCCCGCTGGCCGCGCAGGGCCGCAACGATCGAGGTCACGACCTCGGGCAGCGAAGTGCCTGCCGCCACCAGGGTCAGCCCGATCACCTGATCGCTGACCCCGAACCAGCCGGCCATGGTCACGGCCGAGTCGACGAACAGACGTGAGCCGGCCACCAGCATGGCAAGCCCACCGAGGACGTAGAGTGCGTCATGCCATCCGGGGCGGGCCAGGGCCTCGTGGTCGGCTGCTGGCTCGTCGCTGGCCGCCTGGCGTTTACCTTGCCAAAGCAGGAAGACGGTGTAGACCACCAGGCCAAGGACCAGCAGCCCACCGTCGAGCCGGCCGACGCTGCCGTCCAGTGTCATCACCAGCACCACCAGGGAAAGCACGATCATCAGCGGAATATCCAGGCGGATCAGCTGCTGGGCCACCGCCAGCGGCACGATCAACGCCGAGACGCCGAGAATGAACAGCACGTTGAAGATATTGCTGCCCACCACGTTGCCCATGGCGATGCCCGCCTGGCCGTCCAGAGCGGCCTTGAGGCTGACCACGAGCTCCGGTGCGCTGGTGCCGAAAGCCACCACCGTGAGCCCGATCACCAGCGGCGGAATGCCCAATCGCGCCGCCAGGCGCGACGCACCCTGCACCAGACCCTCCGCACCCACGATCAACAGCCCCAGGCCGAGGGCCAACAGCAGCAGCGTCACCATTCGAGAGTTCCTTACCGTTCAAGTCGTATCTTATCCACAGTGCGGGAATGCATGCCTGGCTTTTCATCAAGAGCGTAGTTTACCGCTCCCGGCGTGGTTATTGCTCTTCTTGACCTCAATGTTGCTTGAGGTTTTACGCTTCGGCTGTGTAACCACGCAAAGGAGCGAATCATGCAACGCGTTCAACCGGATATTTGGGAAACCGAAATGGAGAGCCCCTTTCCCGGGCTGACCGTTCACGCCTACCTGCTGACCCGGGACGGGGGCAATGTCCTTTTCTACAACACTGGGCATCAGCATGAGATCGATAAAATGGCTGAGCTGGGCGGCGTGGCCTACCAGTACCTGAGCCACCAGGACGAGCTGGGGGAAACGCTCAAGACCATTCACCAGCGATTCGGGGCCAAGCTGGGTGGCCATCGTGCCGAGCGGGATGAGTTTGCCCGCTATCGCACGCCCGATATTCTGTTCGAGCGGCGCGAGATGCATCTGGGCAATGTCGAGGTGATCCCCACCCCAGGCCACAGCCCGGGAAGCACCTGCTTCCTGGTGCACTCGCCTCATGGCAAGCGCTACCTGTTCACCGGGGATACTCTCTACCGTGGCAAGAAGAGCGATTGGCACGCCGGCTTCATTCCCGGGCACAACGATGAAAAGGATCGCGAACAGCTGGCCGAGAGCCTGAGGCTGCTGCGCGAACTCGAGCCGGACGTGGTGTTCGGCAGCGCCTTCGTCGGTGATAGGGGTTTTGAGGAAACGACACCAGAGGACTGGAAGCGTCATGTCGATGGCGCCTTGGGGCGCTTGCTGGGTTGAAGGGGCCGGAGCATCAGGTATGCGACGCTTTCATTGCCTCAGGAGCAACTGCCAGTACCCGACATCGATCCATCGATCTTGCTTGTAGCCAATCTCGCGGAAGTGAGCGACCTTCTCGAACCCAAGCGCTTCATGCAAGGCGATGCTGGCGGCATTGGGCAGTGCGATGCCGCCCACCACGGTATGCAGGGAGCGCTGGCGCAGCTGATCGATCAGTGCCGAGTAAAGCCGGCGCCCGACCCCCTTGCCCGTCACGCTCGGGTCCAGATAAATCGTCGCCTCCACCGAGCCGCCATAGGCGCAGCGACCCTTCCAGCTCGAGGCGTAGGCGTAGCCAATCACCTTTCCCTCTACCTCTGCCACCAGCCACGGAAGTTGGGCAGCCTGGGTCTCGGTGATTCTCCGAGCCATTTCCTGGGGCAGGATAGGCTCCATCTCGAAGGTGATGCAGGTGTTGGCAATAAAAGGGTTGTAGATGTCGGTAATGGCGGCCGCATCGCTGGCTTCGGCAGGCCGAAGGGTAATTTCCATGGTCGATATCGTCTCTCTATGGTTTGCCATCCAATGCCTAGGCTCTGTACGAAAACTGTCTGCGCTCGCCCATACGGCGTTAAAAATCGGCTCAAAGTACTCATTTACACCCCGTAAACTCCGTCTTTTGACTCGCGACATCCATGTCGCTCACTCTTCGAGCAGCGGAGCTGCCCAAATCGGCTATCCTGCCGATTTGTCGCCGATTTTTGCCTTGCGACCCACAGGGATGTGGGAAGTGCGTTGGCCCGTAGGGAACGGGCCTAGCCCTGGCCATCGCTCGCCGACTTTTCGTACAATGCCTAGGCCGCCGGCGCCGCCAGGCTCAGCACGCGAGCGGTGAGCGTGGTGGTGTCGAGCATCAGCATGGCTTCCTGCTCGCCGTCCAGGCTGGCGATACGCTTGCCGCGGTCGATCCAGGCCGCCGAGCGGCCCCCGCCGGCATCGCCGTCGCAGGGTCCCACGCAGTTGGCCATCAAAATCGTCATGGCGTGAGAACGGGTGAAGGTGGCGTAGTAGGCATGCGCCTCGTCCATGCCCGGCGCTAACTTGGCCACGCTGGCCAGATAGACGTCCGCCCCCAGACTGGCCGCCGTGGCGACATGGTCGGGTTGCAACGACTCGTAGCAGATCGCCAGGGCCAGACGGTGCTCACGGGTTTCGATCACCATCGGCCGCTCGCCGGAGGAGAAGTAGGGCAGTTCGTCGTCGTGGAGCCGCTGCTTGGCATAGGCCTGGCGCCCCGAATGGGGCTGAAACACCACCATGCCGATCCGCGGCTTCGTCGAGGTAACCAGCGGCAGCCCCACGCCGATCACGATCTCATGGGTGTCGCTCAGGCGCTGGAACACCTCCAGCCGTGGGTCTTCCGGGTGGGTGGCAAGTCCCTTGGCTAGCGTCGGCTCGTAGCCGGTCAGCGAGAGCTCGGGGAAGAAAATCAGCTCGGCATCGTGCGCTGCCGCCAGTTCGATGAACTCGGTGTGGCGTGCCACGTTCCCTTCGATATCGCCCGTTATCGAGGCGTACTGCACGGCACACAGCTTCATCGGCCCGCTCCCTCTCGCCTGGCTTTCCGGTAAGCGTAAGCCATTTTTCGAAACCACCACAACGGCCTGCCGTCGATGGCCGCAAGTCCAAGCCCGATCAGCCCCATGCCGGCCAGATGGCGCCACTCCAGGCGCTCGTTCAATACGAAGATACCGAGCACGATGGCGCTGGCCGGAATCAGGAACGTGACCAGCAGCAGGTTGGTCGCCCCTGCGCTTGCCAGCAGGCGGAAATAGATCAGGTAGGCCAGCGTGGTGGAGAACAGCGCCAGGCCGAACACTGCCGCCCAGGTATCCAGCCCCGGCCATGGCTGCTGCCAGAAGCGCTCCACCGTCAGGGCCAAGGGCAGGAGTACCAGTGCCGATGCCGTGACCTGCCCGCAGGCGGCCACCAGGGGCGAACAGCCCAGGGCACCAAAGCGCCGCCCGAACACCCCGGCGAAGGCGTAGGAGAGCGCGCCGGCCAGCACTGCAAGCTGCGCCCATGAGTGGCTGACGGCACCTTCGTGAACCTCGGCGCCCAGCATGTACACCACGCCGCCAAAACCGATTGCCACGCCCGCAAGGCGCGCCGGGGTGAGAGGTTCGTCGCGGGTCAGGAAATGCGCCACGACGATGGTGAAGAAAGGCGTGGTGGCGTTGAGAATCGACGCCAGGCCGCTGGCGATATGCCCCTGACCCCAAGCGATCAGGCTGAAGGGAATCATGTTGTTGAGCAGGCCCATGCCGAAGAAGGCCATCCACAGCCGCGGGTCACGCGGCATACGCTGGCCCAGCAGCAGAATCAGCGCATGCAGCGCCAGCGCCGCCAGCCCCACCCGCAAGGCCACGATGGTGAGTGGCCCCAGCTCCGCGACCGCCACTCCGACGAAAAAGAAGGAGCCGCCCCACAACACCGACAAGACCAGCAACAACACCCACTGCGTTAGCCCCATGCTTCGATCGATCGTTTTCATCTCTACCACTCCGGTTGGTAATGGAGCCAACCTAGGGCAGCAAGGCGACGAAGGAACTTCGCTTCTTGCGCTGGAAGTGAAGTGGTCGAACTGCTGGCGCAGCAGGGCTGCCTATCAGGCGTAGTGAATCTGACGTTCCAAGCGTTAGAATTTCCGATAACTGACTAAGAGGTCGTCCATGCTCGCACCTGCGCTTTCCATTGTCCGTACACCGCTGGTGGCCGTTTACGGCACGCTGAAGCGTGGGCAGCGCAACCATTTCTGGCTGGAGGGCGCCGATTTCCTCGGTAGCGACCGACTGACCAGCGCGACACTCTACGATCTCGGCCCTTTCCCCGGCGCCAAGCCCGAACCATCGCGCGGAGTCGAAGTGGAGGTGTTTCGGGTCGATGCCGCGCTGCTCACCGAACTGGACAGGCTAGAGGACTTCCGCCCGCGCCAGCCCCATGCCGGGCTCTATCATCGCGCCATCCACGCCACCACCTTCGGCCCTGCCTGGCTCTATCTCTACAACCCCGAGATTGCCGGCTGTAAAGCGATCCGGCAGGGTGGGTGGCCATAACTTAACGTAAGTTAACCTCGCCTAGCTCTCCCGCTGCATCTTCTCGCGCCTTGCCACTTCTGCATCCGTGGGCGGGTCCATGGCGAAGTCGCCGGTCTGCACCGCGCCTTCGCGCTCATAATGGGCTATCACGATGCCGTTGGGCGAAACCCGCTGGGCGGCTAGCTTGAATGCCGCTGGCGCTGTGCCATCGTCGAACAACTTCTTGCCCCTCCCCAGCACCACGGGGCAGATGAACAACTTGAGTTCATCGACGAGGTCGTGCGCAAGCAGGGTGTGAACCAGTTCGGTGCTGCCCTGGGTGATTAGCGCCGGGCCGTCCTCCTGCTTCAGCCTGGCAATATCGGTGGCTGCATCGCGCAGCGCTACCGAGTCTTTCCAGGTCAGCTCCAGCCCCTTTCGGCTCGCCACGTATTTCTTGATCGAGTTGAAGGTCTTGGCAATGGAGTCGTCCGGCCCTTCCTCGGCATAGGGCCAGTGGGCGGCAAAGATCTCGTACGTCCTGCGTCCGAGCAGCAGATCGAAGGGCTGGCTGAACAGCTTGTCGATTTCCTCGCCGAATACCTCGTCTACCAGCGGTGCGACCCAGCCGCCGTAGCGAAAACCGCCGGTCGGGTCTTCCTGCGGCCCGCCGGGCGCCTGCATGACGCCGTCCAGGGAAACCATCGCGCCAACGATCACTTTCCGCATGAACTCATCCTCCTGGTGGGTTGTTGTAACCAGTCATCGAACGAGGTACGGCGGAATCGACAGGCTGGCGATGCGCGGCGGCGAGGCGGGTATCGGATGCAGAACTCAGCTTGTTACGGGCTTGCGAGCGACCGACAGCGCTGGGGGATGTGCCAGGGTTTGGTAGACAACGCAGTACCGCTCCGTCAGACGCAGGAGAGTGTCGAGCTGCTCTTCCGTGGCATCGGTGTCCAGGGTGATTTGCAGCCGAATGGCCTGGAAGCCGACGGGCACTTCCTTTGACACGCCGAGGGTTCCGCGAAAATCGAGATCGCCCTCCGCCTGGAGCGAGGCATCCCGCAACTCGATGCCGAGCGAGGTGGCGACGGCGTTCAGCGTCACCCCGGCGCAGGCCACCAACGCTTCCAGCAGCATGTCGCCGGAGCACGCACTCTGGCCGCTCCCGCCCGTGGCGGGATGCAGCCCGGCCTCGACGAGCGCCTTGCCGGTCTCGATCCTGCAACTGACACCTTCGCCGAGACGCCCTTGCGCGCGCAGAGTGATCAGGGCGTCATCCGGAGCCTCGCGATAACGCTCCTTCAGAGGTGTCTGGACGGACCGCAACTCTTCAGCCTTCATGACACCCTCCTTATGCTTGTCATGGCCTTATGCTTGTTCTGGCTGCACGGCAGCCGTAGATGTCAGCTCCAACACCTCAATCAAAATAGGCTAAGGTACTCAAGCTGGCCAAAAGCGGATCCTTGGCACATTCGCTCTGACGACATCCATTCGCCATCGACAATCGGAGTTCGCTCATGTCTCGCGCCATCGAAATCCCCGCTGCCGACGGCAGCATCGATGCTCATGTGTTCACCCCGAATAGCGCCGAAGGGCCACTGCCGGCCGTGGTGCTGTTCACCGACATCGGTGGCCTGCGCTCCTGCTATCACGAAAAGGCTCAGCAGGTGGCGGACAACGGCTATGCCGTGCTGATGCCCAACGTTTACTACCGCAGTGTGCGCGGCACCGTCGTGCCGGAGGGCAAATCCTTCCGCGACCCCGACGTGCGCCCGACGCTATTCGGCTATGCCGGCCAGCTCACACCCGAAGCACAGTCCCGCGACTTCGCCGCGCTGCTGAAATGCATCGATGAAGAGCCCGAGTTCGCGGACGGCAAGATTGGCGTGGTGGGCTACTGCATGACCGGCGCCTTCGCGCTGCGCATGGCAGCCGAACACCCAAGCCGAGTTGCCGCCGCAGCCGGCTTCCACTCAGCCAACCTGGCCCCGGCCGGCGACCCGAACAGCCTGGTGTACGTGGTCGGCAGCATCGAAGGGCGCGTCTATCTCGGCCACGCCGACAAGGACGAACTGCTACCCCCCGACCAGATTGCCCGCCTGGACGAAGCGCTGGCCAAGGCCGGCGTGCATTTCACCACCGAACTCTACAAGGGCGCCGCCCACGGCTTCACCGCCAAGGACGCCCCGAGCTACGACGCGGCCGCCGATGCGCTGCATCACAAGCGGTTGGCGATGTTGTTGGAAGAGGCGCTATAGCATACAAATTCGTTGACGCCGGCGAGTCTGCATTCCAAGATTCAATCGATATCTTGAGGCAGCAGCATGACTAACGATCGCTCCCTTCGCGGACGGCTACAAATACCCCTGGTGGTGTTACCACTGCTGGTATTGCTGCTCGTATCTCTCTCTTCCCTTACCCACCAGCAGGCTACCGCTGCCCGGGTTGATCATGGGTTTATCGGAACCTTGGATCATCTGGTGGTTGCCAGTCATAACGAATCCATCAGGGCGCTGCGCGGCCACCTCAGGAACGATACCGCAGCGGATGGTGAACCGGACCTCCCCGACTGGTGGCATGACAATCCGAAGGTTTTGTGGACCAGTGTTGGTCGTCATACCTGCACCATCAACGCGGGCACGGGACATTCCCCTGCAGCCGCCCGTTTTCTGACCCCCCTTCTTCGCGCTCCCCCTCTGGCGTAATCCTCCGCTTATTCATGGCTGTGTATCTGGCAGTCAGTTCGGATAGTGAAGTTTTCTTCGAGGATTACCCATGAAATCGTTGCTTTTACGGGCCGTTGTCTACGGCCTGGTGATTGTGCTCGGGCTGCTGAGTGCATTGCCGAATCTTCTTTCCCCCTCTCTATCCGGTAAATTGCCGGACTGGTACCAGCAGAATACGGTTTCCCTGGGGCTGGACCTCCAGGGTGGTTCACACCTGCTTCTGGAAGCGGATATCCAGGGCTTGTTTGCCAGTGAGTACGAAGCGGTTGCTGGCGAGTTGACAGCATCCCTGCGTGAGGCGGGCATTCGTTATGGGCGCCTTCAGGTTACCCATAAGGGTATCGAGCTACCGGTGACCCAGTCCGAACGAGTGTCTGAAGCTGCAGGCCTTGCTCGTGCACTGGCTAAGGACACGCCGGATGGCACGCGTCGGTTCGACGTAGATACCAATGGCGGGCGCCTGGTGCTGACGCTGACCGAGTCCTGGCGGGAGAGTGTTTCCCGGGACGCGGTGGAGCGAAGTCTGGAAGTGGTCAGGCGGCGGCTGGACGAAACCGGACTGGTGGAGCCCAGTATCACTCGCCAGGGCAGCGACGGTATTCTGGTACAAATGCCGGGAGTCGCCGACCCGAGCGAGATTCGTGAATTGCTCGGTACCACGGCGAAAATGACGTTTCAATGGGCAGCCTTGGAGGCAGCAGAGGAAGATGTAGCAACGATTACCCTGCCGGGTGCCCATGATAACGAGCACTATACACTGGAAAAACGGGCTGCCATGGCAGGCGAGCACATCCGCGATGCGCGCATGGCTTTCAATCCGACTACGAACGAGCCGGTGGTCAATTTCGAGTTGGACGACAAGGGTGCCCGGCTGTTTGGGGATATGACCCGGGACAACATTGGACGACCCCTGGCCATCGTGCTGGATGGTGAAGTGATTGCAGCGCCGGTAATCCGAAGCGCCATTGGCGCTAGCGGTGAGATCAGCGGTGGGTTTACCACAAAAGAAGCCAGTGATCTGGCCTTGCTGCTGCGGGCTGGCGCCTTGCCCGCCCCCTTGCATGTGGTAGAGGAACGTACGGTTGGCCCCGACCTGGGCAGTGACGCCATCGCCATGGGACTGACCACCGGTTTGCTGGGTGCAGCCATGGTAATTGCCTTCATGATAGGGCTTTACGGACGCTGGGGGCTGATTGCTTGTGTGGGGCTGACGGTGAACATTGGGCTGGTCTTTGGCATATTGAGCCTGCTGGGGGCGACCCTGACTCTGCCGGGGATTGCCGGAATTATCCTCACCATTGGCATGGCGGTGGATGCCAACATTCTGATCAACGAGCGTATCCGTGAGGAGTCCCGCCAGGGCAAGCTAGCTTGGATGGCCTTGCGGGAAGGATTTGGCAAGGCCTACAGGACGATTCTGGATTCCAACTTTACTACCCTGATCGCGGTCAGCTTGCTGTTCCTGTTTGGCAGCGGGCCGGTCAGAGGCTTTGCCGTCACCATCGGCATCGGTCTGGTAACCTCCTTGTTCACGGCGATAGCGGTCACCCGCCTCATCATGGAGTGGCATATCCGCGGCCGTGAGCGGCAACCGTTGGTCATTTCAGGCATTCCCTTGCTTGACCGCCTGAGTGAGCGAGGCGTGAACTTCATGCGCGGTCGCGTGATAGGTCTCGTGGTATCGGCGGTGCTCTCCCTGGCGGCGATTGCTCTGTTTGTGCAGCCGGGGCTGAAATACGGCGTTGATTTTACCGGCGGTACGGTGGTGGAAGTACAGGCCCAAGGGGTAACCGTGGATCAGTTGCGAACCACGCTGCAGGCGCAAGACCTTGAGGACGCAGCCATTCAAGAAGCTGGCACTGATGGGCGTTTCCTCATCCGTCTGCCAGCAGAACAGGGCGCATCGGAAGCGACGGGGGAGCAGGTGGCAGTGCTCAAAACCGCGATTGCATCGGTCGAGCCAAATGCCGAGTTCGCGAAGGTGGATATGGTGGGGCCGAAAGTCAGCGGTGGCTTCAGCGAAGCCACGATTCTGGCGATCTTGTTGGCTGGCACTGGCATGTTGGCGTACCTCTGGTTCCGCTTCGAGGCACATTTCGCCTGGGCAGCTACACTGACCATTGCGCTGGATCTTACCAAAACCATCGGATTCTTCGTTCTCGCTGGCGTGGAGTTCAACCTGACGGCGGTTGCGGCGCTGCTCGCGCTGATGGGATATTCGGTTAATGACAAGGTGGTGGTGTTCGACCGTATCCGCGAGAACATGAGGAAAACACCGGGTCGGCCGATGCTGGATCTGCTTAACGAGAGCATTTCAACGACGCTCACCCGCACCGTGTTCACCTCAGTAACGACCTTCCTCGCCCTGCTGCCCATGGGCATTGCGGGCGGAGCAGCCGTTGCGAGCTTCGCATTGCCCATGTTGTTTGGCATCGTGATAGGCACCAGTTCATCGGTCTTTATTGCCTCGCCGATTCTGTATTATCTGGGCCAGCGGCGCACCAGGAAGGGGCTCGCCCAGTTGCGGCCGACAGCCGAAGAAATTCGCAAGGAACTGGAACTCACACCCTAAGAGGATAATGGAGCCAGCGCAGACCTGTTTGGGAATCCGCGCGTCTGGGACGAGAACTATGGATTTAGGGTATTCGCAAGGTCTGGCGTCAATTGGAACCGACCGGCAATAGACCGCCGGTCGACGCCATACTCCCTCACCCCACCAATTCCACCCGGCCCCAATCCCCGCCCACCGAATCGAGCAACTTCTTCAACGCCGGGCTCTTGTAGGTGAAGTGCGGGTCGTCCCAGCGTTGGCGTACGCTTCGGTGCACGCAGGGCTCCAGCGTGCGTTGTTGTGAGCGGCGCATCACGCGGTAGAACCCTTTGTATTCGTTGTGCTGAATGCCGGTATGGCGCGGGTTGAGGGCGCTGTGGAAATGTGGTTCGAGGGCGAGCCCGCAGCTTTCGGCTTCACTGGCCATCCACTGCCCGGCGAAGTCGCCCAGCTCGCGCTTCTCGTAGCCGCCGCCGATATCGGTGTGCACGCCGGCGAACCACACCTGCTTCAGGTCGATGCCTGGCTTGGGCGTCCACAGGGTGGGCTCGAAGTCCTGGCGGTTTTCGTCGATGGAAACGGCGTGGCGGGCGTGGCGAATGATGCTGCTGGGGGCGGTGTCGTGGAACAGGTAGCGAGAGGTACCCAAGGTGCCGAGGAACGGGGCGGGTATGCCCAGCGAGCCGACGGTGTCCCACACGCCGATGAATTTTATCTCGGTCTTGTCCGCTACGGCATGCTTGCGGCGAAAGTCCGTGGCCTTGCGCTCGGCGGGGGCAGAGCTCTTGGGGCGCTGACGATAGAGCTCGTAGGCCTCGTTCACTCTCTCGGCGCACTCGCGCCGGAGCAGGCCGCAGTTGCGGATGAGCCCCGCCAGGGAGCGAACGGTGTAGGCGCCGCGGCTGAAGCCGAACAGGAAGAGCTGATCGCCGGGCTCATAGTTGTGCACGACGAAGCGATAGCAATCCATGATGTTCTTGTCGATGCCGGCGCCGGTGGCGCCACCGCGTATTCGATCGCCTTCGGTGCCCACGCCCTGGTCGTAATAGACGATCTGCTTGGTGCCGGCCTGACAATCAGGAGCGACGCCGCGTGCCAGACGCAGTACGTGCGTGGGGTTATCGCTTTCGGGACATTGCCAGGTACCATCGGCGCAGACGACGATGCGCTTCATCTCGCTCCCTCCCTGCGTGTCTCTTACAAACGTAAACGCCATGTTGCAGTCTCGCTACGCGAATTGACCGAAAGCCGACATGCGTCTTAGAAATTGACGTCATGGCTTACGCAGGTGTGGCAGAGGGCTTACAACAAAGGGCGAGGATGCTTTCTTTCAGCGGCACCGTGCATACATGAAGCAGGCACGAGGTTCAGCGCCGAGGTTGGGATGTACCACGTAACGCTCGAGGCGGCCCTCTTGCCGAAAGCCGCACTTTTCCAGCAGGCGGGCAGAAGCCAGATTATCCACATCGCAGGTGGCCTGAACGCGATATGTCTCGGGCAGAGCCAGGCAGAGCTCGGTGAGTGCCGTGAGTGCTTCTGACATGAGGCCACGCTGCCAATAGCGCCGTGCCAGCACATAGCCCACATCGACAATATGGCCCCGTGGCCGGGCATCCAGCATGCCGATAGGTTCGTGCTCTTCACGCTGCAAGGTCATGACGTAGGGAAAATGAGTGCGCGCTTGCCAGCCTTTTATGCAGGCATCGACGAATTGCTGCGTTTCGGCGGGGGCCTGGTGTGGGCGCCAGATCAGGTAGCGGCTGACTTCCGCATCGGCCGTGTACGCCTGATACAGGAGCGACCCATCGGTGGGGCGGGGTTCCCGCAGGACAAGCCGCTCCGTTTCGATACGTGAGGGAAGCATGGTGTGGCCTTGATTGCCGGGCGTCTCACTCATCATATGAGACATTCGAGCGCGGTGCATCGGGTGCCTGTTCGTCCAGCGATTGTCGATACTTGACGCAGCCTTTGATGAACTCCGGCCACTCGGGTATCACGGGAACCGGGTCGGTCTTGTCGGGCAGTAAGGCCCACAGGGCCGGATGGTGCCAGCACAGGTCGTGTCCGCTGCAGTCGCGGTGCTCGCGGATGCCTTGACGGAGCCGTTTGGCTTCGTCGATCAGCTCCTCGCGGGTCATTCGTTCGAGATCTTCATCCATGGGTGCCTCCATAGCGTTGCCCTAGCCGTCCGGCTCCTGACGTGGCGGCTTGGTGGCATTGGTAGGGTGCACGCTGCAGTATGGGTTAGGGGCCTGGGGTGTGCCATTTTGCGGGCGCACTCGTTGGCAGCCCACCGCCGTTGCAGGGCGGCGGGCTGCCGGGTGGTGCCGTGGTTATGCGGCCGGCTGCGGAATCCGGGCGATCACCTTGATTTCGAAGTCGAAGCCCGCCATGTCAAGCGACATCAGAAAGTGACCCCCTGGCGACAGTGAAATCTGACCCCCTTACCCTCTGACGACCTGCTCG
>JAAQTN010000001.1 GCA_011742915.1 Billgrantia desiderata | reverse complement strand
TTTCACCCCCGAGTCATCCCGAGGCACCACCCCCAGGAACAGCGCCAGTCAGGCGCTGCGCGCCATGCCTGGCGCACACGAAAAAGGGCAGCCAACGCGGCTGCCCTTTTGGTCCCTGATTACAACCCGCTCAGTAGAACAGCCGCCGCAGCGCTTCACCCGGTTCCTGCTCGCGCATGAAGGCCTCGCCGACCAGAAAGCCATGTACGTCGTGCTCGCGCATGCGCAGCACATCGGCCTGGGTATGAATGCCGGACTCCGTGACCACGGTGACCCCGGCAGGAATCCGCGGCAACAGCTCCAGCGTGGTTTCCAGGCGGGTATCGAAGGTATGCAGGTTACGGTTGTTGATGCCCACCAGGCCGATGCCGAGCTTGAGCGCACGCTCGAGTTCCAGGGCGTCATGCACCTCGACCAGGACGTCCATGCCCAGCGCCGTTGCCTGCTGGTAGAGATCGGCCATCTGGGCATCTTCCAGCGCGGCGACGATCAGCAGGATGCAGTCGGCGCCGATGGCGCGCGCCTCGCTGACCTGATAGCCATGGACGATGAAATCCTTGCGGATCACCGGCAGCTCGCACGCCTCACGCGCGGCGATGAGGAAGTCCTCGTGGCCCTGGAAGAAGTCGGTGTCGGTCAGCACCGAGAGGCAGGCGGCACCGCCGTCAGCATAGCTCGCTGCAATCTCGGCAGGCTGGAAGTCTTCGCGGATCACGCCCTTGGAGGGCGAGGCCTTCTTGATCTCGGCGATCACCGCCGGGTCGCCCTCGGCGATGCGCCGGTCGAGTGCCGCGATGAAACCGCGGGGGGCGCTCTGCCGTTCGGCCAAGGTCAGCAGCTCGGCTTCGGACACGGCGCGGCTGCGCTCTGCCACTTCCTCGTCCTTGCGGGCCAGGATGCGGGTGAGAATGGTCGGGGCGTCCTTGGTTGGGCTCATGGTGCTGTCTCGGTACGGGCGGCGCTGGCCGCGGTTAAAGCCGGTGAGCGCCCCATATTACCTATCTGCGGTTCGACATGGAACGCGACGCTACCCAAAGTCGGCGCATCGCTCGTCTCTCTCCGGCGCGAATAGTCAGGATACATGACGTCAGCCCGTGGCCCATGCAAGAATTCGCCCATGGACAGCTCCTCTTCTTTTGTCGACCCTGTTATCGGTCCTTTCAGCAGCGACTGGCCCTGGGCCTCGCCCCTTCCTGGCACCTGCCTGGTGGCGACTCGCTTCGACCCTGCCCGCCTCGACGAGCCGGCCGATGGTCATGCTCCCGGTGAACGCCATGGCGTCGTTCTCCCGCCCCGCTTGCATGACGCCATTGCCAAACGGCGGGCGGAATACGTTGCCGGGCGGCTGTGCGCACGCCATGCCCTGCGCCTGCTGGATGGCAGGGACGCAACCCCAAGCATGAACGAGGATCGCTCGCCGTGCTGGCCCGAGGGCTGCGTGGGAGCCATCACTCATAGCGACGGCTGGGCTGCGGCACTGGTCGCCCATCGCCAGGTCTATCAGGGTGTCGGTCTCGATGCCGAACGGTTGCTGAACGAGGAGCAGGCCCGCCGGCTGGCAAGAAGGGTACTGACCGCCGAGGAGCTCGTTCGTATGGAAGCGCTGCCGCCATCGAGCGTAGGACTGATGGTAAGCGCGACCTTCTCCCTCAAGGAGAGCCTGTTCAAGGCGCTCTACCCGCTGGTTGGTCGCATGTTCCACTTTCCCGCCGCCGAACTCATGACCTGGCATGGCATCGGCACCGTACGCCTGCGATTGCTCGAAGACCTGGGCAACGGCTGGACAGCCGGCCGCGAGATCACCGGCATGGTTTGCCTACACGAAGACAAACTCCTGAGTCTGGTGGCATTGCCGACAGCCGACCCAGGAGAGCCGTGACGCTCAGGAAACCAGCACGCGGGTGAAGTCGGCCAGCTCCTTCATCTTTTCCAGCGGCAGCTTGGAGGCCTGAGCGTCCTGGGCCATCATCACGCCCTCTTTGAGGGTATCGGCGACACCCGCGCAGTAGAGCGCCGCGCCGGCGTTGAGAGAGACGATGTCGGCCGCCGGCCCCTCGCCCACCAGCGCCTCGCGCACCAGCCGCAGACTGTCCTCGGCGCTGACCACTTTCAAGGGACTCAGTGCCTGCCGCTCGATGCCGAAGTCCTCGGGCGCGATGGTGTAACGGCGAATCTCGCCGTCCTTCAGCTCGGCCACCTGGGTCGGCGCCGCCAGGGAGATCTCGTCGAGACCGTCCTCGGCATGAACCACCATGACGTGGCGGCTGCCGAGCTGACGCAGCACCTCGGCCATCAGCGGCACCAGCTCGGCCGAATAGACCCCCAGCACCTGGTTCGGCGCCCCGGCGGGATTGGTCAACGGCCCAAGGATGTTGAACAGGGTGCGCACTCCCATCTCGCGCCGCGGGCCGATGGCGAAACGCATGGCGGGATGATGGTTGGGGGCGAACATGAAGCCGACCCCGACGTGCTCGATGCAGCGCGCCACCTGCTCCGGCCGGAGATCGAGATGAATGCCCGCCATGTCGAACAGATCGGCGCTGCCCGAAGAGGATGAAACGCTGCGATTGCCGTGCTTGGCCACCTGGGCGCCGGCAGCCGCGGCAACGAAGCTGGAAGCGGTCGAGACGTTGAACAGGTTGGCGCCGTCGCCGCCGGTGCCGACGATGTCCACCACGTTCTCGCTGCGCTGAAGGTGGACACGCTTCATCAGCTCGCGCATCACCTGGGCGGCGGCTCCGATCTCCTCGGCCGTCTCCCCCTTCATCGCCAGACCGACCAGAAAACCGCCGATCTGCGCATCGCTGGCCTCACCGGTCATGATCTGCTGCATGACGGCATGGGTCTGATCGAAGCTAAGGTTTTCACGGCGCATCACCGCGGCAATGGCGTCTCGCATCTGCATGGGCAGGCACTCCTCTAATACGGGCGGCTCAGCGGCGCTTGAGAAAATTGGCCAGCAGCTCATGCCCCTGACGCGTCAGAATCGACTCCGGGTGGAACTGCACGCCTTCGATATCCAGCTCACGGTGACGCAGCCCCATGATCAGTCCGGGGGTCACGTCATCGTCGTCGGTCCAGGAGGTCACCTCGAGGCACTCGGGCAGCGTGTCGGCTTCCACGACCAGTGAGTGGTAGCGCGTGACCTCCAGCGGATCCTCGAGACCGGCGAAGACACCAAGACCATTATGACGGATGCGCGAGGTCTTGCCGTGCATCACCTGCGGGGCGCGCACCACCTTGCCGCCATAGACCTGACCGATCGCCTGATGACCGAGGCAGATGCCGAGGATCGGCAGACGACCGGCGAAGTGCCGAATGGCAGCCAACGAGATGCCCGCCTCGTTGGGGGTGCAAGGGCCGGGCGAGATCACCAGGTGGCTCGGCGCCAGCGCTTCCATCTGCTCCAGGGTAATGGCGTCGTTGCGATAGGTGGCTACCTCGGCACCGAGTTCGCCAAGATACTGCACCACGTTGAAGGTGAAGCTGTCATAGTTGTCGATCATCAGCACGGACATGGCGAGAAGGTCCTGTTCCAGCGAATCTTTTCAATGTTTCGTCGTGCGCGGCCAGCCGTGCAGGTTCTGCTTCGGACACAAAAAAGCCGCCCGACGGCGGCATTTCGTTCAGTCGTCAGCGCGCCGCCCCTCGCTCAGGAGCGCCACCACTGGATCGAATTCGGCATATAGGCGTTTGCGTTCATGACGCAATAGTGCCGCCCAGGCAGCCGAGCTGTCAACGCAAGATGCCTCCGGCCGACGCGTTCGTCGGCGGCCGGGACAGTCGCGGCTGGCCAGCGTACCTCCCAGTCTCTATCATCGGGCAGTGCGCTACCGCGAAAAGGAGATTGACGATGCGCTTTACCCGCCGTGCCTGTATCTGGCTGACCCTGCCTCTCGCCGCCATGGTCGGCAGCGTGACGGCGGCGGCAGCCAATCCCAAAGTGGTCGCCAGCTTCTCGATTCTTGGCGACCTGGTCAACAAAGTCGGCGGTAACGATATCGAACTGGTGGTGCTGACTCCGGTAGGTGCCGAAGTCCATGAGTGGGAGCTGACACCCAACAATTTCATTGCGCTGGAGGATGCCGACCTCGTCTTCTACAACGGCTACCAACTCGAGCAGTGGATGCGCCAGGTTTACGCCACGGTGGGCAACCGGGCACCGCTGGTACCGGTAGCGGAAGCCACGGAATACCCGACTCGGCCCATCGTCACGGGTGAATACACCGGGGAGCCCGACCCGCACCTGTGGATGGACCCGCGCGCCGTGGCAGCCTACATGAAGGTGATCGCCGACCAGCTCAGCGAGCTCCACCCCGAGGCCGCCGACAATTTCCAGGCACGTGCCGCCGCGGCCACGGAAACCCTGGCCCGACTGCACGAGGAGATCGGCGAACTGCTCGCCCCGATTCCCGAGGAGCAGCGGCTGCTGATCACCACGGAAGCGGCCTTCGTCTATTTCGCCGATGCCTACGGCTTTCGCCATGACGGCGTGTGGGGCAGCAATGCCGAAACCGAGGGCTCGCCCCAGCAGGTCATGCGCATCGTCGACTTGATCGAGCAGAGCCAGCCAGGCGCCCTGTTCTGGGAAAGCACCCTCTCGGACCGCTACATCCGCAGCATCGCCGCCGACACGGAACTGCCGATCGCCGGCCCGCTGTATGTCGACTCCCTCAGCGAACCCGATGGCGATGCCACGAACTACGTTGCCATGATGCGTCACAACGCCAAGCTGATCCGCACCGCCCTGACGATGGGCGAAGCCGAAGAGAGAGAAGCCGAAGAGCGCGACAGCGAGGCCGACGCGGTAGAGGGTGAAGCGTCGCCAGAAGGCGAAGACGCAGAAGAGAACGAAGCGCTAGAGCAGGAAGGGGACGAGGCCAAGGACGCATAAGACGTCTCTCATCCCAGTTCGCAAACGGCGCCCCTGCTGCGGCAGGGGCGCCGAACGCCGTAAGGCCAAGTACAGAAGTTCTCGCCTGTAGAAAGTCTTGCCTAGAGGTTATCCAGGCCCTTCTCGGCCATGGCCACGGCCCGGAAGATGGCGCGCCCCTTGTTGAGCGTCTCCTGCCACTCCATCTCGGGTACGGAATCGGCCACCACGCCGGCCCCGGCCTGCACATGCAGCTCACCATCCTTGATCACCGCGGTACGAATGGCGATGGCGGTATCCATGTTGCCGTGCCAGGAGAGATACCCGACCGCGCCGGAATAGATGCCGCGCTTGACCGGCTCCAGCTCGTCGATGATCTCCATGGCGCGGATCTTGGGTGCCCCCGAAAGCGTGCCCGCCGGGAAGGTGGCGCGCAGCACGTCCATAGCGCTGAGACCCGGCTTCAGGCGTCCGGTGACGTTGGAAACGATGTGCATCACGTGGGAGTAGCGTTCCACGGCCATCTGGTCGGTCACCTGCACCGAACCCGTCTCGCTGATGCGCCCCACGTCGTTGCGCCCCAGATCGATCAGCATGAGATGCTCGGCGATCTCCTTGGGGTCGGCCAGCAGCTCGGCCTCGAGCGCCCGGTCCTCCTCCTCGGTCTTGCCGCGCACCCGGGTGCCGGCGATGGGCCGTACCGTGACCTCGCCATCTTCCAGCCGCGTGAGGATCTCCGGAGAGGAGCCCACCACATGATGGTCGCCCAGGTTGAAGAAGAACATGTAGGGCGAAGGGTTGAGGCTGCGCAGCGCGCGGTACAGGTCCAGCGGCGAGGCACGATAGGGAATCGACATGCGCTGCGACGGTACGCACTGCATGACGTCGCCGGCCAGTACGTACTCCTTGATCTTCTCCACCGCCGCCTTGAAACCGGCCTCGGTGAAGCCCGAGGTAAAGTGCCCCTCCTCCACCGCACTGCGTCCGGTGCCGGGGCTGGCGGCCTGAACGCCCGAGCTGCGCAGGCGCCGCTCCAGGCTCTCGAGACGCGCCACCGCCGTGGCAAAGGCATCCGCAGCGGCAGGGTCGGCATGGGTCCACAGCGTCAGCCGGCCCGAGAGGTTGTCGAACACCACCAGCTCGTCGCACACCATCAGCAGGATGTCGGGCACGCCCAGCGGATCGGGTTTTTCCACGCCCCTCAGCCGCGGTTCGATGTAGCGGATGGTGTCGTAGCCGAAGTAGCCTACCAGGCCGCCGTCGAAGCGCGGCTGATCGTCCAGGTTGGGCACCCGGAAACGCCCCTGGAACGCCTCGATCCAGGCCAGCGGGTCCGCCACCTCCACGCGTTCGATGCACTCGCCCTGGCGTACGTGACTGATGGTGAAGCCGCGCACTTCGATGCGCTCGTGAGAAGGCAGGCCGATGATCGAGTAGCGCCCCCACTTTTCGCCGCCCTGCACCGATTCGAGCAGGAAGGTCCATGGCTCGTCGGCCAGCTTGAGATAGGTCGACAGCGGGGTGTCGAGATCGGCCAGCACCTCACGGGTGACCGGAATGCGGTTGAAGCCGGCCTCGGCCAGCGCACGGAAACGTTCGGGAGTCATCATGACGGGGCCCTCGAGATATGACGGTGACGGATGGTGAATCAGGGTGATGCTTCAGCGAGCTTCACCATCGCCAAGCGGCGGGCTGGGCAGAAAAGGGCACCGTCGTGTCAGCTGCCCGACGCAGGCAACCACGGGTCAAGGAGTCGTCATGCAGCATCATGCTGTCCATCGAAGCGTTTCCCGCAGGAATAGGCAAACGGAAGGATTCCGAGGTCATTGATAAGGATCGAAAATCACCCTAAACGAGTTCCGCCAGTGAATCAACCAGCGCATCCGGGCGGCTGTCGCGCACCGGTTCGCCATGGTTGTAGCCGTAGGGTACGGCCAGGGTGCGGAAGCCGGCGGCCCGGCCGGCGGCAACGTCGTGGCGGGAGTCGCCCACCATCAGACAGGCCGAGGGCGGCAGGCCGAAATGCGCCGCCACGTGCAGCAGCGGCGCCGGGTCGGGCTTCTTCTGCGGCAGGCTGTCGCCCCCCAGACACAGCGCGAAGTGCGCTTCGAGCCCGAACTGCGCCAGGATCGGGCGGATGAACGCGAACGGCTTGTTGGTCACCAGGGTCAGTATTCTGTCGTCACTGCGCAGCGCATCCAGCGCTTCGCGCACGCCGGGATAGAGCCGCGTACGCGAGCCGGGATCGCGCCCGTAGTGGACGAGAAAGGCCTCATGGGCCCGCGCCAGCAGCGCCTCGTCGGGGGGCGCCTGCCGGGCGAAGGTCAACGCCCGCTCGACGAGCTTCCATGAGCCGTTGCCCACCCAGTCGCGCACCCGCGCCTCACCGGCGGCGAACAGCCCGCACTCGGCCAGACTGGCATCCACGGCCACCGCCAGATCGGGCACGGAGTCCACCAGGGTGCCGTCCAGGTCGAAGCTGATCAGGCGGATGTCGTCGAGGATGGCGTGCATGCTGTTTCCTTATGTTCCTGGGCCCGTTCCCGCCGAGACTGAAGCCAGGCCCGCTTGCGTGCTGCCGAGAGACGCTTGACCTCGGCCTCGAGCCGCAGCGCCTCGCCATGGCTGCCCACCGGCTCATGGTGCACCAGTGTCAGCGGCCCGCGTCCGCGCAGGGCCTTGGCGCCCTGCCCCGCCTCATGCTGCGCCAGGCGCCGGGCGACGTCGGTGGTGATGCCGGTGTAGAGCATCCCTCGCCGGGTTTCGAGCAGGTAGAGGTACCACGTAACGGACGCCGAATGGTTCATCGCGCGCGGGCTATACCGTCGCCAGCTGTTCGCGGAAGGCGCGAATGACGCTGTCGTAACGGTTGGGGTCGCCATCGCGGCCAGCACCGAAGACTGCCGAACCGGCGACGAAGGTGTCGGCACCGGCACGGGCGATCTCGGCAATGTTGTCGACCTTCACCCCGCCGTCGATCTCGAGCCGAATGTCGCGGCCCGAGGCGTCGATGCGACGGCGTGCCTCGCGCAGCTTGTCCAGCGTACCCGGGATGAAGGCCTGCCCGCCGAAACCGGGGTTGACGCTCATCAGCAGGATCATGTCGACCTTGTCCATCACGTAATCGAGATAGGAGAGCGGCGTGGCCGGATTGAACACCAGGCCAGCCTTGCAGCCGCCGCTGCGGATCAGCTGCAGCGAGCGGTCGATATGCTCGGACGCCTCCGGATGGAAGGTGATGTAGCTTGCCCCGGCATCGATGAAGTCGCCGATCAGGCGGTCCACCGGCTTGACCATCAGGTGGGCATCGATGGGCGCGGTGACGCCGTGCCTGCGCAGCGCCTCGCAGACCATGGGACCGATGGTCAGATTGGGCACGTAATGGTTGTCCATGACGTCGAAGTGGACGATATCCGCCCCGGCGGCCAGGACCCGGTCGACTTCCTCGCCCAGCCGGGCGAAATCGGCGGAGAGAATGGAGGGGGCAATCAGGAAGTCGCGGTTCATGTCGCTCATGGGGATAACAGCCATCGCACGGGGAAAGAGGCGTCATATTAACAGACTGCCCCGACCGCCGGGCACCCGACAGACAGCGCCAATGAAGCTTATAGAAAAATAGAATAAAAACACGGATTGTAATTCCACTTGGTCGGCCATACTCTTGCTACCAAGTTCCCTTTGCCGGAGACGCCCAATGCGACTTCCCTCTCTTCGCCGCACCCTGATCGCCGCTGCCCTGGGTCTTGGCCTGGCAGCGCCGGCGATGGCTGCCGAGCGCGAGATCCTCAACTCCTCCTACGACATCGCCCGTGAGCTGTTTGCCGCGATCAACCCCGAGTTCCGCAACCACTGGCAGGCGGAGCACGGCGAGCAGATCGGCATTCAGCAATCCCACGGCGGTTCCTCGGCCCAGGCCCGCGCCATTCTGCAGGGACTGCGCGCCGACGTGGTGACCTACAACCAGGTGACCGACGTCCAGGTACTGGCCGATGCCGGCCTGGTGGCCGAGGACTGGCAGGAGAAACTGCCCAACAACGCCTCGCCCTACTACTCCACCACCGCCTTCCTGGTGCGCAAGGACAACCCCAAGGGCATCGAGAGCTGGGACGACCTGGTGCGTGAAGACGTGCGCATGGTCTTTCCCAACCCCAAGACCTCGGGCAACGGCCGCTACACCTACCTGGCCGCCTGGGGCTTCGCTCAGCAGCAGTTCGACGGCGATGAGGAGCAGATCCACGACTTCATGCGCACCTTCCTGCGCAACGTGGCAGTGTTCGACACCGGCGGTCGAGGCGCCACCACCAGCTTCATCGAGCGCGGCCTCGGCGACGTGCTGATCAGCTTCGAATCCGAGGTCAACAACATTCGCCAGGAGTACGGCACCGACGACTACGAAGTGATCGTGCCGCCGGTCAGCATCCTGGCCGAGTTCCCGGTGGCCGTGGTCGAGCCCAACGCCGAGCGCAACGGCAATCTGGACCTGGCCCAGGCCTACCTGGAGTACCTCTACAGCGAGGAGGCCCAGCGCCAGCTCGCCGGCTTCAACTACCGCGTGCATCACGAAACGGTCGTCGAAGAGTTCGCCGATCAGTTCCCCGAGACCGAGCTGCTGCTGGTCGAGGACATCGCCGGCAGCTGGGAAGAGGCGATGGAAACCCACTTCGGCAGCGGCGGGTTGCTCGACCAGCTGCAGCGCCGTCGCTGATTGCCACGGCGCCTGACATGCGCGACGCAAGCGAGACATGATGAGTAGCCGTATTTTCGCCATCGGCCTCGGCAGCACCCCCAAGCGGGTGCTGCCGGGTTTTGGCCTTTCGCTGGGCATCAGCCTGACCTTCGTCTCGCTGATGCTGCTGCTGCCCATGACCGGCCTGTTCGGCCAATTGGCGGGGCTGAGCCTGGCCGAGTACTGGGCGATCGTCACCAACGAACGGGTGGTGGCCAGCTACGTGGTGACCATCGGCGCCGCCGCCGTGGCGGCCGTCGTCAACGCCGCCTTCGGCCTGCTGCTGGCCTGGGTGCTGGTGCGCTACACCTTTCCCGGCAAGCGCCTGCTCGATGCGCTGATGGACCTGCCCTTCGCCCTGCCCACCGCCGTGGCCGGCATCACCCTGGCCACGCTCTACTCCAGCAACGGCTGGATGGGGCAGCTGCTCGAGCCGCTCGGATTGCAGGTGGCCTACACCTGGGTGGGCATCGCTCTGGCCATGTCCTTCACCAGCATCCCCTTCGTCGTGCGTACGGTGCAGCCGGTGCTGGAGGACATGCCTAACGAGATGGACGAGGCTGCGCTGACCCTCGGCGCCTCGGACTTCACCGGCTTTCGCCGCGTGATCCTGCCGCACCTGTGGCCGGCCCTGGTGACCGGCACCGGGCTCGCCTTCGTGCGCTCGCTGGGTGAATTCGGCGCGATCATCTTCATCGCCGGCAACATGCCCTACGAGACCGAGATCACCGCACTGATGATCTTCGTGCGCCTGCAGGAGTACGACTATGCCGGCGCCTCGGCCATCGCCTCGGTGGTGCTGTTCGTCTCGCTGGCCCTGCTGCTCGCCATCAACGTCTGGCAGGGCCGCTTCATCAAGCGCCTGCACGGAGGACACGGCTGATGCAACGAATCGGAGATGGCATCGCCGTTCGGCGTCTGCTGATCGGCGCCGCCGTGGTACTGGCGGCCCTGTTCCTGCTGCTGCCGCTGGTGGCGATCTTCGCCCAGGCCTTCGCCCGGGGCATCGACGTGTTCTGGGCCAACGTCACCAACCACTACACCCTGGCGGCGATTCAGCTGACCCTGTTCATCGCCGTGCTGACGATTCCGGTGTGCCTGGTGTTCGGCGTGGCGCTGGCCTGGCTGGTGACCCGCTTCCGCTTCCCGGGGCGGCGCATCCTGCAGACCCTGATCGACATTCCCTTCGCCGTATCCCCGGTGGTGGCGGGCCTGGTCTACCTGCTGCTCTACGGCCGCACCGGCTGGCTCGGCAGCTGGCTCGACGGCCACGACATTCAGTTGATGTTCGCCTGGCCCGGCATCCTGCTGGTGACCATCTTCGTCACCTGCCCCTTCGTTGCCCGCGAGCTGATCCCGCTGATGCAGGCTCAGGGCTCTCGCGAGGAAGAGGCCGCCGTGACCCTGGGCGCCCCGGGCTGGACGATCTTCCGCCGGGTCACCCTGCCCAACATCCGCTGGGCGCTGCTCTATGGCGTGATCCTGACCAACGCCCGGGCAGTGGGCGAGTTCGGCGCCGTCTCCGTGGTTTCCGGTGCCATCCGCGGCCAGACCAACACCCTGCCGCTGCACCTGGAGCAGCTCTATCAGGACTACAATACCGTGGGCGCCTTCGCCAGCGCATCGCTGCTGGCACTGATCGCCCTGCTCACGCTGGTCGCCAAGGCCGGCCTGGAATGGCGCGCTGCGCGCCGGGAGGTTCACCCATGAGCATCCGCCTTCACGAGATCGGCAAGCACTTCGGCAGGACCCAGGCGCTGGAGCCGATCGATCTGGACATCGCCGAAGGCGAGCTGGTCGGCCTGCTCGGCCCCTCCGGCTCCGGCAAGACCACGCTGCTGCGCATCATTGCCGGACTGGAGACGGCAGACAACGTGGCCGGCGCGCGCATTCTGTTCGGCGAGCGCGACGTGACCCACCTGCACGTGCGCGACCGCCGCATCGGCTTCGTGTTCCAGCACTACGCGCTGTTCCGACACATGACGGTGTTCGACAACGTGGCCTTCGGCCTCACGGTGATGCCGCGCAAGAGTCGTCCCTCGAGCGGCGAGATTCGCAGCCGGGTGCATCGCCTGCTGGAGATGGTCAAGCTCGAGCACATGGCCCACCGCTACCCCGCCCAGCTCTCCGGCGGTCAGCAGCAGCGGGTCTCGCTGGCACGCGCCCTGGCCCTGCGCCCCGACGTGCTGCTGCTCGACGAACCCTTCGGCGCGCTGGATGCCAAGGTTCGCCAGGAGCTGCGCCGCTGGCTGCGCCACCTGCACGACGAGCTCAACTTCACCAGCCTGTTCGTCACCCACGATCAGGAAGAGGCGCTGGAGCTCTCCGACCGCGTGGTGGTGATGAGCAACGGCCGCATCGAGCAGATCGACACCCCCGACGAACTCTATCGTCATCCGGCCAACCGCTTCGTGTTCGAGTTCCTGGGCGACGTCAATCACCTCGAAGGCACGGTGCGCAACGGCGTACTGACCTGTGGCGATGCACGCCTGGCCGTGGATCTCGAGGACGGCCCGGAAGAGCTGCTGCTGCGCCCCCACGAGCTGGAGCTCGCGCCCAGCGCCACGCAGCACGCCCACCTGCCGGTGTGCGTGACCGCCATTTCACCGGTGGGCGCCGAAGTGCGCGTGGAGCTGGAGGCGGACTGGCTGGGCGAGCCCTGGCTGGCCACGGTGAGCCACGCCGATTACGAAAGGCTCCACCTCACCCGCGGCACGCGGCTCTACGCCGTTCCGCGGCGCTGGCACCGCTTTCCCGATGAACGGCGCGAGCAGGCGGCCCCGCTGCCCGTAGCGGTGAGCTGAACGGTTCGGCGTCAGCCTGCCTCGCCCGGCGTACGCGACCAGAGCATGAGCGTCTCCTGCTCGCCGCTGAGCGGCTCCGTGCGCTCCTCGAGTACCTGGAAGCCCAGGCGGCGATAGAAGGATACGGCACGCACGTTGCGTGAGTAGACGCACAGGGTAATCCGCTCCCGCTTGCTCATGGCATGCGCCATCAGATGGGTGCCGTGGCCGAAGCTCTGCAGCTCGGGGTCGATGAACAGCGCCTCGAGGTGATCGTCGTTGAGCGCGGCAAACCCTACGGCGCGTCCGGCGGCCTCGAGCACGTAGGTTTCCGCACCGGGCAGATAGAGGCTCGCCATGTCCTCGGCGCGTTCATGCCAGAACCCGGCGGGAATGAAGTCATGGGCCAGCAGCGAGGCACGCAGCCAGATGTCGACGAGCTGCGGTATGTCCTCGGTCGTGGCAGGACGTATCATGCGGTATCTTCCTCTCCTGAGAGGCGAAAGGCTCGATCTTCGTCGAGTGAAAAAACAGAGTGTAACCGTAATGCCTACGCCCGGCGCAACGCTGTTGCCCGCCACGCGCTGGCGATATACTGCGCAAGTGACTGAGGCGAGTATCTTTCTGCTGCCTCATGCACGGCCAAGCTCGGGCCGCCCCCTGGCCCCGCAAGACGAATCCGGGAGCGAGAATGAATCGACGTCATGCCTTGTGTGCCGCAGCAGTTCTGTTGGCCACCGCCCTGCTGGCCGGCTGTGCCAGTCCCCATTATCTCCAGTTGAACCCGCAGCGCAGCACCGCCGTTCCCCAGACAGGCAGCGGCCAGGCCGTCACGGTAGCCGCCGTGGACGAGCGCGACAGCGAGGTGATCGGCACGCGCACCGGCAGCGCCATGTCCACCGCGGTCATTACGGTCAGCGCCCACGAGCTGATACCGAACCTGCAGCGCGAGGCGGAACGGGCCGTTCGCGACATGGGCTTTTCACCGACCACCCAGCCGGGTAGCGGACGCCCGGGGCTGACGGTCACACTGTTGCACCTCGGCTATGAGCGTGGCGAGAACCGCCCGGTCATCGATGAAGCGCGGCTGGAAGCGGTACTCGAGGTCAAGGTGACCAACCAGGGCACCACCTACACCGGCACTTACACTGCCCGCCGCACCCAGAGCTACGCCGTGCGCCCGGGGCGTGACGCCAACCGCCGCATGCTCAACGATCTGATTGGCGACGCCCTGGATCGCGCCTTCAGCGACCCGGAGCTGGCCCAATTGCTGGCTCGCTGAGCTCTCGGCCTCAAGCCACTCCTGCCCAGCCACGATGCCAAAGGGCCGCCCCAGGGGCGGCCCTTTGCTGTTGGCACGTGTGCGCTCATCGACACCACTCAGGTCATGGGGCCACGCCGGGTAAGGGCCCACACGCTCTCGCGGAAGCCGCTACCCGCTTCCGGCTCGCCATCCTCCAGGTGAGTGACCTGAAAGTTGGGCTCGAACAGCTCACGAACCTCATCGGCCGGCACGTGATAAGGCGGGCCGGCGCTCTCGTCTCCCGGCGCGCGGGACAGCGAGATCAGCAGGCCGTGTATGCCGGGCGGGATCAGCTGCGCGAGATGAAAGGCATAACGCTGGCGAGTCGCGGGCGGCAGAGCGATCAGCGCGGCACGATCGTAGAAGGCTCCGATCTCGGCCGCCTGATCGATATGGAAGTGGAAGAAATCGCCGCACCATAGCTCCACGCTGCCCTGCCGACAGATCGCGAACGGCTCCTGCTGGTAACGGGACACCTCGCCGGTGCCTTCGTCGACGAACTGCTCGATCGCCTCCCGCGACAGCTCGATGCCCAGCACGGGGTGGTCGCGACTTGCCAGCCAGCGCATGTCCAGGCTCTTGCCGCACAGCGGCACCAGCACCTTGGTGCCCGCGCGGATCTTCAGCGTAGGCCAATGGCGTACCAGCGCCGGATGCGTGTCGTGGCGATGAAAGCCGATACGTCCCTCGCGCCAGCGGTCGAGCCATTCACGCGTCATCGTCCATGCCTCGTCATCAGAACCAGCGGTCGCGCTTGCGCCGCTTGCGCGGCAGGTGAGGAATGATCAATCCGACCAGCAGACCGGCGCCGGCGACGCCACCGCCGTACATGAAGTAGCGCATCAGCAGGTCCTCTTCCTGGGTGTCCAGGCGTGCCTGGAGCTGGCGGATGGTACTGCGCGAGCGGTCGGCCTCGCTGTCGAGCTCGCGGTTACGCGCCTCCAGCTCGGCGATGCGCTGCTCACGCACCTCGAGGGTTTCGGTCATGGCCGAGACCCGGTTCTCCCAGGTCTCGTTGATGCCGCCCAGCTCGGCCTCGAGCTCTGCCACCTGCTCCTCCAGGCGCGGCAACTGGTAGCTCGCACTCGGTGACGACTGCAGCTCGTTACTCAGTATCCATACACGATTGCCGTCACCGTTCTCGACCCGGCTGTAGTTGCCGCTGGTCTCGAGCAGGGTAACCGGCTCGCCGGCCGTCAGGGTACCGACGATGCGATAGCCGTCGGTCGGGCCGCTGCGCACGTAGGTGGTCAACTCATCGGAAACCCAACGCGCGTTGTTGTCCGCCTGCTGGGCATGCAGCGGAGACGCCGCCAAGCCCAGCGCGACGCCTGCGAGAAAAAACCTGTATCGATGCTTCATGCCGATGTCCTGGCTATCAAAGCCGAGGGCCTGCCATCGGCAAGCCCCTGGCAAATCTCTCTTTCACTGGCCTATCCACAGGAACTGTGGATAAACCCCGGGAAAACCGCTGGAAAGGCGGCTGACTGGCACCCCGGTACTGGCCTGCGGCAGGATGGTCATTTCCTGAGCAGACCGCGGGTATGCCGTTTCCCTGCGTTCATTGTTTTCAGCGCTCGCTCTTCGGCGGCAGCATCGGACCACGCGGAAACTCCGCAATGCGCCCCTCGCTCTTGACGGCCCTGGCCGGCCCCTCACGCTCCACCTCGTCGATACGCACGATGGCGTTCAGCGGCAGATAGCTGCGCTTGACGCCATCGAAAGTGTGACGCAGGCGGTCGGCAGAGGGGTCGACGACCAGCTTCGAGCCGTCCTCGAAGACAAATTCCTCGACCTCGATGAAACCCCAAAGTTCGCTCTGGTAGATCTCTCTGGCATAGAGCTCCCAGATTTCACCCTGCTGGTGGAAAACCACCCGATAGATCGGCTTGGCCGCCATAAGGCCGTCTGTCCTCAACGTTCGGTTGCGCTAATTAGATGTCCCGCTACAGGACCGCCAAGGGGCTAGCGTACCACAGGCGTCCCTGGACGCGGTGCCCCTACTGGCCCCATCAGGCTGCCTTCCGTATAATACCGCCACCTTCGAGGACGGCCACAAGGCCAATTCCCGCGACACTCCACTCACCGGTGACGCACGCGTCGGACGACCGACCCTCTATCCTATGGCGAAGAAACTCTTCATCAAGACCCACGGCTGCCAGATGAACGAGTACGACTCCGCACGCATGGCGGATCTGCTCGGCGAATCTCATCAGCTCGAATTGACCGACGACGAAGGCGAGGCCGACGTCATCCTGCTCAATACCTGCTCGATTCGCGAAAAGGCCCAGGAAAAGGTCTTCCACCAGCTCGGCCGCTGGAAGAAACTCAAGGAGGCCAACCCCGATCTGGTGATCGGCGTGGGCGGCTGCGTGGCCAGCCAGGAAGGCGAGGCGCTGCGCAAGCGTGCGCCTTACGTCGACATGGTGTTCGGCCCCCAGACCCTGCACCGCGTACCGGCGATGCTCGATGCCCGCCGCAACGATCAGATTTCGGTGGTCGACGTCACCTTTCCCGAGATCGAGAAGTTCGATCACCTACCCAAGCCCAGCTCCGACGGAGCCAGTGCCTTCGTCTCGGTGATGGAGGGCTGCTCGAAATACTGCACCTTCTGCGTTGTGCCCTATACGCGTGGCGAAGAGGTGTCACGCCCGTTCGAGGCGGTGATGGACGAGGTGATCCACCTGGCCGACCAGGGCGTGCGCGAGATCAACCTGCTGGGCCAGAACGTCAACGCCTACCGCGGCGAGAACCGGCTCGGCGACGAGATCGACCTGGCCGAGCTGATCGCCTGCGTGGCGGCGGTGGAGGGCATCGACCGCATTCGCTTCACCACCTCGCACCCGGTGGAGTTCAGCGACAGCCTGATCGAGGCCTACGGCGAGATTCCCGAGCTGGTCAGCCACCTGCACCTGCCGGTCCAGGCCGGCTCCGACCGTATCCTGGCCGCCATGAAGCGCGGCCACACGGTCGAGGAGTACGTGGAGAAGATGGAGCGCATTCGCGCCCTGCGCCCCGACATCAGCTTCTCTTCCGACTTCATCGTCGGCTTCCCCGGCGAAACCGAGGTGGACTTCGAGGCCACCATGGACCTGATCCACCGCATCGGCTTCGACCACTCCTTCAGCTTCGTCTATTCGGCACGGCCCGGCACGCCGGCCGCGGCACTGCCCGACGACACCCCGGAGAGCGTCAAGAAGCAGCGCCTGGCGATCCTGCAGGAGCGCATCAATCAGCAAGCGATGCAGATCTCGCGGCGCATGGTGGGCACCACGCAGCGCATCCTGGTCAGCGGGTTCTCGCCCAGGGATCCCGGGCAGCTGTCCGGACGCACCGAGAACAACCGCGTGGTCAACTTCAGCGCTGCCAACCCCACCGAGCTGATCGGCCACTTCGTCGAGGTGACCATCACCGAGGCACTGCCCAATTCACTGCGCGGCGAACTGGCTTCCCCGACGCTACAATGAGATCAGGCAGGCACGTCGTCCGCCCACAGACGGGCAACGTGAATGGAAAACATTGCCCTGCCGAAAGGCAGGGCATTAAGCTGGGAGCCAACACACGCAACGCATGGATTCCGACACCTTGAGTCAACACGCCGCACAGGCCAACCGCATCATCACATTGAGCCTAGAGCCCAACGATCCACAGCGTCTCGCCAACCTTTGCGGCCAAAGGGACGAGCATCTCAAACTGGTCGAGTCACGCCTCGGCGTCACCCTGCGCAATCGCGGCAACGTCTTTCAACTGGCCGGTCCCGGCCATCGGGTCAAGGCCGCCGCCAACGTGCTGGAGCACCTCTATCGCGAGGCCGAAGCCAGCCCCCTGTCACCGGATACCGTGCATCTGTTCCTTCAGGAGTCGGGGCGCGAGGCGCTCGACGAAGAGGAAGGCCCCGCCGACGGCGAGGTGCTGCTGCGTACGCCCAAGGTGCTGATCAAGCCGCGTGGGCAGAACCAGCAGAACTACGTCGCCAGCATCCGTCAGCACGACATCAACTTCGGCATCGGCCCAGCCGGCACCGGCAAGACCTACCTGGCCGTCGCCGCAGCGGTGGAAGCGCTCAACCAGCAGGAGGTGCGTCGCATCCTGCTGGTGCGTCCGGCCGTGGAGGCGGGAGAGAAGCTCGGTTTCCTGCCGGGCGATCTGGCCCAGAAGATCGACCCCTACCTGCGCCCGCTCTACGATGCGCTCTACGAGATGCTCGGCTTCGAGCAGGTGGGCAAGCTGATCGAGCGCCAGGTGATCGAGATCGCTCCGCTGGCCTACATGCGCGGACGCACGCTTAACAACGCCTTCATCATTCTCGACGAGAGCCAGAACACCACCCGCGAGCAGATGAAGATGTTCCTGACCCGCATCGGTTTCGGCTCCACCGCGGTGATCACCGGCGACGTGACTCAGGTCGACCTGCCCCGCGGCCAGAGCTCCGGGCTGATCCAGGTGCTCGAGGTGCTCAGGGGTACCGCCGGCATCGGGGTGACGCATTTCGCCGCCAAGGACGTGGTGCGACATCCGCTGGTGCAGCGCATCATCGAAGCCTACGAGAGCTTCGAGGCCGAGCAGGAAGTGCAGGAACGCGCCCGCCGCGAAGCCCGCGAACGGGAGCGCGAAGCCCTGCGTCAGGAGCGTGAGCGCAACAGGGACGGCGGCGAAAAATGATCCCGGCGCCCATCGTCGACCGCCAGATTGCACTAGCCGACCGGGAACTGCCGGCGCAGGCTGCGCTGGAGGGCTGGATCGCCGCGGTGCTGGCGCGCTTCCCTGGGGAGACGCGCCACGAGGTCACCGTGCGCTTCGTCGACGCCGATGAAGGCCAGGCGCTGAATCGCGACTATCGCGGTCGCGACAAGCCCACCAACGTGCTCTCCTTTCCCTTCGATGGCCCGCCCGGCATTTCGCTGCCGCTGCTCGGCGATCTGGTGCTGTGCCACCCGGTGGTGGCGCGCGAGGCCGCCGAGCAGTGCAAGCGCCTCGAACATCACTATGCTCACCTGGTGGTACACGGCATGCTGCACCTGCTTGGCCACGACCACCTCGAGGATGAGGAAGCCGAGGCGATGGAGCAGCTCGAGCGCGAGATCCTGGCGGACCTCGACATCGCCGATCCCTATGCAGCGGATCGCACCGAACAACAAGACGACAGCATGGACGAGAGACTCTAGCGATGAGTGAAGACCGAACGAGTGGCCAAAGCGGAAGGTCGTGGCTCGACAAACTGCTCGGCGCCCTCTCAGGGGACAGCGAAGGCCCCAGTTCGCGGGAGGAGCTGATGGAGTTCCTGCGCGAGGCGGCCACCCGCCTCAAGCTGGACCAGGACGCCATGATGATCATCGAAGGCGCACTGCAGATCAGCGACCAGCAGGTTCGTGAGGTGCTGATCCCGCGTTCCCAGGTGGCCGCCATCGCCGTGGATCAGCCCGCCGAGGAGTACCTGGCCCTGATCGACGAGACCGGTCATTCGCGCTACCCGGTCATTGGCGAAAACCTCGACGAGGTCAAGGGGCTGCTGCTGGTCAAGGATCTGCTGAAGCTGCTCAACCGCCCCGCCGAGGAGCGCGAGCGCTTCTCGCTCGAGGACGTGCTGCGCCCGGCCATGTTCGTGCCGGAGTCGAAGCGGCTCAACAGCCTGCTCAAGGAGTTTCGCGATACTCACAACCACATGGCGGTAGTGGTCGACGAGTACGGCGGCACCGCCGGTATCGTCACCATCGAGGACATCCTCGAACAGATCGTCGGTGACATCGAGGACGAGCACGACACCGACGAGGACGACGACATCCGCACTCTCGGCGAGGGGCGCTACGCCATTCGCGCGCTGACCCCGATCGAGGATTTCAACGAGCGCTTCGGCACGCGCTTCTCCGACGACGAGTTCGATACCGTCGGCGGGCTGGTGATGCAGCGCTTCGGCCACTTGCCCGGGCGCGGCGAGCATACCGAGCTCGGCGGCTGGCGCTTCACCGTACTCAATGCAGACAATCGGCGCATACGCCTGCTGGAAGCCGTTCTGCAGGACGAAGCAACGCCACCCCAGGATTGACCCGGCTGCCTCAGGATGCCAACTCCCATGAAAAATAAACGTCCGACGCCCGCACTCGGCTATCTGGCCGCGCTCGTTGCCGGCGTTCTGACCACGCTGACTGCCTCGCCCTATGAACTGTGGTGGCTGGGACCGCTGGCCGCAGGGCTCGTCTACTGGGCGATTCGGCCCCTGGGGGCACGCCAGGCCGCCTTCCTCGGCTGGTGCTACGGGGTCGGCCTGTTCGGCTCCGGTGCCTCCTGGGTCTACGTGTCGATCCACGACTACGGCTACACCGGGATGCCGCTGGCGCTCTTCCTCACCGCGCTGTTCGTCTGCGCCATGGCGCTGTTCGTTGCCGCCGCACTATGGCTCTACCGCCTGCTGTGCGGCCCGCGCCTGGCCTTCCTCACCTTCGCCGGCGCCTGGGTGCTGGGCGAATGGCTGCGCACCTGGCTGTTCACCGGTTTCCCGTGGCTGCTGCTGGGCAGCTCTCAGGTCGATTCACCGCTGGCGCCCTGGGCCCCCATCGGCGGGGTCTACCTGCTCTCGCTGATCGTTGCGCTCAGCGGTACCCTGGGTGCGGAGTTCCTGCGTCGTCGCTGGTGGGCGGCCGCGCCCATCGCCGCCATGTGGCTGATCCCACTGGCGCTGCCCACGCAGTGGACCGAGCCGGCAGGCGAGCCGCTGCGGGTCGCCCTGCTGCAGGGCAACCTCGACCAGTTGATCAAGTGGACACCCGAGGGCCAGCGCATCGCCGCCAACACCTATCTGGAGATGACTCGGGCCTACGCCGACGACGCCGACCTGATCGTCTGGCCCGAGGCGGCGCTGCCGATGTTCGAAGACGAGGCCGAGCCACTGCTGGCCCGGGCCCAGGCCCACCTGGTGCCGGGTACCGCTCTGCTCACCGGCATTCCCCAACGCGAGGGCCGCGGGCTCTACTACAACAGCGTGATCGGGCTGGGCAACGCCGAAGGCCAATACCGCAAGGAGCGCCTGGTGCCCTTCGGAGAGTACCTGCCTCTGGAGCGCTGGCTGCGCGGCACCATCGCCTTCTTCGACCTGCCGATGCCGGCGATGACCCCTGGCCCCTCGGGACAGCGGCCGATCCGTGCCGCCGGCACGGTGATCGGCAACGCCATCTGCTACGAGATCATCTACGCCGACCTGGTGGCACAGCAGGCCCGCGACAGCGAACTGTTGCTGACGGTGTCCAACGACACCTGGTTCGGCGAGTCGATCGGTCCGCTGCAGCACTTGCAGATGGCCCGCCTGCGGGCGCTGGAGAACGGCCGCTACGTGGTGCGCGCCACCAGCAACGGGGTGACCGCCGTCATCGACCAGTACGGTCAGGTGGTGGCCAGGGCACCTCAGTTCGAGACCGTGGCACTGCTCGCCGAGGCCGTACCGATGCAGGGTCTGACGCCCTTCACCCGCACCGGCAGCTGGCCGGTGTGGTTGTTTAGCGCGCTGCTGGTGCTGCCGGGCCTGCGGTTGCCAGAGCGCCGCCGACGGCGGTTCTAGGCACTATCTGAAAACCCAACAAACGACGAGGCCCGCATCAGCGGGCCTCGTGGCGTTGGGCATTTGCCGGATCACTCCGCCTTGGCCGGTACCTCACCCAGCACCTCGGGAATGGTCATGCGCACGTAGCGGCCCGGCGCCTCCTCCAGCAGCTTGAGTTCGCCCTCGCCCGGCTGGCGTGCCGGTACCATCTTGTCGGTATCGGCGTAGCCGCCTTCGGTCATCCACTGCTGCCAGTGAGGCCACCAGGAGCCCTCGTGGAACTCGGCGCCGGCAAGCCAGGCCTCATGATCCTCGGGCAGCTCGCCGTTGGTCCAGTAGCCGTACTTGTTGCGCACGGGCGGATTGACGATGCCAGCAATGTGGCCGGAGCCGCCCAGCACGAAGGTGACCGGCCCCTTGGGCAGCAGCGCGCCGTAATAGGTGCTGTTCCACTTGGCGATGTGGTCCTCGCGGGTGGAGACGAAGTAGCTCGGCGTGGAGATCTTGCGCAGGTCGATCTTGACCCCGTCCAGCTCGATGCCGCCGGGTTCCACCAGGCGATTCTCCAGATACATGTGGCGCAGGTACCAGCCGTGGGTACCGGCCGGCAGGTTGGTGCCGTCGGTGTTCCAGTAGAGCAAGTCGAACGGCGCGGGATTCTCGCCCTTCAGGTAGTTGCTGACATAGAAGGACCAGAACAGGTCGTTCTCGCGCAGCAGGTTGAAGGTATAGGCCATGGAGCGGCCATCGAGATAGCCGTCCTGCTCCATGCGCGCCTCGATTCCCTCCAGGATCGGCTCGCTGAGCAGCACGCCGAGCTCGCCGGGATCGCGGAAGTCCTGCAGCGTAGCCATGTAGGTGACCGACTTGACCTTGCGCCCACGCCGGGTGCTGGTGAGGTAGGCCACGGTGGACGCGGTCAGGGTGCCGCCGATGCAGTAGCTGAGCAGGTTGACCGACTTCTCGCCACAGGCCTGCTCGATGGCCTCCATGGCGGCGACCGGGCCCATCTGCATGTAGTCGGCCCAGGTCAGATCGCGCTGCGCGGGGCCCGGGTTGCGCCAGGAGATCAGGAACACGGTGTGGCCCTGGTCCACCAACCACTTGACCAGCGAATTGTCCTGACGCAGGTCGAGGATGTAGTACTTGTTGATCCAGGGCGGCACGACGAGCAGCGGCGTCTTGAACACCGTGTCGGTGGTCGGCGTGTACTGGATCAGTTGGATCAGCTCGTTCTCGTAGACCACGTAGCCGGGCGTCACGGCGATGTTGCGCCCGATCTCGAAGGCGCTGCGGTCGGTCATGGCCACGTTGAGCCCGTCGGCCGAGTTGGCCAGGTCGCGGCGCAGCTGAGCCAGCCCTTCGATCAGGTTCTGGCCCTTGGTCTCCAGGGTACGGCGCATCACCTCGGGGTTGGTGGTGACGAAGTTGGTCGGTGCCATGGCATTGACCAGCTGGCGGGCATAGAACGCCAGGTTGCGCTTCTGCTTCTCGGGCAGGCCGTCGAGCTGCTCGACGAGCTCTTCCACGGCGCCGGAGAACAACAGGTACTGCTGCAGGATGGCGCGGTAGAACGGCTCCTGCTGCCAGGCCTCGTCCTTGAAGCGCCGGTCGTTCTTGGGCGGCACCACCAGCGGCTCGCCCAGATTCCCGCTCAGCGCCTGCAGGCCCTGCTGCCACAGTTGGTACTGATCCTGGATGAGGCGCGCCTGGGTCTGCCACAGCAGTTGAGGATTGCGCATCAGCGACTCGGCGCCGGCCTGGAAGGCCTCGCGCATGTCGGCCTGAATGGAGTCGGCGGCCGCGTCGGGCGCCATGCGCTCGAGCAGTTCCTGCATCAGGGCCTGGTAGTGCTGCCCCATCTCCTTGAGCTGCTCGTTCCACTCTTCCAGTTCGGCCTGGGAGAAAACCTCGTCCCCTGACTGCATCGCCCTCTCCTATATGAGAACCTTCTTCTTCGATTCGATGCGCGCGCCCGACCGAGCGCCTCCACGGAGCGAGACATCAGCTCCGTGGAGAGGTCGGCGAGAGCCGACCCCGAAGCGGTCGAATGGCTTTCAGCTCTTGCGCGACGTGGCCTTGGCCGGAGCGTCGGACTTGGCCGGAGCGTCGGTTTTGCCCGATGCGGCCGGCTTGGCACTCGCTTCCGCCTGCTTGGCCGTATCGCTCAGCTCCTGACTGACCTCGCCGAACAGTTGCTCCAGCTCGGCGCGGAACTGCTGACTCATTTCGCCCAGCGCCTGGGCATCTTCCATCATCTGCCGCGAGAGTTCGCTCATCATCTCGGCCTGCTGGGCACCGAACGCCTGCAGGTCCTGGGCATCGCGAATCTCGGAAGCGCTGCGCATGCGCTCGGTGCCCATCTGGCTGTAGCGCTTCATCGCCTCGAGCTGGTACTCGGTCATCTTCTCCATATTGCCGAGCATCAGCGAGTTGAGCTTGCGCATGGGTTCGAAGAACCGCCGCGTCTGCTGATTGAATTCATCGAGCATCTTGTCCTGCATGGGGCAACCTCCTGTGGACCGTGAACATGCGGGGAGCAGCGCGCACCGGTATCGGCCAGTCTTCGGCCACCCAGGATGCCCAACGTAAAACGCCGGGCGCGACCTTAGGCGGCACTCATGCTGCACCGCACAAATCGTAGCCTGACCAGGCTCTCACTGCAACACCCTTCCACTTCCGCAGAACGAAGAACGCTCTCCCGACGCCAGCTACTCCGAACGCCGAGAGCGCGAGCGCGCCTCGGCCGCTCCCGTCTTGCCAGCCGACTTCTCCGCACGCTTGGGTTCAGCCTCCGCCGGCTCCTGCGCCGCCTTGCCCATCGAGCTTCCCGCTTGGCGCAGCATGTCGAGCATCATCTGCTGGTAGGTGCCGAAGCTGGCCAGCCCCTGGGAGAGCCCCTGGCTCATGTCCTGGGTAAAGCCCTGCTGCAGGAAAGGTTTCATCAGGCTCATTGGGTCGTAACCCTCGACGCCGGACTCCATCTGCTTCTGGATCCGGTTGAGCAGCTCCTGCTGAAAGGCTTCCACATCGGGCAGGCCCAGGGCACGACGAAACTCCTCGGGCGTCAGGTCGAACTCGACGTTTATCTTCATGGCTCATCTCTGCTTCAGTGTGCTCTCAGTGTAGCAACTCGGCTCCAGACGCAACGCCCCCGCTGCCGACGCTCCTCAACGCAAGACCGGCGTCGCGACCCTCACGTCACCATTCTGCGCCCGGTGACGCAGCAGGTGATCCATCAGCGTCAGCGCCATCATTGCCTCGGCGATGGGCGTGGCGCGGATGCCTACGCAAGGGTCGTGGCGCCCCTTGGTCACCACCTCGACCGGGTTGCCGTGCACGTCGATGCTGCGCCCGGGCAGGGTGATGCTGGAAGTGGGCTTGAGCGCCAGATGTGCAATCAACGGCTGCCCCGAGGAGATGCCGCCGAGCACGCCGCCGGCATGGTTGGAGAGAAACCCCTCGGGGGTCATCTCGTCGCGGTGCTCGCTGCCACGCTGCGCCACCGCGGCAAAGCCATCACCGATCTCCACCCCCTTCACCGCATTGATGCTCATCAGGGCGTGGGCCAGATCGGCATCCAGGCGATCGAACACCGGCTCGCCCAGTCCCGGCGGCAGTCCTTCGGCCACCACGGTGATCTTGGCACCCACCGAGTCCTGGTCGCGGCGCAGCTGATCCATGAAGGCCTCGAGTTCGGGCACCCGCTCGGGGTCGGGACAGAAGAAGGGATTGTCGTCGACCGACTCCCACTGCTTGAAGGCGATCTCCAGCGGGCCGAGCTGACTCATGTAGCCGCGCACGCTGATGCCCTGGCCGGCCAGGTACTTCTTGGCGATGGCGCCGGCGGCCACGCGCATGGCGGTTTCCCGGGCGCTGGAACGGCCGCCGCCGCGAGAGTCGCGGATGCCGTACTTGTGGTGGTAGGTGTAGTCGGCGTGGGCGGGACGGAACTGGTCCTTGATGTTGCCGTAATCCTTGGAGCGCTGGTCGGTGTTCTCGATCAGCAGGCCAATGGGCGTGCCGGTGGTCACGCCCTCGAACACCCCGGAGAGAATGCGCACCTGATCGGGCTCGCGACGCTGGGTGGTATGCCGCGAGGTACCGGGACGACGACGGTCGAGGTCGTGCTGCAGATCGGCTTCGCTGAGCGGCAGCCCCGGTGGGCAGCCGTCGACGATGGCGCCCAGCGCCGGGCCGTGGCTCTCGCCGAAGGTGGTAACGGTGAACAGCTTGCCAAAGGTATTGCCGGACATGGGCGTGCCTCCCGATATCGTGTGGTTGGATCAGGCGAAGGACGCCGCATGGGCGTCGAGTTCTGCGGCGGTGAGGGCGAACACGCCCTGCCCGCCGCGCTCGAAGTCGAGCCACAGGAAAGGTACCTCGGGGAAGGCCGCTTCCAGATGACGGTCGGAGTTGCCGACCTCGACGATCAACACGCCGTGATCGGTCAGGTAACGCCGCGCTTCGCGCAGGATACGGCGCACGATGTCGAGGCCGTCGGCCCCGGCGCCGAGTGCCAGCGCCGGCTCGTGACGATATTCGGCGGGCATGGTGGCAAGGTCGCGGGCATCCACGTAGGGCGGGTTGGAGACGATCAGGTCGTAGCGCTGACCGGCCAGTCCCTCGAACAGGTCGGAGAGCACCGCCCGCGCCCGCACACCCAGGTCGTGGCGCTGGATGTTCTGTCTGGCCACGGCCAGGGCGTCGGTGCTGACGTCGGAAAGATCCACCTCACAGGTGGGCAGGTGCAGCGCCGTGGCGATGCCGATGCAGCCCGAGCCGGTGCACAGGTCCAGCACCCGCGCCGGCGGCTCCTCGGGGAACCAGGCGGCGAAGCCGCTCTCGATCAGCTCGGCGATGGGAGAACGTGGGATCAGCACCCGCTCGTCGACATCGAAGGCAAAGCCGGCGAAAAATGCCTCGCCCAGCAGATAGGGTAGCGGCCGACGCGAGGTGATGCGCTCACGCACCAGCGCGACGATACGCGCTCGCTCCACGGGGAGCAGGCGTGCGTCGAGCACCGCCGGGTCGACGTTCCAGGGCAGGTGCAGGGCGCCCAGCGTCAGCGCCACGGCTTCGTCCCAGGGGGAGTCGGTACCATGGCCGTGGTGCAAGCCGGCCAGGTGAAATTCGCTGGCGGCCCAGCGCAGGTAGTCGCGCAGCGTATGGAGGTCGCGACATAGCGCCTCGTCGTCCAGAGTCAGGGTCGAGCGGGAATCGGTGGAGTTGGCCACGAAAGGTCCTGCACAGTCGGTTGGGTTCGATGTCCCGATTGTACCCGTGGCGACAGGCGGTTCACAGCCGCGCTCAGGCCGTTATACTGGCCGCTCGACGACACCACCCGAGCCCCGCATGAGCCAACGCCGCCCGCCCGACGACGATGACGACGACAGCAACGCCTTTCGCCAGGCGCTGCGCGAGGCCGGCGTGCGCCGCATCGCCATCAATCGTGCCGACCCGGGGCGGCCCAAACGTCGCGACCCGGCGGCGGCGGAACGTCGCGCAGCGGCGGTGGCCGCCGACACGACGGAGAGCGCCAGCCGCACCAGCGACGGTCGCGTGGAGCCGGTGCGCCCTTCGGAATTCCTCGACTTCGCCCTGCCCGACCTGCCCTACCGCACCCGCAGCCAGCTGAAGCGCGGCCAGATCGCCTGGGAGGCAGGGTTGGACCTGCACGGCTACAGCCTCGACGAGGCGCGCCTGGAGCTGGAAGGCTTTCTCAAGGAAGCGGTGGGCAGCCGCATGCGCTGCGTGCTGGTAGTTCACGGCAAGGCGTGGGGCAGCACGGCGGATTACCCGGTGATCAAGAGTCACGTCAACGCCTGGCTGCGCGAATGGCCGACGGTGCTGGCCTTCTGCTCGGCCAAGGAAAGCGATGGAGGTACCGGTGCCGTCTACGTGCTGCTGCGTCGCCGTGGGCAAGCCTTCTAGCTTGCCTGGCCTCCGCCCGATTCGCGCTCGGCGGGCATCTGCGGCGGCTCGACGATGATGCCTCCCGAGCCGCCGTGGCCGCTCTGCGTGCGCCCCTCGTAGCGGTCCAGCGCCTCCATGGCCAGATGGCGCCCCAGGCGAATCAGCGCCTCGGCGCGGTGGAACTCGAAGGCCCCGCACACCGTCTTGGGCACCTCGATCAACACGTCGGGGGGATAGCCCGCGATCTTGTACTTGGCCAGCGAGGCCTGGGTGATGTCGAACGAGGCCAGGATCATGTCGAGCCGGCCCCAGGCCCGTCGCCCATTGGACGCGCGCACGCTCTTGCCGTCCGCCGCAGCGGCCTCCTGCTCCGCGGCGCCGAATCCTTCGAACAGCCAGCGCGTGGCGCCACGCACGTCCATCCAGCCCTTGGCCACGGCCTGCGCTTCCACCATCTCCTGTTCTTCGGTGGGCATCAGATCGTTCAGCGTCACCGGTCGGGCGCTGTGAGCGGTCACGTTGACGGCCAGCATCATGTCGGCATGGGACGATACCGTCGGTGTGATCGGCAGCGGGTTGAGCAGGCCGCCGTCGACCAGGGTGCTGTCGCCGATGTGCACCGGGGTGATGACGCCCGGTATGGCGATGGAAGCACGGATCGCACGCAGCAGCGGACCCGACTGGAACCACACCTCCCGCTGTCGCGCCAGATCGGTGGCGACGGTGGTCAACGGGATCGGCAGCTCCTCGATCTGGATGTCGCCGATGAGCTCCTCGAGCTTGCTCATGACCTTGCTGGCCCGCATCGCCCCCATCGGGCTCCAGGTGACGTCGACCAGCTTGAGCACGTCGAAGTAGTCGAGCTTGCAGACCCAGTCGCGATAGGCCTCGAGCTGACCCGCGGCATGAACGCCGGCGATGACCGCACCCATGGAGCAGCCGGAAATGGCGGCGATCTCGTAGCCCCGCGCCTCGAGCACCTCGATCACGCCGATATGGGCGTAGCCGCGCGCCCCGCCGCTGCCCAGCGTAAGCGCCACGCGCTTGCCCTGTTCCACCGCCTGACTGCTGCTCATCTCACCTCTCCCGGGAACATGTTCGACGCGGTTCCAGCCACGTCTCGATGGCTCGCGCCACCGCGGCCACGTTGGCGGGCTCCAGGTGCAGATGGTGCCCGCCCGGCAATACGTGTCGCGTCAGGTGAGGGACTGCCGCACGCGCCGCCTGGGCGTTCTCACGTTCGGCCAGTATGCCCTTCTCGCCCTCGATCAACAGCACCGGCGCCTGGATCGCGCCGAGCAGGGCCAACACCTGCTCCGGACTCAGGCGCAGCGGTGAAGGCCACAGCAGCCTGCCATCGGTACGCAGACGCACGTGACCGTCGCTCTCACGCATCAGGTTACGCTCCACCAGCGGCGTCGCGGTTTCGGCATCGATCGGTGTCACGCCACCGGCCACACGTGCCGCCACGGCGGTACTGCTATCAGGATAGCGCGGCGACGCCGACCTCGGGCGTCTGGCGGCACGCAATCCCTTGCGCAGTTGAGCGGCGCTCTCCTCGGCAGGCGTGGTCACGGCACCCAGACCATCGATCAGGACCAGTCGCTCGATGCGCTCCGGCAGCGCCGCTGCGGTGAGACAGGCCACTCCCGCCCCCATGGAGTGCGCCAGCACGCTCACGCGCTCGAGGTCCAGCTCGTCGGCAGCATCCAGCAAGTCGTGGCAGTAGTCCCACAGGGCGTAGTCGCCCGCGCCATGCTGCGAGTGGCCGTGGCCGGAGAAGTCCAGCGCCACGATGCGCACGCCGAGCCTTGCGCACAGCAGCGGCGCCAGGCGGGAGAAGCTCGCGGCGTTGTCCAGCCAGCCGTGCAGTGCCAGCCAGGTGGGGGCGCTCGGCTCGCCCCAGGCGAGTGCCGCCAGGCGACCGCCGGCCAGGGTCAGGGGTTGCGCCTCGCTCATGCCTCGCCCTCCAGCAGTCGGTCGAGCATCGCCAGCAGCGCCTGCCGCGTCTCCTCGGGGTGCTCCATGGGGAACATGTGGGTACCCGGCACCGGCGCCAGCGGAATGCCGTGGGCAGCCAGCCGGCGGCGGCGCCTGGGCGTGATCAGATCGGAGTCGCTGCCGACCAGCACGCCGAAAGGAATCCTGAGCCGGCGCGGCAAACGTGTCAGATGATCGGGCAGATTGCGGAAGATCTCGGTCTCGATCGCCGGGTCGTAGATCAGTTCGGCGGCACCGTCGTCACGCAGCCGAGTGCCGCCCTCCACATAGTCGTACAGGGCTTCGGGGGTGAAACGGCGGAACAGACCGCGACGGCGCAAATGATTGGCCATCGCCTCACGGTCGGGCCAGGAGGCCCGGCGACCGTGACTCTTGCCCGCCGGGGTGACCCGGTCGACGAAGCCGAAGCGCTTGGCGACCTTCATGCTCCAGGCATCGAGCCCCAGCATCAGCGGCGGGTCGAGCATCACCACGCAGCGAAAGCGCTGCGGCGCATGCTCCGCCGCCATGGCCATCAGCACGCCGCCCATGGAGTGCCCCACGCCGATCACAGGACTCTCATCGTCGAGCACGTGCTCGAGCAGCTCGTCGCGCAGCGCCAGCCAGTTGGCACCGACCGGGTAGTCGGGATGATGGCCCAGGCGGTCGACGGGGTGAATGTCGAAACGCTCATGCAAGGGAGCCAGCAGGCTACGGTAGCTCATGCCGGGAAAACCGTTGGCGTGAGCGAAGACCAGGCGCGGTCGCGAAGCGGTGGAACGTTCAGTCATGAGGAGAATCCGGAGTCGGAGCTGGGCGGCAGTGGCGATAGCAGGCTAACGGGTTTACTCTATTCCGCCAAGTCGACCTCCGCTTCATACCGTTCGCCCTGTTCTGGAGTCCCGTCATGCCTCGCTCCCCTCGCCCCCCGCGCGATACTCGCACGCGCAACCGTGTGTTCTTCGTCACCGTGACCGTTGCCATCTTCGTCGGCCTGTGGCTCACACGCTGACATGGGCCTATACGAACTCTTTTTCGCCACCCTGGAGATCACCCTGCCGGTCTTCGCCATGGTCTTCATCGGCCTGGGCCTGAAGCGCCTGGGCTGGATCGATCAGGCCTTCATCTCCACTGCCTCGAGCCTGGTGTTCAAGGCCACCATGCCGACGCTGATCTTCCTCAGCATCATTCGCGCCGATCTGGATACCACGCTCAATCCCGCCATGCTGGCCTTCTTCGCCCTGGCCACGCTGGGCAGCTTCCTGCTCTCCTGGGGCTGGGCCATTCTGCGCGTGCCCTATGCCGACCGCGGCGTCTACGTGCAGGGCGCATTTCGCGGCAACTGCGGCATCGTCGGCCTGGCGCTGGCGGCCGGCATGTACGGCGACTACGGACTTTCCGCCGGCGGCCTGCTGCTCGGCGTGGTGATCCTGACCTACAACGCCTTCTCGGTCATCGTGCTGGCCACCTATCAGGAAGGCAAGAGCGCCGACTGGCGCAGCATCGCCAGCCATATCGCCCGCAATCCGCTGATCCTTGCCGTGGTCGCCGCCATCCCGGTGGCGGCGCTGGAGCTGCGCCTGCCCGGCTGGGCGATGACCTCGGGACAGTACTTCGCCTCGCTGACGCTGCCACTGGCGCTGATCTGCATCGGCGCCACCCTGTCGCTGGGTTCGATCAGGGCCTCGGGCAGCCTGGCCATGGGCGCCAGTCTGATGAAGATGATCACCCTGCCCGTGATCGCGATTCTCGCTGCCTGGCTGGTCGGCTTCGAGGGGCGTGAACTGGGCGTACTGTTCCTGTTCTTCGCCAGCCCGACGGCAGCCGCGGCCTTCGTGATGACCAAGGCGATGGGAGGCAATGCGGCCCTCTCGGCCAACATCATCGCCCTGACCACGCTGATGGCCAGCGTGACCATCACTTTGGGGGTGTTCGCCCTGAAAGTCATCGGCTGGATATAGGGCTATGCCTTGGCCTCAGCAGATGTCGTGAGGTGCCATGAAGCGCAGCAGCCGGGCGCAGCCCGCCGCCCACACCTCGCTCTCCAGCTCGGCCACGGCAGCGGTGGGGAAAGCGAGGCCGCGGTCGGAGCCCCCCTCCACCAGTTGCCCGGTGAGCAGCCCGACCAGCGGCATGTGGCTGACCAGCACGATGGGCTGGCCATCGCTCATGTTCAGCAGCCACTCGCACACGGCGCCGGGCGAGTCGTCGGGAGTGATGATGGGGAGTTCCACGGTATCGATGCCAAGCGCCCCGGCGACGTGAGCCGCGGTCTGCCGGGCGCGCCGGTAGGGACTGCTGAAGAGCCGGGCGCCTTCCAGCGACTGCCGCGCGAGCCACTCGGCCATGTGCCCGGCCTCGGCGTGGCCGCGGGCGGTCAGTTCGCGCTCGTGGTCCGGCCGACCCGGACCGGCTTCGCCGTGGCGCATGACATAGAGGCGCGACGTCATGGCTTCTCCTCGCCCGCTTCGACGCGCCGGTGGGCCTGCTGCACGGCCTCCCGCGGCAGCACGAACTCCACGTCGCTGCTCTGCTCGCCGCGCATCAGCATGCGCGCCATCTCCCGCGCCGGCACGCCCTCGAACAGCACCTGATACAACCCCTCGGCCAGCGGCATGTAGACGCCGTCCTTGCGCGCCTTGTCGCGCACCAGACGTACCGTGTTGACCCCCTCGGCCACCTGTCCCAGCGCCTCGACCGCCTCGTCCAGGTTCTTGCCCTGGCCCAGGGCGTAGCCCACGCGATAGTTGCGCGAGAGCTGCGAGGAACAGGTCACGATCAGATCGCCCACCCCGGCAAGGCCCAGGAAGGTCATGGGGTTGGCCCCGAGGCTGACGGCGAAACGTCCCATCTCGGCCAGCGCCCGGGTCATCAGCATGCTGCGGGTGTTCTCGCCCATGCCCAGCGCCGCGGCCATGCCGGCAGCAATGGCATAGATGTTCTTCAATGAGCCGCCCAGCTCCACCCCATAGCGGTCGTTGCTGGCGTAGACGCGAAAGTAGTCGCAACTCAGCGCCTGCTGCACGCGGGTGCGGGTCAGTGCATCGTCGCTGGCCACCACGGTGGCAGTGAGCTGCTTCTGGGCGATCTCGGTAGCCAGATTGGGCCCGGAAATCACGCCGATGTGGGCAAAGCCGGTCTCCTCCTCGAGGATCTGGCTCATCAGCTTGAAGCCTTCCTCCTGGATGCCCTTGGTGGTACTGACCAGGATCTGGTCGGCGTTGAGCCAGGGCCGCGCCTGGCGCACCACGTCGCGGAAGGCCTGGGAGGGAATCGCCACCAGCACCAGCTCGGCCCCTTCGAGCACGGCCTGCATGTCGCTCGAGGCGCGCACCGCCGGATTGATGGCGTAGTCCGGCAGGTAGCGTGAATTGCGATGCTCCCGATTGATCTGCTCCGCAAGCTGCGGATCCCGCAGCCATTGGCACACCCTGGCGCCGTTGTCGGCGGCGATGCTCGCCAGCGCGGTACCGAAGCTGCCGCCCCCCAGAACTGCTACCCGCATGGGTTCGTCTGCCATGTCTGCCCCGCGAAATCGGTCGATGGAACGGATGAAATTGCCCTGAGTGTAACGAAGAATGCCCCCTTTCGGGGGCATTCACACCAACGTTCGGTGCGGGACGACGCTCCCGCGACCGGTTCAGTCGATCAGCGACAGCAGGGAGTCGATGCTCTCCCGGGCGTCACCGTAGAACATCCGCGTGTTCTCCTTGTAGAACAGCGGGTTCTCGATGCCGGAGTAGCCGGTACCCTGGCCCCGCTTGCAGACGAACACCACGCTGGACTTCCACACCTCGAGTACCGGCATGCCGGCGATCGGGCTGTTGGGGTCGTCCTGCGCCGCCGGGTTGACGATATCGTTGGAGCCGATGACGATGGTTACGTCGGTCTTGGGGAAGTCGTCGTTGATCTCGTCCATCTCCAGCACGATGTCGTAGGGCACCTTGGCTTCGGCCAGCAGCACGTTCATGTGCCCCGGCAGGCGCCCGGCCACCGGGTGGATGGCGAAACGCACCTCCTTGCCGGCTGAGCGCAGCTTGCGCACCAGTTCGCTCACAGCGTTCTGAGCCTGAGCCACGGCCATGCCGTAGCCCGGCACGATGACCACGCTGTCGGCGTTGTTGAGCGTGCTCGCCACACCGGCGGCGTCGATGGCCACCTGCTCGCCCTCGACCTCGGCCGCCGGCCCCTGGGTACCGCCGAAGCCGCCCAGAATGACGCTGACGAAGTTGCGGTTCATCGCCTTGCACATGATGTAGGAGAGAATCGCCCCCGAGGAGCCCACCAGCGCGCCGGTAACGATCAGCAGGTCGTTGGAGAGCGTGAAGCCGATCGCCGCCGCCGCCCAGCCGGAGTAGCTGTTGAGCATCGACACCACCACCGGCATGTCGGCGCCGCCGATGCCCATGATCAGGTGCCAGCCGATGAAGAACGACAGCGCCGCGAGCAGCAGCAGCGTCCAGAAACCGGCGCCGTTGAGATAGAGCACCGCCAGCAGCAGACAGAGCGCCGCGGCCCCGGCGTTGAGCAGATGGCCGCCGGGCAGCTTCTGCGGCTTGCCGTCCACCTTGCCGGCCAGCTTGCCGAAGGCGATCACCGAGCCGGTGAAGGTCACCGCGCCGATGAAGATGGCGAACACCACCTCCAGCTGCAGGAAGGTGAGTTCGTCCGGTGCCTTGGTCGCCACCAGGGCGGCGAAGGCGGAGAACTCCTGATGACCGGCATCCAGCGCCTGGGCGGCCAGCACCCGGCGCCGCTCGAGATCGGCGTTCCAAGCCACGAATACCGCAGCGAGGCCGACGAAGCTGTGCAGCGCCGCCACCAGCTGCGGCATCTCGGTCATGGCCACACTCTTGGCCACCTTCCAGCCGATCACCGAACCGATCGCGATCATCGGGATCATCAGCCAGTAGTTGCCGATGCCCGGGCCGAAGGCGGTGAACAGCACCGCCACCGCCATGCCGACGATGCCGTACCATACCGCCCGCTTGGCCTTCTCCTGATTGCTCAACCCGCCCAGGGAGAGCACGAAGAGCACACTTGCCGCTATCGCCGCGGCGGAAACAAAACCTTGTCCTAACATGTTCGTCACTCCGCCGCTCAGGATTTCTGGAACATGGCCAGCATCCGGCGTGTCACCAGGAAGCCGCCCACGATGTTGATGGTGGCGATCAATACCGAGATCGCCGCCAGAAGCACCACGATCCAGTTACCCGAGCCGATCTGCAGCACGGCACCGAGCACGATGATACCGGAGATGGCATTGGTCACCGCCATCAGCGGCGTATGCAGCGAGTGGCTGACGTTCCAGATCACCTGGAAACCGACGAAGCAGGCCAGCACGAAGACGATGAAGTGCTGCATGAACGAGGCCGGGGCGATCTGCCCGAGCAGCAGCATCAGCGCTCCACCGATGCCCAGCAGCGTGACCTGACGCTTGGTCTGTTCCTTGAAGGTGGCAAGCTCTGCCGCGCGCTTCTCCTCGGGCGTCAGCTCCTTGGCCTTCTCCTTGGGCTTGGCCGCGGCAATGGCCTTCACCTTGGGCGGCGGCGGCGGGAAGGTGATCTCGCCCTGGTGCGTCACGGTGGCACCGCGAATCACGTCGTCTTCCATGTCATGCACGATCGCGCCGTCCTTTTCCGGCGTCAGATCGGTGAGCATGTGACGAATGTTGGTGGCGTAGAGCAGCGACGACTGGGTCGCCATGCGCGACGGGAAGTCGGTGTAACCGACGACGGTCACCCCGTTGTCGGTGACCACCTTCTCGTTCGGCACGGTGAGATCGCAGTTGCCGCCCTTCTCGGCGGCCAGGTCGACGATCACCGAGCCCGGCTTCATCGCCTTGACCATGTCCTCGAGCCATAGCTTGGGCGCCGGACGCCCCGGGATCAGCGCGGTGGTGATGACGATGTCGACCTCGGGGGCCTGCTCGCGGAACAGCGCCAGTTGCTTCTCGCGGAACTCGGGGCTCGAGGGCGCGGCGTAGCCGCCGGTGCCGGAGCCGTCCTGGGCCTCCTCGAAGTCGAGGAACAGGAACTCGGCGCCCATGGACTCGATCTGCTCGGCCACCTCGGGACGCACGTCGAAGGCGCGCACCACGGCACCCAGGCTGGTCGCCGTGCCGATGGCGGCAAGGCCGGCCACACCGGCGCCGATGACCAGCACCTTGGCCGGCGGCACCTTGCCCGCCGCCGTCACCTGGCCGGTGAAGAAGCGTCCGAAGTTGTTGCCCGCCTCGATCACCGCCCGGTAGCCGGCGATATTGGCCATGGAGGAGAGCGCGTCCATCTTCTGGGCGCGGGAGATCCGCGGCACCATGTCCATGGCGATGACGGTGGCGCCCTTGGCGCGACAACGCTCCAGCAGCGCCTCGTTCTGGGCCGGCCAGAAGAAGCTGATCAGGGTCTGGCCCTCGCGCAGCAGCTCGGCTTCCGCCTCGCTCGGCTCGCGCACCTTGATCACGATCTCGGCGTCGCGCCACAGCGCTTCGGCACTCTCCGCCACGCTCACGCCGACGGCCCGATAGGCCTCGTCGTCGAAGCCGGCGGCAACGCCGGCCCCGGTTTCTATCAAACACTCGTGTCCAAGCTTCTGTATGAGCTGTGCACTGTCAGGGGTGAGCGCGACGCGCGCTTCTCCCGTGGCGAGCTCCTTGGGTGCACCAATCTTCACGTTGGATCTCCCTTTATGGTTATTGAACTTTCTGGTTAGGCAATCCGACTATTCATACCTGACCTTACTGCGATGCACAACAGCAGCGCAGCCCTTCCCCCCCTGCTCGCGGGCAATACTATCCAGCTGAAATTGCGAAAAAAAAGCTTGTTGACGTTGACGTCAAGAGAGGGCGAGAAGACGCGAATAGATACGAAAAGGCCGCCCGAAAGCGGCCGAAAGTGCTATGTCGTCAACCTTACGTCAGGCGGTCAACAGCGCATTGAGGCGACGTACGTAGGCCGCCGGATCGTCGAGGTGGCCGCCTTCGGCAATGATCGCCTGGTCGAGCAGCACCCGTGCCAGATCGCCGAAGCGCTCGCCCTCGGCGGCCTCGAGCCGCTCCACCAGGGCATGGCTCGGGTTGAGTTCGAGGATCGGCTTGACCTCGGGCATCTTCTGGCCGGCGGCCTCCATGATGCGGCGCATCTGGTAGCCCATCTCGTGCTCCGGCAGCACCACGCAGGCCGGCGAGTCGGTCAGCCGGTGGGTCACCTTGACCTCCTGCACGGCGTCGCCCAGCGCCTCCTTGACCCGCTTGACCAGCGCCTCCTTGGCCTTGGCGGTCTCCTCCTGAGCTTTCTTCTCCTCCTCGCCCTCGATCTCGCCGAGGTCGAGCTCGCCCTTGGCCACGTCGACGAAGCGCTTGCCTTCGAACTCGTGCAGGTGGCTCATCAGCCACTCGTCGATGCGATCGTGCAGCAGCAGCACCTCGATGCCCTTCTTGCGGAAGATCTCCAGGTGCGGGCTCGATTTCGCCGCGTTGAAGCCGTCGGCGACGATGTAGTAGATCTTCTCCTGCCCTTCCTTCATGCGCGCGACGTAGTCGGCCAGTGACTGGTCCTGGGTGGCGCTGTCGGTGTGAGTGCTGGAGAAGCGCAGCAGGGCGGCGATCTTCTCGCGGTTGGCGAAGTCCTCCGCCGGACCCTCCTTGAGCACGCTGCCGAAGACGTTCCAGAAGGTCTGGTAGGCCTCCTTGTCCTTGGCCAGCTTCTTGAGCATGTCCAGCGCCCGCTTGGTCAGCGCGCTCTTGATCTTCTCGACCTTAGGGTCCTGCTGCAGCAGTTCGCGGGAGACGTTGAGCGACAGCTCACGGGTGTCGAGCACGCCCTTGACGAAGCGCAGGTAGAGCGGCAGGAACTGCTCGGCGTCGTCCATGATGAAGACGCGCTGGACGTAGAGCTTGACGCCGCGGGAGCCGTCGCGCTCATAGAGGTCGAAGGGCGCCCGACCCGGCACGTAAAGCAGGCTGGTGTACTCCAGCTTGCCCTCGACCTTGTTGTGGCTCCAGGTCAGCGGATCGGCGAAGTCATGGGCCACGTGCTTGTAGAAGGCCTTGTACTCGTCGTCGGAGATCTCGCCCTTGGGTCGCACCCACAGTGCGGTGGCTTCGTTGACGGTCTCCCAGGTGGTGACCTCGCTGCCCTCGATCTCCTTGCCCTCGTCGTCGCGGGCGGTCTCGACCTTGGGCATGCGCACCGGCACCTCGATGTGGTCGGAGTACTTGCGTACCAGGCTCCTGAGGCGGAAGTCGTCGGCGAACTCCTTGGCGTCCTTCTTCAGGTGCAGGACGATCTCGGTACCGTGTACCTCGCGCTCGACGTCGGCCACGGTGAACTCGCCCTCGCCCCTGGAGCGCCACTCGACGCCCTCGGCCTTGTCGCTGCCCGCCTTGCGGGTGCGTACCGTGACCTCGTCGGCGACGATGAAGCTGGAGTAGAAACCGACGCCGAACTGACCGATCAGGCGGGCATCCTTCTGCTGCTCGCCGGAGAGCTGCTTGAGGAACTCGGCGGTGCCGCTGCGGGCGATAGTGCCGAGGTTCTTGATCACCTCGTCACGGTTCATGCCGATACCGTTGTCGCGCACGGTCACGGTGCGAGCCTTCTCGTCATGCTCGATCTCGATGCGCAGCTCGCTGTCGCCCTCGTACAGGGCATCGTTGTCCAGCGCCGCGTAGCGCAGCTTGTCGCAGGCGTCGGCGGCATTGGAAATCAGCTCGCGCAGGAAGATCTCCCGGTTGGAGTACAGGGAGTGGATCATCAGGTGCAGCAGCTGCTTCACCTCGGTCTGGAAGCCGAGGGTTTCCTCGTGAGCGGTCGTGGACATGGATCGGTTACCTCATCGCTTGAACCCGCGGCGGCGCGTGACACGCCGCCGTTTCAGAACTGTTCAGCGATATGGGGTCCACATCCCGCTTTTCAAGCGTCGCTCGCTTCCGGCACGCCCAGCACCAGGTGCAGGCGTGCGGTGGCCACCGGCTGCTGCTCAGCCTCCTGCCAGGCCGTGACCTGAACGTTGGCCAGACGACGCCCCTCGCGCAGCAGTTGGCACCTGGCGTGGGTGGCCACCACCCGGGCGGTGCGCAGGTAGTCGATAGAGAAGTCGACGACACGGGGCAGGCGCGGCTCGCGAGCCGAGAGCATCAGATCGAGGGTGCCTGCGGTTTCCATGAAGGCCGCCACCACGCCGCCGTGCAGCGCCGGCAGCAGCACGTTGCCGATGTTGTGCTCACGCGGTTCGAGATGGAAGATCAGGCCGTCGCCGGCAGCGTCCGGCGTTGCCGAGACGCCGATGTAACGGGCATAGGGCAGCCGCTCGAGCCAGGCGGCAACGTCCCCTTCGGCGCGCGTCCTGGCCAGCCAGGCCACGTCGTGGAATCCTTCAGGCATGGTCGTCCTCCCCGAACAGCGCCTCGGCGAAACCCGGCGGCGTGTTGCGCGGCCCGAGCCGTACGAAGTTGCCGATGCCGCGGGCAATGGGCCGCTGCGGGTCCTGCCACAGCGTCCCTTCGGTGAAGACCATGGCGCTGGTCACGCGCAGCACGCGAGCCTCGGCCATGATCGGCTGGCCGGCCAGGGCCGGGCGATAGTGATCGACCCGCAGATCGAGCGTGGGACAGACCTCCGGCGACGGCAGCCCGCACAGCACCGCCGAGCCGCATACGGTGTCGAGCAGCATGGTCAGCACACCGCCGTGCACCAATCCGCGTTCGGTGTCGCCCAGCAGCTCGTCGCGCCAGGGCAGGCGCATGTGCACCCTGGGCGGTGCGACTTCCAGCACCTCGAGGCCCAGCTCGCGGGTATGCGGTATGACGTTGACGAAGCGGGACAGGCCGGCTCGCCAGCGTTCGGGACTTCGGCCTGTCGCCCCAGCCCCTACATGCAACTCGTCAGATATACTCACCCTTCCCCCAACAAGCGTTTGATCCAGTCTCGCAGACTAGACGCCGCCCGTCGGTGAGACAAGAGTTCCGATGATGGAACGTGAGTCGTGCTGAACGAGAAAGCGACCTCACGGTCTACTCAAAACGGCTCCAATGGGCCAGGATACAGAGGTTCACCGCCCTTCCGGAGGCCGTTCAACATGCGCCATTTTTTCTCTTTGTACCGCGCGGCCGCCCTGCTCACCGCGGCGGCCTTGAACTTTTCCGTCACCGCGCATGCCCAGCCCAGCGACAGTGCCCTGCGCAGCGCTCTCGAAGCCGCGCGCAGCCAGCAGTGGGAGCGCATCGATCAGGCCGCCATCAGCGGTCATGTGCTGGAAGGCTATGTGGAGTATCACCGCCTGCGTAACCGCCTGCCCCAGGCCGAGCCTGGCCAGATCCTCGATTTCATCGAGCGCCATCAGGACTCGCCCCTCAGCGACTGGATGCGCGGCCAGGCGATCGCTCGCTATGGCGCCGCCGGACGCTTCGGCAGCCTGCTCGCCGTGGCCGACGGCGAGCCCAGCGGCACCGAGCGGCAGTGTTACTACTACACGGCGCTGCTCGGCAGCGACCCCCAGGCCGCCGCCGAGGGTGGCCGCCAGCTATGGCACGTGGGGAGCTCCCAGCCATCGGCCTGCGATACCTTGTTCGACCGTCTGCGCGCCAGCGGCGACATCAGCGAGTTCGATATCTGGGAGCGCAAGATGCTGGCCTGGGAACAGGGGGAAACCGGCCTTGTCAGCTACCTGGGTCGCCTGCTGGGCAGCCGCTGGCAGGACGGCATCGACGCCGTGGAGCGCCTGCAGCGCAGCTACGCCGACGTCACCCGCGTTCCCTCGTGCATCGGCCCCGAGTGCCGTGGCAGCGGCCCGCTGTTCGTCTCGGCCATGCACGGCTTCATCCGTGCCGATACCGAAGCCGCCTACGAGGCGTGGCGCAAGATCGCCCCGCACCTGCCGATCGAGGAGCGCCATCGCCACGCCATCGAGGAGGACCTGGCCTTCTATTCGCTGGTACGCGGCATCGATCACAACATGCACTGGGTCGACGAGGCCCTGCCGCGCATCGCCACCACGCGGGTGCTGGAGCTGCGCATTCGCCACGCCCTGGCCAACCGCGACTGGGCCGGTGTTCTCGATTGGGTGGAGATGATGCCCGAGGACAGCCGTGACAACAGCCGCTGGCAGTACTGGAAGGCACGCGCCCATGAGCAACTGGGCGACAGCGAGCGTGCCGAAGTGGCCTATGCGCAGGCCGCCCAGGGGCGCAACTTCTTCGGCTTCGCCGCCGCAGATCGCATCGGACGCCCCTACTCGCTCAACCTGGAGCGCAACAACTTCGACGAGAGCTACCGCAATGAGGTGGCCCGCTGGCCGGCGGTACAGCGCACCGAAGCCCTGCTGCGCATCGGTGAGGATGGGCTAGCCAACAGCGAATGGCTGCATGCGGTGGCCACCGCCTCGCCGCGCGAGGCCAGAGCGCTGGCCGACTATGCCCAACGCCGCGGCTGGCATGCACGGCTGGTGCAGACCACCATTACCGCTCAGCTGTGGGACGCGCTCGACTGGCGTTTCCCCGAAGCCTATCGCGAGCATTTCCTCTACTGGGGACGGCAGACCGGAGTGGACCCCTTCCTGCTGATGGGCATCGCCCGGCGTGAGAGCGCCTACAATCCGGTGGCGCTGTCACCGGCCGGCGCCCGCGGGCTGATGCAGATCATGCCGGGCACCGCCACCCAGCTCAGCCGGCAGCTCGGCATCAGCGACCCGGGACCCTATGGCGTCCTCGACCCCGAGCTCAACATCCGCCTGGGCAGCACCTACATTCGCGACATGACCAACCGCTACCGTGGCAACCGCCTGGCCGCCGCCGCGGCCTACAACGCCGGCCCCGGCCGCGTGGACCGCTGGCTGCGCGATGCGCCGGAAGAGTTCGACCTGTTCGTCGAAGCGATTCCCTTCCGCGAGACCCGCGACTACGTGCAGGCGGTACTCTCCTACCGGGTGATCTTCGAGAGCCTGGCCAACGGTGGCAGCAGCGAGGGCGTGGCGATGCTCAGCCAGGCCGAGAAGACGGTGCGCTACGACGCCTCCCTGCTGGCACGCAACTGAGCCGTCACGCCAACCCGCACGGGATCAGGCTGGCTGCCGTTCCAGCGCCAGCCTGACCCCGAACAGGATGAGCACCGCGCCCGTGGCCCCGTTGAGCGCCCGTGCAAAGAGACGGCTGCCCAGCCAGCGGCCCGCACTACCGACCATGAAGACGATGGCGATCTGCCAGACGTTGGCAATCACGAAATGCACCCCGGCCAACCACAGCGACTTGAGCAGCGCCGGATCGGTGGGGGCAATGAACTGCGGCAGGAAGGCCATGTAGAAGACCACGGTCTTGGGGTTGAGCACGTTGGAGAGCAGCCCCTCGCGCAGCGGGCGCCACAGCGGCACGGCCTGGCGCTCGCCCTGCACGGCCCCCAGCGGCAGTCCGTTGCCGCGCCGCGCCGCCAGCAGGCCGTTGATGCCCAGCCAGATCAGGTACGCCGCGCCGGCCATCTTCAGGGCGCTGAACGCCCAGGCCGATTGCAGCAGGATCAGCGAGATGCCCAGCGCCGAGATGGTGGCATGCACGAACAGGCCGCAGCAGATGGCGAGGCTGGTGAGCACGCCATCGCGGATGCCGCCACGGGCGGTGTTGCGTATCACCAGCAGGGTGTCCACCCCCGGGCTCATCGACAGCAGCGTGATGGCGATGAGAAAGGGCCAGAACTGGGCATCCACCATATAAGGACTCCATTAAATATGCCCATGCAAGGCAATAGATTCTCTGGACGCTAGGATCTTTTCTATCTACAGTGGATTGAGCGGGCGGCCAGCCTGGGGCGAGCGACTCACTGCAAACAGCGCCTTCTCCAGGGGCTTCCGCTGCGTAGGCTTGAAAGTGGAAAGATGTGACGCTGTAAGGCGAGCCAAGCATGGCGAGTCATGGTACACCCGAAGCGCACTTTTTTCTCTTGCCACGCACTTCGGGCCCCGGTATTCCGAGTGCCCAGTACGATCAATCAGTAAGCAAGGAAAATCGACAATGGCAACTGGCACTGTCAAGTGGTTCAACGATACCAAGGGCTACGGCTTCATCTCTCCGGACGACGGCGGCGATGACCTGTTCGCACACTTCTCCGAAATTCAGGCTGAAGGCTTCAAGACCCTGCAGGACGGTCAGAAGGTGACCTTCGAAGTGACCCAGGGCAAGAAGGGCCTTCAGGCCTCCAACATCCGGGTTGCCAACTGAGGTACGTCCTCGGCTGGACCTGATGTCTGCCTGACGAAAGGCCCACTCGTGTGAGTGGGCCTTTTTCATGTTGCTAGCCGGATCCCGGCTGCTCACTCCTCGATCTCGAAGCGCGGCGCTTCGCTTTCCGGTTCACGCCGCTCGGCTTCCTCGAACTGCGCTTCCAGCTGACGCTGCGCTTCTTCGAAGCGGCGCTCGGTCTCTTCGAGCCAGGCGTCGATGTCGGACTGCGTCACCTCCCCGGTGCGCTCCGCCTCGCGGTCGATTTCGGTCGTCGTGTCGCGCTCGTCCCCGCCTATCGGTTCGAGCCGGGTGCTGAAATCGTCGTCGCTCTCCATGGGTTCCAGGGCCGGGGGACTCTGCTCCACCTCCTCGAACTGCTGGTCGATCTGGCGCTGGGCCTCCTCGAAGCGACGCTCGGTGTCCTCGATGATGGCATCGATGTCGGAGCGGGTCGGCTCACCGGGCAGTGCACCGCCCTCTTCTAGCGTGTCGACCGGGGACTCCCCCAGCGTCTCGGCGTCGGCCTCGATCTCGCCGCTGGCTTCCAGCTCGGCGGCATCCTCTTCCGGGATGGCCGGTAACGACTCGTCCTCGGTCGGCACCTCCTCCTCGGCCGCCGGCGGCGGCGTCTCAGGCTCGTCCTCCGTCACCTCGATGTCGGGCTCGGCCTCGGTGACCGGCTCTTCGGGCTGGGGTGTCGCGTCAGCCTCTTCGCCATTGTCGCCGCAGCCCGCCAGCCCAAGGGCAAGCGTCAATGCCACGGCGGCAGGAATCCAGGGTGTCTTGGCCATCGGCGTTCTCCCATCCATATGAGACCAGCAAAAGGCCCCTATTCCAGCAGAGCCCGACAGCTGCTGCAAGCCGCCGGGTCTTGCCCTCCTGGGCATTGGACAACGACAGCGAGAAACGATCCCTCATCCGCCTCAATTCAGGGTCAATGGCAACGGGCACTCCAGCGCCCAGGCCACGGCCCGCAGCAGCTCGGCTTCCTCCGGCGCCACCTGGCCGTCGTGCATCACGCAATCGAGCATGGCATCGAGCAGCCGGGCTCGCTCGACGTCGGTCAACTGCCGACAGCGCGCCAGGGCGGCGTCGAGCGCCTGCGGCGACGCCGGCTCAGGCCGCAGCGTCAGGGCCATGTCCAATCGCCCGAGCGCCCTGTCGAAGGCCGCCCTCGCCCGTTCCTGGTCATCGCTGCCCGCCCGTGCCAGGCTCGACAGCAGCAGCTCAACGGCATCCCCGACCTGCGCCAGCGACAGTCGGCGGCCACGTGACGACGTCACCCCCTGGCTGCCCACCGTCACCAGCCGGTGCAACGCCCACTGCAGGGCGCCGGGGCGATGCTCGGCGGTCATCAGGCGCTCGAGGCATTCGTGGAGTCGTGCATACTGCGCCACCGACAGCTGGCGCAGCATGGGCAGGCAGAGTTCGATCAGCGCCAGCCGTTGACCCGGCCGCACGCTGCGCAGCGGCTGGTCGAGGCGGTCCAGCTCCGCCAGCACCTCCGGCATGGCGGCATCTACCAGTGCCTCGCGCTGTCGGGTCCGGCTCTCGGGATCCGCCCCCATCAGAATGCCGTAGATGACGGCGCGTGCCGCATAGGGCTCGTGAACGGCCTGGAGCAGGCGAGGATCGATCTCGGCCAGGGTCCCGCGGGCGCCCTGCAGATCGGTATCGCGCGGCTCGCCGACCCGCTGTGACAGCTCCCCGCCGGAGGCCAGGAAGGCGCTGCTGCCGGTAGCCGGCGCCGCCGTCGCCGCCCGCGTCGCCTCAGGCTCTTGCTGGGCAACCCCGGGCGACGCCTGCCGTGGCTCGGGCAACTTGCCATCCCATTCGGGCTCGAGGCGGCGGATGCGCGTCACCAGCGGCGGATGCGTGGCGGTCAAGCCGCGCAAGCCGGACACGCCGCGACTGAAGTAGAGGTGACTGAACTCCTCGGCTTGCGACGCCCGCAGCTCGGAGCCCTGGGCATGCGCTGCCACACGCTTCAGGGCGTCGGCCAGACCGGCCGGATTACGGGTGTACTGCACGGCGCTGGCATCGGCGAGGAACTCACGTTGGCGGCTCACCGCGGCCTTGATCAGGTTGCCGCACAGCGTGCCGATGAAGCCCACCAGCATCAGCGCCAGGCCGGCCCCCAACAGCACGATCTGGGCATTGTTCTGGCGCGAGCCGCGCACCATGCGCCGAGTGGCCGTGCCACGCAGCAACATGCGCCCGACCAGACCGATCACCAGGATGCCGTAGAGCAGCGCGATCAGGCGCATGTTGAGGCGCATGTCGCCATGCAGCACGTGGCTGAACTCATGCGCCACGACACCCTGCAGTTCGTCCCGCGAGAGGCTCTCGATGGCCCCGCGGGTGATGCCGATGGCAGCATCCTGCGGCGTGTGCCCGGCGGCGAATGCATTGATGCCCGACTCTTCGAGGACGTAGACCAGCGGCACCGGCAGGCCCGAGGCGATGGCCATCTCCTCCACCACGTTGAGCAGCCGGCGCTCGTCGGGATCGCGGGTGTCGGCGTTGATCGGCCTACCGCCAAGCGCCTCGGCCACCGCCGCGCCCCCTGCGCGCAGCTGCAGGTGACGCGCCAGACTGCCCGCCACCACCACCGCCAGGACCCCAAGCGTCACGCCACCGAGCAGCAGCGGATCGAACGCCAGGCCCAGCGGATCGGCTCCCGGCTGGCCGCCCTCGAGCAGGGCCACTGCCAGGGTCACCACCAGCACCGTGGCCACCACCATGCCCACCACCGCCACCAGCAGCAGAACCACCAGCCACAGGGTCAAGCGGCGAGCCTGCGCCTGGGCGCCGAAGAAATCCATCGCGGCGTACCGTCAGAAGCTGACGCGAGGCGCCGCCTGAATCTCGGCGCTGTCGTCGAACTCCAGCAGCGCCGCATCCTCGCGGTGCCCCAGCGGACCGGCCAGCAGCACCGGCGGGAAACTCTGCTTGTAGGTGTTGTACTGCATGACCGCATCGTTGAAGGCCTGGCGGGCAAAGGCCACGCGATTCTCGGTGCTGGTCAGGGTCTCGGAGAGCTGGCGCATGTTCTCCGACGCCTTCAGGTCCGGGTAGGCCTCCATCACCACGTTGAGCCGCCCCAGGGCGGCGCCCAGGGCTCCTTCGGCACCGGCCAGCTCGGCCATGGCGCCGGGCTCGCCCGGCCTGGCCGCTGCCGACTTCAGTCCGGCAAGCGCGGCATTGCGCGCCTCGGTCACGGCGGTCAGCGTATCGCGTTCGTGCGCCATATAGGCCTTGGCGGTCTCGACCAGGTTGGGAATCAGGTCGTAGCGTCGCTTGAGCTGTACCTCGATCTGGGCGAAGGCGTTCTGATAGCGATTCTTCAGCGAGACCAGGCGGTTGTAGATACTGGCCCCGTAGATCACCAGCAGCGCCAGCACCACCAGAGTGACGATCACTGTCATGTTCATTTGCGTTCTCCTGTCCGCAGCCATCGACCCCGCCTTGATATGGATCAATCACGGAGCCTGCATTAGCGCCTGCTAACTGTCATGGGCCGATGGTATAGTGTGGCAGCCGCACGGGCCAACCGCCTGCTGCATCGCGCCACCAACGCTACTCGACACCATTGCCCAACCGATATTGCCAGGGAGTCGGTCTTGGTAGAGCAATTCAAGGATTTTCTGCACGCATTGGCCCATGCCCTGCGCAACCTGCTGCCGATCATCATCGTGGTGGTGGCATTCCAGGCGCTGCTGCTGCGCGAGTGGCCCGAGGGCGGCCTGGGCATGGCGGCAGGACTGCTGATCGTGGCCCTGGGCGTGGCCCTGTTCCTGCAAGGGCTGGAACTTAGCATCTTCCCGGTAGGCAAGCGACTCGCCAACCAGTTCACCCGGCGCGGCTCGATGCCGCTGCTGATGCTGTTCGGCTTCGCCATCGGTTTTTCTGCCGTCATTGCCGAGCCGGCGCTGATCGCCGTGGCCGAGCAGGCCGCCCTCATCAGCGATGGCCGCATCGATGCCCTGACGCTGCGCCTGATCGTGGCCAGTTCGGTGGGCCTGGTGATGGCGCTGGGGGTGTTCCGGGTGATCCTCGGCCATCCGCTGCACTGGTACATGATCGTCGGCTACGTCGTGGTGGTGCTGGTCACCTTCTTCGCTCCCGAGGAGATCGTCGGCCTGGCCTACGACTCCGGCGGCGTGACCACCAACATCGTCACCGTACCGCTGATCGCCGCGCTGGGCATCGGCCTGGCCGCCTCTATTCGCGGTCGCAACCCGCTGGTCGACGGCTTCGGCCTGGTGGCGCTGGCGGTCATGGTGCCGATGATCAGCGTGCAGCTCTACGGGATTCTGGTCTACGCCGACCCGGGCACCCTGGCCGGCAGCGCCGAGGTGCTGCACGCCGAAGCCGACGTCGCCCCACCCGCCGGCTGGGTGACGATGATCCTCGACCTGTTCGGCATGCTGCGCGACGTTCTGCCGATCATCCTGGTCATTCTGTTCTTCCAGTACGCCGTGCTGCGCCACCCCCTGGCCAGCCCGCTCAAGGTGGGCGTCGGCTTCGCCCTGGTGATCGTCGGGCTCTATGCCTTCGTGGTGGGTCTCAAGCTCGGCCTGTTCCCCATCGGCCAGAGCATGGCCGCCCAGTTGATCGGCTTCGATACCTGGCTGTGGGTCTACCTTTTCGCCTTCTGCATCGGCTTTGCCACCACCATGGCCGAGCCGGCGCTGATCGCCGTGGGTCAGCAGGCCGAAGAAGCCGCCGCCGGCAAGATTCAGGGCAACGTCATTCGCATCCTGGTAGCCCTGGGCGTGGCGATCGGCATCACCATCGGCGTGCATCGCATCATCAGCGGCGATTCGATCCACTACTACATCATCGGCGGCTATGTGCTGGTGATCCTGCTCACCGCCCTGGCGCCCCGCTACATCGTGGCGCTGGCCTTCGACCTGGGTGGCGTTACAACGTCCGAGGTGACGGTGCCGCTGGTCACCGCTCTGGGGATCGGCCTGGCCAGTCAGATCGAGGGTCGAAACGTGTTGATCGACGGCTTCGGGCTGATCGCCTTCGCCTCGATCTTTCCTATCGTGACCGTCATGAGCTATGCCATCGTGATGGAGAGAGTGGCAAAGCCGGGAGGCAAGACGAGATGAAGTTTTCGCTGTTGGTCGCCATCGTGCCGGAAGACCTCGAACAGGAGTGCATCGACGCCGCCACCGAGGCCGGCGCGGTGGGCATGACGCTGATGACCGGACGCGGCATCGGCGGCGAGCGCAAGAAGACCTTCTTCGGCCTGACCTACGAAGGCAGTCAGAGCATCATGCTGCTGACCCTCGAGAAGGGACTGTCGCTGAAGGTGCTCAAGGCCATCCGCCAGGTGCTCAACCCCACCGGCGAGGATTCCCGCGGCCTGGTCATGACGCTACCGGTGGAACACCTGGGAGGTATCGACATGGCACAGGTCAAACGCTTCGAAGAGCGGCTCAGGCAAGACGTTTGAGCGCGAGATTGACGGAGAGAACGAGATGCTGGTCAAGGACATCATGAACCGCGACGTGGTGACGGTATCCCCCTTCGCCACCCTGCGCGATGCGCTGAGCCTGATGAAGCGCCACAATCTAAAGAGTCTGGTGGTGGAGCAGCAGGATCCCCACGATGCCTGGGGGCTGATCACCTATACCAATATCCTCAAGACCATCGTCGCCGAGAACGGCGACATCGACCTGATCAACGTCTACGACGTCTGTGCCAAACCGGCCATCGGCGTCGGCGAGTCCCTGGACGTGCGCCACGTTGCCAGCCTGATGACCGACAGTGTGGTCAAGCGGGTGCTGGTGCTGGACGACAACAAGTTGCTGGGCCTGGTCACGATGGATGATATCGTAGGCACCGTGCTCGACATGATCGAGTAAGCCGAACACGGATCTGCGCATGCAAGAGTTCTTCTCCTGGCTGGGCGAAACCCTGGGCGAGATCATTCGCTTCGTGGTCGACCTGCTGATCGTCTTCTTCTACAACCTGGGCGCCTCCGCCCGGGGCTTCTTCGACGGCCTGGCCAGCGCGCTGGGCATCCCCGCCACCCTGGTCAGCCTGGCGGTGCTGCTGCTCGGCCTGTGGCTGCTCTACCTGGCGCTACGCGCCCTGCTGCGCCGACGCATCGTCGCCACCCTGATCTGGGCGGTACTGGGGGTTACGGTGCTGAGCTGGCTGATCTATTGATTGGTCGGAGGCTTTGCTGCTGCGCTTGATAACCCGTCGGATACCGAGCGCAGCAGGAAATTACTCAGGCAAGAGCCTTTTCGATCACCTCATAGACGTTGGGCGAGAGCTTCTCGGCGCGGATGCGTTCGAGTTCGCCCTTCATCAACGCCTGGCGCGACTCGTCGAAGCGCTGCCAGCGCGTCAGCGGCGTGACCAGCCGCGCGGCAATCTCCGGGTTGAGCCGGTTGAGCTCGATCACCACATCGCTCAGCAGCCGGTAGCCCTCACCGTCGACACGGTGGAAGTTGATGCGGTTCTGATTGGCGAAGGCACCGACCAGGGCGCGCACCTTGTTGGGATTCTTCAGCGAGAAGGCGGGATGGGCCATCAGGTGCTTGACCCGATCGAGCGCATCCGGCTGAGGCCGGGTGACCTGAATGGTGAACCACTGATCCATCACCAGCGAGTCGTGAGCCCACTTCTCGCCGAAGGCGCGCAGTGCGGGAGTGGCCAGATCGTCACGACTGCTGTGGGTCAGCAGCGTCAGCGCATGGCGCACGTCGGTCATGTTGTGGTCGGCCTCGAACTGCCGCCGGGCAAGCTCGATGGCCTGTTCGTCCTCGATGGCCATGAGATAGGAGAGCGCCACGTTCTTCAGGCTGCGCCGGGCGATCTGCTCGGGCTCCGGCGCGTAGGGTGCATCGCTCACGTTCTCTTCAAAGACACGCATGAAGTCGTCGCGCAGGGTCACCGCCAGCGACTGCTTGACGAAGGTACGCGCCGCGTGGATCGCCTCGACGTCCACCAGCGGCTGCTGCTCGGCGATGTAGGCCTCGCTCGGTAGCGTCAGCATCTCGGCCAGCACCGCCTTGTCGTCGCCACCGCGCTCGAGCAGGGCGCGGAAGGCCTCGACCACGCGCGGGTCCATGACCTTCTCCACGCCGTTGCGATGCGCGGCGATGAGATCGTCCAGCGCCAGCATCGCCAGGCGCTGCCCCGCGTCCCAGCGATTGAAGCCATCCGAGTCGTTGGCCAGCAGGAAGGCCAGGTCTTCGCGGCCGTAGGGGAAGCGCAGCTGCACTGGCGCCGAGAAGCCGCGCAGCAACGAGGGTATCGGGGCCTCGGAAACGTCGGTGAAGACGTAGGTCTGTTCCTCTTCGCGCAGGTGGATCACGCCATCGCTGCCCAGCGACTCACCGTCAAGCGTCAAGGGCAGGTCGCGGCCGCTCTTGGTGCCCACCAGGCCCATGCGAATGGGAATGTGCAGCGGCTGCTTGTCGGGCTGGCCGGGGGTGGCCGGCGTGCGCTGACGCAGCGTCAGGCGATATTCGGCGTGGGCATAGTCGTACTCGCCGTAGGCATCGATCTCCGGGGTGCCGGCCTGGGAGTACCAGCGCATGAACTGGGAGAGATCCTGCCCCGAGGCTTTGGCCATGCACTCGACGAAGTCCTCGATGGTCACCGCCTGCCCGTCGAAGCGCTCGAAGTAGAGATCGCTGCCGCGGCGGAAGGCCTCCCAGCCCACCAGGTTGCACAGCATGCGAACCACCTCGGCGCCCTTCTCGTAGATGGTCAGGGTATAGAAATTGCCGATCTCGATGTAGTGATCGGGGCGCACCGGGTGCGCGGTGGGACCGGCATCCTCGGCAAACTGGGCGGTGCGGAAGAAGGCCACGTCCTCGATGCGCTTGACCGGCGCCGAATTGACGTCGGCGGAGAAGCACTGGTCGCGAAAGACGGTGAAGCCCTCCTTCAGCGAGAGCTGGAACCAGTCGCGGCAGGTAACGCGGTTGCCCGACCAGTTGTGGAAGTACTCGTGGGCGACGATGCCCTCGACCCGCTGGAACGTCGCATCGGTGGCGGTATGCGGATGGGTCAGCACCGCCGCCGAGTTGAAGATGTTGAGCCCCTTGTTCTCCATGGCGCCCATGTTGAAATCGTTGACCGCCACGATCATGAACAGGTCGAGATCGTATTCGCGTCCGTAGGTCTCCTCGTCCCACTGCATGGCGCGCTTGAGCGAGGCCATGGCGTGGTCGGTCTTGCCCAGGTTCTCCTCTTCGACCCAGATCTGCAGCGTGACCTCGCGCCCGCTCATGGTCGTGAAGCGATCCTCGACCTTCTCGAGGTCGCCGGCCACCAGCGCAAACAGGTAGCTGGGCTTGGGGAAGGGATCGTCCCAGGTGACGAAATGGCGCCCACCGGGCAGCTCGCCCCGCTCCACCGGGTTGCCGTTGGAGAGCAGCACCGGCAGGCTCGCCTTGTCGCCGATCACGGTAGTGGAGAAGGTGGCCATCACGTCCGGGCGATCCGGGTAGTAGGTGATGCGGCGAAAGCCCTCGGCCTCGCACTGGGTGCAGTACATGCCGTTGGAGAGATAGAGCCCTTCCAGCGCCGTGTTCTCCCTGGGCGCGATCTCCACTTCGGTGTCCAGGCGGAAGCGCTGGGGCGGACGGTGCAGGGTCAGCCCGCTCTCGCCGAGCGTGTACTTGTCGCCGGACAGGGGCTGGCCGTCGATGGCGATCGACTTCAGGATCAGTTGCTCACCGTCGAGCTCGAGGGGCGCATCGGCCTCGCGCTCCGGATTGCGCTCCAGTTGCAGGCTCGCCTTGACTCGGGTCGCCGCGGGATCGAGCTCGAAGGTCAACCCGACATGGGTCACACGGTAGGCGGGCGGCCGATAGTCATGGCGATACGTCGGCTTGGGTTCAGACATCGGGAAGACTCCTGTCCATGGTCGGCGCCCATTGTACGGTTGGCGGCTCCCCAACCTCAAAGGCGCATTGCGTCAGCGGCGCACGAAACGCGCCGAGTCGCCTGCCAGCCGAGCGGGTTCGGGGCGCGTGGCGATCCACAGCCCCAGCATGGTCAGACCGCTCACCAGCAGCACTTTCAGCCACACCACACTCAGGGTGAAGAGGAGCACCAGAATAGAGAAGGCCAGCATGGCGCCGGCAAGCCATTTGGCGTGACGAGGAATGGCGCGCTCGCCCTCCCAGGCCACTACGGTGGGACCGAAGCGCGGGTGCTCACGTATCCACCGAGCGAAGCTCGGTGAGCCGCGAGAGGCCGCCCATACCGCCAGCAGCATGAAACAGGTCGTCGGCATCAGCGGCACGAAGACACCGATGACGCCGAGCCCGAAGCTGACCCATGCCAGAGCGATATAGAGAGCGCGTCGAAGCGAATGCATGCAGGTAGCTCCAATTCGGCGTTGCCAGCTCTCCTCATTGAAGCGCATCTCGCCAGTGCGAGCCAATCAGCCATCCCTATGGACGCGTTAGAAAAAAGAAAGCCCGCCCGGAGGCGAGCTGACGGAGTCCATTTTCGTTAGTGAATGGGAATTTCACGACGCTGCGACTTGACCTCGCCGCTGCGAGGTACGTGCACCTCGAGCACGCCATTGGCAAAGCTGGCCCTGATCTCTTCGGTGCGAGCATCGGCGGGAAGATCCAGCACCCGGCGGAAACTGCCATAGGAGCGCTCGATACGCTGGAACTTGTCTTCCTTGGTGGTGCTTTCCTGGCGTTTCTCGCCTTCGATCACCAGGCGATGGTCATCCAAGGTGAGTTTGACGTCCTTCTCTTCGACACCCGGCACCTCGACGCTGATCAGGTACTCGTCATCGCGCTCGGCAATGTCGAGCTGCGGGCGCAGCAGGCCGGGAATCTCGCCAAAGCGGCTCTCCAGGGAAGGCATGCCGAACTGACGCATGACGTCGTTCATCCAGCGGTCGAGCTCCTGGTGCATGCCGAGCAACGGCGAGAGCTCGCCGCGACGCGGCTCGACGGGCACTGGCGTGCCGGCATCGGCACTCTCGCTCTTGAACCAGTTCCAGGGAGAGAATTTCTGCAGGTTCATACGCCACCTCCTGTTCTTCCAAACACGTGACGCAACGGGCAGGCCATTCGGCCCTGTGTCAGCAAGGGTAAAATTGGTGACGTCGGAGGAAATTTCAAGGGTGGGCGGCGGCTTGCTTGCCCCAGGTCAAGATTTGCCATCGACCGCTGACGGGCCGATGGCGCACTACCGCACCGCTCAATCGCGGAAATTGTCGAACTGAAGTGCCAGGTCTGGGCCGCCCTCGCCGCGCAGCATGGCAATCACATCCTGCAGATCGTCACGCTTCTTGCCGGTGACGCGCACCTTCTCACCCTGAATCTGGGCCTGGACCTTGAGCTTGCTGTCCTTGATGCGCTTGACGATGTCCTTGGCCTCCTTCTGCTCCAGCCCCTGCTTGAGCTTGACCTCCTGGCGGGCGCGCACGCCGGAAAGCTCGGGCTCCTGCACGTCCATGCAGCGAGCATCGATGCCACGGGCGATGAGACGGTTGCGCAAGACGTCGAGCATCTGCTTGAGCTGGAAATCGACTTCGGCTTCGAGCAGCACCGTGTCGCCGTTCAGCTCGAAGCTGGCCTTGACGCCTTTGAAGTCGAAGCGGCTCTGGATCTCGCGATTGGCCTGATCCACCGCGTTGCTGGCTTCGTGCTTGTCATATTCGGAAACGATATCGAAAGAAGGCATGGCTTTTCCCTGTTTGCCCGGTACGCCGAAAAGTCTACCAGCCTCGGCTGCCCCCTGCGCGTCTAGGAGGCTTCTTCAACCGGATCTTCTGCTGCGACGAGCGACTTGCCCATCTGCCAGCCGGCACAGCCGTCTTCGTAGTAATCGTCGAGCCATCGCTCCAGACGAAACCCCATGCGGCGATACAACCCCAGCGCGATACGGTTGTCGGCTCTCACCTCGAGCCCCAGTGCATCGGCCCCCTGAGCCACGGCCAGGCGCTCCAGCGCTTCGAGCAGGCGACGCCCCAAGCCGCTGCCACGCGCTTCCGGGTGGACACAGAAGGAGTAGAGCCGGGCTCGTCGGCTGCCGCGCCGGAACAGCAAGGTGCCGTAGCCCAGCAGTCGCCCATCCTCTGCCTCGGCAAGCAGGGTCTCGGCATGAGCGCGATTCAACAGGTGCCAAAGCTGCCGGCGGCTGAAGCGGTCGCCGCTGAAGGCCAGCTGTTCCAGGCGATAGAGTGCGTCCAGATCCTGAGGACGGGCCTGACGCAACGTAACGCTCATCGAACTCTCCGCAACGGGCCGCAACGGGCTGCAATCATCATATGTCGTAGGGACACGATAGTCGTCCCGACACTGCTGTCGGTGGATCGGGATCATGAAATCATTTCACCAGTCGACACGCTTGTCGACTGGAAGTTGCAGCGGCATGCTGGCCGCATTCGGCAGCGCTCTGCCATCGTTTTCAACCGAACGGAACTCACCATGTGCCCCTTGCGTATCGTCGTCGATCGACAGGAAGACTGGCAGCCCTACTACCCCTCCGAGGACCTGATCAGCGCTGACGACTTCCTTGCCCTGGACCGCCGTCACCGCAGTGCCGCCGACCAGGATCGCAGCACCCATGTGATCAATCTGTGCGGCGAACTCGACTACCTGGGTACCGGCTACTACGTCTCCCTGCTCGCCCAGGCCCGTGGGCAGCGGGTGCTGCCGAGCGTGGAGACCCTCAACGAGCTGTCGCGCAAGGCGCTGGTCGATCTGCAGTTGGATACGCTGGCCCCGCTGTTGGGCGAACTGGCACGCCAGGGCCGCCTCGCCGGCGACAGCGTGACGCTGCGGGTACTGTTCGGCGAATGCCTCGAACCCGAGCTGGGCCGTCTCGCCCGCAAGCTCTTCGAGCGCCTGCCCTGTCCGCTGCTCGAGGCACGCCTGGTGCGGCGCCACGACCTGTGGCGCCTGGCCCGCCTCAAGCCGGTGGCGCTGCGCGATCTCAACGTCGACGAGCAGGACCTGTTCGCCTCGGCGCTGAACCGCCACTCGCGCAAGGTATGGCGCACCCCCAAGGCGCGCCGCCGCTACCGCTTCGACCTGGCCATCCTGGTCGATCCCAAGGAGGCCATGCCGCCCAGCAACACCAGTGCGCTCAAGGCCTTCATTCGCGCCGGACGCAAGCTGGGCATCGACGTATCGCTGATCACCCGGCGCGACGCCGGCCGACTGGCCGAATTCGACGGCCTCTTCATCCGCGAAACCACCGCGCTGGACCATCACACCTACCGCATGGCAAGGCTCGCCGAGCATGAGGGGCTGGTGGTGATCGACTCGCCGCGGGACATCCTGCGCTGTACCAACAAGGTCTACCTGCATGCGCTGCTCCGGGCACGGGGCGTCCCGGCACCGGAGGGGGTCCTGCTCAAGCGCCGCGACCGACGCCCGCTGGCCGAGCGCGTCGCCGGCATGAGCTTTCCCATGGTGCTGAAGATTCCCGACGGCTCCTTCTCCCGCGGCGTGGTCAAGGTCGAGTCGCTGGAGCAGCTCGAGCGCGAAACCAGACGGCTGTTCGACGACTCCGCGCTGCTGCTGCTGCAGGAGTGGCTGCCCACTGAGTACGACTGGCGTATCGGCGTGCTGGACGGCCAGGTGCTGTTCGCCAGCCGCTATTACATGGCCCGCGGTCATTGGCAGATCTATGACCACTCGGGAGCACGCGTGAAGAGCGGCGGTTTCACCACCCACGATCCGTCCGAGGTGCCATCGGCGGTCATCAAGGCGGCCTTGAAGGCCACGCGCCTGATCGGCAACGGGCTCTATGGCGTCGACATCAAGCAGGCGGGAGAGCGGGTCGTGGTCATCGAGGTCAACGACAACCCCAACGTGGATGCCGGTATCGAGGATGCCCTGCTCGGACGCCAGCTCTACGAGCGCATCATGAGCGTGTTCCTGACACGCATGGAAGCCCGGGTAACGGCAAGGTCGGCCAGCGAGTAAGGGCGTCGCTGCTCGGAAACACCCCTTCCCTTACTCAACAAAACAAATTCAATCAATATATTACCCAGACACCTCCTATCCTTGTCGCTGTTAGGAGACAGATCAAGCCCTTGATCTGCAAGGCTCAGTGAACTTTGCGCCTGAGACGTCTCCTAATGGCGACACAACAGCACCATCACATCTGATAACAATTCTTTATCTTCACGCCAGCTTTCTGATTGGAAAGACTTTTTTCCAGTTGGCGTGGATGTTGCCTACCGTATGGCACGCTAACGAAGAAAACCCGGCCCTGTGCGCCGTTAGCGTCGGTGGATACCGGCGCAGGCGGCGTTGATTGGATGAACAGGGCATCACTGCAAGGAGCGATGACGATCATGAAAATCACCATCTTCGGATCAGGCTATGTGGGACTGGTCACCGGCGCCTGTCTGGCCGATGTCGGCCACCAGGTCATGTGCGTGGACGTCGACCAGGACAAGGTCGCACGGCTGAACGCCGGCGAAGTTCCCATCTACGAGCCCGGCCTGGAAGATCTGATCGGCAAGAACAAGGCTGCCGGCCGTATCGAGTTCACCACCGATGCCGCCAAGGCGGTCGAGTTCGGTCTGCTGCAGTTCATCGCCGTGGGCACCCCCTCCGACGAGGATGGCAGCGCCGACCTCAAGTACGTGCTGAAGGTCGCCGAAACCATCGGCCAGTACATGAACGACTACAAGATCGTCGTCGACAAGTCGACCGTGCCGGTCGGTACGGCCAGCAAGGTGGAACGCACGATTGCCGCCGAGCTCGAAAAGCGCGGCGTCGACCTGGAGTTCGACGTCTGCTCCAATCCGGAATTTCTCAAGGAAGGTGCTGCGATCGAGGATTTCTCGCGCGGCTCGCGCATCGTCGTCGGCACCGATTCGGAGCGCGTCAAGCAGGCCATGCTGGAGTGCTACGGGCCGTACAACCGTCAGCGCGACAAGATGATGTTCATGGGCGTGCGCAGCGCCGAGCTGACCAAGTACGCCGCCAACGCCATGCTGGCGACCAAGATCAGCTTCATCAACGAAGTCGCCAACCTCGCCGAGCGCCTCGGCGCCGACGTCGAGGAGGTTCGCCACGGCATCGGCTCCGACCCGCGCATCGGCTACAGCTTCATCTATCCCGGCTGCGGCTACGGCGGCTCCTGCTTTCCCAAGGACGTCAAGGCGCTGGCCCACACCGCCGAGGAGATCGGCCATCCGGCCGAGATGATCAAGGCGGTAGAGCGGGTCAATGCACGGCAGAAGAACAAGCTGTTCGAGAAGCTCTGCCAGGCCTTCGACGGTCAATTGGCAGGCAAGACCATCGCCATCTGGGGGCTGGCCTTCAAGCCCAATACCGATGACATGCGCGAGGCGCCCAGCCGCGCGTTGATCGAAGCGCTGTGGGACGCCGGCGCGCGTGTCCAGGCCTACGATCCGGAAGCCTCCGACGAGTGTCGCCGTATCTACGGTGAGCGCGACGATCTGGTACTGGCCGAACGCCGCGACGACACCCTGGAGGGCGCCCACGCGCTGGTGATCTGCACCGAATGGAAGGCCTTCCGCACCATCGACTTCGCCGAGCTGCACGACAAGCTCGAGGAGCCGGTGCTGGTGGATGGCCGCAATCTGTTCCAACCCGAGACCGTCAAGCGAGCCGGGCTCGCCTACTACGGTATCGGTCGAGGCGACTCCGTACGACCCGTGCTGGCGTGAGGAGCTGCAATGTCCGCTACTCCCCGCGACCACACCGTCGCCAGCCGAGTCACGGAGCTGACCACCTTCGTGTTCGGCATGGCGCTGCTGATACTGATCGTCAGCGAGCTGCCGACGGATGTGTTTTCGCCCGAGTCGCAGAGCTTCTTCTTCGTCATCGGGACGATTGCCATCTGGCGCTACTCCTGGTGGGCGGTGCAGGCAATCCGCTCGGTCTGGTACAACCGTGTGCTCTTCCCACGCATGCGGGCCGAGGCCGATGCGGTGGGCGAGCACGAAAAGCCACCGGAGCTGTTCGTGCTGTGCACCTCGTTTCGCATCGAGGCTCAGGTCAACTTCCAGGTCTACGACGCTCTGGTCAGGGAAGCTCACACCTACGGCGTGCCGACGACGATCTTCGCCTCCGTCTCGGATCGTACCGACGTGGATGTCATCACTCACGTCATGGACGAGCACGGCTGGCCGCAGAACGTCGAAGTGCGCTACATGTTCCAGAAGGGGGACGGCAAGCGCTCGGCCATGGCCGAGGTGCTGCGGGCGATCTCCCGGCGCCTGCCGGCGCCGGGATCGCTGTTGATCTCGATGGATGGCGATATCCGGCTCGAGCCGGGCACGCTGTCCCGTTCGCTCTCCTTCTTCGTGTCCCAGGACGACCTGGGGGCGCTGACCACCAACAACCGTGCCGAGGTGACCGGCAACGACGCCACCCGCGAGTGGTACGACCTGCGCTATGCGCAGCGCCACCTGATGATGAGCTCGATGTCGCTGTCGCGTCGACTGCTGGTGCTCACCGGCCGCTACAGCGTGTTCCGTGCCGACCTGGCGACTCAGCCCGACTTCATCGAGCTGATCGAGAGCGACCATGTCGACCATTGGCGCTTCGGCAACTTCAAGTTCCTCTCGGGTGACGACAAGTCCTCGTGGTTCTGGCTGCTGAAGAAAGGCTGGCGCATGCTCTACATTCCCGACGTCTACGTGACGGGATTCGAGGAGCTGCCCGATCGTCGGCGTTTCTTTGCCTCGACCACCGACCTGATGCGCCGCTGGTACGGCAACATGCTGCGCACCAGCAACCGCGCCATTGCGCTGGGGCCTCGCCCGATGGGCATGTTTACCTGGTGGAGCCTGATCGATCAGCGCCTCTCCATGTGGACGACACTCGTCGGCCCCACCGTGGTGACCCTGGTATCGCTGTTCGTCAGGCCCTCGTTCTTCTTCGCCTACGTGCTGTGGATCCTGATGACCCGTGGCATCGCCACTCTCATCCTTGCCTGGCAGCGCGGGCGATTCAGCCTGCTGTGGATCCCGCTGATCTACTACAACCAGGTATGGGGCGCGATGCTGAAGACCTACGTCAGCTTCCGCTTCAACCGGCAGAAGTGGTCACGCCAGGGCATTTCCGCCGGCGAGCCGGACGATCCGGTGGCAGCCCGCAGACAGCGCCGAATGGGCCACGTACTGCATGGCTTTGCCTACGGCGTGCTGCTGTTCGTGCTGATCCTGTCGACCGGCGTGATGGAGCCGCCCGACCGCACATCGCTGCATATCGCCCGGGACCAGACCTGGGAGCGCAACCAGCAGCCGGAGCGACTCGACCGCTGGATCGGTGCCGCCATTGCCGACAGAACCAATGACGCGGTACGACTCCCGCCAGGACACTTTCGGCTGGAAGGCAACCTGATCGACACCCTGCAACAAAGCGCCCGGCCGAGCGACAAGCAGATTCATGGCAATGAGCGCACCACGCTGGCGATATCGCCCGCCTTGGCGGAACTGATGCGGGGCCCCGATGGCGAGCCGATCCAGGATGCCGTGCAGTGCACCGTGGATGCCTCCTGCCAGCTGGCCCTCGATGAACACAACCTGACCCTCGTCAACGTAAGACTCAGGGTCGAGCCCGCCGCCCAAACGGAAGTGGCGACGACTCAACCCTGACGCAAGGAGCGACCTACGGATGGCTGATCATTTTTCCAACGACGACCCCAAGCGACACGAGCCTACCCTGGGTGGGAGCCGCGCAAGGAAGCAACCCGACGCTGCCGGCGAGCCGGACGGCGCCGATCATGACAGCGTGCGCCTGACTCGCGGCGACCGCCTGCAGCATGAGCGCCGTGACGAGCGTGGCTACATTCGCGTCACCCTGCCCTTTCGCGTCGATCTGGCCGACAGCGATACGGAGCTGAGCGGCAACGACGTCTCCCTGGGCGGCTTTTCCGCCCACAGCCGGCGGGATTATCAGCCCGGCCAGCGTATCACCGCCTCGCTGCTGATGATGGCAGGTGCCACCGAGCTGATCGTCCCGCTGAAGGCGGAGTGCCTGCGCACCACGCCCGCCGCCCGCGGCGAGGGCTACGACGTCAGCTTCGAGATCACCGAGATCGAGCCGCAGCACCGCGAGCTGCTGCGTCAGATCATCCGCAGCGCCCTCAGCGGCCGCTCGCCCAACGTCGAAGGACTGATAGGCGGCGAAGACCCGCAGACGCCGCGCAAGCGTCAGGCGTCCAGAGCGCTGCCGCCGGCGCGCCCGCCCAAGCCCATGGGACGCTACATCCTGCTGTTCGCCGCCATCGGCGTGCTGGTGCTGGTAGGCGCCGCCACCGCCTACCGCAACTTCATGCTGATCGAGCCCAGTTTCGCCGCCGTGACGGCACCGCGCATCGACATTCGTGCGCCCAGTCCGGGCATTCTCGGCGAACACGAACTGGTGGCCGGCGACCAGGTCGAGCGCGACCAGCCTTTGACCAACGTGATCAACAGCGACCTGGAGTCCGATCTGATCCTTGCCGAGGCGGCGCTGGACTACAACAACCGGCTGCTCGACAACCTGCGCGAACACATCGAAGGCGGCATGCAGGAAGTCAGTCTGGCCAACTCGGCCCAGCCGGCCAGCGGCGACACCATGACCTTCGAGTCCGTCTCGCCGGAGATCGCCCAGGCGCGTATCGACCAGTTCGAAACGGTGCGCGACTACGAGAGCTCGCGTATCGCCGCCCTCGAGGCCCGTATGGCCAGCAACGACATCTACAGCCCCTGCGACTGCCTGGTGGCATGGGCGCTGAGCAGTGCCGACGGGGTCTACATCAACGAGAGCGAACGGATCATGACACTGATCCGCACCGACGAGGACGACGTGCTGGTCGAGGCGCTGGTGCACATGAACGACATCAGCCGCATCGACCCCGACCAGCAGGCCTACGTTACCCTGGCCAATGCCAACCAGCCCATTCGCGCCCGGGTGCGCAACGTCGCGCTGGACGTCGAACGTCAGCCGCGCGCCGGGTTTCCCAGTTGGGTGCGACAGCAGCAGAACGTGGCCAGCGTACTGCTGGTACCTGAGGAGCCGCTGCCGGCCGAGAGCGTCGGCCAACCGGTGGACGTGCGCTTTACCGAAGCCCCACTGCTGGGCGCCGCCTCGGAGCGGATCTGGCAAGGGGTGCGCTCGGTCATCCAGTTCGGCGACGACATCTATCGCGCAGCCATGGAGGACAACGATGAAGTTACCGACGACAGCTAAGGAACGCAGTACCGTCGGCATGTATACCGGCCTGCTGCTGGGGGGGTTGACCCTGCTACCGGCAGCGGCCAGCCACAGCGACGAGGGCGCCGATGCCCTCGTCGGCATCCCCCAGGTCGAAGCCTGCTCACAGCGCTACAGAGCGATAGAAACCCCGCGGCCGCGCCAGGCTGCAGATGCAGCGTACAGAGACGGCCACGCCTCCGTGCGCCAGAACTTCCACACCACGCGCCACTGGGGTACCGATGAAAACGTCGAGCGTCTGGGAGCCGGACAGACCGGTATCGACGAACCGGGCCTGCGCGTGCACTACCCCGCCGGCACCTCATCACCGGGCGAGGAGCCCCGCGGCGGCGCCGGTTTCTACAGCGATCCTCCCTCGTTTCAGGGCGCCGACCGAGCCTGCCTGAGCTATATGGTCCGCTTTCCCGCCGATTTCGACTTCGTCCGCGGCGGCAAGCTGCCGGGCCTGTATGGCGGAGAAGCCCCCTCGGGCGGTGAAGAGGTCGATGGCGTGAGCGGCTTCTCGATGCGCCTGATGTGGCGCGAGGAGGGCGAGGGCGAACTCTACCCCTATGTGGTCGGCTTCGAGGGTGAATCCATCGGACGCGGCTTCTGGCACTTTCCGCTCGGTCAGTGGGTGACCATCGAGCAGGAGGTGGTGCTCAACGATCCCGGTCAGGACAACGGCATTGCCAGGCTATGGGTCGATGGTCGTCCGGTGCTGGAGCACCAGAACGTAGTGTTTCGCACCACGCCCGACCTCACCATCGACGGCCTGATGTTCTCGACCTTCTTCGGCGGTACCGGTGAAGGGTGGCGCACGCCCCGCGATCAATACGTCGACTTTGCCGCCTTCCGTTTCTACACCCCCTGACACCCACGTTCGAGCGCCAATGGAGCGACGCCGATCATGCCCCTTGCTGCAGTAAAAGGACTTATCCGACACCCCGTGCTGTCGTTGCTGCCCGCCGCCCTGCTGGCGTTGGGCGGCAGCGCGGTGATGGCCGACACCCTCTCGCGAGAGGAGCGCATGGCGCTCGACCTCTCCGACTACCAAGTCAACGACACCGATGCCAGCTACTTCGATGTCGAGGCGCGCATGGCCCTGCTGCGCGAAACCCAGAATCCCCTGCTGCTGCAGGTCAAGGAGGAGGCGGGGCTCGGGCTCAGCTGTCGTCAGAAGCTCAATTTCGAACCCATTACGACCCGCGGCGGCATACCGGGCTTCTACCCCAACCCCGATGAATGGGAGCTGGCCACCGAGCCGCTGTTCGCCTTCGAGGACAGCGTATCGGACCTGGCCGGAGCCTTCGTCGCCACGGGCGATACCTTCTATGCCGACTGCCTGGTGCAGTATCTGCACGGCTGGGCCGAGGCCAAGGCGTTGACCACCTTCCGCTACGATTCGTTGGAACCCCAAGCCTGGTTCGCCTCGGAATCGATGCTGTTCGCCGCTGCCATGGCCTACTCCATCGTGCGCCCCTACGTGGAAGGATTCGAGGAAGAAAAGGCGGAAGTGGAGCGGTGGCTCCACGGCCTCGCCCTGCAGCACTCGGCCATCCCTGGCGAGCCGGAGGAGAGCTGCTGCAACAACCACTTCTATCGCCGCGCACTCTACGCCAGCATGGTCGGGGTGCTGGTCGAGGATGACGATCTGTTCCGCTTCGGCGTCAGCGCCATCTATTCGGCGCTGCACGACATGACCGAAAGCGGCGCACTGCCTCTCGAAGTGGGTCGCGGACGGCGCGCCACCCACTACCAGAACTATGCCCTCAACTATCTGATCACCAACATGCAGGTGATTCACCGTCAGGGTTACGACATCTTCGACCTGGTGTACCAGGGCAGCACCATCCACGAAGCCGTCGACTTCCTGTTCGTGATTCTCGACGACCCGGCAGCACTGGGCGACTACGCGCCACTCGAACAGTTCATGGGCTTCCTGCGTGACCCACAGTACTTCACCTGGATGGACATCTACCTGAGCCACTATGAGCACGAGCCGATGGCCGACTTCGTGACCCGGGTACGCCCTACCTACAACCGCAGTGCAGGCGGCTTCGTCACGCTCTACTTCATGGATCCCGATGCACAGGAGCACCTCTACATGGATGAGGAGCAGCGCAGCACCGAAGCGTTCCGCGGCTTGGGAAACTGAAGCGGAGCCAACTGCCCGACCCGACGGACACAACATAGGACATAGAGAGGGGAACACATGGAACCAATAGCGAACAGGACTCGACTCATCCCCTCGCTGCGATTCACCGCAGCGATAACCCTGTCGGCCTGGCTGGCCGGCTGCGCCATCAGCCAAGAGTCTCCCGACGGTGGACATGCCGGCCCCGTGCCCGCTGAGTATTCGAGCTGGTTCGAGGTCGATATCGAGGCCCCGATGGATGGCTATGACTGGGATCGCATCAACGCTGCCCAGGATACCATCGCCCAAGGGCGTTACGACGAAGCCATCGAGCAGTTGCAGCCGCTGATGGAAATGGGCTTCCCCCCCGCCTTCTACGAGATGGGCAAGCTCTACGAACGCGGCCAGGGCGTGGAAGTCGATCGCGTCGAGGCCGCACGGCTCTACGGCAAGGCCATCGAACGGCCCTCGCCGATCCACGGCCATGCCTCGCTCAATCTGGGCCGCCTTTATCTGGAAGGCAGAGGCGTGGAGCGCAACGACGTACTCGCCTACTACCTGCTGTGGCAAGCCAAGGAGGCCGACCTCGACCGCAACGCAGAGGTGCTGCTGGCCCGTCTGCTGGCCGAAGGCGGCGAAGGCGTCGAGGCCGATCCCGAACTGGCCCACCGGCTCTACAGCGAAGCAGCCGCGCGCGGTGAGCCAGATGCCCTCGAGGCTCTAGCAGAAGCCCATGCTCCCGGCGGCTGGCTGGAGCAAGATCCGGCTCGCTCAATGGACTACGCCCAGCGCTACGCCGACATCCTCGAAAACGAGGCGGCCCAGGGCGACGTCAATGCCATGCTGCAGCTGGCGTCGTTACACAGCGAGGACGGACTGCTCGGCGACCAGCCCAACCAACGCATCCACTGGTTGCAGCAGGCGGCCGAAGCGGGCGATCTCGATGCCCTGGCCCGAGCCGGGCGCGACCTGACCCGGGACGGAGATCGTCAGCAGGGTCTCGAGTTGCTGGAGGATGCAGCGAGCCAAGGCAGCGTCGATGCCATGACCCACCTGGGCCAGGCCCTGCTCGAACCCGACACCGGCCGTCCCGAACCGGTACGTGCCGAGCGCTGGCTGCGCGAGGCGATCGAGGCCGGCTCGACCGATGCTCGAGTGATCCTGGGGCGCGCCCTGGTGGAAGGCCAGGCCGGGCTCAACGACCTGCCCCGCGGCATGGGCCTGCTCGAACAGGCCGCCGAGCAGGATCACCCGCTGGCGTTGGCACAACTGGGCTCGCTCTACCTGGATGACGAACGGGTCGCGGGCCAGCCCTACATTGCCGTCGACTACCTCGAACGCAGCCATGAACTCGGCCACCCCTGGGCCACCGAGCAGCTCGGCGGTGCCCTGCTCGAAGGGCGCGGCACGGCACCCGATCCCACTCGCGCCGAGGAGCTGCTGGAACAGGCTGCCGAGCGCGGCCAGAGCGGGGCCATGCGCATACTGGGCTCCGCCTATCTCGCCGGCGAGGTGCTGCCCTATGACCCAGTCAGGGGGCGCGAGCTTCTCGAGCATGCCGCCCAGGCCGGTGACACCACGGCGCTGACCCAGCTCGGCGAAGCGTATCTGGATGGCAGCCTGGACGGCGATCCCCGCGAAGGTATCCGACTGGTGACCCAGGCTGCCCATGAGGGCGATGCCTATGCCATGGTGGTACTGGGCCGCGCCTATCGCCATGGCGAGGGCGTGGAGCGCGATCTCGCCGAGGCCAATCGCTGGCTCACTCGCGCTCAGGAGGCGGGGCACGAGTCCGCCGACGATGCCCTGACCTACGTCCAGCGCGACCTGGGCGCCCAGGGCGATATCCAGGCCCTGGTGGCGGCGGCGGAAGACGGCCACCCTGGCGCCATGGCCGATCTCGGTCGTGCCTTTCTCGACGGTGAAGGCGTCGAACGCGACCAGAGCCGGGCGGAGTACTGGCTGGGGCAAGCCCATCAGGCCGGCCATGCCGGGGCCGCCGCAAGCCTCGGCCGCCTGTACATGGATCGGGGCGATGACGCAACGGGCGTCGAGTACCTGGAAGCCGCCGTGGCCCGGGGCCACACCGGCGCACGGGCCAATCTGGGTGAAGCCTACCTGACCGGCAGCCATGTGGAGCAGGACATCGACCGCGGTCTGGAGCTGCTACAGCAGGCCGCCGATGCAGGCATGCCGAACGCCGCTTTCGCGCTGGGCGAGGCCTATCAGCATGGTGAAGGGGTCGAGCAGAACGCCGAGGAAGCGGAACGCTGGTATCAGCAGGCCATCGATGGCGGTGCAGATTACGCCACGGCAGCACTCGGCCTTGCGCTGATGCGCGGCGACGGCGCCATATCCCAGGATGTCGAGCGCGGCCATGAGCTGTTGCTGACCGCCGCGGAGCAGGGCCACCCGGGGGCGCAGGCCTCGCTCGGCCGCGAGTATCTGCGCGGGGTGACGGTGGAGCGCGACCCGCAGCGAGGCGCCGACTACCTCTACGAGGCCGCCAGCCAAGGGCACCACAGCGCACGTCTGGCTCTGGCCGAGGCCTACCTCACTTCCCGCGGCCTGCAGGCCAACCAGGAGCAGGCCCTGCTGTGGCTGGACAATGTCTTCGAAAGCGAGGGGCAGCTCGCCGTTGAGACGCTGCGCCAGTTGCTCTCCGACGAGGAAGCCATCGCCGCCGCCGGTGAAGTGGAAGTGGAGGAGTAGATCGACCCGCCAGCGAACCCATCGCATCGGGCTCGCTGGCGTTACCGCGATCCTGCGCATAACGAACGAGGCCGGCGCTTGGCCGGCCTCGAATCGTTACTGTCGATAGCACCCCGACACGATCAGGCGTCGAAGGGGTTACGCAGCACGATGGTCTCGTTACGGTCGGGACCGGTCGAGACGATGTCGATCGAGGTACCCACCTTCTCCTCGAGGTAGCTGATGTAGGCGCGTGCATTGGCCGGCAGATCTTCGATGCGCTTGGCCCCCAGCGTCGACTCGCTCCAGCCCGGCAGATCCTCGTAGAGCGGCTCCACCGCTTCGTAGCCCTCGGAATCGACGGGGTTCTCCATCACCTCACCATCCTTGCTGCGATAGCCCACGCAGACCCGGATGTTCTCCAGTCCGTCGAGCACGTCGAGCTTGGTCAGGCAGATGCCCGAAACCGAGTTGATCTGCACCGCATGACGCAGGGCCACGGCGTCGAACCAGCCGCAGCGGCGCGGACGCCCGGTGGTGGCGCCGAACTCATGGCCGCGCTCGGCCAGATGCCGGCCATGCTCGTCGAACAGCTCGGTGGGGAACGGGCCGGAACCGACCCGGGTGGTGTAGGCCTTGGTGATGCCGAGTACGTAATCGAGATAGAGCGGGCCAACGCCGGAACCGGTGGCGGTGCCGCCGGCGGTGGTATTGGAGCTGGTGACGAACGGATAGGTGCCGTGATCGATGTCGAGCAGCGAGCCCTGCGCCCCTTCGAACAGGATGTTCTCACCGGCGCGGCGCAGCTCGTGCACCAGGCCTACGGTATCGCAGACCATGGGACGCAGCTCTTCGGCCATCTCCATGGCCTCGTCGAGGATCTGCTGGAAGTCCACCGCCTTCTCGCCGTGGTAGTTGACCAGCACGAAGTTGTGGTAGTCGAGCACCTCGCCCAGCTTGGAGGCGAAACGTTCGCGATGCAGCATGTCGCCCAGGCGCAGGCCGCGACGGGCCACCTTGTCCTCATAGGCCGGCCCGATGCCGCGACCGGTGGTGCCGATCTTGGCCACGCCGCGGGCCTTTTCACGCGCCAGGTCGAGGCGTACATGGTAGGGCAGGATCAGCGGGCACGCCGGCGAGAGACGCAGCCGCTCGCGCACCGGCACGCCCTTGGCCTCGAGCTCGCGGATCTCCTTGATCAGCGCCTCGGGGGAGAGCACCACGCCGTTGCCGATGACGCAGGTCTTGTCCTGGCGCAGGATACCCGAGGGAATCAGGTGCAGCACGGTCTTCTCGCCGTCGATGACCAGCGTATGGCCGGCGTTGTGTCCGCCCTGGAAACGGACCACCGCCGCCGCGGATTCGGTCAGCAGATCGACCACCTTGCCCTTGCCTTCATCACCCCACTGGGTGCCCAGCACGACTACATTCTTGCCCATTGTGTCTCGTCTCTCGTGTCAGCGCCGCGTAAGTGCGCGTCGATGATCCGGCCCGCGGGCCGCGCTCGTGATCCGGCCCGCACGCCGGTGTCGTCCAAATCTGGCTTCGGCCACCACACCAAGGCCTAGAGTGCCACCGTCTGCCAGCGCCCGTCGACCAGGCTCAGACGGCGGCTGCAGCGATGCACCTCGGGGGATGTCGTCTGCCCCGGCAGTGCCTGTACCACCCGGTGACCGCTGTCGCGCAACGCGGCAATCGCCTCGCTCAGCCCGTCTCCGGCGGCCGGTGCCCAGATGCCGTCGCAGGCCGGCTCGCTCTGTACCAGCGTGGCGAGCAGCTTGAGATCCATGGAGAAGCCGGTGGCGGGTCGCGCACGCCCGAAGGCGCGCCCCGTATCGTCGTAGCGCCCGCCCTTGGCCAAGGCCTGACCGTAGCCCGGCACGAAAGCCGCAAACATCATGCCGGTGTGATACTGATAGCCACGCAGCTCGGCCAGGTCGAAGTATATCTCGACCTCGGGATGCTCCTCGATCACGCCCTGATGCAGCGCACGCAGCTGAGCCAGCGCTTCGGCCACCGCCGCAGGGGCGCCGGCGAAGGCCTCGCGTGCGGACTCCAGCACCTCGGCACCGCCATGCAGCCGCCCCAGCGCACGGAACATCTCCGCCAGTGCCGGGTCGGGTACGCTGGCTTCGACCTGCTCGGCCAGGGCGCCGGGCGACTTCAGCTCCAGCGCTTCGAACAGCGCCCGCTCACGGTCGTGATCCAGTGCCGCTGCCTGTACCAGGCTACGATAGATGCCAATATGGCCCAGCGCCAAGTGCAGCTCGGCGGCCCCCGCCGCCTTGAGGCTCAGCAGCGCCAGCCGCAGGATCTCGAGGTCGGCTTCCAGGCCCGCGTGGCCGAACAGCTCGACGCCGACCTGCACCGGGCTGCGGCCGCCCTGATACTGGTCGGCCTTGGCCCGCAGTACGTTGGTGCAGTAGCACAGACGCGCCGGCCCCTGATGGCGCATGGAGTGCGCATCCATCCGCGCCACCTGAGGCGTCACGTCGGCGCTCACGCCCATCAGGCGGCCGGTGAGCTGGTCGGTCAGCTTGAAGGTCTGCAGGTCCAGGTCGGTACCGGTACCGGTCAACAGAGAGTCGAGAAACTCCACCGGCGGCGGCATGACCTGGTCGTATCCCCAGCGGTAATAGAGATCGAGCAGCGTACGGCGCAGCTCCTCCATGCGGCTCGCCTGGGGCGGCAGCACCTCATCCATGCCGTCGGGCAGCAGCCAGCGGTCAGCGATGGTCATATGGTCAATCCTGCAAGACGATTGGGCGGGGCGAAAAGGGTTTCGAAGGTAAAAAAGGCCCACAAAAAAACCGGGCCACGCCCGGTTCAGGGATTCTATCACGTTTGACGCCAGGTTGAACCCCGCTTGCGGGGCCAACGAGCCTCGGCCGACCCGCGGCCGGCCGAGGGTTGGGGTCATTCGTCGTTCTGGATCGCCGGGCTGCGCAGGTAGCGGAAGAAGTCGCTGGTCGGATCGAGCACCAGCATGTCCCGCTCGCCGTCGAAGCTCTCGCGATAGGCGTTGATGCTGCGCCAGAAGGTGAAAAACTCCTGATTCTGGCCGTAGGCCTCGGAGAAGATCGCTGCCGCTTCGGCATCGCCTTCACCACGCAGGGTCTCGGCCCGCTCGGTGGCCTGGGCCAGCAGCACCTGGCGACGACGGTCGGCGTTGGCGCGAATCCGCTCGGCCTCCTCCTGACCCTGGGCGCGCCACTCGCGCGCTTCCCGCTCACGCTCGGAGCGCATGCGGTCGAATACCGCGGCGGAGACGTCTTCGGGCAGGTCGATCCGCTTGACGCGAATGTCGAGGATCGACACCCCCAGCTCCTCGCGCATCAGTGCATCGAGTTCCTGGGTTGGCCGGATCATCAGGTCGTCGCGACGCTCGGCGATGATCTGCTGCAGATCCAGGCGACCGAACTCGTTACGCAGGCTCTCGTCGACCCGCGGCTGAATCAGGCGGATCGCCATCATCTCGTCGCCGGCGGTAGCCTCGTAGTAGCGGGTGGGGTTGACCACCTGCCACTTGACGTAGGAGTCCACGATCACCGCCTTCTGCTCGAGGGTCAGGTAGCGGCTGGTATCGGTATCCAGAGTCAGCACACGGGTGTCGAACTTGCGCACCGTCTGGGTGATCGGCACCTTGAAGTGCAGTCCGGGCTGGATGTTCTCTTCGATGACCTCACCGAAGCGCAGCTTGACGGCACGCTCGGTCTCGTCGACCACGTAGAGGCTGTTGCTGGCCAGCCAGGCCACGGCAGCGAGGCCACCCACGATGATCAAGGAACGGTTGTTCACCATTTAGCGGCCCTCCCTGCGGATACCACCGGTATTGCCACCCTGCGCCGAGCTGGTCGTACGCAGGCGCTCGAGCACGCGGGGGTCGAGTTCGCCGCTTTCGCCGCGAGCCGCCTCACCGTTGCCTTCACCACCGCCAGTCTGGCCACCGGGGCGCTGGTCGAGCGGCAGATACATCAGCGGTGCATCGTCGCGTACGTCGATCAGCACCTTCGGCGTGCGGGCGAAGACATCGGCCATGGCGTCGATGTAGAGACGCTCACGCATGATCTCCGGTGCGTTGCGGTACTGAGCCAGCAGCGCGTTGAAGCGGTTGACCTGACCCTGGGCCTCGGCCACCACCGATTCGCGATAACCCTGCCCCTGCTCGACCAGGCGCTGCGCCTGACCCTGAGCGGCCGGGATGATGGCGTTGGCGTAGGCCATGCCTTCGTTGATGGTCCGCTGACGATCCTCGCGCGCCCGGATCACGTCGTCGAAGGCATCGATGACGGGTGCCGGCGCCGAGGTCGACTCGATGTTGATGGTCTGCAGACGAATGCCGGTGCCGTAGCTGTCCAGGTAGGTCTGCAGGCGGCTCGCCACCGAGCTGCCGAGGATCTCACGACCGGAGGTCAGGATCTCGATCATGTCGGTGCCACCCACCACGTGACGCAGCGCGCTGTCCAGAGCGTTCTCGATGGAGAGCTCCGGGTTGCGCACGTTGAGCACGAAGTCGCGCGGGTTGTTGACCTGATACTGCGCCGAGATCTCGACCTCGACGATGTTCTCGTCGCGGGTCAGCATCGACTGGGTCTGGGTCAGCGAGCGTACGCGGGTCACGTTGACCATGCGCACGTCATCGATCAACGGCGGATTCCAGTGCAGGCCGGGGCCGACGACGGTCTGGAACTCACCGAAGCGCAGCACCACGCCGCGCTCGGCCTGATCGACCAGATAGAAGCCCATCGCCCCCCAGATGCCCAAGGCGATGATCAACAGCAGCCCGGGCAGCGCGAAGGTGTTGCGTGGTCGACCGCCGCCCTTGCCGCCTTGACCGCCGCCGCCCTTGCCGCCGCGACCGCCGAGCATGCTGTTGAGCTTGTCCTGAAATTTCTTCAGCGCTTCGTCAAGGTCGGGTGGACCCTGGTTGCCGCCACGGTTGCCACCGCCGCCCCCACTGCCGTTACCGCCACTGCCGCCACCGCGTCGGCCCCCACCGCTCCAGGGGTCATGCTGGTTGCCGCCACCCGGCTCATTCCAAGCCATACGTCGTCTCCACTCTGCGTTGCCTCTCTGTCGGCGCTTCGCTCAGCCGCACGGAGAGGCCGGTTGCCATCCTGTAGGGCGCCGGTAGGTTCCGCCGCCGTTATTTCTAGGGGAAGTCGATCCAGTCGATCAGGACACCGCAGTCGTCACGCATCCCATACTGGCCGCTCGTGCAGCTCGGACGGAAGATAGTCTTCCGCCCGCTCTCCCAGGCGAGCCATCAACTGCAGGAAGTCACGGCGAGGCAGGCGCACGTCGAGCCGCACCTTGCCCCCCTCCTCGTAATGTTCTTCTTGTACGGCACCGAGTTCATGCATGCCCGCGCGCAGACGGCCCTGCTGCGGTGACAGCTGCATGCTGAACTCGATCACGTTATCCGCCAGGCGCTCCGACAGCGCCTGGCCCAGCAGTTCGAGCCCCCGCCCGTCGCGGGCCGAGAGCCACACCACTTCGGGTCGCCCCTGCCCGTCGCGCTCGATTCGCGGCGCGCTGTCGAGCAGGTCGATCTTGTTCATCACCTTGAGCATCGGCACGTCGAGCGCTCCGATCTCGTCGAGCACGTTCTCGACCTGCTCCACGTTGAGCTCGCGATCGGGATCGGCGGCATCGATCACGTGGACCAGCAGCGATGCCTCGGTCGCCTCCTGCAGGGTGGCCTGGAAGGCCTCCACCAGCTTGTGCGGAAGATGACGAATGAAACCTACGGTATCCGCCAACACCACCGGACCGACGTCACCGACCTCGAGCCGTCGCAGGGTCGGGTCGAGGGTGGCGAACAGCTGGTCCGCCGCGTAGACCTTCGCCTCGGTCAGCGCATTGAACAGCGTCGACTTGCCGGCGTTGGTATAACCGACCAGCGACACGCTGGGAATTTCGGCTCGTTCGCGGGCACGACGATTCTGGCTGCGCTGGCTACGCACCTTGTCGAGCCGCTTGTGGATTGCCTTGATACGCGCCCGCAGCAGGCGGCGGTCGGTCTCCAACTGGGTCTCACCGGGTCCGCGCAGGCCGATACCGCCCTTCTGACGCTCCAGGTGGGTCCAGCCTCGCACCAGGCGGGTGGACATGTACTCCAGCTGCGCCAGTTCGACCTGCAGCTTGCCCTCGTGGGTACGCGCACGCTGGGCGAAGATATCGAGTATCAGCCCGGTGCGGTCCAGCACCCGGCACTTGAGCTCCCGCTCCAGGTTACGCTCCTGGGAGGGGCTCAAGCCGTGGTTGAAGATGACCAGCTCGGCACCATGCACCTGCAGCGCTTCGCGCAGCTCCTCCACCTTGCCGCTACCGATGAAGGTACGCGGATCGGGCCGATGCCGGCTGCCGGTAAGCAGCATCGCAGGTTCGGCCCCGGCGGAACGGACCAGTTCCATGAACTCGCCCGGATCCTCGCGCTCGCGCTCGTCCTGGAAGTCCACATGGACCAATACTGCCGTTTCGCCGGCGTCGGGTCGTTCAAAAAACAATCAATACCTCACGCGTTGCTGTCCGGCTGGGCCGCGGGATCCTGCGGCGGCAGCCGCACGTTGCGCGAAGGCACCACAGTGGAGATGGCGTGCTTGTAGACCATCTGGCTGACCGTGTTGCGCAGCAGAATCACGAACTGATCGAACGACTCGATCTGTCCCTGCAGCTTGATGCCGTTGACCAGGAAAATCGAAACCGGAATGCGCTCCTTGCGCAGGATGTTCAGGTATGGGTCTTGAAGGGATTGCCCTTTGGACATTTTACCTCTCCCTAAAACGTTCTCTTGAGGGGTGAAAGTTGTGTTCTTGGGTTGTCTGTCTTGCGACATGACACCATGCCGGCTTGGCCTGGTCCCCTGGCCACTCGAAGCCATCATCTTACGCTAAGAGCCCGATTCACGCACGAATTTCAGGACTTCCTCCAGCGCCGACCGGTTCTGACTATCGACCCAGTGTAGCGCCGGCCAGCTGCGCAGCCAGGTCAATTGACGCTTGGCCAACTGCCGAGTCGCCACGATGGTACGGTGGCGCAGCTGGTCGACGTCACCCTGCCCGTCGAGGTATTCCCACACCTGACGATAGCCCACGCTCTTCATGGACGGCAGGCCCAAGTGCAGGTCGCCGCGCGAACGCAGCGCCTCGACTTCCGCGACGAGACCGGCCTCCAGCATGACCTCGAAACGCGCAGCGATCCGCTCGTGCAGCACGCGACGATCGAAAGGCGTGAATCCTATCGACAGCACTTCCCATGGGAAGGTTTCAGGTCGTTGTCGACGCCACAGTTCGGTGAGGGTCGTACCGCTGGCGCGATAGACCTCCAGGGCCCGCATCAGGCGCTGCGGATCGTTGGGGTGAATGCGCCGGGCCGCCTCGGGATCGACCCGTGCCAGCTCGTCATGCAGCCCCGCCAGGCCGCGCCGTTCGGCCTCTCTAGCCAGTTCGGCGCGAATGGCCGGATCTGCCGCCGGCAGGTTGGCGACCCCTTCGAGCAGTCGCTTGGCATACATCATGGTGCCGCCCACCAGCAGCGGGATGCGTCCGGCTGCGGTAATTTGCCGCATCTCGCAACGCGCATCCTCGCGGAAGTCCGCCGCCGAATAGGGCTCCGCCGGATCGCGGATATCGATCAGGCGATGCGGGGCGCGCGCCAGCTCCTGGGGCGAGGGTTTGGCGCTGCCGATATCCATGCCGCGGTAGACCATGGCCGAGTCCATGCTGATCAGCTCGCAGGCGAGCCGTTCGTGCAGCTCGATGGCCAGATCGGTCTTGCCGGCGGCAGTGGGACCCATCAGCAGAATGGCCAGGGGGCGACGTTGCGGCATCAGTGAGCGCTTCCTTACTACTGACCGCGCAGGAACAGGCGATCGAGCTGCTTGAGCGACATTTCGGTCCAGGTCGGGCGGCCATGGTTGCACTGGCCACTGCGCTCGGTGCGCTCCATGTCACGCAACAGCGCATTCATCTCGGCCACGCTCAGGCGCCGGTTGGCACGCACACTGCCGTGACAGGCCATGGTGGCCAGCAGTTCGTTGATACTGGCCTCGAGACGGTCGGAGCGCCCGTAACGCTCAAGGTCTTCCAGCATGTCGCGAATCAGGGGCTCGACGTCGGCCTCGGCCAGCAGTGCCGGCACCTGGCGTACCAGCAGCGTCTCCGGACCGGCCACGTCCAGTTCGACGCCCAGGCGAGCAAACGCCTCTCGCTCGGCCTCGGCGGTAGCCACCTCGGCATGGCTCGCTGCCAGCGAGACCGGTACCAGCAGCGGCTGCGTCTGCAGCGCGCCGCCGTGGACCTGAGCCTTCATGCGCTCGTAGACGATACGCTCGTGGGCCGCGTGCATGTCGACGATGATCATGCCCTGGGCGGTCTGGGAAAGGATGTAGATGCCGTGCAGCTGGGCGATGGCGAAGCCCAGGGGTGGGATGCCACTGCCCTCTTCCGAGGCGGGCAGCGCCGCTGCCTGGCCCACGCCAACGGCCCCCTCCACCGGCGGCGATGCCACGGCGGCATCCGCCCCGGCCTCGGCTGGCTGCGGCGTCAGCAGGCGCTCCTCGTGCTCAGGATGCAGCGCACGATAGCCGTTCATGAAGGCACGCACGCGATCGGCGGTGACCCGCTCCGGTGATTCGCCCGTGGCGTGCAGCGCCATGGGCTGCTGCTGCCAGCGCGGTGCAGGCTCGCGCACCTCTGCGGTATCGTCCTGCTCGGCTACAGCGCCATCGGCGTGGGCCTCGCGTTCCGCCGGGCGCGCCTCGGCCAGCGCCCGGTGCAGGCTGGAGAAGAGGAAATCGTGCACCAGGCGGCCATCGCGGAAGCGCACCTCATGCTTGGTGGGGTGCACGTTGACGTCCACCACCGTGGGGTCGACCTCCAGGTAGAGCACGAACACCGGGTGCCGGCCATGGAACAGCACGTCGCGATAGGCCTGGCGAATGGCATGTGCCACCAGCCGGTCGCGCACCACGCGGCCGTTGACGAAGAAGTACTGCTGGTCGGCCTGGGCGCGGGAATGGGTGGGTAGGCCGACCCAGCCCCACAGCCGCAGGCCACCGGCCGAGAGGTCGAGATGCAGGGCATTGTCGAGGAAGCTCTTGCCCAGCAGCGCAGCGATACGGCGCTCGCGGCGGGTCGGATCGTCCCCCGCCGGCAGCTGGTGCACGGTCTTCTGGTTGTGACGCAGCACCCAGGCGATGTCATAGCGCGACAGTGCCAGGCGGCGAAAGGCCTCTTCCACATGGCCGTACTCGGTCTTCTCGGTACGCAGGAACTTGCGCCGCGCCGGGGTATTGAAGAACAGGTCGCGCACCGTCACCGAGGTGCCACGGGGATGCGGTGCCGGGGTGACGCGAGGCTCCATCTGGCGCCCCTCCGCCACCACGCGCCAGCCACCGCGCGGGTCGTCCTCGACGTTGGCGACGAGCTCGAGGCGCGACACCGAACTGATCGACGCCAGCGCCTCGCCGCGAAAGCCGAGGCTGGCCACACCCTCCAGATCCTCCAGCGAGGCGATCTTGCTGGTGGCATGCCGCGACAGCGCCAGCGGCAGGTCCTCCTCGGCGATACCGCTACCGTCGTCGCGCACCCGGATCAGCCGGGCGCCGCCGGCCTCCAGCTCCACCTCGATACGGCGGCTGCCGGCATCGATGGCGTTCTCGACCAGTTCCTTGACCACCGACGCCGGGCGCTCCACTACCTCGCCGGCGGCGATCTGGTTGGCCAGCCGGGGGTCGAGAACGCGGATACGCCGGGTAGCGTCGAGCACCGTCATGAGCGCGGAATCCGGAGTACCTGGCCGACGCGAATCACGTCACCGTTAATGTCGTTGGCCTGCTTGAGCTGCGCCACCGGCACCCCGTGACGAGCCGCGATCTGCGACAGTGTATCGCCGGGCTGGATGCGATACTCGTTGCTGGAGGGCGTACGCCGGTTGTCGCGCTGCCAGGCCAGCAGGCTGGCCGGCGGCGGGTTGCTGCGGAAGTGCGCCTCGATACCGGAGAAGATCGATTCGGCCAGCCGCTGCTGGTGCCCCGAGTCGCGCAGGCGGCGCTCCTCGTCGGGATTGGAGATGAAGCCCGTCTCGATCAGCAGCGACGGGATGTCCGGCGACTTCAGCACCATGAAGCCGGCCTGCTCCACGCGCGAGCGGTGCAGCCGGTTGACCCGGCCCAGCTGGTCGAGCACCTGGCCGCCGATGGCCAGCGAGTCGTTGAGGGTGGCGGTCATGGTCAGGTCGAGCAGCACGCCGCGCAGTACCTCGTCCTTGTCGTTGAGCGAGAGATTGCCGTCGACGCCGCCGATCAGATCGGCCCGGTTCTCGCTGGCAGCCAGCCACTGGGCCGTCTCCGAGGTAGCACCGCTCTGCGACAGCGCATAGACCGAGCTGCCGTTCGGCCGCGGGCTGTTGAAGGCATCGGCGTGGATCGAGACGAAGAAGTCGGCCTTCTGCTCGCGGGCAATGCGGGTGCGCTGGCGCAGCCCGACGTAATAGTCGCCGTCGCGGATCATCACGGCGCGGAAGCCTTCGGCACCGTCGACCAGCCGCTGCAGGCGACGGCTGATCTCCATCACCACGTCCTTCTCGCGGGTGCCGCCGGGGCCGATGGCGCCGGGGTCCTCGCCGCCATGGCCGGGGTCGATGGCGATGATGATGTCGCGCCGCGGATGCGGCGCCGCCGGCTGTCGCGCCACGACCTCCGGGTCGATACGGGGTGCCTCGCTGGAAGACGCCTCACTTCGATGCCGGCTGGCCGCCATCTCCTGCTCGCGGATCATCGCCTCGATCGGGTCGATGGGGTTTTCCACCGCGCTTTCGCCCGGGTACTCCATGTCCACGACCAGACGATGCCCGTACTGATCGTTGGGCGGCAGGGTGAAATGGCGAGGTTCCACTTCGCGTGAGAGCTCCAGCACCACGCGCAGGCCGCTGCCATCGCGCACGCCGCTGCGCACGGCGGTGATGGCACTGCCTTGCAGGTCGAGCGAGGCGAGGTCGGTGTCGAGCCGGCTCTGCTCGAGGTCGATGACCAGCCGACGCGGGTTGTCCAGGGTGAAGACGTTGGCCTCGGCATGGCCGGAAAGATCGAACACCAGGCGCGCATGGTCGGGCGCCGCCCACAGGCGGATATTGTCGACCTGAGCCGCCTGCGCGGGCAAGGCCACGTACCAGGATGCCAACAGGAGCAGGCTGAACACAGCACGGAGCATGGTGCGCAGCAGCCCTTGTTGGCCCCTCGGCGAGGATCGGGAGATCATCACGGCGTATCTCGCTCTTCAGCGCTGATCAGATCGGCCTGAGCCAGCTCCTGTCGCAGCTCGTCGAGTGCTGCCCGGCCATGTGCGGTATACGCTTCGAGCATGGCCTGGCGCCCGGCGCCGTGCAGCGACAGGGTCACCTTCAGATCGGGCTGCGGCAGCCAGCCCCGCCCGCGGCTCGGCCACTCGACGATGCACAGAGCATCTTCGGCAAACAGATCGCGTCCGCCGATGAACTCGAGCTCCTCGGGATCGCCCAGCCGATAGAGATCGAAATGATAGAGGCGGCCGCCTGCCAATTCATAGGGCTCGACCAGGGTATAGGTGGGGCTCTTGACCGCTCCGGCATGGCCGTAGGCACGCAGGATACCGCGGGCCAGGGTGGTCTTGCCCGCTCCCAGCTCCCCTTCGAGGTAGAGTCGGCCGCGTCCTTTCAAGGCCCTACCCAGGCACTGCCCGAAGACGACCTGACGGTCTTCGTCCACGAGTCTTATGCGCATCAATGGCCCCCTGCCAACGAATGAAGCCCCGGCTCGAAATCCGGGTTGACGATAACTCGGGCATAGGATGCCAGATCGGCCGCCAGCAGGCCACGCTCCCCCGCGTCGCGTACGGCCATGTCGGCGGCCAGGGCATGTGTCATGACCCCGATTCTGGCCGCCGCTTCCAGCGGCAGCCCCTGAGCCAGCAGCGCCCCGAGCATGCCGGAGAGAACGTCGCCCATCCCCCCCGAGGCCATGCCGGGATTGCCGTATGGGCAGACTGCCAGACCGGCGGGCCCCGCCACCAGGCTACCGGCCCCCTTGAGCACGACGACGCCGCCGTAACGCCGCTGCAGCTCATGCGCCGCCGCGGGACGGTCGGCTTCCACCTCCGCCGCACGACAGCCCAGCAGCCGCCCCGCTTCTCCCGGGTGCGGGGTCAGGATCCAGTCGTCACGCCGCTGACCGGTGAAGTGAGAGGCCAGCAGGTTGAGTCCATCGGCGTCCACCACCAGCGGTCGTGAAGCGGCCAACGCCGCCTGCAGCATGCCCTGTCCCCAGGCCCCCTGCCCCAGGCCGGGCCCGACCACCAGCACGTCGGCCAGCTCCGGCAGTTCGCCGAGCTCGGCGGCACCGCGCAGGCCATGCACCATCACCTCGGGGCGATAGGTCAGGCAGGCCGTGACATGCGCCGGCGCCGTGGCCAGGCTGATCTTGCCGGCGCCCAGTCGCGCCGCCGCCTCGCTGGCGAGCAGCGCCGCGCCGCCGAAGCCCGGAGCGCCTCCCAGCACCAGCACATGGCCCATGGCGCCCTTGTGGGCATCGCGGGCACGCGACGGCAGCCACGCCTTGATCAGCTCCTGGTCGAGCAGCTCCGCCGCCGCCGGCAGATCGGCATGCTGACGGGCATCGACGCCCAGGGCACGAAAATGGACCTCACCGACCAGCGCGGGGGCGCGCCCGGTATGCAGGCCGATCTTGTCGCCGATGAAGGTGACGGTGCAGCTGGCCCGTACGGCCACGCCGAGCTCCGCCCCGGTGTCGGCGGCCAGGCCGCTGGGAATGTCGATCGCCAGCACCGGCAGCCCGCAAGCATTGATCGCCTCGATGGCCTCGCGGAAAGCACCGCGCACCTCGCCGCTGAGCCCGGTGCCGAGCAGCGCGTCGACGATCACTTCACCGTCGAAGGCGATACCCCGACGCCAAGGCTCGCAGCCGACGCCGGCTGCCGTGGCCATCTCTGCGGCCCGTGCGGCATCGCCCTCGAGTTCCTCGAGGGGTTTTACGGCGATACGCTGCACCGCCACGCCTGCCACTGCCGCCAGCGCCGCCAGCACATGGCCATCGCCGCCATTGTTGCCGCCACCGCACAGCACGCTGATACGCTTGATGCCGGGCCAGCGCGCCCTGAGGCTCTGCCAGGCAGCGGTGGCGGCACGCTGCATCAGGGCGAAGCCCTCGATTCCCCCCGCGATGGTGCGCCGGTCGAGCTCACGCACCTGTTCGGCACGATACAACGGGCGCAGTACGACCTGCGGTTCGCTTGAATGATTCCCGGACATCCCGTGTCTCCCTGCCGGCATTGCTTTATCATGGGAGTGTAAGCACCGTGGCGCTTTCGCCAATCCCCCCGCTTCATTTTTGCCCGGTTTTTTCTCGATCATGACCCTTCCCGCGATCCTGCAAGACAGCGCGCTGGACCAGTTGGCCACTACCATCAAGACCTGGGGACGGGAACTTGGTTTCCAGCAGGTGGGCATCGCCGACGTCGATCTGCCCGAGGACGAGCGTCATCTGCAGCGCTGGCTGGAGGCCGGATACCACGGCGAGATGGGCTTCATGGCCAAGCACGGCAGCAAGCGCACCCGACCCGAGGAACTCGTGCCCGGCACGCTGCGGGTGATCAGCGTGCGCCTGGACTACCTGCCGGCCGAGGTCGAGAGCGCCAAGGTGCTGGGGCAGCCGCAGACGGCCTATGTGTCGCGCTACGCGGTGGGCCGCGACTACCACAAGCTGATGCGCAAGCGCCTGGCCACCCTGGCCAAGTGGATCGAGGACGAGATCGGTCCCTTCGGCTACCGCGCCTTCGTCGACTCGGCGCCGGTGATGGAGCGCGCCCTGGCGCGCAAGGCCGGGCTCGGCTGGGTGGGCAAGAACGCCATGCTGCTCAACCCCCGGGCCGGCTCGCTGTTCTTTCTCGGCGAACTCTACGTCGACCTGCCGCTGCCCGTCGACCCGCCCTTCGATGGCGAACACTGCGGCAGCTGCAGCGCCTGTCGCACGGCCTGCCCCACCGGCGCCATCGTCGAGGACAAGGTGGTCGACGCCCGCGCCTGCATCTCCTATCTCACCATCGAACTGTTCGGCGCCATCCCCGAACGCTATCGCGAGGCCATGGGCAACCGCGTGTTCGGCTGCGACGACTGCCAGTTGGTCTGCCCCTTCACCCGCTTCACCCGCGCCACGCAAGAGGAGGACTTCGCCCCGCGCCACGATCTGGATCGCGCCAGTCTGGTGTCACTCTTCGCCTGGGGCGAGGAGGAGTTCCTCGACAAGACCGCCGGCAGCCCGATCCGCCGCATCGGCTACGAGCGCTGGCTACGCAATCTGGCGGTGGGGCTGGGCAACGCCCCCTGGAGCGAGAGCGTAGAGGCGGCACTGCACGCCCGCCTCGCCTACCCCTCCGACCTGGTACGCGAGCACGTGCGCTGGGCGCTCGAACGGCAGCGGGAGAAGGGTGACCGGCTGATAGCAAGCATCTGACTGTGGTGGGCCGCGGCTTTACCGGTGACAGTCCTTCGATACGGCCGCGGCTTTACCGGCGACAGCCCTGCGAGGAGGCGCTGTAAACCCATCCCTGGGCGCTATATTTGCCATCCATGGCAAATAACCTCTTCTTCGAGCTGTCCCCGACGCCGCTCACCCTTGGTGGTGCCAGCCAGGGGCGCTCCTACTCCTCTTCGTCGCGCTCGCTGCCGGCCAGGCGCAAAAAGGTATTGCGGTAGTGCGCCAGCTCCGCCAGCGACTCGCGGATGTCGTCCAGCGCCTGGTGAGTGTTGCGCTTGCTGAAGCCGGCCAGCGCCCCCGGGTTCCAGCGCTTGGCCAGCTCCTTGACGGTGGAGACGTCCAGGTTGCGGTAGTGGAAGAAAGCCAGCAGCTCGGGCATCTCGCGTTCGAGGAAGCGCCGGTCCTGATGCACGCTGTTGCCGCACATGGGCGACGAACCCGGGGCGACGTAGGCTCTAAGGAATTCCAGGGTCTGCCGCTCGGCCTCGGCGGTATCGACCCGGCTCTGCTTCACCCGCTCGACCAGGCCCGACTCGCCGTGGGTCTTCTGGTTCCACTCATCCATCGCCGCCAGCAGGCTGTCGGGCTGGTGCACCGCGAGCACTGGCCCCTCGGCCACCAGGTTGAGATCGTTGTCGGTAATCAGGGTGGCCACCTCGATGATGCGCTCGCGCTCGGGGTCGAGTCCGGTCATCTCGAGGTCGATCCACACCAGCAGGTCCTCGCGTGGCGCGGCAGTGTTGGGCATCGGTCAGGCTCCAGAGTTGAAGGGCGCGGCAGGACAGGCCGGACCACGCTGGGTACAATGACGCTATTGTAACGATCTTCGGGCGCCCATGAGCAAACGCAAGTTGAGCCGTCAGCAGCGCTGGCGCATCGAGAAGATACAGGCCGAGCGCGCCAAGCGCGCCGAGCAGCGCGACGTCAAGGACTCACAGAAGCTTGCCGCCGGCGAATACGGCCCCGAGCGACCCGGTCGGGTCATCGCCCATTTCGGCCGCACCCTCGACGTGCAGGCGGACGGCGACGGGCCGACGGTACGCTGCCACCTGCGCGCCAACCTCGAAGGGCTGGTGACCGGCGACCGGGTCATCTGGCGTGCCGCCGAGGATGCCGAGGGCAACGTCAGCGAGGGCGTGGTGGTGGCGCGCAGCGAACGCCAGAACGTGCTGCAACGCCCCGACGCTCGCGGCCAGCTGAAGCCGGTGGCGGCCAACATCGACCAGATCCTGATCGTCTTTGCCGCGGAGCCGGCACCGCACCCCAACCTGATCGACCGCTATCTGGTGGCCGCCGAGGCCACCGGCATCACTCCGGTGCTGGTGCTCAACAAGATCGACCTGCTGCCCGAAAGCGGCGGCGAGCTGCGCGCCCTGCTGTCGCGCTACGAGGCGCTCGGCTATCCGGTGGTGGCCACCACCACGGCGCGGGCAACGGGGCTCGACGCACTGCATGAGCGCCTGGCCGGACGCACCTCGGTGTTCGTCGGCCAGAGCGGCGTGGGCAAGTCGTCGCTGATCGACCGGCTGCTGCCGGATGAGTCGCTGCGTATCGGTGCGCTGTCGAAGGACTCGCGCAAGGGCACCCACACCACCACCACGGCGCGCCTCTACCGGCTGCCGACGGCCGACGACGCCGAGCTAATCGACTCGCCCGGCATTCGCGAATTCGGCCTCGTACATCTGGACGAACGCCAGGTCGCCGAAGGCTTCATCGAGTTTCGCGACTTCCTCGGCCGCTGCCGCTTTCGCGACTGCAGCCACCGCCACGAGCCCGGCTGCGCCCTGCTCGAGGCCGTGGAACGCGGCGACATTCATCCCCAGCGTTTTGCCAGCTATCGCCATATCGTCGATAGTCTCAACGAGACCTGATTCAGCCGCATCGCGACCATGAGATAAGGAGAGCGCCATGAGTTCCGAAGAGAATCTGCTGCCGCTGATCGTCGAACCGGAGCAGCTCGCCGAGCATCTGGACGATCCCCAACTGTTGATCGTCGACGTGCCGCTGAGGTCGGAGAGCTACGACGAGGGCCACGTGCCCGGCGCCGTATTCCTCGATTTTCGCCGCCTGATGCGTGGCGAGGGCGAAGTGCCCAACGAGGTGCCGAGCCCCGAGGCGCTGTCCCGGCTGTTCTCGTCACTGGGCCTGACCCGCGACACTCACGTGGTGACCTATGACGACGAGGGCGGCGGTTGGGCCGGACGCCTGTTGTGGACCCTGGAGCTGATCGGGCATACCCGCTACTCCTACCTCAACGGCGGCATCCACGCCTGGCGTCAGGCCGGCCAGCCCGTTTCCCATGAGCCGAGCGCAGCGACGCCCAGCGAGTACGAGGCTGAATTCCTGCATCCGCAGGTCGCCATCGACCGGCTGGAGCTGCAGGAACGGCTGGGTGAAAAGGGCTTTGCAGTATGGGATGCCCGCTCGCCGGCGGAGTATCGCGGCGAGAAGGGCGAGAACAGGCAGCTCGGGCACATTCCCGGCGCGGTCAACATGGAGTGGACCGAGGCCATGGACAAGGAGCGTGCGTTGCGCATTCGCGACTACGCCGAGCTGATCACCGAACTCGAGGCGCTGGGGCTCACCCCGGACATGGAAGTGATCACTCACTGCCAGAGTCACCACCGCAGCGGCTTCACCTGGCTGGTGGGTAAGGCGCTGGGCTTCGAGAAAATACGCGGCTATGCCGGCTCCTGGAAGGAGTGGGGCAACCGCGACGATACGCCGATAGAGAAGTAAACTACGCCCTCATCGCTGGGCGGTCATGCGAGGCGATTCGCGACAATCGAGAACGAAACCCTGGCCTTCGGGAGCCGGGTGACGCGCCGGGCAGGATCAAGGTCCCTCTTGCCTGCCTTAAATCGACATCCCTGTCGATTTGCGCTACCCGGCTCCCTCAGGCCAGCGTCCTCGATAAGGTCGCTTCACTGCCTCACAGACCGCGCAAAATTTGCCTGCATGGAATGGACTTACCTTGTCTCTCGCCAAGTTCTTCGCCCTGATCCAGTATCCGATTCCCCATCACCTGCTCTCGCGGCTGGTGGGCTGCCTAGCCGAAACCCGCGTGGCCTGGCTCAAGAATGCGCTGATCCGCGCCTTCATCAAGGTGTTCAAGGTCGACATGGGCGAGGCCGCCGAGCCGGACCCCACCGCCTATGCCACCTTCAACGACTTCTTCACCCGCGAGCTGAAGCCGGACGCCCGCCCCCTGGGCGAGGGCCTGCTGTGCCCTGCCGACGGCAACCTGTCCCAGTTCGGCCCCGTCGAGGCCGACAAGCTGCTGCAGGCCAAGGGGCACCGCTTCTCGATGATCGACCTGCTGGGCGGCGACGCCGAGGCAGCCAAGCGCTACAGCGGCGGCAGCTATGCCAACGTCTACCTCTCGCCCAAGGATTACCACCGCGTGCACATGCCGCTGGCCGGCACCCTGACCGAGATGGTCTACGTGCCGGGGCGGCTGTTCTCGGTCAACGCCGCCACCACCGACCACGTGCCCAACCTGTTCGCCCGCAACGAGCGCCTGGTGTGCCACTTCGATACCGAGCACGGCCCCATGGCCGTGGTGCTGGTCGGCGCCATGATCGTCGCCGCCATCGAGACGGTGTGGGCCGGCCAGGTCACGCCGCTCTCGGGCCAGGTGCAGCGCATCCGCTTCGACCAGCCGATCCACCTGGAGCGCGGGGCGGAGATGGGTCGCTTCAAGCTCGGCTCCACGGTGGTGCTGGCCTTCGGCGGCAAGGTCGATTTCGACGCCGCGCTGGCCCCCAAGACCAAGGTCAGCATGGGTCAGTCGCTGGGTGGGGTGCCCGATCCCGGCCCGGCGTTCGTCTAGGCTTCGCCCGCCGGCTTTCAGACGAAGCCTGTATCAGCAATTGGGCGTGGCGAAAGCCATCACCTCCGCCACGCTCGTTTTCCCTAGCGCCAGCTGAATCAACCGGTCGATGCCCAGCGCCACGCCGCTGCCGGCCGGCATGCCGTGCTCCAGCGCGGCCAGCAGGCGCCGGTCGACGTCCACTTCGGGCAGGCCCAGCTGTCGCCGGGCGGCGTTGTCCTCGGCGAAGCGCTCACGCTGCTCGTCGGCATCGGTGAGCTCGTCGTAGCCGTTGGCGAGCTCCAGCCCGGCAAGATAGACCTCGAAGCGCGAGGCGACCCACTCGCCATCCTCCGGGTCGCGATGGCGCCGCGCCAGGGCCGCCTGGCTCGCCGGGTAGTCCACCACCACGTCGATTCCCTCACGCCCCAGGGTGGGTTCGATGACCAGGCTCATCAGCAGGTCGAGGCAGTCGTCGCGGGCGGCATCGCCCATGTCGAGGCCACCGCGCTGGCCGGCCAGCCGCCGCAGCTCACCGAGCTCGACGCCGAAGGGGTCGAGCTCCAGCGCCTCGCGGAACAGCTCGCGGTAGCGCCGTCGGCGCAGCGACCCTGCCTCACCCCCCGATTTTTGACCGAGCACCTGACGAATCAGCGCCACGGTCTCCTCGATCAGCGCGTCGAGAGAGAAGCCCGGGCGATACCACTCCAGCATGGTGAACTCGATGTTGTGTCGCCCGCCCACCTCACCGTCGCGAAAGCTGCGGGCGAGCTGGAAGATCGGCCCGCTACCTGCGGCCAACAGCCGCTTCATGTGGAACTCAGGTGACGTCTGCAGCCACAGCCGCTCGCGCCCCGCCGGCGTGGTCGCCGCCAGCGACAGCGAGGCCAGGTGCACGTCGGTGCTGCCGCCGTGGCCCAGCACCGGCGTTTCCACCTCCAGCACACCGCGCGCAGCGAAGAACCCCCGCACCTCGGCCAGCAGCCGCGCCCGCTCGCGCAGCGTCTCGATACTCGCCGTGGGGCGCCAGTCAGTTGCCATGACACGGTCTCCACAATGATGAAGGCCACGCCGGAATAGCGTGGCCTACGTTGAACCGCGGCTTGTCGGCGGCGCCGCACGCCAGCCCTTTATGCTCTAGAAACGTACTCACCAGAGCGAGTATCGACTTTCAGCACTTCACCCTGGTTGATGAACAGCGGCACCCGCACCACGGCGCCGGAAGAGAGCGTGGCCGGCTTGGAGCCGCCCTGGGCGGTATCGCCCTTCAGGCCCGGGTCGGTCTCGACCACTTCCAGCTCGATGAAGTTGGGCGGCGTCACGCTGATGGCGTTGTCGTTCCACAGCGTCACGGTGTAGACCACCTGCTCCTTGAGCCACTTGGCGGTATCGCCCAGCGCCTTCTTCTCCACCGCGTACTGCTCGAAGGAACCGTCGGTCTTCATGAAGTGCCACATGTCGCCGTCGGTGTAGAGATACTCCATCTCCAGGTCCACCACGTCGGCGCCTTCCAGGCTCTCGCCCGACTTGAAGGTGCGCTCCCACACGCGGCCGGTGATCAGGTTGCGCAGCTTCACGCGGTTGAACGCCTGGCCCTTGCCCGGCTTGACGAATTCGTTCTCGACGATCGCGCAGGGGTCGCCGTCCAGCATCACCTTCAGACCGCCCTTGAATTCGTTGGTAGAATAGCTAGCCATGTTGCCTCTCGAATGATCGGGCGCGCCGCGGTAGGCTCCGGACGCGCAACGTACCGTACGACGAGGAATCGAACCCTCGCCCCATTGTGACTGGTGTGCCGCATGATAACCCGAAGCTCCGCCCTTTTGCAGAGACCGGAAACGCCGGGCGCTGACGTGACGCCCTTGACGCTGCAGAGCGCCTGGCAGAATCAGCTGTCGCGGGCGATTCGCGACCCGCGCGAGCTGTGCCGGCGCCTGGGGCTGGACGACACCTGGCTGCCCGGCGCCGAGGGCGGTCACGCGCTGTTCGAGGTGCGCGTGCCCGAGGCGTTCCTGGCGCGCATGCGCCCCGGCGATCCCCACGACCCTCTGCTGCGCCAGGTGCTGCCGCTGAGTGCCGAGGGCGAGAGCGTACCCGGCTACGTAGCCGATCCGCTGGAAGAGGCCGCGCACACGCCGGGGCCGGGGCTGATTCACAAGTACGCCGGCCGCGTGCTGCTGATTGCGAGCCCCGCCTGCGCGGTGAACTGCCGCTACTGCTTCCGCCGTCACTTCCCCTACGACGCCAACAGCCCCTCTCGCGCGCAGTGGGAGGGCTCGCTGGACACGCTGCGCAGCGACCCGAGCATCCGGGAGGCGATCCTCTCCGGCGGTGACCCGCTGGCCGCCAGCGACCGCCAGTTGGCCTGGCTCGTCGAGCGCCTCGAGGCGATTCCCCATCTCGAGCGCCTGCGCCTTCACACCCGCCTGCCGGTGGTGATCCCGGATCGCGTCGACGACGTCCTGCTCGACTGGCTCGGCAACACCCGGCTGCAGAAGGTGATGGTGCTGCACATCAACCATGCCAACGAGATCGATCAGGCAGTGGTCGAGGCCTGTGAACGGCTAAAGAACGCAGGGGTCACCCTGCTCAACCAGAGCGTGCTGCTGCGCGGCATCAACGACTCGGTCGAGTCGCTGGCCGAGCTCTCGGAGCGGCTGTTCGAGGCCGGCGTGCTGCCCTACTACCTGCACGTGCTCGACCCGGTGGCGGGCGCGGCGCATTTCGACGTGCCCGACGAAGAGGCCCGCGAACTGGTCGCGGGCCTGCGGGAGGTGCTGCCGGGCTTCCTGATGCCACGCCTGGTCAGGGAGATCCCCGGCGAGGCAAGCAAGACGCCGCTTTAGCGAGCCCAAACCGGGTACACGCGCCACTTCGGCGCACCATATCAATACATTCGGTGCGGCTTTTGCACCAACAATAAGCGACGATGCCGCCGCTGCCTGACAACACGAGCAACCAGACACCTTCAAGCTGCTGTTTAACCGACGATAACCTCGCCTCGGGCATTCATCTTGCCTTGAACAGGGAGATACGGGGTATCGGTAGTGCATCATCGGCTGCCAGACAATTCAGTTTCCAATGGACGGCTAGGGTTCCGATCGCATCACCACTTACCCCGATGCGATGACTGGTCCGAGAGCTGTCGACCCGGCGCAAGAGATGAGGTGCTCGCAGGGGCACTCCACTTCGAGGCGCAAGGTTACACGGCGGGAGAAAAGCCCGGGAGGATAAGGTGCAGCAGGATGCGCCGATGCCCCCCGACATTTTCTCGAGCCCATTGGAGGCCACCATGTCCCAGCCACTGCGTCCCCGCTCCGCCAAGCGACTCCCCCTCGCCGCCGCCATCACCACCACGCTGATGGTCTCTGCCCTGAGTACCGCCCCCCTACAGGCCCAGGAACGCGACCAGTTCAGCGTCTGCTGGTCGATCTATGCCGGCTGGATGCCCTGGGGCTATGCCGACGAGGCAGGCATCGTCGATCGCTGGGCCGAGCAGTACGGTATCGAGATCGACATCATCCAGGTCAACGACTACGTCGAATCGATCAACCAGTTCACCTCCGGCAACGTCGACGGCTGCGCCATGACCAATATGGACGCCCTGACCATTCCCGCCGCCAGCGGCGTCGACTCCACCGCGCTGATCGTAGGCGACTACTCCGACGGCAACGACGGCGTGGTGCTGAAGAATGCCGACAGCCTCGAGGACATCGCCGGACGTGACGTCAACCTGGTGCAGTTCAGTGTCTCCCACTACCTGCTGGCCCGGGCGCTCGACAGCGTCGGCATGAGCGAGCGCGATGTCTCCACCGTCAATACCGGCGACGCCGATATCGCCGGGCTGTTCGCCAGCCGCGACAGCATCGACGCGGTGGTGACCTGGAACCCCCAACTCTCCACCGTGACCGAGCTCGAAGGCAGCACCCTGGCCTTCGATTCGAGCGAGATTCCCGGCGAGATCCTCGACCTGATGGTGGTCAATACCCAGACCCTGGCCGACTACCCCGAACTTGGCCACGCCCTGGTCGGCGCCTGGTACGAGACCATGGCGCTGATGGCAGAAGAGGATGAAGAGGCGCTCTCGCAAATGGCCGAGGCCGCCGGCACCGACCTTGCGGGCTATCGCGCCCAGCTCGACGCCACCTACCTCTACACCGATCCCGCCGAGGCCCTCGAGCTGATCGAGAGCGACGACCTGCTCGAGACCATGCAGCGGGTCGCCGAGTTCAGCTTCGAACACGGCCTGCTCGGCGACATGGCGCCCGATCCCGGCGTGGTGGGAATCGAGACCCCACAGGGCATATTCGGCGACGAGGGCAACATCAAGCTGCGCTTCGACCCGAGCTTCACCCAGGCCTATATCGACGCACAACAGTAAGCCAGCCGTCAGGAGTGAGTTGCCCCCAGTGGGCAGCTCGCTTGCCCCCTTACCCTGACGTGGAGCCTTCATGAAACGCCTGATCAATCTCACCCCCTCCCGCGGTGGCCGCTGGCTGCTGGGCCTGCTGCCCTTCCTGGTCGTGGCGATGGTCTACCTGAGCCTCTCCAATGCGCGGCTCGCCGAGAATCCCAATGATCGGCTGCTGCCGGCCCCGGCGACCATGGCCAACACCTTCTACATCATGGCCAGCGAGGAGAATCAGCGCACCGGGCAGGTCGTGCTCTGGGCGGATACCTTCGCCAGCCTCGAACGGCTGCTGATCGGGGTCGCCATCAGCGCGCTGATCGGCCTCAGCGTGGGGCTCATCAACGGTGGCCTGCCGCTGATCCGCGCCAAGTTCTCGCCGCTGGTGACGGTGATCTCGCTGATTCCGCCCATGGCGATTCTGCCGATCCTGTTCATCGCCTTCGGCACCGGGGAGGCCGCCAAGATCGCGCTGATCGTGATCGGGGTGACGCCCTTCCTGATTCGCGACCTCCAGGGCCACGCCCTGCGCCTGCCCGACGAACAGCTGATCAAGGCCCAGACCCTGGGCGGCAACTCCTGGCAGGTGCTGGTTCGGGTACTCCTGCCGCAGTTGACGCCGAGGCTGCTCAACGCCACTCGGCTGGCGCTGGGCACGGCCTGGCTGTTCCTGATCGCCGCCGAGGCCATCGCCGCCCAGGAAGGCTTGGGCTATCGCATCTTCCTGGTGCGTCGCTACCTGTCGATGGATGTGATCCTGCCCTACGTGGCCTGGATCACCCTGCTGGCCTTCCTGCTCGACCAGCTGCTGGCGCGCACCTCGCGACTCGCCTTCCCCTGGTACCACGCCGAAGAGGGAGACAAGCCATGAGCCTGCTCGAAGCCAAGCGCCTGGAGAAGCACTACGGCGACCACGTCGTGCTCGAGCGCCTCGACTTCCGCGTCGAGGCCGGCGAGTTCGTTACCCTGGTGGGGGCCTCGGGCTGTGGCAAGACCACCTTCCTCAAGATGCTGCTGGGCACCGAGCGCATCTCCCGCGGATCGCTCACCCTCGACCAGCGGCCGATCCCGGAAGAGCCGGGCCCGGACCGCGGCGTGGTGTTCCAGAAGTACTCGGTGTTCCCCCACCTCACCGTGCTCGGCAACGTGATGATCGCCGAGGAGCTCAGCCAGTCGCGCTGGCTGGGCAAGAGTTTCGGCACCGCCCGTCGCCAGGCGCGGGACAAGGCCATGGCGCGTATCGAAGAAGTCGGCCTGGCCAACGCCCTCGGCAAGTACCCCCACGAGCTTTCCGGCGGCATGCAGCAGCGCTTGGCCATCGCCCAGGCACTGATGATGCGTCCGCGTATCCTGCTGCTCGATGAGCCCTTCGGCGCCCTCGACCCGGGCATCCGCCGGGACATGCACGAGCTGATCCTGACCCTGTGGAAGGAGCAGCAGCTGACCATCTTCATGATCACCCACGACCTCAAGGAAGCCTTCGCGCTGGGCACCCGGCTGTGGGTGTTCGACAAGCTGCGCCACGACCCACAGGCCCCCGAGGCGTTCGGCGCCACCATCACCTATGACCTGCCGATCGGCGAGCGCCAGCCGCCGGCGGACCTGTCGGCCCGCTTCGCCGAGCGCGGCCTTAAGACCCTAACCCAGGAGACGCTGCTATGACACGCCCCGCTGAGCCAAGCGACGCGCTCTACACCACCCACCTGCCCGGCGGCCACCACTGGTCGCTGCGCCTGCGCCGTGGCACCACCCTGACGCTTGCCGCCGGCGCGACCAACGCCAATGTCGGCCTACTCTGCTACAACCCCGAGAACCTGCTCGAGCGCCTCAATCTGCCCGACACCCTGAAGTGCCAGCACACCTTCAAACTGACCCAGGGCCACTGCCTCTACTCCGACATGGGGCGCATCTTCGCCTCGATCATCCACGACGACCTGGGCTGGCACGACAGCGTCGGCGGCAACCTGATGCGCCACCACCTGGTCGCCAAGGGCTGGCAGCCGGTGAGCTACCAGCAGGCCCACAACGACTGGACCCGCAGCGGCCACGACGCCTTTCTGGTGGAGCTGGCCAAGTATGGGCTGGGTCGCCGGGATCTCGCCGCCAACCTCAACCTCTTCTCGCGGGTGGAGAGCAACGCCGACGGCCAGCTGCACTATGTGCCCGACCACTGCCAGGCCGGCGACAGCGTCACGCTGCGCTTCGAGATGGACACCCTGGTGCTGCTGCACACCTGCCCTCATCCGCTCGACCCCAGCCCCGACTACCCACGCCGCGGCGTGGATATCCGCCTGGGCGTCGCAGCGCCGCCGGACGAGCACGACGTCTGCTACCGCTCGCGGCCCGAGAACGCCCGCGGCTTCGAGAACAACCGCCTCTACCACCTGGGCCTCTGAGGGAGGATGCACCGCATGATCATCGAAAGCACCCTGCGCCCCGACAACGCCGTGAGTCGCATCACGGTGGACGCCGGCGATCACTACATCGGCACCATTAAGGCCGGCCAGACCCTGCGCATCCTCGACCTGGAGGGCAACCAGGCCGCCGATACCCTGTTCTACAACGCCCACGACACCAGCGAGCGCTACAGCGCCATGGACACCCTGCGCGAACAGGGGGCGGTTTACCTAACGGCGGGCACCCGGCTGATCTCCAGTGAAGGCCGCACCATGCTGACCATCACCGCCGATACCTGCGGCCGCCACGACACCCTGGGCGGCGCCTGCGCCAGCGAGAGCAATACCGTGCGCTACGACCTCGAGAAGCGGCATATGCACTCCTGCCGCGACAACTGGATGCAAGCCATCGCCGACTATCCGGAGTATGGCCTGACCAAGCGCGACATCACCCACAACATCAACTTCTTCATGAACGTACCGGTAACCGCCGAGGGCGGGCTGACCTTCGAGGACGGTATCTCGGCCCCCGGCAAGTACGTGGAGATGGTCGCCGAGATGGACGTGATCGTGCTGCTCTCCAACTGCCCGCAGCTCAACAATCCCTGCAACGGCTACAACCCGACTCCCGTCGAGCTGCTGGTGTGGGACTAGTCACCTGCTGGCGTTGACCCCGGGGACGACCCCGGCGGCTATTTTCTCGGACGCGGGACGACCCGCACCGTTGATGGACAAGGCAATATGTTTAGCAAGGTTCTGATTGCCAATCGCGGCGCCATCGCCGCCCGCATCCTGCGCACCCTAAAGCGGCTCGGCGTCGGCTCGGTGGTGGTATACGCCGAAGCCGATCGCGACGCGCCCTATGTCTACCAGGCCGATGAGGCCTACTCACTGGGCGACGGCGCGGCCGCCGACACCTACCTGGATATCGACAAGCTGATCGCCATCGCCCGCGACAGCGGCGCCCAGGCGGTGCACCCCGGCTACGGCTTCCTCTCCGAGAACACTCGCTTCATCGACGCCTGCGAGGCCGCCGGGCTGGTATTCCTCGGGCCAACCGCCGAACAGATCCGCGGCTTCGGCCTCAAGCATGAGGCGCGGCTGCTCGCCGAGCGCGCCGAGGTGCCGCTGGTGCCCGGCTCCGGGCTGCTCGACGACGCCGAAGCGGCCCTCGCCGAGGCCCAGCGCATCGGTTACCCGGTGATGCTCAAGTCCACCGCCGGCGGCGGCGGGATCGGCATGCAGGTGTGCCAGGATGCCGCCGAGATGGCCCGCGCCTTCGATTCGGTGCGCGGCCTCGGCGAGCGTAACTTCGGTGATGGCGGTGTCTTCGTCGAGGCCTATATCCCCCGCGCCCGCCATCTGGAGGTACAGCTGTTCGGCGACGGCCAGGGCCGGGTGGTGGCGCTTGGCGAGCGCGACTGCTCGACCCAGCGTCGCCACCAAAAGGTGCTCGAGGAGTGCCCCGCCCCCGACCTGCCCGACAGCGTGCGCCAGGCACTGCACGCCACCGCCGTTCGCCTCGGCAAGGCGGTGGCCTACCGCAGCGCCGGCACCGTGGAGTTCATCTACGACGCCCAGCGCCAGACCTTCTATTTCCTCGAGGTCAACACCCGGCTGCAGGTCGAGCACGGCGTCACCGAGGAGGTGTGGGGCGTGGATATCGTCGAGTGGATGGTGCGACTCGGCGCCGGCGAGCTGCCCAACCTGCTGGCGCTGAGCCGCGACCTGGCACCCCGCGGTCACGCCGTGCAGGCGCGGCTCTACGCCGAGGACCCGCTGCACGATTTCCGCCCCAGCGCCGGCCTGCTCACCGAGGTCAGCTTCCCCCGTGGAGAGGGCCTGCGCGTCGACGCCGCCATCGAGGCGGGCCTCGAGATCTCGGCGCTGTTCGACCCAATGCTGGCCAAGGTCATCGTTCACGCCGAAGACCGGGCGACGGCCTGCGCACGGTTGGCCAAGGCGCTGGATGCCGCCAGCGTCTACGGTATCGCCACCAACCGTCGCTGGCTCTCTCATGTGCTGCGCGACCCGCGCTTCCAGGGCGCCGAGATCCACACCCGCTGGCTGGCCGATCTCGACTGGGCACCGCCGGTGGTCGAGGTGCTGGCTCCAGGCACCATGACCACGATTCAGGATCATCCGGGTCGCCAGGGCCACTGGGACGTGGGCGTGCCGCCGTCGGGGCCCTTCGACGACTGGTCATTCCGGCTCGGCAACCGCCTGCTCGACAACCCCGCCGAGGCCGCCGGCCTGGAGATCACCCTTACCGGACCCACCCTGCGCTTCCATCGCGCTACCCAGGTGGTACTCGCCGGCGCGGCGCTGCCCGCCACTCTCGACGGTGAGCCGGTGGATTTCTGGCAGGTGCTCGATATCCCCGCCGGTGCCACCCTCAAGCTGGGCAAGGCCAGTGCCGGCGCCCGCGCCTACCTGCTGGTACGCGGCGGCATCGACTGCCCGCTCTACCTGGGGTCGCGCAGCACTTTCACCCTCGGGCAGTTCGGCGGCCACGGCGGTCGCGCCCTGCGCAGCGGCGATATGCTCGACCTGCCCGAGCAAGTCGCCATCGAGCACCGTCGGCTCGATAGTCGCCTGATACCGGCCATCGGCGAAGAGGGCCAGACCTGGCAGATTGCGGTGCTCTACGGCCCCCACGGCGCCCCGGACTTCTTTACCGAGGGTGATATCGATGCGTTCTTTGAGCACCACTGGGAAGTCCACTACAACTCCAGCCGCACCGGGGTGCGGCTGATTGGTCCACGTCCCGAATGGGCCCGGGCCGACGGCGGCGAAGCGGGGCTGCACCCCTCCAATATTCACGACAACGCCTACGCCTTCGGCACCATCGATTTCACCGGCGATATGCCGGTGATCCTCGGCCCGGACGGCCCGTCGCTGGGCGGCTTCGTCTGTCCGGCCACGGTGGTGCGTGCCGAGCGCTGGAAACTCGGCCAGCTGGCCGCGGGCGACAAAGTGCGCTTCGTGCCGGTCAGCCTGGCCACCGCGCGTCAGCTCGAGGCGCGCCAGCTGGCCCAGCTCGACAACCTGATCGCGCAACCGGCTGCTGCTCTTGCCGAGCAGCGCGACACCCCGCTGCTGCGCGACGTGCCCGCCGCAGAGGCCGGCGAGCGGATACTTTATCGCCGCGCCGGGGACGACTTCCTGCTGATCGAGTTCGGCGCCATGGAGCTGGATATCGCGCTGCGCTTTCGGGTCCATGCCTGGATGCTGTGGCTCGGCGAGCACCCGCTGCCAGGGCTGCGCGAGCTCACGCCAGGCATCCGCTCGCTGCAGGTGCACTACGAGCCACGCGAGCTGGCCCTCGACGACCTGCTCGCCCACCTGACCCAGGCCGAGCGCGAGCTGCGCGACGTCGAGACCCTGGAGGTCGAGTCGCGGGTCGTGCACCTACCGCTCTCCTGGGACGATCCGGCCTGCCATGAGGCCATCGACAAGTACCAGCGCTCGGTGCGCCCGAACGCCCCCTGGTGCCCCAGTAACCTGGACTTCATCCGCCGCATCAACGGCCTCGAGCACCAGCGCGAGGTGCGCGATATCGTCTTCGATGCCCGCTACCTGGTGATGGGGCTGGGCGACGTCTATCTGGGGGCGCCGGTAGCCACCCCGCTGGACCCGCGCCAGCGCCTGGTCACCACCAAGTACAACCCGGCGCGCACCTGGACCGCGGAGAACTCGGTGGGCATCGGTGGCGCCTACCTCTGCGTCTATGGCATGGAGGGGCCCGGCGGCTACCAGTTCGTCGGCCGCACCCTGCAGATGTGGAACCGCTACCGGGTCACCGAGCATTTCGCCCAGCCCTGGCTGCTACGCTTCTTCGACCAGCTGAGCTTCTTCGAGGTCAGCCACGAGGAACTCGCCAAGATCCGACGCGATTTCCCTCACGGCCGCTATCCACTCCAGGTCGAGACCACCCGCTTCAAGCTCGCCGACTACCAGGCCGAGCTGGAGCGCCAAGCGGCAGCCATCGCCCGCTTCCGTGAGCGGCGCGAAACCGCCTTCCAGGCGGAGATGGCCGAGTGGCGGGCCAACGGCCAGTTCACCTTCGAGGACCAGGCGCCGCAGGCGGCCGACGCCGCCGAACTCGCCGACCATGAGCTGGGCGTCGACAGCCCGGTGACCGGCAGCCTGTGGAAGCTGCTGGTCGCCGAGGGCGACTCGGTGGTTGCTGGCCAGGCGGTGGCCCTGGTGGAGTCGATGAAGATGGAAGTCGAGATCACCGCCGCCGAGGGCGGGCGCGTGACGCGCCTGCCCTTGAAGGTGGGCGCCTCGGTAGCCCCGGGCCAGCCCATCGTGATTCTGCAACCCGCAGAGGAGAAGACGGCATGACCACACCACTCACCATTGCCAGCCTGCATGCCGCCTATCGCCAGGGCGAGCTGACACCCCGTGCGCTGGTCGAACAGCTGCTCGGCGACGCCGATGCACGCGGCCATGATCCCGCCTGGATCACCCGCCTCGATCGCGATCAGCTCGAACCTTATCTGGCGCGCCTCGCGGGGGAATCCCCTGACAGCCTGCCGCTGTTCGGCATCCCCTTCGCCATCAAGGACAATATCGACCTGGCCGGGGTACCGACCAGCGCCGGCTGCCCCGCTTTCACCTATACCCCCGAGGAGAGCGCCTTCGTTGTCCAGCGGCTGATCGACGCCGGCGCCCTGCCGCTGGGCAAGACCAATCTCGACCAGTTCGCTACCGGGCTGGTCGGCGAGCGTGCCCCGGCGGCGTACGGGGTGCCGGCCAACGCCTTCGACGCCGCCTATATCCCCGGCGGCTCCAGCAGCGGCTCGGCGGTGACCACCGCCGCCGGCCAGGTGAGCTTCGCCCTGGGCACCGACACCGCCGGCTCCGGCCGGGTGCCGGCCTGCTTCCACAACCTGTTCGGCGTCAAGCCGAGTCTCGGACTGCTCAGCACCCGCGGCGTGGTGCCGGCCTGTGCCACCCTCGACACCATCAGCCTGTTCACCCTCACTGCCGATGACGCCGCAGCGGTGCTCGAGATCGCCGCGGCCTTCGACCCGCACTGCGCCTGGTCGCGGCGCCACGACTTCGCGGTCCACGGCAAGGCCTACGGCGAGGCCCCGGCGCGCTTCCGCTTCGGCGTGCCACAGGAGAACCAGTGGCAGACCGATGCCACCTACAGCGCCGCCATGCATACCGCCATCGCCCAACTGGAGGCGCTGGGCGGCGAGAAGGTCGAACTCGACTGCAGCCCGTTGCTGGCCGCCGCTCGCCTGCTCTACGAAGGGCCCTGGGTGGCCGAGCGCTACCACGCCATCCGTGACCTGCTCGAGCGCGACCCACAGGCGGTGCACCCGGTGACCCGTGAGATCACCCTGGGCGGCGCCACGCCGCTGGCCGTGGACGCCTTCGACGCCCGCTATCAGTTGGCCGAGTATCAGCGCCAGGCCGATGCGCTGATCGCCAAGGTGGATGTGATGCTTTCACCTACCACCGTGACCCACCCCAGCAAGGCCGAGGTGGCCGCCGATCCCATCAGTGTCAACTCGCGGCTGGGCACCTGGACCAACTTCATGAATCTGCTTGACTACAGCGCGCTGGCAGTACCGGTCGGCTTTGCCGACAGTGGCCTGCCGGTGGGGGTGACGCTGTTCGGCCCAACCTACGCCGACCTCGACCTGCTCAGCCTGGGTCGCGCCCTGGAGCAGCGACTCGACCTGCCGCTGGGCGCCACCGGTCTTCCACGCCCGGCGCTGCCGCCCCTTCCCCCAGCCCGGAACGGCACTCTGGAGCTGGTGGTGTGTGGCGCACACCTCGACGGCCTGCCGCTCAATCATCAGCTCACCGAGCGCGGCGGCGTGCTGGTCGAGGCAACCACCAGCGCCCCGCGCTACCGCCTCTACGCGCTGGCCGGAGGGCCGCCGGCACGCCCGGCCATGACCCGCGATGCCGACAGCGGCGCCGCCATCGAGGTGGAAGTGTGGCGCCTGCCGATCGAGAGCGTGGGGAGTTTCCTGGCCGGGATTCCCGCGCCACTCGGGCTGGGTCAGGTGGAACTCGCCAGCGGCGAGTGGAAGAGTGGTTTCATCTGCAGCGCCGGGGCCCTGCATGAGAGTGGTGAAGCCCGAGACGTCACCCAATTCGGGGGCTGGAAGGCCTGGCTGGCCAGCAGCCTAGCGCCTAGCGCCTAGCGCCTAGCGCCTAGCGTGATGCATTCTGCTCCCTGCCAGGCGTCAACAAGAAGCCCCTCGCCGAAGCAATGTCGACGGGGGCTCCGGTTGCTTCCCAGGCACTTGGCATTCGTTGCCTAAGGGCGCTGTTAAGCCAGCGAAGCTGCCGTCACGTTGGCCGCCGCCGGCTGGGTGGAGACGTGGCGGTTGATGGCGCTCATCACCGCCTTCATCGAGGCGCTGGTGATGCTCTCGTCGGTGCCCACACCGAACACCGCCTTGCCGTCGATGCGTACCTCCACGTAGGCGATCGCCTCGGCGTCGGATCCCTGGCCGCGGGAGTGCTCGTGGTAATCGATGATCTCCACGTCATGGCCGGCCGCTGCCAGGGCCTTGATGAAGGCCGCCAGCGGACCGTTGCCCTCGCCGCCGATGGCGCGCCGCCCGCCGTGCTCGTCGATGTTGGCCTCGAGCTTGACCCGGGGGCTATCGGCTTCGGAAGCGAGGCGATGGTTGACCAGCGCATAGGGTGAGGTGCGCTCCAGGTACTCGTCGGCGAAGGCCTGGTAGATCATCTGCGAGGTGATCTCCTTGCCGGTACGGTCGGCCACTTCCTGCACCACCTGGCTGAATTCGATGGAGAGCCGGCGCGGCAGCTCGATACCGTGCTCCTGCTCGAGCAGGTAGGAGACTCCGCCCTTGCCCGACTGACTGTTGACGCGAATCACCGCCTCGTAGCTGCGCCCCACGTCCAGCGGGTCGATAGGCAGGTAGGGCACCTCCCACATGGCCTCCGGATTGGCGCGGCGCTCGGCCATGCCTTTCTTGATCGCATCCTGGTGGGAGCCGGAGAAAGCGGTGAACACCAGGTCGCCCACGTAGGGGTGGCGCGGATGCACCGGCAGCTGGTTGCAGTACTCCACCTCACGCATGATCGGCGTGATGTTGGAGAAATCGAGCCCCGGGTGCACGCCCTGGGTATAGAGGTTCATGGCCAGGGTGACGATATCGACGTTGCCGGTACGCTCGCCGTTGCCGAACAGCGTGCCCTCGACACGGTCGGCGCCGGCCATTACGGTGAGCTCCGCCGCCGCCACGCCGGTGCCGCGGTCATTGTGCGGATGCACGCTGACGATCAGGTGATCGCGGTTCTTGACGTTGCGACAGAACCACTCGACCTGATCGGCATAGTTGTTGGGCGTGGCCGCCTCCACCGTGGCCGGCAGGTTGACGATCATCGGCTTCTCGGCCGTGGCGCCGTAGGCCTCCATCACCGCCTCGACCACCTCCTTGGCGAAGTCCATCTCGGTGGTGGTGAACAGCTCAGGCGAGTACTGGAAGGTCCAGTTGGTTTCCGGCGCCGCCGCCATCAGTTCGCGAATCTGGGTGGTGGCGTCCACCGCGATGCCGATGCACTCCTCCTTGCTGACGTTGAACACCACGCGGCGGAATACCGGGTCGGTGGCGTTGTAGACGTGCACGATGGCGTTCTTGGCGCCCTTGAGCGACTCGAAGGTACGCTCGATCAGGTGCGGACGCGCCTGGGTCAGCACCTGGATGGTGACGTCATCCGGTACCCGGCCGTTCTCGATCAGCGAGCGCACGAAGTCGAAGTCGGTCTGCGAGGCCGAGGGGAAGCCCACCTCGATCTCCTTGAAGCCGATCCTCACCAGCAGGTCGAAGAAACGCTGCTTGCGCTCCTGATCCATGGGATCGATCAACGCCTGGTTGCCATCGCGCAGATCGACGCTGCACCACAGCGGCGGCGTTTCGATGCGTCGGTTCGGCCACTGACGATCGGGCAGATCGACGGCGACGAAGGGGCGGTACTTGGCGGCGGGGTTGTCGAGCATCATGGCGGTGGTCTCCCTAGCTGGCGGCTCTGATAGGCGGCATTCAGAAACGACGACGCCCCGGCTGCATGGAGCATACCGGGGCGTCGTGGCGATAGACGGAGCGGCGCACGCAACCTTTTACCGTCACGGCAAACACGGTCACGGCAAAACGGCGTACGTAGCGGAAAGCAATTCGGTTGGTGGACATCTCGGTACCTCGACTGACCTGGACAAAAACGCGATGCGCAGCGCATCGCCCGACGCTCAAAGGCCGGGTAGTAGTCGTAGGTTCAGGCTGAGGTAGCAAAATGTCGTGTTCATACCCTCTAGAAAATCAGCCTGCGTGACGCTTGTCAAGGGTCGCCCTCGTTTTTGGCTTCGTCATCGGCCCGCCGCCACCACTCGATCAAAGCCGGCGGTACCGTCTCCTCGGCCACGGTGAGCCCCCAAAGAGTGGTACCGCTGGCATCCTCCACGCTCAGGCAGAAGCGGCGCCGGTCGGCACCGGGCCCCTCTTCCAGCCCCGCTTCGGCCTCTGCACAGGACAGCAGGCGCCAGAGCTCGTCGCGCTGCGCCTCGCTGACGCGGGCACAGCGGATGCAGCGCGGTCGCGCCAGGCCGGGGAAATGCGCCACGCCCCCCTCGCGACGCAGCCGAACCACACTGGTCGGCGTCAGGGGCGGCGGCTGGCTCACGGCGACACCCCCACGCGCCGCCAGCCTTCGCGCACCGCTGTCGCCTCCCGGCTTGCGGCGCCATAGCGACGCTCGGCGTTGTCATGGGTCAGCGCGGCGAAGGTGACGAAGTCGCTGTCCTGATTCAGGCGGCGATCGACGAGGGTGTCGTACCAGATCCGCCCGGCCCGCTCCCAGGCATGACCGCCCAGTGCCATGGCCACCAGATGAAAGGCGTGATTGGGAATGCCCGAGTTGATGTGCACCCCGCCATGATCCGCTTCGGTGACCACGAAAGCCTCCATGTGATCGGGCTGCGGATCGCGCCCCAGCAGGGGGTCGTCGTAGGCAGTGCCTGGCCTGGCCATGGAGCGCAGGGCGCGGCCGGCGACCCGCTCGGTGAACAGCCCCTTGCCGATCAGCCAGTCCGCCTGGTCGACGCTCTGCCCCAATTCACGCTGCCTGACCAGGCTGCCGAACACGTCGCACAGCGACTCGTTGAGCGCCCCGGACTGCCCCGCATAGGCCAGTGCGGCTTCGTGCTGGATGACGCCATGGGTCAGCTCGTGGGCAATGATGTCCGGGGCGATGGTGAAGCGGTTGAACAGTTCGCCATCACCGTCGCCGAACACCATCTGACGGCCGTCCCAGAAGGCGTTCTCGTAGTCACGACCGTAGTGGACCGTGGCCAGCAACGCCATGCCGTCATCGTCGATGGAGTGCCGTTCGTAGACTTCCCAGAACAGCCGGTAGGTCGCTCCCAGCCCCTGATACGCCTCGTCGACGGCGGGGTCGCCGCTCTCTCCCTGCCCTTCGCGCCTCACCAGCCGGCCGGGCAGCACCTGACGCTGCTCGGCGGAGTGTACGAAGCGAGCCGGCTCGCCGCGCCGGGCGCTGCCCTGCGGCAGGGCCGTGCTGCCCGCCCGGGCGCGAAAGCGGCCGTCCGCCAGCAGGGTCTGGCGTGCACACTCCCGCTGGTGAGCCGAGCCGCTGCTGGCGAGTCGCTCGAGCAGATAGGGCGGCAGAAAGCTGCGCGCCTCCGAGGCTGAATGATCGGTCATCCCTTACTCTCCTTCTGCCACCTGGCTCGGCCATCGAGCCCGCTCATCTGAGCATAGCGGAAGCGCTATTTTTCGCGCCGCTCGAGCATCGCCTCCATGCGTGACAGCTGATCGCGCAGCTGGCGCACGTCGTCGCGCAGGCCGTGCAGCTCCGCCGCCTCGCCCTCGCCGCTCTCCAGCTCGATCTGGATACTCTCCTTCTGCATCACGTCGAGTACGATGCCGATCATCATGTTGAGGAAGATGAAGGCGTTGAGGAAGATGAAGGTGAGGAAGAAGATCCAGGCGTAGGGGTAATGCTCCATGGTGGGATAGAGCACCGCCGTGGCCCAGCTCTCGAAGGTGGCGACCTGGAACAGCGTCAGCATGGCCAGCGAGATGTTGCCCCACAGCCGCTCGTCGACGTCGCTGAACAGGAAGCTGCCGATGGCCGCATAGATGTAGAAGATGATGAACATCAGCAGTGCCACGTAGCCCATGCGCGGGATCGACTTGAACAGCGCCGCCACCAGCAGGCGCAGCTCGGGAATCATCGACACCAGTCGCAGCACGCGGAAGATGCGCAGCAGCCGCGCCAGCAGCACCATCTCGGAATCGTCCATGGGGATCAGGCTGGCGGTGACGATGAGGAAATCGAAGACGTTCCAGCCCTTCTTGAAGAAGTCGGTCAGCCGCCGCTCCGCCGCCATGCGGATCAGGATCTCCACCAGGAAGAAGATCGTGACCGCCACGTCCAGCACCCGCAGCCATTGCTGGAAATGGGTGATCTCGTCGTAGGTTCTCGCCCCGATCAGCAGGGCCGAGAGCACGATGATCGCAATCACCGTGAGTTCGAAGATCTTGTTGGCACGCAGACGCTCGAAGCGCTCGCGCCAGGTATCGAAGGAAGCGCTCATGGACATTCTCGGAAACACGCTCTGGGAAACTCCAACTCGATGCCACTCGCCGGACCGCCGGCCGGGCGCAGCGATGGTATCACGAGCACGAAGCGCGCAACGCCCATCACGGAGAATGGCAACACCGGACGTTACGACAACGAAACCTTTATTCACGCTCCCCGCCTTGTCCTGCTTCCACCCTCCTGCCTACTTTCTAGTCATCACGTGCAAGGGAAGCGCTGATAAATCGGCGAGCGGGATGAAGCACAAGGCGCACGGAGCGCAGAAACCGGAGCCTATGGGCTATAGGTGAGGATTTCGAGCACCGCGCAACGCAGTGATTCGCACGCGCAGACATTTATGAAGTGCTTCCCAAGGAAAAGGAGTTCAGTACATGAGCGATGAGAAGCAACCCCCACAGGAGCAGTCCCACCAGCCCGGCGCCGAGTACAAGATGGACCCGCAGCCGGAGTACATCCACGACAGCTACCGCGGCGCCGACAAGCTCAAGGACAAGGTGGCGATCATCACCGGCGGCGACAGCGGCATCGGTCGTGCCGTGGCGGTGCACTACGCCCGCGAGGGCGCCGACTGCGTCATCGTGCATCTGGAAGAGGACACCGACGCCCGCGACACCCAGCAACTCGTCGAGGCCGAGGGGCGCCGCTGCCTGGTGCTCAAGGGCGACGTGGGCGAGCCATCGTTCTGCGACGAGATCGTCGACAGGACCCTGGCGGAATTCGGCAAGCTCAACATCGTGGTACACAACGCCGCCGAGCAGTACGACTGGGACGACATCACCGAGATCCCCCCGGATCAGCTGCAGCGCACCTTCCAGACCAACGTGTTCAGCCACTTCTACCTGACCAAGGCGGCCCTGCCCCACATGGGCGAGGGTGACAGCATCATCTGCACCTCGTCGATCAACGCCTTCAAGGGCAACCCGACGCTGATCGACTACACCGCCACCAAGGGCGCGATCCAGGGCCTGGTGCGCTCGCTGGCGGTACCGCTGGCCGAGAAAGGGATTCGCGTCAATTCGGTGGCCCCGGGTCCGGTGTGGACGCCGCTGATCCCGGCCAGCTTCGACGCCGAGAAGGTCGCCTCCTTCGGCGGCCAGGTGCCGATGAATCGCGCCGGCCAGCCCTCCGAGATGGGGCCGGCCTACGTCTACCTGGCCTGCGAGGAGTCCTCCTACATGAGCGGCCAGACGCTGCACCTCAACGGCGGCGTGGTGCTGAACACTTGAGCCCGAGCGCCCGACGCACGAAGGCCGCCCCATTCGGGCGGCCTTCGTCGTTCTGGGCGGATCGGAGTCAGCTCAGGTGGTCAGCTCGGCAGGATCCAGCAGTCCGGTGAGTTCCTGGGCGTGGTGGGCGGCCTCGCGCCCGCGCGGGGTCAGGTAGCCACCGTCGGCCTGGGTCACCAAGCCCTTCTCATACAGCCGCTCGGCGGCGGCCACAGCGCTGGGAGATGCGCTACCGGCATGCACCTTGAGGCCTGCCTGGGTGGTATCGAGGTTGTACAGGCAGAGCAGGTTCAGCTCGTCCAGCAGCTCGGCGGAGAAATGCGCTTGGGCCATGGCGACCTCCGATTCAATGGGGTTCTTCGAAGGTACGCCAGTTCCCACTGCGGCACCAGTGCTCTCGCCTTACCCCTTTCGTCGGTTAGCCCGCGCGGCTGTCGTCCTCCAGATCCCCTTCGCGATAGCCCATCAGGTAGAGCACGGCGTCGATGCCCAGCGTCGAGATCGACTGGCGCGCCTGGCTGCGCACCAGGGGCTTGGCGCGGAAAGCGATGCCGAGACCGGCGGCCGCCAGCATCTTGAGATCATTGGCGCCGTCGCCCACGGCGATGGTCTGTTCCATGGCGAGCCCCTCGCGGGCGGCGATCTCGCGCAGCAGCTCGGCCTTGCGGCTGGCATCCAGGATCGGCTCGCGCACCTCGCCGGTGACCTTGCCATTCTCGATCACCAGCTCGTTGGCGTGGATCTCGTCGAAGCCGAGCGTCTCCTGCAGGTGGCGGGCGAAGTAGGTGAAGCCGCCGGAGAGAATCGCGGTGCGGTAGCCCAGGCGCTTGAGGTGCTTCATCAGCCGCTCGACGCCATCCATCAGCGGCAATTCTTCGGCGATCTCGGCCAGCACCGCTTCGTCCAGCCCCTTGAGCTTGGCCATGCGCTCGCGGAAACTCTGCTGGAAATCGAGCTCGCCGCGCATGGCGCGCTCGGTCACCGCTGCCACTTCTTCGTAGACGCCATGACGACGGGCCAGCTCGTCGATCACCTCGGCCTGGATCAGGGTCGAGTCCATGTCGAAGCAGACCAGGCGACGGTGGCGGCGCCAGATCGAGTCCTCCTGGATGGCGATGTCGACGCCGTGCATGGCGCCCAGCGCCAGGGCCTTCTCGCGCAGGCTGTCGAGATCGATCTCCTCGCCGCGCAGCCAGCACTCCACGCAGGAGCCGAAGCGCGGCACGCCGCCGTCCAGCGGTTCACGGCCCGAGAGACGATGGATCAGCTCCACGGTGAGGCCGTGCTCGGCGGTCAGCGCCCCCACCTCGGCCAGGATGCCGGCGGGCAGGTGCGGTGCCAGCAGCGTCAGGATCAGTCGCGGTTCGCTGGCCTGGCTACTCCAGCGCTGGTAGTCCTCGGCGCTGACCTGGATCGCCTGCACGTCGAGGCCCAGGCTGTCGCCCACCTCGTTGAGCGCCCCTTCCAGGTCGCTGTCGTGCTCGAGGCCGACCAGCGCCTCCAGCGAGACCATGCCGAAGGTCACGCTCTGATTGATGTCGAGCAGCCGCGCGCCGCTGCGCGCCAGGGCCTGGCCCAGGCCGGCCAGCTGGCCGGGTCGTGCCGCGCCGGTGGCGCGGATCAGCAGTCGTCGTGTCATTCCCCACTCTCCAGGCGGTCGACCTTCTGCAGGCCGCGAGGCAGCTTGCTGCCGCGTCGACCGCGCTCGCCGCGATAATAGTCCAGTTCGGCGTCTTTCAGCGTCAGATGCCGCTTGCCGGCATGGATGATCAGTGACGCCCCCGCGGGCAGCAGCGCGATGTCGCGCACCAGCTCCTCGCGTCGGGCGGCGCGGGCGCCGGGAATGTCGATCATCTTGTTGCCCTTGCCCTTGGCCAGCTCGGGCAGCTGCTCGAGCGGGAACAGCAGCAGTCGCCCTTCGTTGGAGACCGCCGCCACCCAGATGTCCTCGCCCTCAGGCACGCGCACCGGCGCCATCACACGGCAGCCCTTGGGCACCGAGAGCACCGCCTTGCCCGACTTGTTCTTGCCGATCAGCTCCTCGAGCTTGGCCACGAAACCGTAGCCGCCGTCGCTGGCCAGCAGGTAACGACTCTCGGGCGGAGCCAGCATCAGTCCGGCCATGTGCGCACCGGCCACCACGTTGACCCGGCCGGTGACCGGCTCGCCCTGGCTGCGGGCGCTGGGCAGGTTATGGGCGGCCAGGGTATAGGCACGGCCGGTGTCGTCGAGCAGCACCAGCGGCTGGTTGGTCTTGCCGCGAGCGGCCAGGGCAAAGCGGTCGCCGGACTTGTAGGAGAGCCCTTCCGGATCGATGTCGTGACCCTTGGCGGCACGGATCCAGCCCTTCTCGGAGAGCACCACGGTGATGGGGTCGGCGCCCATCAGCTCGACCTCGGAGAGCGCCTTGGCCTCCTCGCGCTCGACGATGGGCGAACGGCGCTCGTCGCCGTGCTCGCGGGCGGCTTCGCGCAGCTCCTCCTCGATCAGGTCGGTGAGCTTGGCCTCGCTGCCGAGCAGCTCCTTGAGGCGCTTGCGCTCGGCTTCCAGCGCGTCCTGCTCGCCGCGGATCTTCATCTCCTCGAGCTTGGCCAGGTGGCGCAGACGCAGCTCGAGGATCGCCTCGGCCTGGCGGTCGGAGAGGCCGAAGGCGGCCATCAGCGCGCTCTTGGGCTCGTCCTCCTCGCGGATGATGCGGATCACCTCGTCGATGTTGAGGTAGGCGACCAGCAGGCCCTCGAGAATGTGCAGGCGGTCCTCGACCTTGCCCAGACGATGCTCCAGGCGCCGGCGCACGGTCTTGCGACGGAAACTGAGCCACTCACCGAGCATGTCGGGCAGCGGCATCACCCGCGGCCGGCCGTCGAGACCGATCACGTTGAGGTTGACGCGGATGTTCTTCTCGAGGTCGGTGGTGGCGAACAGGTGCGCCATCATCGCCTCGATGTCGACGCGGTTGGAGCGCGGTTCGATCACCAGCCGGGTCGGCTCCTCGTGGGTCGACTCGTCGCGCAGGTCGTCGACCATGGGCAGCTTCTTGGCCTGCATCTGGGCGGCGATCTGCTCGAGCACCTTGGAGCCACTGACCTGGTAGGGCAACGCGGTGACCACCACCTTGCCCTCTTCCATCACGTAGCGCGCGCGCAGCTTCACCGAGCCGCGGCCGCTCTCGTAGAGCTTGTGCAGGTCGTCGCGGGACGTGATGATCTCCGCCGCGGTGGGGAAGTCCGGCGCCGGAAGGTGCTGCATCAGCTCGGCGGTGGTGGCCTCGGGATGGCGCAGCAGGTGGCAGGTGGCCTCGACCACTTCGTTCACGTTGTGCGGCGGAATGTCGGTGGCCATGCCCACGGCGATGCCGGTACCGCCGTTGAGCAGCACGTGGGGCAGACGCGCCGGCAGCACCACCGGCTCATTCATGGTGCCGTCGAAGTTGGGGGTCCAGTCGACGGTGCCCTGGCCCAGCTCGGCGAGCAGCACTTCGGCGAACCTGGAGAGCCGCGATTCGGTGTAGCGCATCGCCGCGAACGACTTGGGATCGTCGGGGCTGCCCCAGTTGCCCTGGCCGTCCACCAGCGGGTAGCGATAGCTGAACGGCTGCGCCATCAGCACCATCGCCTCGTAGCAGGCGCTGTCGCCGTGGGGGTGGAACTTGCCCAGCACATCGCCGACGGTACGCGCCGACTTCTTGTACTTGGCGCTGGCGTTCAGCGCCAGCTCGCGCATGGCGTAGACGATGCGCCGCTGCACCGGCTTCATGCCGTCGCCGATGTGGGGCAGCGCCCGGTCGAGGATGACGTACATCGAGTAGTCGAGGTACGCCTTCTCGGTGTATTCGCGCAGCGAGAGGCGCTCGACGTCGCCCTCCGCCACCTGGATATCCATGGTCATAAGGGGATCAGACCTCTATGTCTGCGAGGTTGCCATAATCTTCGAGCCAGCTCTTGCGGTCGGCGGCGCGCTTCTTGGCCAGCAGCATGTCCATCATCTCCATGGTGCCGTCGCCGACCTCGCGGGTGAGCTGCACCAGGCGCCGGGTCTCCACCGCCATGGTGGTCTCGCGCAGCTGCAGCGGGCTCATCTCGCCGAGGCCCTTGAAGCGCTGCACGTTGGGTGTGCCGCGCTTGCCCTCGAGCTTGCGCAGGATCGCCGCCTTCTCGCTCTCGTCCAGGGCGTAGTGCACCTCCTTGCCCAGGTCGATGCGGTAGAGCGGCGGCATGGCGACGTAGACATGGCCGGCGTCCACCAGCGCCGGGAAGTGGCGCACGAACAGCGCGCACAGCAGCGTGGCAATGTGCAGGCCGTCGGAGTCGGCGTCGGCGAGGATGCAGATCTTGTGGTAGCGCAGCTGACTGAGGTCGTCGCTGCCCGGGTCCATGCCCACCGCCACGGCGATGTCGTGAACCTCCTGGGAGCCGTAGATGTCGTGGCTGTCGACCTCCCAGGTGTTGAGGATCTTGCCGCGCAGCGGCAGGATCGCCTGGGTCTCGCGGTTGCGCGCCTGCTTGGCGCTGCCGCCGGCCGAGTCGCCCTCGACCAGGAACAGCTCACCCTGGGCCGGGTCCTGACCGGAGCAGTCGGCCAGCTTGCCGGGCAACGCGGGGCCGGCGGTGACCTTCTTGCGCGCCACCTTCTTGGCGCTCTTCTGGCGCCGCTGGGCAGCGCTGATCACCAGCTCGGCCAGGGCCTCGGCCTGATCGACGTGGTGATTCAGCCACAGCGAGAAGGCGTCCTTCACCACGCTGGAGACGAATGCCGCCACCGTGCGCGAGGAGAGGCGCTCCTTGGTCTGGCCGGCGAACTGCGGGTCGAGCATCTTCACCGACAGCACGTAGGCGACGCGCTCCCACAGGTCCTCGGCAGTGAGCTTGACCCCCCGCGGCAACAGGTTGCGGTATTCGCAGAACTCGCGCAGCGCCTCGAGCAGGCCCGAGCGCAGCCCGTTGACGTGGGTGCCGCCCTGGGGCGTGGGAATCAGGTTGACGTAGCTCTCCATCAGCGTCTCGCCGCCTTCGGGCAGCCACTGCACCGCCCAGTCCACCGCCTGCTCGTCGTCGGCGAAGTGGCCCACCAGGGGCGAAGCCGGCAGCACCTCGAAGCCGTCGGTGGCCTGGGCCAGGTAGTCGCGCAGGCCATCCTCGTACTGCCACACGCTCTCGGCGCCGTCGGCCTCCACCAGGGTGACCTTGAGCCCCGGGCACAGCACCGCCTTGGCCCGCAGCAGATGCTTGAGCCGCCCTATGGCCAGTTTCGGGCTGTCGAAGTAGGACTCGTCGGGCCAGAAGCGCACCAGGGTGCCGGTGGTGCGCTTGGCCACGCTGCCGATCTCGGCCAGCTCCGAGACCTTGTCGCCGTGCTCGAAGGCCATGGCGTGGCGGGCGCCGTCGCGCATCACCTCGACCTCCAGACGCCGCGACAGGGCGTTCACCACCGACACCCCGACGCCGTGCAGGCCGCCGGAGAAGCGATAGCTGGACTGGGAGAACTTGCCGCCGGCATGCAGCCGGGTGAGGATCAGTTCGATCCCGGAGACGCCGTGCTCGGGGTGGATGTCGATCGGCATGCCGCGGCCGTCGTCGGCCACCTCGATACCGCCATCCTCCAGCAGGCGCACGCTGACTTCCCGGGCATGGCCGGCCAGTGCCTCGTCGACGCTGTTGTCGATGACTTCCTGAGCCAGGTGGTTGGGGCGGGTGGTGTCGGTGTACATGCCGGGGCGCTTGCGCACCGGATCGAGACCGGAGAGTACTTCGATTGAGCTGGCACTGTACTGTGTCATGCGTGTCCCAAAGCCATTACGAATTCGATTGCGCTCCCAGCGTGATCTCTGCGCATCCCTGTCGCCCGCCCTGCTGCCGCGCGGTTCACCCCTGCCGGCATGATACCCGTTCCGGCGGCAGGTCGTGTCCACCATGGGCCAGGATAGCCGGCAGATACGTCTCCAGGGCGCGGAACACATGGTCGCCGCCCGGGTGCAGCACGGTCCTGGCACCCCGATAGAGCGCAAAGGCGTCCGCCGGATCCAGCGTCTCGTCGGCGCTGCCCAGCAGCAGCAGATAGCGCTCGGGCGTCACCCGCTGCGGCGTCAGTGCATCGAGCTCCTGGCGGTGAGCCGTCTCGATGGTGAAGCGCTCGCCGGTATGCTCGTTGACGAAGGCTTCGCCGACCCACTCCGATACCAGCCGCGCCGGTCGTACCGCCGGATTGATCAACACGGCGCGAAGGTCGTGACGCTCGGCCAGGCAAGTGACCAGGAAACCGCCCATGGAGCTGCCCACCAGCAGCGGCCTCTCCCCCAGCCCCTGCAGTAGCGCCTCGGCCTGCTGCAGAGCCGCCAAGGGCCGATGCGACAGCTGCGGCGTCTCGCAGGGTAGCGCCAGGACGGCACAGGCGGCGCGCATCAGCACCGCCTTGGGTGAGCCGTAGCCGCTGTTGAAGCCATGCAGATAGAGCACACCGCTGGCCGGTGGCGCTGCCAGCGGCGTGCTCAGCATACCCAAGCCACTGTATACATTACCAGCCCTACTGCAGCCTGGTACGGATATCGCTTCAACGCTCACCCTCCTGCTCGGCGCGCCACACCGCTTCGATCAGCGCCCGGCTCGAGGCATCCATTCTGTCGAGGCCGTCGCGCTCGGCCAGGATCCGTTCGGTCTCGCCGGCGATCTGCTTGCCCAGCTCCACCCCCCACTGATCGAACGGGTTGATACCCCAGATGGCGGCCTGGACGAACACCTTGTGCTCGTAGAGTGCGATCAGCGCCCCCAACGTGGCGGGCGTCAGGCGGTCGAGCAGCAGCGTGGTGGAGGGCTGGTTGCCGCGGTAGCGCTTGTGTCCGGGCCGCTCGCCCGGCTCGTCGATGGCGTCGTCGCCGAGCATCAGCAGGCGCGACTGAGCGAAACAGTTGGCCAGCGTCAGACGATGCTGGGCCATCAGGTGATCGCGGGTCGCCGCGTCCTCGACGTCGTCGTAGCGCGTGAGCGGCGCGATGAAATCGCACACCACCGGCTGGGTGCCCTGGTGCAGCAGCTGGTAGAAGGCGTGCTGGGCATTGGGACCGAGCTGCCCCCACAGTACCGGACAGGTGGAGTAGCTCACCTGACGGCCATCGTGGGTGGCCGACTTGCCGTTGGACTCCATCTCCAACTGCTCGAGATAGGCGGCGAAGTGCTCCAGGCGACCGTCGTAGGGCAGGATCGAGTGGGCGCGGATATCGAGGAAATTGACGTTCCAGATCCCCGCCAGGGCCAGCAGCACCGGCAGGTTGTCGGCCAGAGGCGCCTGGGCGAAGTGCTCGTCCATGGCATGGGCGCCAGCCAGCAGCTCGCGGAAGTTGGCCATGCCGATCACCAGGGCGATGGGCAGCCCGATGGCGCCCCACAGCGAGTAGCGGCCGCCGACCCACTCCCAGAACAGCAGTTGGTTGGCCTCGGCGATGCCCCACTCGCTCATCTTCTCGGGCTTGGCCGAGACGCCGACGAAGTGCTGACGCATCACCATGGCTTCGTCCACGTCCTTGCCATCCTCCACCAGCCGCGCCATCAGCCAGTCGCGGGCGGTGCGCGCGTTGGACAGCGTATCGATGGTGGTGAAGGACTTCGACGAGATCACGAACAGCGTGGTCTCGGGGTTGAAGCGGGTAAGGTAGTCGGCAAGCTGCGAGCCATCCATGGTCGAGGCGAAGTGCACCTCGACGTGATGGGCATCGGCGGGGCGATAGTCGGCCAGGGCGTGGGTCACCATCAGCGGGCCCAGGTCGGAGCCGCCGACGCCGAGATTGACCACGTCGTGAATCGGCCGGCCGGTGGCGCCGCGCCACTGGCGGGCATGCAGCCGCTCGACCATGGTCGCCATGCAATCCAGGGTGGCGTGCACGCCGGGCACCACGTCCTCGCCCTCGACGAGTAGCGAGGCCTCGGGGGGCAGGCGCAGCGCCGTGTGCAGCGCCGGACGATCCTCGCTGACGTTCACGTGCGCACCGCTCAATAGTGCCTGAATGCCTTCCGGCACCCCGGCCTCTCGCGCCAGGTCCAGCAGCAGCGCAAGCGTGGCATCGCTCCAGCGCTGCTTCGACAGATCGAGGGTCAGCCCCGCCGCCCGTCGCGTGAAAGCGCTGCCTCGCGTCTGGTCGACGAACAGCTGGCGCAGGTGAGCGCCGCGCATCTCCTCGGCATGTTCCATCAGCCGCTGCCAGGCACCGGTCCGGTCGATGGGTGCTTGGTTCATGGCAATCCTCCTTGACGTCTTGCGGGAGCCGCCGCATCAGGCAAGGCTCCCGTCGAAACTGGGCAAAGTTCCACCGCTCTCAGGCTAGCCTTGTATCCGCCTGTAAATCCACCGCTGCGTCGCTGTGGCGCTATCCGTGCAGCCGGCCGGCAGCAAGCGTAGAATGTCCGCCTGTTCCACGCTACCGGCCTGACCTGCTCATGAGTGACGCATCTTATCGTGACGCGATCTTTTCGACACCCCTGGACCGGGTGGCGCGCTTCTCCTTCGACGAGCAGGTGGTGGCCTGTTTTCCCGACATGATCCGTCGCTCGGTGCCCGGCTACGGCCAGATTCTGGGCATGTTGGGGCTGATCGCGGCCCGCCACCTGCGCCACGGCGCTCACGTCTACGACCTGGGCTGCTCGCTGGGCGCCGCCAGCCTGGCCCTGGCCGGCCAGCTGCCGCCGGACGCCTTCCGGCTGACCGCGGTGGACCTCTCCCCGGCCATGGTGGAGCGTGCCCGCGAGACCCTCGCCGCGGAGTGTCCCGAACACGCCATCGAGGTGATCGAGGGCGATATCCGTGCCCTCGACTATTGCCCCTCGGGTCTGGTGATCCTCAACTTCACCCTGCAGTTTCTGCCCCCCGAGGATCGCGAAGCCCTGCTCGCTCGACTCTATGCCGCGCTGGAACCGGGCGGAGTGCTAGTACTCTCGGAAAAGGTGGTCGATCCCGACGAACGCGACAACGCCTGGCGGGTGGAGCGCTACCACGACTTCAAGCGCGCCAACGGCTACAGCGAGCTGGAGATCAGCCAGAAGCGTACGGCGCTGGAGAACGTGCTGGTGCCGGACACTCTGGAAGCCCACCATGCGCGCCTGGCGCGGGCCGGCTTCCCGCGCTCGCTGACCTGGTTCCAGTACCTCAACTTCGCCTCGCTGATCGCGTTCAAGGAGGCCTGAGGTGGCGATCCCTGCCGAACACCGCCCGCTCTATCGCGCCTTCATCGATCAGGGGCTGGACTCCTGGCTCGCCCGCCTGCCGGAACAGCTGGCCCGCGGCCTCGACCGCAAGCGCTACGGCGATCTGCCGGCCTGGGAGAAGGCGGTGGCCAAGCTGCCCGACCTGCCCGAGGCTCGCGACGTCCGGTTGGACGTCGATACCGTAACGGTGGATTGCCCCCTCGACGACAGCCGGCGGCGCCAGTGCGAGAACCTGCTGCGCAAGCTCGCGCCGTGGCGCAAGGGCCCCTACCGGCTCGCCGACATTCACATCGACACCGAGTGGCGCTCCGACTGGAAGTGGCAGCGAGTCTCCCCCCACCTGGCTCCGCTGACCGGCAGGCGGGTGCTCGACGTGGGCGGCGGCAGCGGCTACCACGCCTGGCGCATGGCCGGCGCCGGTGCCGCCTTCGTGCTGGTGATCGACCCCTCGCCGCGCTTCTATTACCAGTTCCAGGCGCTGCGTCACTTCGTCGGCGATGCCGACGGCGGCCGCACCCACTTTCTGCCGGTGGGCATCGAGGACGTGCCCGAACGGCTCGCTTTCTTCGACACGGTGTTCTCCATGGGCGTGCTCTACCACCGCCCTTCCCCGCTGGAGCATCTGCTGCAGCTGAAGGACGCCCTGCGCCCCGGCGGTGAGCTGGTGCTGGAGACACTGGTGGTGGAAGGCGACGCCACCACGGTACTACTACCCGGCGAGCGCTACGCCGCCATGCCCAACGTCTACTTCCTGCCGTCGTCCCTGGCGCTGTGCCAGTGGCTCGAGCGCTGCGGCTTCGTCAACGTGCGGGTGGTGGACGAAGCATTCACCTCCCTGGAGGAGCAGCGCTCTACCGAGTGGATGACCTTCCAGTCGCTGGCCGACTTCCTCGATGCGACCGACCCCAAGCGCACCCGCGAGGGCTACCCGGCGCCGCGGCGGGCGGTGGTCATCGCCAATAAGCCCGCCTAGACCCCGAAGGGATAGGTATCCGGCACCTCCTCGGGCCGCCACAGCTCGCCCCAGTCGAACGGCTCCACGGCGCGGGTCTCGTCGAGATGGAACACGGCGTCGAACTGCTGGGCCATGGATGCCTTGAAGTAGTGGCTGATGCGCTCCGACTCGGGGCGGTAGATCACGCCGATGGCGCGCTGCCACAGCGGCTCCTTCAAGGGCGCCGCGCCCTTGCCCAGCGGCAGGTAGAAGTCGCCGGGGCCACTGTCGTGGAACAGCCGCTCGACGCTGCCCTCCATCGCGGGGCGCACCTTGCGATGCTCCACCGGCCCGCCCCAATCGCGGGCCGCCGAGACGAAACCGGTATGGGTGGTGAAGCCCACCAGCAGCGCCTGATCGGCACCGAAGCGATGGCGCACCAGCTGGCCGACGTTGTGCTGGCCGCGATGCCAGCCCATGTCGGTGAAGGCTGCATCGCCCAGGTGGGAGTTGTGCGCCCACACCACCAGCTTGCCCCGCCCGCCCTGGCGACGCAGATGCTCGCGCAGCTCGGCGAGGGTATCGGTCATGTGCTCGTCGCGCAGGTTCCAGGTGTCCACCCGCGAGCCGAACATGGCCCGGTAGTAGTGCTCCGCATTGACCACCACGCGGGCGTTCTGCTCGGCGAAGAACTGCGCGTCGCGGGCACTTCGGCCATCCTCACGCACATACTCGCCGGACTTCTCGAGCAGATCGGCGAGCAGGCGCACGGCAGCGTCCTCACAGATACGGCTGAGACCGAAGGCGGCATCGTGGCCATAGCGCACCGGATCGCCGCCGTGGTCGAGGCAGGCGTAGCCCTCCCGGGCGATGCGCGCCTGCTCCGGATCGATGCCATCGAGGTACTCGATCACCGCCTCCGCCGAGCGATGCAGGCTGTAGATGTCCAGGCCATGAAAGCCCACCTGCCCCGCCTCGTCCTGCCCGGCGTTGTACCGTTCGAGCCAGCCGATGAAGTCGCGCACCTCGGTGTTGCGCCACATCCACTGCGGGAAACGCTGGAAGTCGTCGAAGGCGCTCTTGAGCGTGTCGCCGCCGCCCCCGCGCACGTAGCGGTCGAGCCGCAGCGCATCGGGCCAGTCGGCCTCGACGATCACCGCCTCGAAGCCCTTCTCGCGGATCAGCCGCCGGGTGATCTCGGCGCGCATGCGGTAGAACTCGGCGGTGCCGTGGGATGCCTCGCCGAGCAGCACCAGTGAGCGCTCACCAACCTGCTCGAGCAGGCGGTCGTAGTCGCGGCTCTCGCCGGCAAGGGGCATGGCATGGTCGCGAACGTAGTCCTGGGGAGTCGTCATATCGCACCTCCTCCATGAAGGCAGAGACTGTCCCAGCACTGTAGAAACCGCTCCCGCTTACGCTCAAGGTTGGGAAGGGTTAGCGCCTGAGGATGACCAGCCAGCGCCCCAGGTTCAACACACTCGCCAGCGAAGCAGCCACGTAGGTGAAGGCGCAGGCGGTGAGCACGTGGCGGGCGCCGGGCATGTCGTAGGGCGGCACGTACTCGCGCAACAGCGGCAGAGCGCGATTGAAGCTGGCGTCGAACTCCACCGGCAGCGTCACCAGGTGTACCAGCGCCGCGGTGCCGAAACTGATCACCGCCATGGCGATCACCATGGCCAGCCCCCCCGGCAGGCGGGTCAGGATGAACAGGAAGGGTGCGGCCATCATCAACAGCGCGCCGATCTTCTCGGCCCGCTGCGCCACTCCCACCATGCGCGACCGGGCGATCAACGGCGCATAGCCTTCGTGATGCTGGATGGCGTGGCCGACCTCGTGGGCGGCCACGGTCACCGCGGTGAGCGAGCGGCCCTCGTAGTGCTCGCGGGAGAGCCGTACCCGGCGCGCTTCGGGGTCGTAGTGATCGCCCTGCTCGGTCATCTCCACCTCGACCCCCTCGATGCCCAGGCGCCGCAGCAGATGGTCGGCCAGCTCGGCCCCGGTGCCGGGATAGTCGTCGCGGCCGCGGGCGTGGCGCGCCAGCACCCACTTGGCCCAGACGTTGGGCAGCACGAAAATGGCCAGCAGAAAGGCGATCAGCAGCACGATCATGGCGTTTGGGGTCTCGTCTCAGCGTCTTGAATTTGGACCAAGCCTACCCGTTTCGGGTTCATGCGTCGCCCCAGCTCTTGATGCCGTTACTGATGCCGGGACTTGACGTCGGCCAAACCACAAACAATAATTATTCGCGTTTGAAACAATAACCCATTCAAGGCGACACCATGTGCGCAACCTTCCCCGATCCGACCATGCCGCATGCGCAAACGGCCACGCCGCAGGAGCGCTCGAGCAAGCCAGGTATCGTCGAAAGCAGCGCGTTGCTCGACGAACGGGGCCAACTGATCATCGAGCACCGCGGCAAGCGCTACCAACTGCGCGAAACGCGTAACGGCAAACTGATACTGACCTCATAACCCCGACGACCGATTTCATAACTTCGACGACCGAACTCATAACTTCGACGAAAAGAACGCCAGCCAGGTAGCCTCCGCCACCCAGCCAGCCGCTCATCGCCTGACACGACAAGGGAACTTCAGGAACATGAAGCGAGCAAGCTGCACCGGCGCCCTGGCGCTGCTGGCACTGTCACCTCTCACCCTGGCCCAGACGCCGCCCGACGCCGCCATCGTGCCCGAACTGGCACCGCTGGTGGTCACCGGAACCCGTACTCCCACGGATACCTTCTTCGCTCCGCTGATCGTCGATACGATCGACCGCCATGACCCTACGCTGACCACCGCCTCACGAGTCGAGGACATTCTCGCCGACCAGCCCGGCCTGCACGTGGCCGGTCAGGGGCGGCGCAACGGGCAGACCCTGAGCCTGCGCGGCTTCGGCAGGAACGGCGTACTGGTTCGCCTCGACGGCGTACGCCAGGACATCAACACCGGTCATCTCGGCAATTTCTATCTCGACCCCGCACTGCTGCGTGAAGTGCAGGTGGCCCGCGGCGCCCTGTCGGGCCTCTACGGCAGCAATGCCATGGGCGGGGTGGTCAGCTTCGAGACGGTGGACGCCGAGGATCTGCTGCGCCCAGGTGAAAGCCGCGGCGTCCGGCTCTCGCTGCGCGGCGCCACCGCCAGCGACGAGCTCGGCGCCACGCTGAGCCTGTTCGGCAAGCGCGACCTCGCCGACGGCAGCAGCCTCGACGGCTTGCTCGCCCTGGGTCGCAGCGAGTCCGGCGATATCCGTCGCGCCGGCGGCCAGACCACACCGGAGGATGCCAGCCTCGACAGTCTGCTGGCCAAGGGCGGCTGGCAGCTCAACGACGCTCACCGTCTGTTCGCCAACTGGCAGCACTACGCCGAAGACGCCACCCAGCCACCCAACCCTCAACAGTTGGTGATCGAGGGTGAGCTGCGCGACCGCGACACCACCAGTGACAATCTGCAATTGGGCCACCGCTGGTCGCCGGCACCGGTAAGCCAGCTCGAGACTCGCCTGACCCTGAGCCGACAGCAGATCGAAGAGCCCGGCGCCGAGCGCACGCTCGAGCGCCTGGGCGTGCAGAGCGACGGCTACCACCGCCTGGATCACGGCTGGCTGTCGCAGACGCTGGCCTTCGGCGCCGAGGCGAGCCGCGCCACCCAGCGCCCGGGCGGTACGGCCTCGGGCTTCCCCGAGGCGGACATCGACAGCGTCGCCCTCTACCTCGACGACACCCTGACGGTGGGCCGCCATCTCGACCAGGGCGGCATCGGCGAGTTCGACCTCGGCCTCGGTGCCCGCCACGATAGCTACCGCGCCGAGGACAGCCAGGGGCGCGAGAGCGATCGCAGCCGGGTTTCGCCGCGCCTGCGGCTGGCCTGGCGCCCCACCGGCGGCCTGATGCTCTACAGCGGCTATGCCGAGGCCTTCCGCGCCCCTACCCTGTCCGAACTCTACGCCGACGAGCGCCACTTCGGCGGCTTCTGCATGGGCCCCTTCGTCTGTGTGCCCGACAACTTCTGGGTACCCAACCCCGACCTGCGCCCGGAAACCAGCAAGAGCTGGGAGAGCGGCCTGGCCTGGCGCTTCGGCGACTGGGGCCTGCGCGCCAGCTACTTCGATACCCGCGCCGAGGACTTCATCGACACCGAGGTCGATATCTTCGCCGGCACCACCCGGGCCACCAACGTCAGCCGCGCCCGGCTATGGGGCTATGACGCCCGCCTCGACTGGTCGCCTGCGGGCGCCCCCGTCACGGCCTTCCTCGGCCTGGCCGAAGTAAGCGGTCACGACCGCGACAGCGGCGAGCCGCTCGGCAGTCTGACCCCGCTGGAAGCGTTTACCGGCCTCGACTACCACCTGGCCGGCCCCGACCTGACCCTGGGTTGGCGCGGCCGCTTCGCCCGTTCCTTCGACAAGCAGGACGAGGACGCATCGCTGCCCGGGTATGGCCTGCACGACGTGCAGCTCGCCTGGCAGTTCTCGCCGCTGCTTTCCGCCTCGCTCAAGCTGCGCAACGTTGCCGACAAGGAGTGGTACCGCCCCGACGGCAACCTCGGCGACGGTCGCAGCCTACTCGCCAACGTCAGCCTGCAATGGTGACAAGGAGACATTCATGAACGCTGCGACCCAAACCCGCCAAGCCATCCTCGACGCCCTCGACGCCGCCCGCGAGGCCACTCCTCACCTGCCGGCGCTGGACATTGCCCGGCGACTGGACATCAGCGAGGGTGAGCTGCAGGCCGCCCGGCTCGGCCGCGACGTGTTCACCCTGCCGCTGTCGCCCCATGCGCTGGCCGCGCGTTTTCACCAGTTGGGCGAGGTCAAGGCACTGACCCGCTCGCGACACGCGGTACTCGAGCAGCAGGGGGTCTACCCGCCCCTTCGCGGCTCGGAGCAGGCCGGCCTGCTGCTCGCCCCGGGCGGGCTGGACCTGCGCCTGCACCTGACCCAGTGGCACTGGGCCTGCCTGATCCGCGACCGTATGCCCGGCAAGGAGGGCGGCAGCGTCCCGCGTCTGAGCGTGCAGATCTTCGACCGTCATGGCATCGCCCTGCACAAGCTGTTCTCGCTGGCAGCGGAGCCCCCCGAGGCCTGGCAGGAGCTGCAAGCCCTGGGCAGCACGCAGGAGCCCGCTTTCACCCAGGCCGCCGAGCCGCTGCCGCGCGCCCTGCCGACGGTGCCCAGCCTGGCCGAGGAGTGGGCGCAGATGAGCGACGTGCATCAGTTCTTCGCTCTGCTGAATCGCCACCAGCTACGTCGCCACGAGGCCAACGCGCTGATGGAGGGCCGCTTCACCCGGGCGCTGCACCCAGGTGCCTGTGAAACGGCGCTGCGCGAGGCCGCCAGCGATGAGCTGCCGCTGATGCTGTTCGTGGCCAGCCCTGGCTGCGTGCAGATACGCACCGGCAAGGTCCCGGCGCCGCAGCGCATGCGCGGCTGGCTCAACCTGTTCGGCAAGGATTTCACCCTGCACCTGGACGACGCCAACATCGCCCGTGTGTGGCAGGTGCACAAGCCCAACCGCGATGGCGGCGTCACCAGCCTCGAAGCCTTCGATGCCCAGGGCGGGCTGGTGCTGCAGATCTACGCCGAGCGCCGTGAGGGCCAGGGAGAACGCCGTGAATGGCGCCGGCTGCTGGATGGCCTCGATGCCCGCGAGGCTGCGGCATGAGACTACCGTCCTGGCTGCCCTGGCTGGCCAGCGTGATCCTGCTGATCTGGTACATGCAGGCGTCTGCCGCAGCGCCGCGCACCGTGGTGATCGGCAGCGATGTGGCCGAGATCCTTGCCGCCCTCGATGCGCTGGAAGGCGTGGTGGGACGCGACGACACCAGCCAGTACCCCGAGCGCGTGGCGGCGCTGCCCTCGGTGGGCTACCTGCGTCAGCTGGCGGCGGAAGGCATCCTGTCGCTTGCCCCGCAGCGCTTGATCGTGGCCGCCGCGGCCGGTCCGCGGGAAGTGCTGGCCCAGCTCGAGGCCGTGGGCGTCGACGTGGTGCGCATCGAGCAAGGCGCCAGTCTCGCCGCGCTGCCAGACAAGGTGCTGGCGGTGGCCCGGGCCATCGGTCACGACGCCGCCGGCGAATCCCTGGTCAGCGAGATCGAGGCGGATCTCGCGCGGCTCGCGGCGCTGCGTGAAGCGGCACCGGAACCGCCGCCGAGCGCGATGTTCCTGCTCAGCCATAGCGGCATGACACCCATGGCAGCGGGACGCGACACCGCCGGTCAGGCCGTGATCGAAGCGGCCGGAGGGCGCAACGCCTTCACCGGCTTCAACGGCTACAAGGCGGTGGGGGCGGAAGCCCTGGTGGGTGTGGCACCCGAGGTGGTGATCGCGACCCGCAGCGGACTCGAGGGCATCGGCGGCGCGGCCCGGCTGTGGCAGCTCCCCGGCCTGGCCATGACCCCGGCCGGACGCGAGCAGCGCCTCATCGTGTGCGACGATCAGGCGCTGCTCGGCTTCGGCCCGCGAACGCCTTCCGCGCTGATAGCGCTGTACGAGGTTCTGCACGGGCAGCACGCGGGCACCGGGACGGCCTGCCGGGAAGTGCCGTCATGAGTCGCACCCTGCCCTTGGCCGGGCCTTGGCGACGCCAGGCGCAAGGGCGACGAAAGCAGCCTCGCTCGCCGCGTCAGGTGCTCGCCCTTCTGGCCCTGGCAGTACTGGTGGCGCTGCTGGCGGCGGCAATGAGCGGCAGCGTCGGGATTTCGCCTCGGGTGCTGCTCGGCGAGTGGCCCAGCCCGCTGGCCTGGCAGGTATGGTGGCAGCTGCGCCTGCCGCGGCTGCTCCTGGCCGCGCTGGTGGGTGCCATGCTGGCCGGCAGCGGCGCCGCCATGCAGGGATTGTTTCGCAATCCGCTGGCCGATCCCACCCTGCTGGGCCTGGCCAGCGGCGCCGGCCTTGCCGTGGCGCTGTGGATCGTACTGCTGGACGGCGCCGCCGGCAGTCTCGGGCTTTACGGCCAGTTCCTGGCCGGCTTTCTCGGTGCGCTCGGCGTGTGCGTGCTGGTGTTCGCCCTGGGCCAGCGCCAGCACGGGCAGGAGGCACTCTTCACCCTGCTCCTGGCGGGGCTGGCGATCAATACCCTGGCGGGAGCCATGGGCGGCGTGATGGCCTTCATCGCCAGCGACGAGCAGCTGCGCCAGCTCAGCCTGTGGGGCATGGGCAGCCTCTCCCATGCGCTATGGAGCGCCACCCTGGGCGCTCTGGTCGGCATCCCACCGGCGCTGTGGTGGCTACTGCGCTGCGCCCGCGGGCTCGACTTGCTGCAGCTCGGCGAGCTGACCGCCCACGGTGCCGGACTCGATGCACCGCGGCTCAAGCGCCACGTGGTGGTGGCCACCGCGCTGGGGGTGGGGCTGTGCGTGGCGCTGGCGGGGATCATCGGCTTTCTCGGCCTGCTGGTGCCCCACTGCCTGCGCCTGTGGCTGGGGCCGGGGCACCGCCTGCTGCTACCCGCCTCGATGCTGGGCGGCGCCCTGCTGCTGATCGTGGCGGACACCCTGGCACGCACTCTGGCGAGTCCGGCCGAGGTGCCGGTGGGGCTGCTCACCAGCCTGCTCGGCGGCCCCTACTTCCTGTGGCTGCTGCTGAAGCGGAGAGCGCGATGCTGAGTCTCGTCGAGGCCGGCTTCTCCCGGCCACCCACCCTCGCCCCGTTCAGTGCTTGCCTGCGGCCGGGGGAGCTGCTCGCCATCGTCGGCCCCAACGGCGCCGGCAAGAGCACCCTGCTGTCGCTGCTGTCGGGCTTTCGCCGTCCCGAACAGGGCAGTCTCTGCCTCGACGGCATGCCACTGCACCGCTGGGAGCCCGCCGCCCTGGCCCGACGCCGGGCGCTGGTGGCCCAGGCCCTCACCCTGGGCTTCGACTGGCCGGTACGTGAGCTGGTGGCGCTGGGCAGCGAGGCCAGCGCAGCGGAAATCGACGCGGTACTGGCCCTGCTCGACCTCGAAGCGCTGGCCGAACGCGGTGCACTCGCCCTTTCGGGCGGCGAAGCCCAGCGGGTGATGATCGCCCGCGCCCTGTGCCAACTGGGCCTGGGACGCAGCGAGCGGACCGAACCGGGCCAGGTGCTGCTGCTGGACGAGCCCACCAGCGCCCTGGACATCGGCCAGCAGCAGCGCCTCATGCGTTTGCTGCGTCGCCTGGCCCAGGAGCACCGGCTGGCCATCGCCTGCGTGCTGCACGATCTCAACCTGGCGGCGCGTTATGCCCATCGCGTCTGGCTGCTGGAGCGCGGCCGCCGTATCGCCGCGGGCACACCGGCCGAAGTGCTCGACGGTCGCACCCTGGCCCGGGTCTTCGATGCCGAGCTGACGGTGGGTAGCCGCCAGGACGACGGCTCACCGCTGGTACTGCTGGCGCCCTGAACTCAATCGCCATCGCCCAAACGCCGCCGCCCCGGCCAAGGGCCGGGGCGGCGTATGCGAAACAGCGCTTCAGGTCGTGACGGGGGTCGCCTCGACGTCACGCATCAGGGCGTCGAAGGCCACCGAGGCCTTGACCCTGGGTGTGACCGACTGCACCTCACCACCGCTGTCGTGATCGCGGCCGATGGCGTACTGCACCGCCTCGACGGCGCTCTTGCCGTGGTCGATGGCAGCCAGCGCCCACTTCCAGCCTGTACCGTAGGCGACGGGGCCGTTGACGGGAATGCGCACCAGCTTGTTGAACATCTCGAAGACACCGTCGGGGCCGGCGATGATCATCTCGACCCGGCTGACGTTCGGCTTGTCGTTACGCGGTGCCCCGGCCTGCAGCCACTCCAGCACTTCCCACCATTCCTGCTGCTCGCCGGCGAAGGCAACCCACTCGCCGTTGTCGAGCTGGAACAGCTTCTGCGCATGGTTGTAAGTCGAGCCGTTGACACTGATCAGCGAATCCGTCGCAAGCGTCGTTCCATCCCATACGATTGTGGTCATGCTGGATACCTCGGGGTGATGAAGGGCGCGGGCCTCAACGAGATTTAAACGAGACCCTTGCGTCAAGCGCAGGGTAGGAGCGAAATACGCAAGAAATCGACACACAGAATAACGAATTTGTAACCTACCAAAGCGATGGAGTAGCGCCCAGGGCAGCGCCAGATCAGCCCATGAGGGCGACCTAAGGCTGCGACGTCCGGCGCACCCGCTCCAGGCCTTCCTCGCCGATCAGCCCCTGAGCGCAGGCATGCTCGGCCATGGCGGCGCTGTCCTCGGCCAGCACCAGGTCACAGTCGGTATGGCTGATCTCTTCGCGCAGCGCCTGGATGGCGCGCTCGCGCTCGGGGCTGCGCTCGACCCGGCGAATGTACACCGCCCGGATTCGCTCAGGGTATTGGTGCACGATGCGCGCATAGACCTCCGGGTCGTGCTGCCCGCTGTCGCCGATAAGGACACAGGGCAGCTCATCGCGCATCTCCAGCATGTGCTGGATCAGATCGTACTTGTGGTCTTCCGCGCGACGCGGCCAGGGCTTGCGCCATGAAATGCCCCACTCGCGTAGGAACAGGATCGGGCCCACGGGAATACGGTTGAGCTGGAAGAACTCCTCGAGCATCTCGTAAATGCTCCAGGGGCCGCGAGAGACATAGAGAATCGGCCTTTTGGCCTTGCCGCTACGGCCCACGTGCAGCGCCTGATAGAACGCTGCCACGCCGGGAAACGCCATGCGCTGATGGGCCTGCTTGACGAACAGGCGATGCAGCATGCGCAGCTTGTTGGCCACGCCGGTGTACATCACCGTGTCGTCGATGTCGCTGATCACCAGCAGGTCGGCTTCGGCCGGCGGAATGTATACCTCGGTGAAGGAGTGCACCGGCTCCACGCCGGGCAATACCACGTGCAGCTCCGCATGGTGCCAGGCGCTGTCCGACGGCAGGGGATGCTCGATCGGCAGGAGTACGTCGAAGTAGCCGTCACGGTCGGTGGTCACCGTGGTGACGTTCTCACCCAAAGTGACCTCGACGGTGACCTGCGGCAGGCCGCGGCGAAAGACCCGCCGAATCACATCGGCCAGATCGCGCAGCACGCCGTAGCGAGGTATCACCTCGCCCAATGCGGCCTGACGAAACACGCGGCCCATCAGCAGCACCTCGTGCCGGGAGCCGTAGCCGCGATAGGGGTGCACCACGTAACCGCCCTGCCCGCGGTCGCGCCGCATGGGGCGGGCGGCAATGCGCAGCAGACGCCGGAGCAAGCCGCTCATGGGCTCCTCCGAAGCAACGACAGCCGATCCTGGCAATACGTCATCGTTTCCTCCCTGAAACTCGACAGGGTCCGGCTTACGCCGGACCCTGTCTATAGTGTGGAGGATCTTATCGCAGAATCAACCGCCTAGGCTTCGCTTGTACTGACCTACTTTAGCAGGTCGCGTACGTCCTTCGCCTCCCAGTGCGGGAAATGGCGGCGCACCAGCGCATTGAGCTCGAGCTCGAAGGCGGCCCAATCCACCTGATGACCGCTGCCCCCCGCCGCCTCGGCAGTATTTCGCACCATGCCGGCGCCGACGGTAATGTTGGAGAGGCGGTCGATGACGATGAAGCTGCCGGTACCCGGGCTCTGGTCGTAGGTATCGAGCGGCACCTCGGCGGTCAGCTCGACCCGGCAGCGAGCGATGGCATTGAGCTCGAGCCGGTCGGCCGGATGTCGCTCCAGAGTGTTGACATCCCTCTGGTGGTGAATCGTCTCCACACGCCCTGCCACTGAGCGACCGGCCAGACGAATGTCGTACTGCCGGCCCGGCGTCAGCGGCTGCTCGTGCATCCAGACGATGTCGGCATCGAAGGCGTTGGTCAGCGTGACCTCGGCGTCCTCGGCCACGATCCAGTCGCCGCGGGAGATGTCGATCTCGTCCTCCAGGGTGACGGTCACCGCCTGACCCGGCCACGCCGCTTCCAGATCGCCATCGAAGGTCACCACACGCTCGACCCGACTGGTCTTGCCCGAAGGCAGCGCCTTGATCGCTTGACCCGGGCGCAGCACCCCGGCTTCCAGAGTACCGGCATAGCCGCGGAAGTCGAGGTTGGGGCGATTGACGTACTGTACCGGGAAACGCAGATCGGTGAGGTTGCGGTCGCGACTGACCTCGACGCTTTCCAGCAGCTCCAGCAGCGCCGGGCCCTGTTCGTCTGCGACTTGGTACCAGGGCGTACGGTCGCTGCGGTTGACCACGTTGTCGCCCTCCAGCGCCGACATCGGCACGAAGCGCAGATCCTTGACCGAGAGCTGCTCGGCGAAGCGCCGGTAGTCGGCAACGATCTCGTCGAAGCGCGCCTGGGAGAAGCCCACCAGATCCATCTTGTTCACCGCGATGACCAGGTGCTTGATGCCCAGCAGGTCGGCGATGAAGCTGTGGCGCCGGGTCTGGGTCTGCACCCCGTAGCGAGCGTCGATCAGGATGATCGCCAGGTTGGCGGTGGAGGCGCCGGTGGCCATGTTGCGGGTGTACTGCTCGTGCCCCGGAGTGTCGGCGATGATGAACTTGCGCTTGTCGGTGGAGAAGAAGCGGTAGGCCACGTCGATGGTGATGCCCTGCTCACGCTCCGACTGCAGGCCGTCGACCAGCAACGCCAGGTCCACGGCGTCGCCGGTGGTGCCGCTCTTCTTGGAGTCGCGGGTCAGCGCCGCCAGGTGATCGTCGAAGATCATCTTGGAGTCGTGCAGCAGCCGGCCGATCAGGGTCGACTTGCCGTCATCCACGCTGCCGCAGGTGATAAAGCGCAGCAGGTCCTTGTTCTCGTGCTCGTGCAGGTACTGCTCGATGTTGTCGGCGATCAGTGTCGATTGGTGTGCCATCAGAAGTACCCCTCGCGCTTCTTCTTCTCCATCGAGCCCGCCTGGTCATGGTCGATGGCCCGGCCGCTGCGCTCGCTGGTGCGGGTCAGCAGCATCTCCTGGATGATCTCGGGCAGGGTGTCGGCCTTCGACTCCACCGCGCCGGTCAGCGGGTAGCAGCCCAGGGTGCGGAAGCGCACCCAGCGCTCCTCGGGCACCTCGCCGGGGGCCAGCGGCAGGCGCTCGTCGTCGACCATCACTAGCATGCCGTCGCGCTCCACCACCGGGCGCGGCGCGGCGTAGTAGAGCGGTACGATGGGAATCTGCTCAAGGTAGATGTACTGCCAGATGTCCAGCTCGGTCCAGTTGGAGAGCGGGAAGGCGCGGATCGACTCGCCCTTGTTGACCCGGGCGTTGTAGAGATTCCACAGCTCCGGGCGCTGGCTCTTGGGGTCCCAGCGGTGGAACTTGTCGCGGAACGAGAACACCCGCTCCTTGGCGCGGCTGGCTTCCTCGTCGCGGCGGGCACCGCCGAAGGCGGCATCGAAACCGTACTTGTCCAGCGCCTGCTTGAGCGCCTGGGTCTTCATCACGTCGGTGTAGCCGCTGGAACCGTGATCGAAGGGGTTGATGCCAGCGGCACGCCCCTCTTCGTTGATGTGCTCGATCAGCTCCATGCCCACCTCACCGGCCATGCGGTCGCGGAAGGCGATCATCTCGCGGAACTTCCAGGTGGTGTTGATGTGCATCAGCGGGAATGGCGGCGGCCCGGGGAAGAAGGCCTTGCGCGCCAGATGCAGCATCACCGAGGAGTCCTTGCCGATGGAGTAGAGCATCACCGGGTTGCGGAACTCGGCGGCCACCTCGCGGATGATATGGATCGATTCGGCTTCCAGTTGCTGCAGGTGGGTCAGCCGGCGTGGCGACACGACGCTCTTGTCGGCCGCCTGGGATACCGGCTGTTGCTCGGGAGCTTTGAGACTGGTCATCGGCCCGGGTACCTCGCATGACGATGGGCAGTAAGAATCATGCGGACAGGGTAACGCCGGGCCGATAATAACGTAAAAGAATGATTACCTATCTTTTTAGATCAAAAACGAATCGAAGCTTCAGATATCGACGCGCTCGATCCAAGTCAGCCACTCGTCGCCGCGAATATCGAACACCCGATAGCCCGGGCGAGACGCCTCGTCGATGGCGAAGTCATCGGAGCCGGCCAGGAACTGGTCGGTGGTGGAAGGACAACCATAGACCGTCACCACGCCCTGCTCGAGCGGCTGGCGACCGACGAAGGCCTGGTGCACGTGCCCGCAGAGAATGGCCTTGACCTGCGGGAACGGCATCAACGCCTGCCACAGGGCATCGCTGTCCTTGAGTCCGATCGCGTCGAGCCAGGCCGAGCCGACGGCAAGCGGCGGATGGTGCATGACCAGCAGCGTGGGGCGCTCGCTCTCCGACAGCCGCTCGACCAGTCGATCGATGCGCTCCTGCCCCAGCTCGCCATGAGCGTGTCCCTTGACGCAGGTATCGGCGACCACGAGCCGCCAATCGCCCAGCTCGATGTCGTCGTGGATGGCCTTGAGGTCCTTCATCAGCTCCTGGCGGTCGTGGTTGCCACCCAGCCAGAACCAGGGACACTCCAGCGTCGAAAGAACGCGATGGGCATGTTCGTAGGAGGCCGACGTCTCGTCCTGGCTGATGTCGCCGCTGGCGATGACGATATCCGGACGCTCGGTGCGAATCGCTTCCACCACGGCTTCGAGCTGGCGCAGCGGAAAGCCGGCACGGGAGCGAGCGTGGGGATCGGCATGCAAGTGACAGTCGGTGAGCTGTACCAGGCGTATCATCCCGGCAGTTCCGTCAGGTTGGTGGGATGACCGTGCTCCAGCCCATGGGCCAGCCATTCGCCGAGAAAACGGTTGAGCTGCAGCTTCTCGTCGGGCTGGAACATGCGCACGTTGGGATAGCGATAGCGGCCGTTGAAGTGGCGCTCGCGCTGGAAGTCGGTGACTTCGGCCATGCGCACGTCGTGATAGAGATGCACCCGCATGCGCGGCGGCTCGATGACGCCATCCATCAAGCTGCTCTGGCTGACCCGGGCGATGGTGGTATAGGGTGCCCGCTCGAGCACCGACAGCCACAGGGTGCCGAAGCGTCCACGCTGGCCGGTCAGCTCGAGTTCGCGCGTCTCGCCCGCACCAAGGTCACCCAGCAGCCGGATCAGGCGCAGGTAGTTGGCGCTGCATTCGCCCTGCAGCCCTTTCAGATCGGTGACATAGGCGGTTCTCGCCACGCTACCCCCTTGCTCGTAGAGATGCCCGTTCGGCCGCCAACCAGTAGAAGGCGATCAGGCACATGGCATTGTCGAGTCTTCCGGCCTGCAAGAGTTCCCAGGCCCGAGTAAACGGTAACACGTGGACGCGGATGTCTTCATGTTCCTCGTCCAGGCCGTGCACACCGCCCAGCCCTTCGCAGTCGACCAGACCACAGAACAGCGTGACCCGCTCCGTGCAGGCACCGGGGCTGGGATAGTAGGTGTGCAGCTCGATCAGCTCGTCGACCGCACAGCCGGCTTCCTCCATGGCCTCGCGGCGTGCCACTTCGGCTGCGCTCTCGCCCGCTTCGACCAGACCGGCGACGATCTCGAGCTTCCACGGCGATTCCGGGTCGTCCAGGGCACCGGCGCGGATCTGCTCTACCAGCGCCACGCAGTCGCGCTCGACATCGTAGAGCAGCACGCCCACGGCATCGTGCCGCACGTGCACTTCGCGCGTCATCTCACGGCTCCAGCCGCCCTCGAACAGGCGATGACGCAGGTGCAGTTCATCGAGCCGGAAGAAGCCCTGATGCAGGCAGCGACGTTCGATCAGTTCGACATCGGCACCGCTGAAGGCGGGCAGGCGGGCGGCATCCCGGCCGCTATCGTCATTGTCGGTCATGCAGGCCTCCGAGTCTGCGAATGGCGACCATTATCGTGAGCGGAGCCGGGAATGCCAACCTATGCATGCCGACGCCATGCGCTCCGCAGTCGAAGCGCATGGCGGTTGGCAGTCTCAGAGCCGATAGAGCCGAGCAAAAAGCCCTCGGCGCTCGGAGACCTCAGAAGGGGGAGATCCTGGCGCTGAGGTTAGAGCTGAGAGAGCAGCGCCCTGGCCTGCTCACGCAGCGCCTCGTCCGAGGCCTGACGATCCTCGCGGGCGGTGCCGTCGACGGCACGCTGCGCGTGCTCACGCGCCTCGTCGCGTCGGCCTTCGTCCTCGAGGAAGGTGGCGTAGTAGTAGTTGACGTCGATGCCGTCGGGGCGAATCTGCAGCGCGCGCTGGAACATGCGCTCGGCGGTCGCGCTGTTGCCGAAACCCACGGGGCGACCCGGAGCCCGGTCGTACAGCGCACCCAATGTGACGTAGGCCGAGCCGTTGCCGCCCTGAGGGTCGATCTCGATGGCACGCTCCAGGGCGTCACGGGCGGAGCGCGCACTGCCCAGCGCACCCAGACCGCTGCGCTCACGGGCGTGCGAAGCCTCGATGATGCCGTACCAGATCAGCGGCTGCGCCTCGCCGGGATTGGCCTGAACCAGCCGCTCGGCTTCGTCGGACAGCGATTTCAGCGAATGGCGGCGCTGCCCTTCCGCCCGCAGTGTGGTGATCTGCTCCCAGCGCTGCTTGAGCGCCTCGACTTCGCTCTCCCAGGCCTGGGCAACGGTGAAGGGGGCGATCAGAAGCGCCGTGCCGAGGGCGGCGGCGAGTAGCTGGCGTCGAAACATGTCCAGACTCCTTTCTCGAAAAGGATTGTTGTTGGATCCCGGCGTGGAGCCGTCAACCAAAATGTAACGAACGTTTGAATGATACGCCAGCCCAAACGGCGAGATACTGTCGCGTTAGCGACGAATGGCGTATGTTGCCCTTCTCGCCATACGAAGGAGGCCGTGCATGAAGGGCCGCAACATGACGCGCTGGCGCGATCCCGCCAAGGATCCGCGCCAGGAGCCCAGGAGCAACCTGATCACCGCCGAGGGGGCGGCGCGCCTGCGCGGCATTCTCGATCATCTCTCGCGGGTCAAGCGGCCGGAGCTCTCGGCCAAGGTGGGCGAAGCCGCAGCGCTGGGCGACCGCAGCGAGAACGCCGATTACACCTACAACAAGAAGGAGCTCAACCGGGTCATCGCGCGCATTCGCTACCTGACCAAGCGGCTCGACGAGCTGCAGGTGGTGGACCGCCTGCCGGCGGCTACCGACAAGGTGTACTTCGGCGCCTTCGTCACCCTCGAGGACGATGAGGGCGAAGAGATGCAGATCCGCATCGTCGGCCACGACGAGACCGACACCTCCAAGCGCTGGATCAGCGTCGATGCTCCTCTGGCCAAGGCGCTGCTGGGCAAGGCGTTGGACGACGAGGTCACGGTGAAGGCGCCGGCGGGCGATAGCGTCTACGTCATCACCGATATCGCCTATCGGAGCCCACAGCTATAGAACATGGAGACGGTACGATGCCCGTCGTTTTCCGCTACAAGGGAATTCGCTTCTTCTTTTACTCGAATGAAGGAAATCCTCTGGAACCCATGCACATCCATGCCGAGAGCGGAGACGGTGAAGCCAAGATATGGGTGCTGCCGCAAATCGCTATCGCCAACAGCAGTGGCTACAATAGAAAGCAACTTGCACAGCTCATGCAGTTGGTTGAAGAACACCGTAGCGAGATCGAGAGGGCCTGGAATGAGCATTTCTGCCAAGACCGTCAGCTTTGACGAACACACCATGTGGGTCGAACTCAGCGACGGTCGGACCCTCGGCATCCCATTGGCATGGTTCCCCCGCCTCCTGCATGCCAGTGCTGAAGAGCGCAAGCAGTGTCGTATCAGCTATTCCGGAAAGGGCTTGCACTGGGACGATCTGGATGAAGACATTTCCGTGGAAGGGCTCATTGCCGGTCGAGGCGACACGGCCCAGCACCATGGGCGTGTCGCCTGACGACACTTCTTAGCGTATTGCCTGCTTCGTCGTATAAACCCGAAAACGCCGGTCGTCGGCAACGATCTGGAAGCCCCCGAAGGCGCTCTCGAGCAGGTCCGGATAGGGCAGGAAGGCGTTGGCGACGAGCCACAGCTGCCCGCCCGGCTGCAGGTGCGCCGGTGCCTCGCGAATCAGGCGCCCAGCGGGACCGTAGTCGATACTGCGCTCCTGGTGAAACGGCGGATTGCTGACGATGGCGGCAAAGCGCCTATCGCCGAGTGCCGAGTAGACGTCGCTGGCCACAGCCTGCCCTTCCAGGCCGTTGGCCGCCAGGGTGCGCCGGGTGGCCTCCACGGCGAAGGCGTTGACGTCCACCGCCGTCACGGCGTGGCCGCGACGGGCCAGCCAGGCGGCGAGGATGCCGTCGCCGCAGCCCATGTCGAGCACGTCGCGTGCTCTGTCGGGCCCCGGCAGCCCGGCCTCGAGGCGTTCGAGCAGCAGCTTGGTTCCTGCATCCAGCTTGCCGTGGCCGAACACGCCAGGATGGGTGGCCAGCACCAACCCCTCGGCCTCGAAGGTGGTCCAGGCCGCATCCGGGTCGATGCCGACATCGCCGAGACGGGTCTCGAACAGGATGCAGCGCCGCGCACTGTCGAGCTTGCGACAGCCCAGCCCCAGTGCCGCCAGCACCTTGAGCACCCGCTTGATGCCCCCCTGGTTCTCACCCACCAGTTGCAGCCGCGTGCCAGACGGCAGGTTGGCGCACAGCCACAGCAGCCACCACTCGCCCAGGGCATGGGCCTTGGGCCAGAACAGCACAGCCCCGGGGGGCTCGCCGACGGAGCCGGCATCGAACGGCGAGAAGGCCGCACGACCATGCTCCCGCCACGCCTCGAGCACGCCATGATCGGCGCTGACGGCACTGCCCCGCCCCTGCTCGAGCCACGCATCCCGCGGCGGGGCCACCCACAGCCAGCCGCGATAGTCGCAATCCTGGCGCTCGAGCAGCTGGCAGACCGGCGTTTGCGCACTCATCGGGGCGTCTCCTCGGGCGAGCGTGTCTCGTGGACCAGCGTGTAGAGCAGGTAGCGCCCCAGCCGCCAGTGCGGGTCGACCTGGCAGTAGCGGCGCTCCAGTTCCACCAGGCGCTGCCAGTCGGCCTCGCTGGAGGGCGGCTGGCGCAGGTAGTCATGGAAAACGCGAATGCCCGCCACCGAACGAATCGCCAGACCGCTTTCGCGGCTCCAGGCGACGATCTGCTCGTGACACAGCGGCGAAATGGGCGTCAGGCGCTGACGCTTGCCGGTACCCTCGAGGCGGTCATCCAGCGCCTTCTGCAGATTGCCCTTCACTACGTTGGAGAAGCGCAGCGCATCGCGGTTGAACACCATCAGCGACAGCTGGCCGCCGGGGGCCAGGCTCTCCGCCAGGGTGGCGAAGGCCGCCTTGGGGTCGCTCAACCACTCCAGCACGGCATGACAGGCGATCAGCGGCCAGCGGCCGGCGGCACGTTCGGGCAGCGCCTGAAGCGGCGCCTGCACGAAGCTCACCGGCAGGCCAGCCAGCTCCTGTCGAGCCTGTGCGAGCATGTCGCCGGCCGGTTCCAGCAGGGTCACCCTGTGGCCGCGCCGAGCGAACCAGGCGGAAAGCTGGCCCAGGCCACCGCCGACGTCCAGCAGCGGCTGGCCGTCGAGTTCCAGCATGCGCGGCAGCAGCTCGTCGAGCAGGGCCAGGCGCAGCTCACCGCGCGGGCCGCCGTAGAGGCTGCCGGCGAACTTGTCGGCCAGGCCGTCGAAATGACGGTCCCCGGCAGGCGAAAGAGGAGCGGAGTCTGACATTTCCTGACCTGATGCAAGGCATGTGGCGCGCATTCTACCCGCCTTGCGCCACCCTGGGCAGATGCCGCTGCCACTGCACCTCGGCCTCGAGCTGGGCCGCCAGCGCCAGCAGGCGACGCTCGTCGCCCATGGAGCCCACCACCTGGACGCCGACCGGCAGGCCCTGTGGGGTGACGTGCAGCGGCAGCGACATGGCCGGCTGGCCGGTGAGGTTGGCCAGTTGGGTATAAGGCGTGCGTGACAGCGCATCCCGCGCCAGCTGACCGAGCATGCCCGCCTTGAGCGCCAGCCTGGGGAGGCCGGGAATGGCGAGCAGCGTCATCAAACGCTGCTGCCACGCCGGCGGGTAGAGTTCGCCCAGGCGCGGTGCCGGTGCCGCCGTGACGGGCATCAGCAGCAGATCAAAGCGGCGGTGGAACGCCCCCATGGCCCGCGCCGCCGCGTTCCAGTCGCGCTTGGCCAGTTCGTAGTCGCGTACCGGCAGGTGCTGCCCCAGGCGGGCAATCGCCCGGGTCGAGGGTTCGATGTCCAGGCGTGACACCGACACGCCGGTTTCGCGGGAGATCCAGGCCAGATCGGCGGTAACGTGCCCCAGGTAGAGCGTCAGGTAGGCGTTGGCCAGGCGCTCGCCGTCAACGGGCGGATCGGCCCACTCCAGGTGATGGCCGAGCCCCTCCAGGGTACGTGCGGCCTCTTCCACCGCCAGGCGCACCTCAGGGTCGAGCCGGGTGCCCAACGGCTTGCTCAGCGGCTCGCCCAACGAGACGGCGATGCGCAGCGGCTCGGGGGGGCGCTCCAGCGCAGCGAGAAAACCCCGCTCACGGGGTACCGGGTAGGGGCCGCCCTCGTCCATGCCGTTGATCGCTTCGAGCAGCGCGGCGCTGTCGCGCACCGAGCGGGTCACGGCGTGCTCTACCACGGCGCCCCGCCACACCTCGCCATGCAGCGGCCCCTGGGGCACGCGACCGCGCGAGGGCTTGAGACCGAACAGCCCGCAGTAGGCTGCGGGAATGCGGATCGAGCCGCCGCCGTCGCCGGCCATGGCCAGCGGTACCAGCCCGCCGGCCACCGCCGCCGCCGCCCCGCCGCTGGAGCCGCCGGGAGAATGTGCCGCGTTCCACGGGTTGACGGGATGGGGAAAGGCGCGCGGCTCGGTGATGCCCATCAACCCCAGCTCGGGGGTGGCGGTCTGGCCCAGGATGGCCAGCCCGGCTTCCCGCACGCGGGCGACCAGCGTCGACTCCACCGGCGCCTTCCACTCGGCCAGGGCGGCGCTGCCGAAGGCCAGCGGCTCGCCTTCCAACGCCATCAGCAGGTCCTTGGTCAGGGTCGGCACGCCCGCCAGGGGAGCTTCCGGATCGACGCTTTCCGCCTCGCTCCTGGCGCGTTCGAAGCGTGTTCGCACCAGCGCTCGCAGATGCGGGTTGTCGCGCTCGATGGCCGCACAGGCCGCAGCGAACACCTCGCCTCGGCTCACTTCACCACGCCGGATCAACTCGGCCAGCCCCATGCCATCGTGGCGCCGATACTCTTCGATATCCATCCGCTTTCCCTGCCACCCAGTGTCGCTCGATAATGGCGGCTCGGGGCCATTCTTGGCAACCGCACCCAAGCGGGCGGTTTAACTTGCTCACTCAAGCCCTTATAATGCGCAGCCGTGCTGCCCCCATAGCTCAGCTGGATAGAGCGTCCCCCTCCTAAGGGGAAGGTCTCAGGTTCGAATCCTGATGGGGGCGCCAGTCTTTCGGTCGCTCATGCCGTGCTGCCCGCTCAAGCCCCCTTCCGTACTTGCAGATGCAAGTAGAGCGGGTCGAATTCTCCGGCCTCCTTCAGCCTCTCCCAGTCAGGTACGCTCACCTGGGTCTTCTCTATTCGGATCAGGCCGTCGGCACGCAGTGCCTGCAGAGTGCGGCTGACGTGCACGGCAGTGATGCCCAGCGCATCCGCCAGCTTCTCCTGAGTGATTGGCCACTGGAAAGACCATTTTTCCACCAGCCCCACCGCTTTCAGGCGTATCAGTATCTCGCACACCAGGTGAGCCATGCGGGTATAAGCACTGCGCTGGCCGACGTTTAGCAGCCACTCCCGATAGATCGAAGCGTCAACCAGCGTCTCCCGCCAGAACGCGGCCGTAAGACGTGGGTGTTGCTCGCATAGACGACGCAAGTCCTCATGCTGGATGAAGCCGACCGTGCAAGAACTGATCGACGCGATGCTCATGTCCATGACCGCCAGGTGCAGACTCTGCAGATCCGGCATGTCGCCGGGAACGTGCAAAGCCATGATCTGGCGCTTGCCCAGATGGCTCAGCTTGTACGCACAGGTGAAGCCTTCCAGAATCAGGCAGCTCTGAGCAGGACGCTCGCCAATGCCGACGATCTCCTGGTCGGCCTTGAGCCCTTTGAGCAGTATCGGCAGTTGCTGGAGCGCGCCCCTCTCTTCATCGGAGAGGGGAAAAATACTATCCAGCTTGCGGATCATCAGGTCGTTGGGCTGGTGCGGCATGAGAGCCATGTAATCACTCCTGTAAATCGCCTTGGCATTACCCCCACCCTAGGCCATTGAATGCGATGTCAACGAACAACTCGGCAAGAAACCTGCGTACGGCTACACATCACTCATAAGCGGTAACATGACGGTCATCCGATACGTGGTAGGATGAGATGGCCAATAACGGTGAACTTTCAGGCAGGAGGCCAGAATGTTTCAACGCACAAGGAAGGTCGCGTGTCCCGAATGCAACGGCAGCAATTTCTGGAACGGCAACCCGAAGCCAACGGATGTGCTTCATTGTCGTTACTGCAGTGCCGCTGTAATCAACTATGCCGACTATGTGGAACAAGCGGCCCAGCGTGAAGCGGAGCGGCTGCTCGCGGAGTTCGTCGAAGTCGACGTCTCCCGAGACCTCGCTCACCTCAAGGCCGTATTGGCAGCGACCGAGCCCAGGCCCAGCGCTTGAGCTCGCACGCAACGGCCACCTTCAGGGTGGCCGTTTTCGTTCCCGCCCAAGTCAGCGCTACAGCAGCTGACAGGCCTGCTCAAAGGTGAGCCGCGGGCCGCGCGGATGCAGCTTGGCCGGGTCGCCGTAGCCCAGATTGCACAGGAAGTTGCTGCGGTAGTTGGGGTAGCGCTCGGCGAAGAACCGCCCGTCGACCATGTCGTTATCGAAGCCGGATAGCGGTCCCACGTCGAGCCCCAGCGCGCGGGCAGCGAGAATGAAGTAGCCGCCCTGCAGGCTGGCGTTGCGAAAGGCGGTCTCCTCGCGGTAGGGCTCGTCGCCGACGAACCAGGCCCTGGCATCCACATGGGGAAAGAGCTCCGGCAGGTGGTCGTGGAAGCGTCGGTCGTAGGCCAGAATGGCCGTGACCGGTGCCTCCTCCACCTTGCGTCGATTGCCCTCCTTCAGCGCGGGCATCAACTTCTCCTTGGCCTGCCGGGTGCGCAGGAACAGGATGCGCAGCGGATTGCAGTTGACGCTGGTGGGCGCCATTTTCACGAGGTCGTAGAGTTCGCGCAGGGTAGCGTCGTCCACGGGTCGGTCCTGCCAGTAGGCGTGGCTTCTCGCCTCGTGGAACAGCTGGTCCAGCACCGGCTGGCTCAAGACGCCTGAAGTCATGAATTCTCTCCCTTGTCGTCGGTCTTTACGGTTCAGTAGCGGTAGGCCAGATGGGTGGAAAGCACGGGGAACAGCGTGAGGATGAACAGCACCACCAGCATCGCGACGAAGAACGGCACCACGCCCTTGAAGATCTCCTTGACCGGCACGCTGCGGTCGTTCAGCGCCGCCTTCACCGTGTAGACCGATATGCCGAACGGCGGCGTGATCAGGCCGATTTCCACCGCCACCACGGTGATGACGCCGAACCAGATCAGGTCCATGCCGAAGAACTGGGCGATGGGCAGCACGATGGGCAACACGATCAGCATGATCGACACCGAGTCGATGATGCAGCCCATCAGGATCACCACCAGTAGGTAGAGAAACAGGAAGTGGTAGGCGGTCAACTCCATGGCCGTGACCCACTGGGCGATGGCCATCGGCAACCCGGTCAGCGCCAGCATGCGGCTGTAGAGCGAGGCGGCGAGAATCAGGAACAGGATCGATACCGCCACGTGCCCGGTCTCGCCCAGCACCTGGTAGAACTTGGCCGGGCTCAGGCGACGCTTGAGCAGCGCCAGCAGCAGCGCACCGCAGGCGCCCACGCCACCCGCCTCGGTCGGCGTGAAGAAACCGCTGTAGAGGCCGCCCAGTACCAGCGCCATCAGCGCCAGGATGGGCACCAGCTTGAGCGCCAGCGCCATGCCCGATTCCGCTTCGCCCGCGGTGGGCGCCGGCGCTGAAACGTTGCCCATGCCGGCCGCTCCCTGCATCATGAAGCCGGGGCGCAGGTAGGCGAGCAGCAGGATCGTGATGCAGAAGGTCGCCGCCAGCAGGATGCCCGGTATGATGCCGGCGATGAACATGCGCCCCACCGACTGCTCGGCCAGCACACCGTAGACGATCATCAGCAGCGAAGGGGGAATCAGCATGCCCAGCACCGAGCTGCCCGCCACCACGCCCACCGAGAACTTGGGCGTATAGCCATGCCGACGCATCTCCGGCACCGCCACCTTGGTGAACACCGCCGCCGAGGCCACGCTGATGCCGGTGATCGAGGCGAAGATGCCGTTGGCGCCGACGGTGGCCACCCCCAGTCCGCCGCGGATCCGGCGGGTCAGCCACTGAAAGACGTCGAAGGTGTCCCGCCCTACCCCCGATATCACCACCAGCAACCCCATCAGCACGAACAGCGGTACCACACCGTAGAGGTAGCTGCTGAGCGAGTCGTTGGCCGCCGCGGCCACCATGCGCGTAGCCAGCTCCGGATTGCGCAGGGTCGAGATGGCCAGGAAGGAGACCAGCATCAGGGCGATGCTGATATGCATGCCGAAGTAGATCAGCGCCAGCATCATGACCACCGCCACGATGCCGATTTCGATACCGCTCATGGGCGATCCTCCTCGGCGTGCGGCGCTCCACCCTTGACCGTCCACACCAGCGCCTGGGCCGCCAGCAGCAAATACTGCAGCAGCGTGATCGCCGCACAGGCGATCACCACCAGGCGGATGGGCCACACGGGAAAGGTGAACACCCCCTCCACGCCCATGAACTGGTTGCGTTCCCAGGCGCGCAGGAAGGTCGGCAGCGTGCCCTGGTAGATCACCATCAGCATGTAGGCACCGGCCAGGTAGAACAGGGTCTGCAAGCCGTGGCCGAGGCGCGGGTGACGCTCGGTGAAACCCTGAATGAAGATGTCGGCCTGGGCCATGCGGCCGTGTCGCAGGGTACTGGGCAGTTGCAGGAACACGATCATGACGATGGAGGCCGCCACCAGCTCCGCCACCCCCGCAATGGGCTTGTTGAGCAGATTGCGCGACAGTACGTCCACCACGATCATCGCCATGATCGAGAAGATCAGCAGTGAGCCAACCGCGTTGAGGCCGTCCACCAGGTAGCCGAACAGGCTGTTGTGACGGCCGCCGCCGAGCCGGCGCCCCAGCACCAGCGTCTTGAAAGAAAAGGTCATTGCCCCGACTCCTCAGGCCCGTCCGGCGCTACCGGCCGGGCATTGCCGATCAGTTGCGGTCCCAGGCCAGTTCCGGCTCGTGACCGCGTTCGCGCATGGCATCCATGTAGGTACTGAGGAGTTCGCGGGCCGGCAGCCCGCGCCCTTCGTTGCGCTCGACCCACTGCTGGGCCAGGCCGGGCATGCCGTCGATCCACTGCTGACGCTTCGCGTCGGAGAGCGCCTGAACCTGCACCGGCGTGCTCTGGTCGGCGCCCAGCTCGACCATGCGCTCCAGCGAGCTCTCGTAGCGCTCGGCCAGGTCGCGGCCGTGGGCGCGGGTGTAGGCCTCGCCCGCCTCCATCAGCGCCTGCTGCACCGGCTCGGGCAGGCCGTCCCAGGTGAACTGGTTGATGGCGAGTCCGCCCGAGAACACCACGCCCAGGTTCACCTGGGTGACGTAGGGCGCCACCTCGTAGATGCGCGCCGGCAGGTTGCCGGTGGCGAGCCCCACCACGCCCTGGGAGACACCGGTCTGGATGTCGGTGTAATAGCTCGCCAGGGTACCGTCGACCGGTACCGCACCCACCGGTTCGAGCCATACGCCGAGCACGCCGGGGGCAGAGATGCGCGCCCCTTCCAGATCGTCGAGGCTCTCCACCGGGAAGTTGGTGTAGATGTCGTAAGTATCCGAGGCGGTGGCGCCGAGGAACACCAGGTCGTGGTCCTCCCACTCGGCACGGAACTCCGGTACCGAGCGCACCAGGTCGTTCATCACGTCGAGCATCAGCTCGGGGTCGCTGGTGGTGAAGGGCGTATAGGCGCTGATCTGAGCCAGCGGCATGCGCGAGGGCTCCAGGTAGCTGAACACCCAGCCGATGTCGGCGATGCCGTCCTGGATCGAAGTGAGAGTGGCGTTGGTGCCGTAGAGCTGGCCGGCGTAGGCTTCCGTCCAGCGCACCTCGTATTCGCCCTCTTCCGCCAGGATCTCGTTGACCTTGGGAATGAATACCTGGGGAATCATGCCCACCCAGGGGATGGTGGTCGGGTGGCTCGAGCCCACGGTCAAATCGATGGTCTCCACCGCCGACGCGCTGGCGGGAAGCAGTGCGGCAGCCAGCGTCGCGGCAGTGAGAGTCTTGAGGGGGAAGACAGTCGATGACTTGATGGTGTTGTGCTTTGGATGTGTCATGTTGGCGTCTCGTATTGGGGTTGTTGTTATGGAAACCGGTTATGGCAACTGTTATGGCAACTGGCGTGGCAACGGCGCTTCAGCGTAGGGGCATCACGAATCGATGGGCGATGCCGGCAGACGCGAAACGCCGGGGGACAGGTCGAAATCCACTTCCAGCGTGCAGTAGCGACCGCGCACGTCGGGGTCGGGTGCCTGGCCGTCGTCGTGGATGGGAAACTCCATGGCCAGATCGGCGCTGGTGACGCCGAACACGCAGTCCGATTCGAGGAAGGGATCGTCCTTGGGGAAGATCTGCGTCACCAGGGTCCGATGCCCCTCGGCGGAGACGGTGAAGTGCAGATGCGCGGCGCGGAACGGATGGCGACTCTGCGCCTCGAGCATTTCGCCGACGATGCCGTGGGTGGGAATCGGGTAGCTTGCCGGACGAATGGTGCGGAAGCGGTAGCGCCCCTCGGCGTCGGTGCGGAACTTGCCGCGCAGGTTGAGGTGCGGCTGGCTGTCGTCCTGGTTCTCGTAGAGCCCCTCCGGCGAGGCATGCCACACCTCCACCAGGGCGCCTGGCAGCGGCGTGCCGTCGCGGCTCGTCACCCGGCCGGAGACGAACAGCGGGATGTCGCTCGCCTTGGGCGTATCGCGGGAGATGTTGAAGCCGAGCGGATACTCCGGGTCCTTGCGGCTGTAGAAGGGCCCCAGCAGGGCCGGCGAGATCTGCTCCGGCGTGCGCTCCTGATTGAGGATCATCACCAGGGTGGAGAAGCCCAGGGCGTCGGACATCACCATGGTCTCGTTGTGGCGGTCGCGGGTGAGGTGGCCGAGCCGGGTCACCGCATTGATGGCGGCCATGAACTCCTCCTCGCTCAGCTTCACTTCGCGGCCGAAGGCGTGCAGATGCTTGACCAGCGCGGTGAGGATCTCGCGCAGCCGCTCGTCCCTGGTGTGGCTCATCGCCTTCAGCACGATCTCGGTGATGTCGTCCGGGGTCTGCGGAATGCCATGCGGAACGATGTCGTCTTTATTGGGCAATTCGAACATGACTGGCTCCTGTTCGGCCTGGGCTGGCAGCGCCGCCCGACCGGCTGTTTATCGTTGTGTCATGGTGCCACTGCGCCGCATGCGCCCTTCAACGCTGGCGGCGCTTCACTTCTGCCAGGATTTCCTCGCGGTGTTCGTCCAGCACCGGGGGTGCAGTGACCTCCAGCGACTTCACGCCGTCGTAGGAGACCGGCGAACGCAGAGTGCGGAAGGTGCCCACCGTGGGGTGCACGGTGCTCACCTCCAACTGCAGATGCTTGACCTGAGGGTCCTCGAGCACCTCGTCGGTGTCGTACATCGGGGCGTGGGGCACGTCCTCAGCCTCCAGGCGCCGGCACCACTCCGTTCGGTCGTGACGTCGGAACACCTGCTTGAGCACTTCGATCATCTGCTCCTGGTGGTCGATGCGCCCCTCGCGGGTGGCGAAACGTTCGTCCTGCAGCAGCTCGGGGTACTCCATGGCGTTGGCCAGCCCCTGCCAGAACTTCTCCGGCGAGGACATGTGCAGCGCCACCCACTTGCCGTCGGCGCACTCCATCACGTAGGACTGCGACACCTGCGGCCGGCTGTAGGGGCCCATGATCTCGTTCTCGGAGAGATAGTGGGTGAAGGCGTCGAGGTTGAAGTGGCACATCGCCTCCAGCATGGAGACGTCGACCCGCCGCCCCTGGCCGGTGCGGCCGCGCTCCACCAGCGCGCCGAGAATGCCGTAGGCGGCGTAGAAGCCCGACAGCGCATCGGCCATGGCCGGTCCCACCACCCGCGGATTCTCGGGATTGACCAGCAGCTTGAGAAAACCGCTGGCGGCCTGGGCCACGGTGTCGTAGCTGGGGCGTCCGGCGTAGGGGCCGTCGTTGCCGAAGCCGCTGATGGCGCAGTAGATCAGTCGCGGGTTGAGCTCGCGCAGGCGCTCTTCCCCCGCCCCCAACCGCTCTGCGGTACCGGGGCGGAAGTTCTGGATGTAGACGTCGGCATCGCGGATCAGCGCATCGAAGGTGGCGAGGTCCTCCGGCTCCTTGGTGTTGAGGGCGATGCTGCGCTTGTTGCGGTTGTAGGTCTGGTAGTGAGGGCTGTAGAGCCCGCCCTTGAAGGCACGGAACGGGTCGCCCTTGCCGGGCATTTCGACCTTGATCACGTTGGCGCCCAGGTCGCCCAGCAGCATGCCGGCGGCGGGGCCGGTGATGAAGGTGCCCTGCTCGATGACGGTGATGCCTTCGAGTACCTTGCTCATGACTGCCCCCCTTCCTGGGTGAAGCCCGGCGGCACCTCACCGGTGTACTCGACCCGCTGCGCCGCCTGATAGGAGAGCGCGAAGCCGCAGGGCCGTTCGGCCTCCTCCAGCAGGTGGGCGATCAGCCCGGCGGTGCGTGCCAGCAGCGGCACGCCGCGCAGCGCCTTGAGCGGAAAGCCCGCCCCCAGCAGCACGGCGGGAATGGCGGCGGAGACGTTGAGCTTGAGCTGCTTGCCGACGATACCGGGAATGGCCCGCTCCACGGCCTCGGCGATCTCCACGTAGCGCAGCTCGGCGCCCGCCTCCCGCGCCACACCGAACAGCGCCTCGACGCGCGGGTCGCGATCCTTGTGCAGCGGGTGACCGTAGCCGGGAATCGCTTCGCGGCGGGCGCGCCGCGCGCTCACCACGTCGTGCACGGCGCCTTCGAGGGACTTGCCCCCATCGACCTCACCGGCGATCTCGGCGAACAGCTCCCCCGCCGCCTGCGAGGCGCCGAGGATCACCGAGCCGCAGCCCAGCAGCCCCGCCGCCACCGCGCCCTGCAGCGCCTCGGGGGCAGCGGCATAGGTCATGCGGCTGGCCTGCACGCTGGGCACCAGGCCGTGCTCGGCGATGGCTACCAGCGTGGCGTCCAGCACCCGGCGGCGGACATCGCTGGCCGGCTTGCCGTCGAGCAGCATCAGGAAGTAGTCGGTGAAGGTGGTGTGGCCGATCAGCTCGGCGCTGAGGTCCTTGCCGCGCACCACGATGGTGTCGGCGTTGGAGGTGCTGATGGCGGTTCTTGGAATTGTCTCGCGCCCGATCTTCATGCTTTGGCTCCGCGTGGCAGATGCGAGCGAGTCATGCCGGAGCGGCACCCACGCTCGTGATGTGTAACGCTTGTGTTGGAACAACATAAGACGCCATCACGATGGACAAAAATGATAAATTTACATAAAAACGAGTGACACCATCGATTGATGACGCCACGACAGCGGAGCTTGCATGGAACTTCGCCACATAAGGTACTTTCTGGCCATTGCGGAGACGCTCAACTTCACCCGGGCCGCCGAAAAGGTGCACGTCACCCAGTCGACGCTTTCCCACCAGATCCGTCAGCTGGAAGAGGAGCTGGGCCAGCCGCTGTTCGCGCGGATCGGCAAGCGGGTGACGCTCACCGAGGCGGGCCAGAGCTTTCACGAGCACGTGGTGCCTATCCTGCGTCAGGTCGATCAGGCCGTGGGCGCCTTGAAGGAAGCCCCCGATGACCTGAGCGGCGAGCTGCGCATCGCCGCCACCCACAGCTTCAACGTGCAGCTGATCCCGCTTTGCCTCTCGCGTTTCATGCAGCGCCTGCCGCGTGTGAAGGTGGTAGTGGAAGAGCTTTCGGGAGATCAGATCAGCGAGGGGCTGGTCGACGGCTACCTGGATCTGGGCATCTCCTACCGTCCGGCCATTCCCCGCGGGCTACGCTTCGAGCCGCTCTACAACGAGGAGCTGAAGCTGATCGTGGCCAACGACCATCCGCTGGCCCGGCGCAAGCGGCTGCGCATGGTCGAGCTGAACGGCGCGCGTATGACGCTGCTGGCGCCACACTTCTCGACCCGCCAGATGCTCGACGAGTGCTTCGCCGCCGCCGGCGCGCGTCCGCAGATCGTCGCCGAGCTCAACGCCATCTCCCCCATGATCGAACTGGTGCGGCGCACCGATCTGTGCAGCATCGTGGCGGAGAACGCGCTGGGCAACGAGCCCGGAGTGAAAGCCATCCCGCTGGAGAGCCCCACCCCGGTACGCACGCCGGGCCTGCTGTGGTCGCAACAGGCACAGCGCTCCCCCGCCAGCCGCTTCATGGCCGAGACGATTCGGCAGGTGGTCAAGCAGGCGTCATGGGGGCGCTAGCCAGCGCCAGACCTTCGAGCGCTTCGATGTCGCTGATGGTGAGTTCGCGACCGGCCACGGCAATGACACCCTGCTCCTGGAAGCGTGCCAACACCCGGCTGACGGTCTCCAGCGCCAGGCCAAGGTAGCTGCCGATGTCCGAGCGCGACATGGAGAGAAAGAAACGGTAGGGCGACAAGCCCCGGGCGCTGAAGCGCTCGGAGAGGCCGAGCAGGAAACTCGCCAGGCGCTGGTCGGCGGTGCGCCCCGAGAGCAGGCACATCATGCGCTGATCGCGGCGCAGCTCGCGGCTCATGCAACGATAGAGTCGCCCGCGCAGCTCCGGCAGCCGCTCGGCGAGGACTTCCAACAGCGTGAACGGCAGCTCGCAGACGAAGGCGCTCTCCAGCGCCACCACGCTGCCATGGCAGCTCGCCTCGCCGATGGCATCCAGGCCGACGATCTCCCCCGGCAGATGAAAGTGAGTGACCTGATCGCGCTGGCCGGGCTGCGCCACCGTTTGCTTGAGGCTGCCGGAGCGCACCACATAGAGGCTGGTGAAGGGCGCCCCTTGGCGCATCAGTGCCTGACCGCGCTTGAGCGCCTGCGGCAGCCGGATGATGTCATCGAAGGACTGCAGGGCATCGAACTCGAGCCCCAGCGGCAGGCAGCGGGCATGCAGGGTGCAGCGCTCGCAGCGGGGCACGGCGGGGCGTGGCCGCTGGGCGGGCCGGGGTTTCATGAGCGCACTCCTTACCTCGGTCTCACGTTGGGTCACACTGGGAGACTTCGATTCTGGCCTGCTGCGTTGCGCTTGTCCCGCCGCGCCGCCCCGCTCGGCGACAAAACGTTTCTTCCGTTGATCTACATCAAGAGCTTCATGGAACGAAAGCAGCGGTATCAGGCAGTGAACACGGTGTACACCATCTGCAGCGCCAGCCCCATCATCATGACCGCGAAAATCCGCTTGAGCAGTGCCACCGGCAGGCGATGCGCCAGCCTGGCCCCCACCGGCGCCATCAGCATGCTGAAGGGAGCCATCAACAGCAGTGCCGGCAGGTAGACGAAGCCCAGCGCGGCGCCGGGCAGCCCGGGGGTAGCCCAGCCGTTGATCACGTAGCCCAGGGCACCGGCCAGGGCGATGGGCAGGCCGACGGCGGCGGAGGTGCCGATGGCCTGGGGCAGCTTGACGTTGCACCAGGTCAGGAACGGCACGGTCAGCGAGCCGCCGCCAATGGCCACCAGCGCCGAGATACCGCCGATCCCCAGCCCTGCACCGCCGAGGCCGACCGCCCCTGGAAGGTTACGCGTCGGCTTTGGCTTGATATTGGCCAGCATTTGCAGCGACATGAAGATCATGAAGCAGGCGAAGAAGATCGCCAGGCCCCGGGTTGGCAGCAAGGCGGCAATGAAGGTGGCCAGAAAGGTGCCTATCAGAATGCCGGGGGTCAGGTAGCGCACGATCTCCCAGCGCACGGCGCCGTGGCGGCGGTGGGAGAGCAGGCTCGCCGTGGAAGCGGGAATGATGGCGGCCATCGAGGTACCCAACGCCAGGTGAGCCAGATGCTCGAGAGGCACCCCCTGGGTGAGGAACAGCGCGGTCAGTATCGGCACCATGATGCCGCCGCCGCCAACGCCCAACAGGCCGGCCATGATACCGACCACCGCACCCAAGGCCACATAGGCCAACCAGATAAGCTCCAAGGTCACTCCTCATCGGGTTCCGGAACGTAAAGGCGAGCCAGTCTATCAGAAAAGCGTCATCGGCAGCCCATATGCTGCACGGCCTGGCCGGCAGACGTGACCACAGTCGAAAAAAAACCGGCCCCGAAGGGCCGGTTTCGTCGTCGCTGAAGCGACGTGTTGCAGTCAGCTTGGGCTCGACTTAGAAGTCGTAGCGCAGACCGACGGTGAAGCGCAGATCGTCGTTCAGGTCGCTGATGCTGTCGTCGGAATCGAAATCGTAGTCGACGATTTCGGCCCAGACGTACATCGGACGGCTGAAGCGATAGTTGGCGCCCAGGGTCCAGGCGTTACGGCTATCGGTACCCTCGTGGACGGAACGAATACGGTTGTAGTCGGCGTAGATTTCGCCCATACCGTAGTCGAACACACCCATCAGGGTCCACATGTTGTCGATGGCGCCAGCCGCCTGATCAGCAGTGATAAAGCCAGCAGCAACACGATCATTCAGCTCTTCAGTGCTGAAGGTGTCCGTCACGTCTTCATACTTCACACCAGCGCGGAAAGCCGGGGTGAATTGATAGATAGCAGCAGCTGCCCAGATGTCCTCACCGGCGGGGTTGCCACGAGTGCCGGCCGCACCACGATAACGGTAGCCGCGATCTTCACGCTCGGCCTTGGACTGGTTGTAACCGGCAGCCAGATAGAGGTCCTGCCAAGTGTAGTTGACAGCCGCCTGCCAGCTCAGGGTGGAGGAGTTGTCCTGCGCGCCCACTTCAGCACCGTTACCGCTCAGGTGCTTGGCCTGTACGTGGGCCTGGAAGCCACCCAGCACCGGCGTGGAGTACTGGAAGGAATCACCGCGGGAGCTGACAGCACCGCCGCTGGTAGAAGTGAAACCTTCATACTCCTGAATGTCGAACTTACCGGTCACGGCTTGGTAGAGAACGCCGTCGAAGTTACCGATGCGCACCATACCCCACTGGTCGCCGCGAATACCCAGGAAGGAGTTGCGGATGGCCATGGAGCTGCTGTTCTGGCGAGCCAGGTTCGGACGGAACTCCATGTTGGCGAAGGCCTGGAGGTCCGGGGCTACCTGATGGCGGGCACGGAAGCCGAAGCGGGAGAAAACGTCGACGAACTCGGAGCCGTCGGTCTTAGCTGCATCAGGCTCTTCGCTCTGGATGCCACCAGTGGTCACACCGAGATTGATACGACCGTAGACGTCGACCTGAGTGCCGTCCTGGTCGTAAACGGTAGCAGCCTGAGCGGCAGCGGTGACGCCCAGGGCGCCGGCAATGGCAGTCGCTAACAGTGTCTTTTTCATCGCGATAGTTCCTTTCACTAGCTTACTGTTTCGATCGTTACTGCACGAATCGGTGATCGGTGCAGGTAGCTTGCCGGGCATGGGTCCCGCCGTGCTTGGCTCGGTTCCTTCCCAGGAAGGGCCGGGGGCCGGTCATGACCGCAGCGAAGCCTTGTTATAGTCCAATGCTCGCAGGTAGAACTCTATACCGGGAAAAATCGGAACGCAATAAGAAAAAACACTGTTTTCCTATGATGCCCGCCTCCCCGACGGAACTTTACCCTGCTTTTGCGGTCCTGGGCGCTCCCGCTCCCTGAACCGCGTGCTGCAGGCATGGCAGTCGATCTGCCTGGCAGCGATGAGCCCGCACATCATGCCTCGCTGATACAGCGCTGACAAGCGACGGGCTTTCTACGCTTCGTTCGGGCTGGCTTCAGCTCCCCTTGCGGCTGCTGCCGTGCTTGGCCAGCAGCGCCGAAAGCTTGGCCTCCAGGCGCTGTTCGGGATCGGCCGGCGTGGCCCTGGCGTCGGCCGCTTCCGCTACGGGGCCGGCCGCCTTGGGCGACGCACTTTCCTGCGCCTGAGGGCGGGCTTTGTCACTCATCCGGGAGCCTGCCGCAACGGCGCGGCTGCGGCCGGAACTCGCCTTGCCGCTGCCCCGCTTCGGGGCGGCACTCGCCGGGTGGCCGCGCTCGCGCCGCTCGTTCTGCAACCGCTCCAGCTTGCGCTTGGCATGTTCGGCGGCCTGGGGATCCACGTCGCCGGCGGGAGCGCCGTCGAGATCGATGCGCTCGGCGCCTTCCCGCACCGCCTTGAGGTAGCGCGGCAGGTTGACGTAGCCGGCCAGCGCGCGGCGCACCAGCTTTTCGGGCCAGGGCTCGCGTGCGGCAAGATCGTGATGAATGCCGACCTTGAGCGGTCGCGTATGCCCCTTGAAGAAGGTATGGGGATAGCGTTGGTACCACTGTTTCAGCAGGGCATCGGCGGAGGGCGCCTGCTCGATGGCAAGCTGGCCCTGACGCTCGTCGGTCGTGCGCTCAGTCGAGGCCACCCTGGCCGAAGCGTACGCCGGAGCGAAGGGAGCGACGGCTACGCCCCCTGCCGGAGCGAACGCTGTCGATGGCTTGATTGCTGCTTCTTTATCTTTACCGTCACCATCTTTACCGCCATCGCCTTTACCGCCGGCTGCCGACGCTTTGTCTATATCGTCTTTACCGCCAGCGGCCTGGGAGTCGGGCGACTCGCCGTGCTGAGCGGCCTCCGCCCGCGGTCGCTGCCCGATCAGCGCCGCCAGGCCCTGGGCGCGCCGTGCGGGGCCGGGAAACGCCGGGGTCGGCTCGCCCTTGCGCAGGCGTTCACGCAGGCGGGCATTGTCCTCCTCGAGCTCGCGGTTCTGCTCGTCCAGCTCGCGGTTCTCTTCCATCAGCTCCAGGCGCGCCGCCTCGAGCTCCTGCTGCCGCGCTTCGGATTCGGCGAGACGGGACTCCAGTTCCTGGATTCTTGCGCGATAGCTGCGCAGCTCATGGAGCGCCGTGTCGGCACAGGTCTCCAAGACATCGAACAGTTGACGTGAACGCTCTTCGATCAAACCGGCATCCTCCTGGCGGGCTCACGTTGACGACACGACGATCGAACGGGTGGCGAGAACGGGGCAGCTCCATGCCTCAGCCTAGTGTGTGCCACAAGCGAGGCGCTGACAAATGTGCAGTTCAGCAGCGCTGGTACTGCACGAAACTGTAGCTCGGCTGTCCCGGGCTGGGTGAACCCGGTACCCGTTGCACCTCCTGCCACTCGCTTTCGTCCAGCTCGGGAAAGCGGGCGTCGCCTTCCACCTCGACATCAACCTCGGTGAGGTAGATGCGGCTGGCATGGGGCAGCGCCTGGGCATAGATCTCGCCGCCCCCCATCACCATGATCTCCTCGCTGGCATCGATGGTGGCCTGCTGGTCGGCCAGGAACAGCGCCGATTCGAGATCGTGGCAGACCCGCACGCCGTCGTGGCGAAAGTTTTTATCGCGGGTCACCACGATGTTGAGCCGCCCCGGCAGCGGCCGACCGATGGAGGCAAAGGTCTTGCGACCCATGATCAGCGGCTTGGCCTGGGTCATGCGCTTGAAGAACTTGAGATCCTCGGGCAGATGCCAGGGCAGCTTGTTGTCGACGCCGATCACGCCGTTGCGCGACACCGCGGCGATCATCGCCACCGGCACCAGGGTCTCGTCGGTCATACCGCTACCTCGGCCTTGATATGAGGGTGGGGGTCGTAGCCTTCGATGGCGATGTGCTCGAAACGGAAGGCGAACAGGTCGTCGACGCCGGGGTCCAGCACCAGCCGAGGCGCTGGCCGCGGGGTGCGCGAGAGCTGCAGCTCGGCCTGCTCCAGGTGATTGAGATAGAGGTGCGCGTCGCCCAGGGTGTGGACGAAGTCGCCAGGCTCGAGCCCGGCGACCTGGGCGATCATCATGGTCAGCAGCGCGTAGCTGGCGATGTTGAACGGCACCCCGAGGAAGATGTCGGCGCTGCGCTGGTAGAGCTGGCAGGAGAGCCGCCCTTCCGCCACGTAGAACTGGAACAGGCAGTGGCACGGTGGCAGCGCCATCTCGTCGACCAGCGCCGGGTTCCAGGCGGAGACGATCAGCCGCCGCGAGCTGGGGTTGGTACGCAACTGCTCGAGCAGCTTGGCGATCTGATCCACATGGCCGCCGCGGGGATCGGGCCAGCTGCGCCACTGATAGCCGTAGACCGGGCCGAGATCGCCGTTGGCGTCGGCCCACTCGTCCCAGATGCTGACCCCATTCTCCTTGAGATAGGCGATGTTGGTATCGCCACGCAGGAACCACAGCAGCTCGTGGACGATCGAGCGCAGGTGCAGCTTCTTGGTGGTCACCAGCGGGAAACCGCGGGAAAGGTCGAAGCGCATCTGGTGGCCGAACAGAGAGCGCGTACCGACCCCGGTGCGGTCGCCGCGCTCCACGCCCTGCTCCAGCACCTGCCGCATCAGGTCCAGATACGGCTGCTCGAGAGCGGGTCGCTCGGGTGGCGATTGAAGGGCGGCCCGCTCGGTAGCGGGTCGTCCGAGCTGGGCGTTGTCGTCAGGCATCTTGGCAAGGCTCTATCTATAAGATGGTCGATTGGCAGTCGATCGATTGACCCGTGAGTCTACCGCCTCCGCTCACGCTCTCCTACTCTCGGCGAGTATCGCTGCGTAGCTCCCGTCGAGTTTCGCTGCCCCGCTGTCATCGAGTTTCACTGTATCGCCTTGTCGCCCACCAGCGGCTGACGCCGCGACCAGGCGATGAGCACGATACCGAAGAGGATCATCGGCAGGGTCAGCAGCATGCCCATGGTGAACCAGCCGAAGGCCAGGTAGCCGATGTGGGCATCCGGCAGGCGGTAGAACTCCACGCCGAAGCGGAATACTCCGTAGAGCAGCAGGAACAGGCCGGACACCAGCCCGCGCCGACGCGGCTGGGCCGACACCCACCACAGGATGACGAACATCACCAGGCCTTCGAGGAAGGCCTCGTACAGCGCCGTCGGATGCCGCGGCTCCGGCCCCATGCCGGGGAACGGCATGCCCCAGGGCATCTCGGTGACCCGACCGGGCAATTCGCGGTTGATGAAGTTGCCAATACGCCCGGCGCCCAGGCCGATCGGCACCATAGGAGCGAAGAAATCGGTCAGGCTGAAGAAGGCCATGCGCTTCTTGCGGGCGAACCAGAGGGCGGCCAGCAGCACGCCGATCAGCCCGCCGTGAAAGCTCATGCCGCCGTCCCAGACGCGGAACACCCACAGCGGGTCGGCGGCCCACTGGCCCATGCCGTAGAACAGCGCATAGCCGAGGCGACCGCCGACCACCACCCCGATGGCGAGATAGAACAGCAGGTCGCCGACATCGTCATGGGTGAGGCCGAAGCGATGGGCCCGCCGGCGTCCCAGCCACCAGGCCCCGACGAAGCCGATCACGTACATCAGGCCATACCAGTGCACCTGGAAGGGGCCGAGCGAGATGGCGACGGGATCGATATCGGGATAGTTCATGTGCACCTCAGAACGAAAAACGGAGCCCCACGATGGCCTGCTGACCGAAGGCAAGAACCATGGCCGGCATGATGATCACTCCACCGTCGATGAAAGAAACAGGGTCATGTCGATGCGGAATCTTGAAAGGCGTCCGGCCGCCACTGCCGAAGCAGATCGATGAGCTCACGCGGGCCATAGGGTTTGGCCAGGTAGTCGTCCATGCCGGCCTCGACGAAGCGCTGGCGGTCGCTGTCGGTGGCGTTGGCCGTGAGCGCCACCAGAATGCTGCGACCGGCCTCGGGAGCGAGCGTCTCCTGTTCGCGCCAGCGCCGGGCTGCCTCGATGCCATCCATGTCGGGCATGAAGATATCCATCAGCACCAGGTCGTAGAACAGACGCTGCTGCTGTTCCAGGGCTTCCGGGCCACTGGCGACACTGTCGACCCGAAGCCCCTGGGCCTCGAGCAGCTGGCTGGCCAGCATGCGGTTGACCGGACCGTCATCGACCACCAGCACCCGCAACGGTTCGTCCTGGCCGGCGCTGGCCGAGGGCATCAGTTCGCCCCGCTCTCCGGCCAGACTGTTGATCAGCAGCAAAATGTCGGCGATACGCTCGCGCAGGTGCGCGTAGCGCAACGAACTCCCGTTGCCGGATGCCGTCTTCATGCTATCGGCCAACTCCTTCAGCAGCGGCTCCAGCTCGCGCTGCAGCAACGTCAGGTAGTGCGACTTGAGCCGCGAGTCCTCCCTCGCCCGCTCGCGGGCCGCCAGCAAGTTGCCGAATTCGTGCATGCCGGCGCGTTCGAAGAGCAGCAATTGATAGGGCGAGGCTTCCAGCCACTCCGCCCGGAAGGAGCGCCAGCGCCCCTCTCCATCGAGCACCTGCACCTCGACCAGCCTGTCTCCCGCATCGCCTCGCTCGATCAGTCGCGTCGCGGGGTCCTGTCCTCTCAGCGTGGCCAGGCCTTCTCCCAGCAGCTGCTCCATGGCCAGGTTGGCGCCGACGATGCGCCCCTGGTAGAGCAGCAGCGCCGGCCGCTGACTGCTCGCCAGCAGCGCATCGGGGCTCGGCACCAGCTCGAGTCGCGATTGCAGCTCGATCATGCCGTCATGCAGACGCTCCATGCGTCCCATCATCGAGTCGTCATGGGTCTCGAGCCGTTCCGGCTGCCCCAGCCAACCCGGCAGCATCTGTTCGGCTTCCAGCAGCAGACGCTCGATACGCTCGAGCCGGCTCTCGGTCTGAGCCTCACATTCGCGAATGCGGTGGCGTAATTGCAGGAGAAAGGCCGAGGTGGTGAGGGTCGTGCCGACCAGCAGAGCCAGCAGCAGCCAGGCGGGTTCCGTCCAGGTGGCAGGATCGGGCGTGGCCAGCCACAGCACGGCGGCAGCCAGCAGACACAGCAGTACCAGGGCCGCCTGGGCCAGCAACAGCGGCCACAGCAGAGGCCATATCAGGTACGACCATAAGCGGTCCTTGTGTGCTACCACGGGCGTGCGTCCCTGTGCCGAATGCCGATGGGTGAGTTTACGCCGCTACGTCCTGGCTGTCATGGCGATACCGGGAACGAGTTGCGGTGCAAGGCAATTCGCTCCCGCGTTACGCCCTGAGGCTGCCCACCGGGACCGAAGCGACGCTCTTCCAGCACCACGACGCCCGCGCCGGCGTCCCACTCCAGCCAGGTGGTGGCACGGGTGCCGTACTGCTCGCCGACGATGAAAGGCGGCGACAGCCGACGCTCCAGTTCCAGCCCCACGCCGGTATTGGGCAGATGGCCATCGTCGGCCGGCCGGGTATCGCCAAACGCCTCCAGGGCGTCCTCCGGCCAGCGGCGACGCTGCGCAGCCGCCAGCCCCTGCCGGGCGACGACCAGCTTGGGCCAGGGCGTATCGAGGGTGGCATTGGAAAGCCCGTGGATGCCGGGCGCGACCTGGGTGAGCAGCAGCTCGTCTCGGCCGCGGTGCAGATGCCAGAGGCGCTCGCCGTCGCCCGCCAGCAGATTGAAGCCGGCATAGCGCCAGCCCTCGCCCCCGGCGAGCCGGAGCAGCCAGGCGCTGAGGTCGGGGCACTCCAGCGCCTCGCGCACGAGCTGCCCCCGGCTCGGCGCATCGGGCGCCACGGCGAGGGCAGGATCGCGCACGTTGGTCACCGCCGCGACACGCCCGCGACGATGCACTGCCAGCCAACTGCCGCCGGCCTCGAGATCGCGGCCGCCGACGATGTCGGGCGCATCCTGCCACGCCGCCAGTGCAGCCGTCGGTCGTTGATGGAACTCGTCGCGGTTGGCCACCAGGCGCAGTGCTATCGGCGCCTGGGGTCGAAAGTCGAAAGCGATGAGACACATGAACCGCACTCAGTCCCGTGGCGGCAGCAGGTGCGCCAGCTGCCATTCGCTGAGACGCCCGAACAGATGGCTGCGAACCGCCACCGGCGTATTGAGCGCCAGGGTTTCCTGAACCAGCGCCTTGGCGGCGTCGATCGACACCCGACGAATGGCCGCTCTGACCCGGGGCAGACTGGGGGCGTTCATGGAGAGGGAATCGAAGCCCATGCCCATCAGCAGCAGCGCGCCGGCCGGGTCGCCGGCCAGTTCGCCGCACACCGAGATCGGCTTCTTCAGCCGCCGGGACTCCTCTGCCAGTCGCGCCATGGCACACAGCACGGCGGGGTGACAGGAGTCATAGAGGCTCGCCACCCGGGGGTTGTTTCGATCCACCGCCAGCAGGTACTGGGTCAGGTCGTTGCTGCCGACGGAGAAGAAGTCGACCCGCTCGGCCAGCGCATCCAGTTGATAGAGCGTGGCGGGAACCTCCAGCATCACGCCGACCCGGGGCCGCGGCGAGACGACGCCCTCTTCGCCCAGCTCACGAATGGCGCGATCCAGCAGCCGCAGCGCATCGTCGACTTCGTCGACGTTGGTCACCATGGGCAGCAGAATCTGCAGGTTGTCGAGCCCTTGGGCGGCGCGCAGCATGGCGCGCAGCTGCACCATCAGCACCTCGGGATGGTCGAGCGTGACCCGAATGCCGCGCCAGCCGAGGAAGGGGTTGGCCTCCTCGATGGGGAAGTAGGGCAGGTCCTTGTCGCCGCCGATGTCGAGCGTGCGCATGACCACCGGCAGCGGCGCAAAGCTTTCCAATTGATCGCGGTAGAGGCGTGCCTGCTCCTGCTCGCTCGGAAAGCGCTCGGCGATCATGAACGGCACCTCGGTGCGGTACAGCCCCACGCCGCTGATGCGCTTCTTCAACGACACCGCGGTATCGATGGCCAGACCGGTGTTGACCATCAATGGCATCACGTAACCGTCCGGCGTCTCGCTGGGCAGGTCCTGCTCATGCTCCAGCACTTCGGTGAGCGCGATCTCCTCGGCGATCAGGCTGCCGTAGCGGGCCTTCAGCTCGTCGGACGGTCGCACGAAAAGCCGCCCCCGGTGCCCGTCGAGGACCACCTCGGCGCCGGAGAGCCGCGGCAACGGCAGGTCGACCATGCCCGACACGGTGGGAATGCCCATGGCTCGCGCCACGATCGCCACGTGGGAAGTGCTCGAGCCGCGCAGCGAGACCAGCCCGGCAAGACGCTCCCGCGGCACTTCGCCCAGCGTGGCGACGCTGATCTCGTCGCCGACCAGAATGGTGCTCTCGGGGAAGTTGGCCGGCGTCTGGGGCGTCTCCTCCTGCAGATGCGCCAGCACCCGGCGGCCCAGGTCGCGCACGTCGGCGGCCCGCTCGCGCAGGTAGTCGTCGTCGACCCGCTCCAGGTACTGCACGTGACGCCGCACCACGTCGGCCAGCGCCCCCGGGGCCCACTGCCCTTCACGAATGCGCTTCTCCACTTCCTGGGAGAGCGCCGCTTCGCTGAGCATCTGCTGGTAGACCTCGAACAGCGCCAGTTCCTGGGCGGAGATGCGGTTGGCCAGGCGCTCGCCCGCGGCTCGAATCTCCTCGCGCACGCACTCGATGGCCTCCTTGAGGCGCGCGATCTCGTGCTCGACGTCGGTGGGAATCAGGTCGGGAACGCTGTCCAGATCGGCCAGCGGCGCCACCACCACCACCTCGCCGATGGCCATGCCGGGCGAGGCGGGAACGCCAGTGAACATGGCCTGCCCGCCAGGCAGCGTAGGCTTGCTGAGACTGCCCGTGGCCAACGCGTGAGCCAGCACGCCGGCCAGCTGCGCACCCATGGTGATGAGGAAGGCTTCGTCCTCCTCATCGTAGCGGCGCTTCTCGGCCTGCTGTACGACGAGCACGCCGAGCATGCGCCGCTGATGGATGATGGGCACGCCGAGAAAGCTGGAGTAGCGCTCTTCGCCGGTGGCCTCGAAGTAGCGGAAGCGCGGGTGCGACGGTGCGTCCTCCAGGTTGAGCGGCTCCTCGCGCTCGGCCACCAGACCGACCAGGCCCTCGCCTACCCGCAGGGTGACCTGCCCCACCGCCTGGCTGTGCAGGCCGATGGTTTCCATCAGCACCAGCGCCTCGATCTCGGCATCGTAGAGATAGAAGGAACATACGTCGGTGCGCATGGCCTTGCGGATACGGCGAACCATGGTCGCCAGCGCCGCATCGAGATTGCGTGCCCCGTTGACCTCCTGGATGACCCGGCGCAGCACCTCGAGCATCGGCGTCTTGCTTTCCATCGTTGTCGTCCCTCGCCTGCTGAGGAGTCAAGGCCAAGCACCGCCAGTGCGGCGGAGCTCACACGGGGCCCTGCGTTGCCCCACTCGTACCGAACAGCGGATTCTTCGCTCAGCGCCCTTCCAGCGCCAGCCGCTGCGCCCGCGGCGACAGCTCGCTCAACGCGCGGCGATACACCTCGCGCTTGAACGGTACCACCTGGCCCAACGGATACCAGTAGCTGACCCAGCGCCAGTTATCGAACTCGGGCTTCTCCGAGCCATCCATGCAGATGCGGCTCTCCTGACAGCGGATCCGCAGCAGGAACCACTTCTGCTTCTGGCCGATACACACCGGCCTCGAATTCATGCGCACCATGCGTCGTGGCAGGCGATAGCGCAGCCACCCCCGGGTACAGGCAAGCAGTTCGACGTCATCGGCGGTGAGGCCGATTTCCTCCTCCAGCTCTCGGTAGAGCGCCTGTTGCGGTGTTTCGGTTGACTTAATGCCTCCCTGGGGAAACTGCCACGCATTCTGTCCTACCCGACGCGCCCAAAGCAGCTGCCCCCTGGCGTTGGCGATGATGATGCCAACGTTGGGGCGAAAGCCGTCAGCGTCGATCACGGACGTCACCTTGTGAAATTCATCGTTGCTTGCATTCTTCCACAAGGGCGCAAAGCGCATCAATACAACGTTGGGGCCGAACCGGCAGTAGGAGAAAAAGCTCCGGCAGGCTTAGCAGCGAGGTCGTTGTCTGACATAATCGCCAGCTTTCACGAAACCTAGCAAGTCATTACTCACCAAATCGCAAGGGGTAAGCCGTGAGTCTGGCCATCTTCGACCTGGACAATACCCTGCTCGCCATCGACAGCGACCACGCCTGGGGCGAGTTTCTGCTCGAACAGGGAGCAGTGGATGCCAAGGCCTACCGTGAAGCCAACGACCGCTTCATGGCCGACTATGAGGCGGGAACGCTGGACATCCACGCCTTTCTCGCCGTGGCGCTCAAGCCGCTCGCCGACAACAGTCCCGAGCAGTTGGCGGCCTGGCATCAGCAGTTCATGGCCAGCAAGATCGAACCCAACATCCTGGCCAAGGGCGAGGAACTGCTGGCACGCCACCGCAGCCGCGGCGACACTCTGCTGATCATCACCGCCACCAACCGCTTCATCACCGGCCCCATCGCCGAGCGGCTGGGGGTGGATCATCTGATCGCGGTGGAGCCGGAGGTGCGCGACGGCCGCTATACCGGCCAGGTCAGCGGCACCCCGAGCTATCGTGAAGGCAAGGTCAAGCGCCTGGAAGAGTGGCTGGCGGACAAGGATCTGACACTGGACGACGCCTGGTTCTACAGCGATTCCCACAACGACCTGCCGCTGCTGGAGCTGGTGGAGCATCCGGTGGCGGTGGACCCCGACGCCACTCTTCGCGAAGTGGCCGAACGCCGCGGCTGGCGCATCATGAGCCTGCGGGACTGAGCGGCTTCGCCAGTTCATGAGTCGTAAGAACGGCGCTTCGCGCCTGGAAGAGCGAAGACGAAAGACAAAAACCCCGAAGGCCTGAGACCTTCGGGGTTTTTCTTGGCTCTTACTTCTTATTTCTTACACGCTTAGCCCAGCAGATGCTCGACGGCGGCGCGCTCTTCCCGCAGCTCGTCTTCAGTGGCCTTCATCTTGGCGCGGCTGAACTCGTCGATCTCCAGACCCTGGACGATCTCGTAGTTGCCGTTCTGGCAGCGCACCGGGTAGGAGTAGATGATGCCCTCGGCGATGCCGTAGCTGCCGTCGGAAGGAATCGCCATGCTCACCACCTGATCGGTGCCCAGCGCCCAGTCGCGCATGTGGTCGATGGCGGAAGAGGCGGCGGAAGCGGCGGAAGAGGCACCGCGCGCCTTGATGATCGCCGCGCCGCGCTGCTGCACGGTGGGGATGAAGTCGTTCTCGTACCAGTCGCGCTCGACCAGCTCGAAGGCCGGCTTGCCGGCCACCTTGGTGTGGGCCAGGTCCGGGTACTGGGTGGCGCTGTGGTTGCCCCAGATGATCATGCTTTCCACGTCGGTGACGCGCTTGCCGGTCTTCTGCGCCAGCTGGGTCAGGGCACGGTTGTGGTCCAGACGGGTCATCGCGGTGAACTGGCGCGGATCGAGATCCGGGGCGTTGCAGGATGCGATCAGGGCGTTGGTGTTGGCCGGGTTGCCCACCACCAGCACGCGCACGTTGCGGCTGGCATTGTCGTTGAGCGCCTTGCCCTGCACGGAGAAGATCGCCGCGTTGGCTTCCAGCAGGTCCTTGCGCTCCATGCCCGGGCCGCGCGGACGAGCGCCGACCAGCAGGGCGAAATCGACATCCTTGAAGGCGACGTTGGGGTCGTCGGTGGCGACGATGTCCTGCACCAGCGGGAAGGCGCAGTCGTTCACTTCCATGACCACGCCGTTGAGCGCGTCCATGGCCTGGGGAATCTCGAGCAGCTGGAGAATGACGGGCTGATCCGGGCCCAGCATGTCGCCTGCGGCAATACGGAAGATAAGGGAGTAGCTGATCTGGCCGGCACCGCCGGTAATGGCAATACGTACGGGATCTTTCATCGTTGCTCCTTCGGTTGAGCCGCCGTGAGGAAAACGCTGCTACGAATGGCTGCGCGAGCGAATCGTTCAGCATTTCCTGAGGATGAGCCTTGCGAGCGCTTGCCCGCCCTGGCCGGGATTCGGACCGCAAGATGGTATGCTTGCAGTGCACAAAACTCAATCCGACCTCCGACTAGGTGCTCCTCGAAGGACGGCCACGCATGACCACTGCCCTATGTGCGATCATGCGCTATCATGCAATGCTTGATTAGCCGAGCAGGCTACACGATTCAGCCGGCTCGGCTCCGCGCGACGCAGCACTCGCTGCACAGGCTCGTCTACCGTATTCCTGCTATCGAACCAGGGAAGGCCGCATGCTGAGACGTCCCCCTATTTCCGCGCTGCTGGCCGCTATGGTGCTGCTGGCTCTGCTGCTGTGGCTGGCACTCGGCGACGTGCAGCGCTTCCAGCAACAGGCGCCCACTGCGGAAGCGCCGCCCGCCGAGACCCTGCCCCGGGTCGAGTACCGTCACAGCCGGGCCGTCGCCTACCAGCCACAGCGGGTGGTGCAGGGTCAGCTGGTGGCTTTTCGCGAGGTCGAGCTGCGCACCCGCCATGCCGGCCGGGTGGTCGAATTGCCGGTCACCCAGGGCAGCGCGGTGGAAGCCGGCTCGCCCCTGCTGGCGCTGTCGCGCGACGCTCTGGAAGCGCAGCTGCAGCGCGCCGAGGATCGGCTCGAACTGGCCAGGGCCGAGCTGGCCGGGGCCGACAGTTTACGTCAGCGCAACCTGATCTCTCAGCCCGAACTGCTGGGCCTGCAGAGCAGCGTCAGCGTGGCGGCGGCGGAGCTGGCCGAGCTGCGCCAGGCGCTGGAGGAGACGCGCCCTGCGGCCCCCTTCGACGGCGTCGTGGACCGCCTTCACGTGGAGCTCGGCGAGGTGCTGCAGATCGGCGACCCCTATGCCCGCCTGGTCGACGACCGCCATCTCAAGGCCAGTGCCTGGGTGGCCCAGCGCGATGCGCCCGACCTTGCCCCCGGGCTGCCCGTCGAAGCGCGCCTGCTGGACGGCAGTCGCCTCGCCGGCGAACTGACCCACGTCGCCAGCCGTGCCGACGAGTCCACTCGCTCCTTCTATATCGAAGCCGAGTTCGACAACGCCGAGCGGCGGCGTCTGGCCGGCGCCAGCGCGACCCTGGCGATCACCCTGCCCGAGCGCGAGGTACATCACTTCTCCCCCGCGCTGCTCGAGCTGGACGATGAGGGCCGGCTGCGGGTCAAGCATCTGGACGAGGCGGACCGGGTGATGAGCACCCCCGTCAGCCTGGTCGCCGCCGACGCCACTCAGGCCCGGGTGGCCGGGCTACCCGAGACGATTCGCCTGATCACCCTGGGCAGCGGCTTCGTCGCCCCCGGCGATGAGGTCATCGCCGTACCGGCGCCAAGTGAGACCGACGACGGTGCCGCTGAAGCCAGCGCCAGCGAAGACGACACAAGCGGCGAGCGCGCAGAGCAGGAGACCCCCTGACCATGCGCACCCTGATCGAGGCCGCACTGGACCGGTCGCGCACCACCCTGCTGTTGCTGCTGGCGCTGCTGCTGGCGGGCCTTGCCGCCTGGCAGGCGGTGCCCAAGGAAGCCAATCCGGACGTACCGATCCCCATCATCTACGTCTCGCTGGCACTGGAGGGGGTGAGCCCCGAGGATGGCGAACGGCTGCTGGTGCGGCCCATGGAACAGGAACTGCGCACCATCGAGGGCGTGCGCAAGATGACCTCCCAGGCCAGCGAAGGTCACGCTGCGGTGACCCTGGAATTCGACGCCGGCTTCGACCCGCGCCAGGCGCTGGCCGACGTGCGCGAGCGGGTCGACATCGCCAACGCCTCGCTGCCCGACGAGGCCGAGGAGCCGCGGGTCTTCGAGGTCAACGTCGGCCTCTTCCCGGTGCTGACCCTGGGGCTCTCGGGTCCCATCGAGGAGACCCGGCAGCTGGCCATCGCCCGCCAGTTGCAGGATGCCTTCGAAGGCGTGCCCGAAGTGCTCGAGGTGGAGATCGGCGGCGAGCGCGAGGAGCTGATGGAGATCGTCATCGACCCGCTGGTGCTCGACAGCTACGGCGTCGACTTCGACACCCTGTTCAACCTCATCACCCGCAACAACCGCCTGGTCGCCGCCGGCAGCCTGGATACCGGCGCCGGCCGCAGCCCGGTCAAGGTTCCCGGCATCATCGAGTCGCTGGACGACGTGCTCGGCATGCCGGTGAAGGTCGACGGCGACCGGGTGGTCACCTTCTCCGACGTGGGCTGGATCCACCCCACCTTCAAGGACCCGACCGGTTTCGCCCGCATCGACGACGAGCCGGCCCTGGTACTGGAGATCTCCAAGCGTGCCGGCGCCAACCTGATCGCCACCATCGAGGGGGTGCGCGAGATCCTCGACCAGGCCGCACCGCTGCTGCCCGAAGAGCTCTCGATCACCACCATCATGGACCAGTCGGTGACCGTCGATCAGATGCTCTCGGAGCTGCTCAACAACGTGCTCACCGCCGTGGTGCTGGTGCTGATCGTGATCCTGGCCGCGATGGGCGTACGCTCGGCGCTGATGGTGGGGCTGACCATTCCCGGCGCCTTCCTCACCGGCATTCTGCTGATCTGGGCCATCGGTTACACCCTCAACATCGTGGTGCTGTTCGCCCTCATCTTGGTCGCCGGCATGCTGGTGGACGGCGCCATCGTGGTCAGCGAGTTGGCCGACCGCCACCTGCGCGAGGGCCAACCGCCGCGGCAGGCCTGGGTCAACGCCGCCTCGCGCATGAGCTGGCCGGTGATCGCCGCCACCGCCACCACCCTGGCGGTGTTCTTCCCGCTGCTGTTCTGGCCCGGCGTGGTGGGCGAATTCATGAAGTACCTGCCGGCCACGGTGATCCTGTGCCTGCTCGCCTCGCTGGCCATGGCGTTGATCTTCCTGCCCACCCTGGGCGGCGTGTTCAGCGTGCGCGCCAGCCGGGCCGTGCACGGCGAGGAGATGATCACCGCCGGCGGGCGCCTGTATCGCACCACCCTGGCCCGGCTGCTGGCCTGGCCCGGCATGACGCTGACGATCGCGCTGCTGCTGATGGCGCTGATCTTCGTCGGTTACGGTCGCTTCAACCACGGCGTCGAGTTCTTTCCCGACGTCGAACCGGAGAACGCCCAGGTGATGGTGCGTGCTCGTGGCGACTTCTCCGCGCTGGAGAAGGACGCCATCGTGCGCCGGGTGGAAGCGCGGCTGGCCGGCATGAGCGAGGTGCAGGCGCTCTACGCCCGCTCCTACGCCATCCCCAACGAGCAGCTCGGCAGCGACGTGATCGGCACGGTGCAGTTCCAGTTGATCGACTGGCAGGAGCGCCGCCCGGCCCGGGTGATCATGAACGAAATGGCCGCGCGCACCGCCGACCTGCCCGGGGTGGTGCTGGAGTTCCGCGAGCAGGACATGGGCCCCGGCGCCGGCAAGCCGATCGTACTGGAGGTGAGCGCCCAGCAGGAGGCCGACAGCGAGGCCACGGTGGAAACCATCCGGCGTGAAATGGAGCGCCTGGGTGGTTTCCGCGACATCGAGGACAACCGCAGCCTGCCCGGCATCGAGTGGCGGCTCAACGTGGACCGTGCCGCCGCCGCCCGGCTCGGCGCCGACGTAGCCGCGGTGGGCAGCGCCGTGCAGCTGGTCACCAACGGCCTGCAGGTGGCGAGCTACCGGCCCGCCCACGCCCCCGACGAAGTCGACATCAGCGTGCGCTTCCCCCATGACTGGCGCAGCATCGATCAGTTGGACCGGCTGACCCTCAACACCTCCCGCGGGCAGGTGCCGATCTCCCACTTCGCCAGCCTCGAGCCTGCACCGCGAGTCGGCACCCTGCACCGCATCGACGGCCAGCGTGCCATCACTCTGGAGGCGGACGTGGCCGAAGGCTACCAGCCCGATGAGCGTCTGCGCGCGCTGCTGGCCTCGCTGGGCCCACCGCCGGAGGGCGTGCGCGTCAACGTGGCCGGTGAACAGGAGGACCAGGAGGAGGCCAGCCGCTTCCTGATCACCGCCTTCCTCGTTGCGATCGGGCTGATGCTGCTGATCCTCGTCACCCAGTTCAACAGCCTCTATCAGGCGCTGCTGGTGCTCTCGGCCATCGTCTTCTCCACCGCCGGCGTGCTGATGGGCCTGCTGATCAACGGCCAGCCGTTCGGCATCGTCATGGTGGGCATGGGCATCATTGCCCTGGCGGGTATCGTGGTGAACAACAATATCGTGCTGATCGACACCTACAATGAGCTGCGCCGCGCGGGGCTGGCGCCCTACGACGCCGCCCTGGAGGCCGGCGGCCTGCGCCTGCGCCCGGTGCTGCTCACCGCCATCACCACCGTGCTCGGGCTGATGCCGATGGTGTTGGAGATCAACGTCAATCTGTTCGCCCCGAGCCTGGGCTTCGGCGCCCCCTCCACCCAATGGTGGACCCAGCTCTCCAGCGCCATCGCCGGCGGCCTGGTGTTCGCCACCGGGCTGACGCTGCTGCTGACGCCGTGCATGCTGGTGCTGTGGCAGCGTCGTACGAAGCGGGAAGCGGCCGAGCCCGCCGACATCGCAACGCCGAGCGCGCAGACATAAACGCCGCCCCGGGGACAAACCGGGGCGGCGTCGAAATGGGTCGGCCCGCAGGCCTGCTAGAGAACGGTTCGTAGAACCAGAACTATTCGGTAGCGCTATTCGGTTTCGGTTTCCGCACGCGGCGTATGCGCTGCGTGCAGCCTGGCGATCAGTTGGTCTTCCAGGGCGAAGCGTTCGGTCAGACCCTTGGCGAGACGATCGAGCCAGGCGGGCAGGCGCGGCAGGAAATGCTGACAGCGAACCGGGGTCGAGAAGTCGGCGTCGAAGGCCAGCACCAGCTCGGTGGAGAGCTCCAGGCGCTCCAGCAGCTTGGCAGCGATTTCCAGCGCTTCGTGATCCTCGAAGGCGTTGGCCTCCTCACGCAGTTGCGGATAGATCTCGAAGTGGCCGGCGCTGATGTAATCCATCAGCAGCTCGCTGAAACGATCGATCTGGGGCTTGCCCACGGCCTCGAGCTCGGTATCGCAGGCCTCCTTGAGCTCGATGAAACTGACCAGCAGTTCACGGCGCTCGTCGAGCCAGCGATCGATCAACTGATGCACGCCACCCCAGCGTTCCCTGGCAGTCTTGCACTCTTCCAGCATGGTGAGCCTCCTTCCCCTGTGAAGCCGGTTGCAGCCCGGACCCTGCCGAACCCGAAACCCCAGACTCGCCCTTGCCAGCCTGAGTGTCAATCCTTGGTCGAGGGAAAAACGCACTTCGACGATTTACTTCAAGCTTGAAATTTTAAGCTTGAAGTATCTCCCCGGCGAGTCTAGCCTGATATCAACTACAACAACCAAACGGTTCCGCCTCATGAGAATCGCCTGCCTGGGCGGCGGCCCCGCCGGCCTCTACTTCGCCATCAGCATGAAGCGCCGCGACCCGGCGCACGAGATCGTGGTGATAGAGCGCAACCGTCCCGACGACACCTTCGGCTGGGGCGTGGTGCTCTCCGACGAGACCCTGGACAACCTGGCCGCCAACGATGCCGTGAGTGCTGCGCGCATCCGCGAGCACTTCGCCTACTGGGACGACATTGCCGTGATCCACGACGGCGTCAAGACCGTCTCCACCGGTCATGGCTTCTGCGGTATCGGCCGTCGCCAACTGCTGTTGCTGCTGCAGGCGCGCGCCCGGGAGCTCGACATCGAGCTGCGTTTCGAGAGTGACGTGCCCGAAGCCGCCATCGACGAACTGCGCCGCGAGTTCGACCTGGTGCTGGCCGCCGACGGCCTCAACTCGCGCACCCGTCAGCGCTATGCCGAGCACTTCCAGCCCGACATCGACGTGCGTGCCTGCAAGTTCGTCTGGCTCGGCACTCACCAGACCTTCAACGACGCCTTCACCTTCATCTTCGAGAAGACCGAGCACGGCTGGGTGTGGGCTCACGCCTACCAGTTCGACGCCGATACCGCGACCTTCATCGTCGAGTGCAGCGAAGCCACCTGGCAGGCCTTCGGCTTCGGCGAGATGAGCCAACAGGCGTCCATCGCGGTATGCGAGCGCATCTTCGCCAGGCACCTCGACGGCCACGCGCTGATGAGCAACGCCAACCATATTCGCGGCTCGGCATGGATCAACTTCCCCCGGGTGCTGTGCGCGCGCTGGAGCTTCGACAACGTGGTGCTGATGGGCGACGCCGCCGCCACCGCCCACTTTTCCATCGGTTCGGGCACCAAGCTGGCGCTGGAGAGCGCCATCGCGTTGGCCGACTACCTGCACAGCGAGCCCGACATGGCCAGCGCCTTCGCCCGCTACGAGGAGGAGCGCCGCCTGGAGGTGCTGCGCCTGCAGTCGGCGGCGCGCAACTCCACCGAGTGGTTCGAGCAGGTGGAGCGCTACCTGGACCTCGACCCGGTGCAGTTCAACTACTCGCTGCTGACCCGCTCCCAGCGCATCAGCCACGAGAACCTGCGCCTGCGCGACCCGGCCTGGCTCGAGAGTGCCGAGCGCTGGTTCCAGGCCCGAGCCGGCAACGAGGGCAGTGCACGGGCGCCGATGTTCGCCCCCTACCGGCTGCGCGACATGCGGCTCGTCAACCGGGTGGTGGTCTCGCCCATGGCCCAGTACAAGGCGGTGGACGGTTGCCCCAGCGACTGGCACTTCGTGCACTACGCCGAGCGCGCCAAGGGCGGCGCCGGGCTGGTCTACACCGAGATGACCTGCGTCTCGCCGGTGGGGCGTATCACCCCCGGTTGCCCGGGGCTCTATGCCCCCGAGCACGAAGCGGCATGGCAGCGGCTGTGCGATTTCGTTCATGCCGAAACGTCCGCCAAGCTGTGCGCCCAGATCGGTCACTCCGGCCCCAAGGGCTCGACCCAGCTCGGCTGGCAGGAGATGGACGCACCGCTGCCCGAGGGCAACTGGCCGATCATGGCGGCCTCCGCCGTGCCCTGGTCGGCGCGCAACCAGGTGCCCAAGGCCATGGACCGCGCCGACATGGAGCGGGTGCGCGCCGAGTTCGTCGCCGCCGCCCGGATGGCCGAGCGCGCCGGCTTCGACATGCTCGAGGTGCATGCCGCCCACGGCTACCTGCTCTCCTCGTTCATCACGCCGCTGACCAACCGCCGCGACGACGAATACGGCGGCTCGCTCGAGAACCGCATGCGCTATCCGCTGGAGGTGATTCGCGCGGTGCGCGCCGCCTGGCCGGCCCACAAGCCGCTCTCGGTGCGCATCTCGGCCAACGACTGGGTCGGCGACGAGGGTGTCACCCCCGATGAGGCGGTCGAGATCGCCCGCCTGTTGCAGGCCGCCGAGGTGGACATCGTCGACGTCTCCGCCGGGCAGACCTCGACCCGTGCGCGGCCGGTCTACGGACGCATGTTCCAGACGCCCTTCTCCGACCGCATCCGCAACGAGACCGGCATGGCCACCATGGCGGTGGGCAACATCTACCAGGCCGATCACGTCAACTCGATTCTGATGGCCGGCCGCGCCGACCTGGTGTGCCTGGCCCGGCCGCACCTGGCCGATCCCTACTGGACGCTGCATGCCGCTGCCGGCATCGGCGACCGCGAATGCGACTGGCCGGCGCCCTATGGTGCCGGGCGCGATCAACTGCAGCGTCTGGCCGAGCGCGGCGAAGGATGGATGTGATCATGGACCGACTGATCGGAAAACGCGTCGTGATCACCGGCGGCGGCAGCGGCATCGGCGCCGACATGGCGCTGGCCTTTGCCGAGGCCGGCGCGGACGTCACCATCATCGGGCGCCGCCGTGAGCCGCTGGAAACCACGGCCTGCCGCCACCCGGCCATCGCCTGCGAGATCGCCGACGTCACCCGCGAGGCCGATATGGTCGCCCTGTTCGAACGCTTGGGGGAGGTCGATATCGTGATCGCCAATGCCGGGGCCGCCGACAGCGCGCCGCTGGCCAGGACCGGGCTCGACCAGTGGCAGCGCATGCTCGACGTCAACCTGACCGGCGTATTCCTGACCCTGCGCGAGGGCCTCAAGCGCGTGCGCGACGGCGGCCGGCTGATCGCCGTGGCCTCCACCGCCGGGCTCAAGGGCTACCCCTACGTGGCGCCCTACTGCGCCGCCAAGCACGGCGTGGTGGGCCTGGTACGCGCCCTGGCCCAGGAAGTGGCGGGACGCGACATCACTGTCAACGCACTGTGTCCCGGCTTCACCGAGACCCCGCTGCTGGAAGAGAGCATCGCCACCATCGTCGCCAAGACCGGGCAGACGGCGGAGCAGGCCCGCGCCCACCTGCAGTCGACCAACCCCAGCGGCCGGCTGATCCAGCCCGCCGAGGTCACCGCCACCGCGCTGTGGCTGTGCGGCCCGCACAGTAGCGCCATTCATGGCCAGGCGATCTCCATTTCGGGAGGCGAGACATGAGCGCACCAAAGGCAAAATCCGACGCCCTGAGCAAGGAGCGCCTGCGCCTGTGGCTGCGCATGCTCAGAGTGACCCGTCAGGTGGAAGCGGCGCTGCGCGAGAAGCTGCGCCTGGAGTTCGACTCCACCCTGCCGCGCTTCGACGTCATGGCCGCGCTCTATCGCGACCGCGAGGGGCTGAAGATGAACGAGCTCTCCAAGCGGCTGCGCGTCTCCAACGGCAACGTCACCGGTATCGTCGACCGCCTGGCCGAGGACGGCCTGGTGGAGCGCATCGCCATCGAAGGGGACCGCCGCGCCACCCTGGTACGCCTCACCTCCGCCGGCTGTGATGCCTTCACCGTCATGGCCGAGGCCCACGAGGGCTGGGTCGACGAACTGCTGGATGGCGTCGATGCCGAGGATGCCCACCACATCGGCGAGCTGCTGCACCGCTTGCCGGCCGACACGGGAGCACGACCATGAAACTGGCCGACCTGACGCCCAGGCATTTCCTGTGGCGCATGGAGGGCGAAGTGGCGGTGATCCGCCTCGACCGCCCCGAACGCAAGAATCCGCTTACCTTCGACAGCTACGCCGAGCTGCGCGACACCTTTCGCAATCTGGTCTATGCCGAGGACGTCAAGGCCGTGGTGTTCGCCGCCAACGGCGGCAACTTCTGCTCCGGCGGCGACGTCCACGAAATCATCGCCCCGCTGGTAGGACGTGACATGAAGGGGCTGCTCGAATTCACCCGCATGACCGGCGACCTGGTCAAGGCAATGATCCACTGCGGCAAGCCGGTGATCAGCGCGGTGGACGGCGTCTGCGTCGGCGCCGGCGCCATCATCGCCATGGCCTCGGACATTCGCTTCGCCACGCCTCGAGCCAGCACCGCCTTCCTCTTCACCCGGGTGGGCCTGGCCGGCTGCGACATGGGGGCCTGCGCCATGCTGCCGCGCATCATCGGCCAGGGCCGCGCCGCCGACCTGCTCTACAGCGGGCGCAGCATGAGCGCGGAAGAGGGCCATCAGTGGGGCTTCTACAATCGTCTGGTCGAGCCCGATGCGCTGGAAGCCGAGGCCATCGCCTACGCCACCCGTCTGGCTCAGGGCCCGACCTTTGCCCACGGCATCACCAAGACCCAGCTCAACCAGGAGTGGTCGATGAGCCTGGAGCAGGCCATCGAGGCCGAGGCCCAGGCCCAGGCGATCTGCATGCAGACCCGCGACTTCGAGCGCGCCTACCGCGCCTTCGCCGCCAAACAGAAGCCGGTCTTCGAGGGGGATTGATGAGCGATACGAGCTTTCTCGACTGGCCCTTCTTCGAGGCCCGCCATCGCGACCTGGCCAAGCGCCTGGAAGCATGGTGCCAGCGCGAGTTGCCCCGCGACCACGCCGACGTCGACGCTACCTGCATCCAGCTGGTGCGCGACCTGGGTCGGGCGGGCTTCCTCGAGGGCACTGCGGGGGACGCCATCGACGTACGCAGCCTGTGTCTGATCCGTGAAACCCTGGCCCGCCACGACGGCCTGGCCGACTTCGCCTTCGCCATGCAGGGGCTCGGCACCGGGGCCATCAGCCTGTTCGGCAGCGCCGAGCAAAAGCAGTGGCTGGAGAGGACCCGCCGCGGCGAGGCGCTGGCCGCCTTCGCCCTTAGCGAGCCGCGCTCGGGCTCCGACGTGGCCCAGCTCGACACCCTGGCCGAGCGCGACGGCGACGGTTACCGCATCAACGGCGAGAAGACCTGGATTTCCAACGGCGGCATCGCCGATGTGTACACCCTGTTCGCCCGCACCGGCGAGGGGCCGGGGGCCAAGGGGCTCTCCTGCTTCCTGGTGCCGGCCGACACGCCGGGGCTCGAAATCCGCGAACGGCTGGAGACCATCTCGCCCCACCCGCTGGCGCGGCTCGGCTTCAGCGACATGCGTCTGCCGGCCAGCGCCCTGATCGGCCAGCCCGGCCAGGGCTTTCGCATCGCCATGTCGGTGCTCGACGTGTTCCGCTCCACGGTGGGCGCCGCCGCGCTGGGCTTCGCCCGCCGCGCGCTGGACGAATCGCTCGATCGTGCCAGGAACCGCGAGCTGTTCGGCGCCAGCCTGGCCGACCTGCAGATGGTCCAGGGCCACCTGGCCGAGATGGCACTGGACGTGGATGCCGCCGCCCTGCTGGTCTACCGCGCCGCCTGGACCAAGGACATGGGGGCCGAAAGAGTCACTCGCGAGGCGGCCATGGCCAAGCTCTACGCCACCGACCGCGCCCAGCAGGTGATCGACAAGGCGGTGCAGCTGCACGGCGGCGACGGCGTGCGCAAGGGCCACATCGTCGAGAGCCTGTATCGCGAGATCCGCGCGCTGCGCATCTACGAGGGCGCCTCGGACGTGCAGAAAGTAGTCATCGCCCGCAGCGCACTGGCGGAGAACCGACCGGACACGAACTGAGCAAAAGAAACCAGACCAATAACCAAAGCGACGAGACACCAGCCAGACCCGTATCCCCTGTCGACGCTTCCGCGCCGCACAACAACAACGACGTACGGAGAATGGTCATGAACGCACCGTCGGCTCACGCCGATACCTTTGCCCGGGACAACCTGCCTCCCGTGCATGAATGGCCCGAGCTCAGGCTCGACGGCTTCGACTATCCCGCGCGGCTCAACGCCGCGGTGGAGCTCTGCGACCGCTGGCTCGAGCGTGGCCACGGCGAACGTGTGGCGCTGATCGGCAACGGCCGACGACGCAGCTACCGCGAACTTGCCGAATGGAGCAACCGCCTGGCCCACGCCCTGGTGGAAGAGCTCGGTGTGCGCCCCGGCAACCGGGTGTTGATCCGCTCGGCCAACAACCCGGCCATGGTGGCCTGCTGGCTGGCCGCCACCAAGGCCGGCGCGGTGGTGGTCAACACCATGCCGATGCTGCGCGCGAGCGAGCTGGCCCAGATCATCGACAAGGCCGAGATCGCCCTCGCCCTGTGCGACACCCGCCTGCTCGAAGAGCTCGAGACCTGCGCCGCCGAGAGCGCCTTCCTGAAGCGGGTAGTGGGCTTCGACGGCACCGCCAACCACGACGCCGAACTCGATCGCCTGGCGCTGGACAAGCCCAGCCGTTTCGAGGCCGTGGCCACCGCCGCCGACGATGTCGCCCTGCTCGGCTTCACCTCCGGTACCACCGGCAAGCCCAAGGCGACCATGCACTTCCATCGCGACCTGCTGATCATCGCCGACGGCTACGCCCGCGAGGTGCTGCAAGTGAGAGCGGACGACGTCTTCGTCGGCTCGCCGCCGCTGGCCTTCACCTTCGGCCTCGGCGGGCTCGCCATCTTCCCGCTGCGCTTCGGCGCCAGCGCAGTATTGCTGGAGAAAGCCACGCCTCCCAACATGATGGAGATCATCCGCGAGCATCGTGCCACCGTCGTATTTACCGCCCCCACCGCCTATCGCACCATGCTCGCCTCGCTCGAAAGCGGCGAGGAACTCGATAGCCTGCGCCTGGCGGTCTCGGCCGGCGAAACGTTGCCGGCACCGATCTACCATGAATGGATCGAGAAGACCGGCAAGCCGATCCTCGACGGCATCGGGGCCACGGAGATGCTGCACATCTTCATCTCCAACCATCTGGACGACCATCGCCCGTCCTGCACCGGCAAGCCCGTGGCCGGCTACGAGGCCAAGGTGGTCGATGCCGAGATGAACGAGCTGCCCCGCGGTGAAGTGGGGCGCCTGGCGGTGCGCGGCCCCACGGGCTGTCGCTACCTGGCCGACTCCCGGCAGCGCAGCTACGTGCGCGACGGCTGGAACATCACCGGTGATGCCTTCTACCAGGACGAGGAGGGTTACTTCCACTTCGCCGCACGCAACGACGACATGATCGTCTCGGCGGGTTACAACATTGCCGGCCCCGAGGTGGAAGCCGCCCTGCTGGCCCACGAGGCGGTGGCGGAGTGTGCCGTGATCGGCGCACCGAATGGAGAGCGTGGGCAGATCGTCGAGGCCTTCGTGGTACTGTCTCCCGGGGTAGAGCCTGATGCCGAGTGCGTCGAGCGCCTGCAAACGTTCGTCAAGCAGCGCATCGCCCCTTACAAGTATCCACGTTCGGTGCGCTTCGTCGAAGCGCTGCCGAAGACGGCCACCGGCAAGGTGCAGCGCTTCCGGCTGCGCCAGGAGCATTATCCAGACGATTGATGGCCGTCGGGCAACATGACGAAGGCGCTGGACACTTTGCGCTGAAGACCACAATAAACGAGAACGAAGAGGGAAAAAGACATGAAGAAGCTAGCCAGCCTTGGCCTCGGCCTGCTGCTGACCGCCGGCATGACGGCGGCCCAGGCCGATGAGGTCAGAATCGGCATGATCACCACGCTCTCCGGCGGCGGTTCGCACCTGGGCGTGGACGTACGCGACGGCTTCATGCTGGCCATGGAGCGCTCGGGGCGCGATGACGTACGCGTGTTGATCCAGGACGACGCCAACCGCCCAGATCTGGCCCGCAGCCTGTCCAACGAGTTCATGCAGCGCGACAACGTCGACATTCTCACCGGCATCATCTTCTCCAACCTGGCCATGGCGGTGGTGCCCGCGGCGGTGCGACAAGGTGTCTTCTACATCTCCCCCAACGCCGGGCCTTCCGATCTGGCCGGGCGCATGTGTCACGAGAACTACTTCAACGCGGCCTACCAGAACGACAACCTGCACGGTGCCATGGGCGCTTACATGCGCGAGCAGGGCTTCGAGCGGCCCATCATTCTGGCGCCGAACTACCCCGCCGGCACCGATGCCCTGGCCGGTTTCAAGCACCTCTATGAAGGTGAAGTGGTCGACGAGATCTACACCCAGATGGGCCAGACGGACTACGCCGCCGAGATCGCCCAGATTCGCGCCAGCAACGCAGACAGTCTGTTCTTCTTCCTACCGGGCGGCATGGGCATCTCGTTCATGAAGCAGTGGGAGAATTCCGGCGTCGAGTTGCCGGTGTTCGGCGCCGCCTTCTCCTTCGACGAGACCATCATCAAGGCGGTGGGCAGCGCGGCCATCGGCGCCATGAACACCTCGCTGTGGGCCTACGATCTCGACAACGAGGCCAACCACGCCTTCGTCGAGGCGTTCCGCGACACCTACGATCGTATGCCGACCCTCTACGCCGCCCAGGGCTACGACACCGCCAATCTGATCCTGAGTGCGCTGGACAAGGCTCACCCGAGCGATCAGGACGCCTTCCGCGAGGCCCTGCGAGAAGCCGATTTCGCCTCGGTGCGCGGCGAGTTCCGCTTCGGTCCCAACCATCACCCGATCCAGGACATCTACGTGCGTGAAGTGGTCGAAGGCGAGGACGGTCAGCCCACCAATCGCCTGATCGGCATCGCCGTGGAAGATATTCAGGACGTCTATCACACCCAGTGCCAGATGTGACGCAACGCCAGTGCCGCCGGACCGACGTTCCGGCGGCGCCTTCCTTGCCTTTCATGGTTGACGCTTCATGACACTATTCATCGAACAGCTCATCAACGGCCTGCAGCTCGGTACCATGCTGTTCCTGATGGCCAGCGGCCTGACCCTGGTGTTCGGGGTGATGGGCCTGATCAACCTGGCGCACGGCTCCTTCTACATGGTGGGCGCCTACGCCACGGCGTTGGTGACCGCCGCCACCGGCTCCTTCTTCGTCGGTCTGGCCGCGGGCATCGCCGTGGCCGCCGCGGTGGGCGCGCTGGTGGAGCTGATCGTGATCCGCCGGCTCTATCACCGTCCGCACCTCGACCAGGTACTGGCCACCTTCGCCCTGATCCTGATCTTCTCGGAAGGTACGCGCTGGCTGTTCGGCTCCTCACCGCTGTGGCTCAACCCGCCGGCCATGCTGGCAGGCTCGGTCACCCTGCCCGGCGGGCTGCGCTACCCCATCTACCGGCTGGTCATCATCGCCGTGGGCGTGGCCGTGGCGGTGGGCATGTACTTCCTGATCACCCGTACCCGGCTCGGCATGCGCATCCGTGCCGGCGAGAGCGACCGCGAGATGATCGGCGCCCTGGGCGTCAACATCGCCCGGCTCTACACCCTGGTATTCGCCATGGGCGCGGCGCTGGCCGGCCTGGCCGGCGCCATGGTCGGCGCCCTGCAGTCGGTGCAGGTGGGCATGGGTGAGCCGGTGCTGATCCTGGCCTTCGTGGTGATCGTGATCGGCGGCATCGGCTCGATCAAGGGAGCGCTGTACGGTGCCATCCTGGTCGGCGTGGTGGATACCCTGGGGCGGGTGTTCCTGCCCGCCTTCTTCCGCCAGTTCATGAGCCCCTCGGAGGCCGCCGGCGTCGGCTCGGCCATCGCCGCCATGCTGATCTACATCATGATGGCCGCCATCCTCGCCTTCAAACCCAAGGGACTGTTTGCCGCCAATGAATAAGTCCGATACCTCGACGCTCGCGCCCCAGCCGGGGCTGCCGACAACGGCGGCCAGCTGGTACGACCGCAAGGGGCTGGTGCAGATCGGCCTGCTGGCCTTCCTGCTGCTGGCGCCTCTGGCGCTCTATTTCCTCGGCCACATCTACTACGTCAATCTGGCCTCGCGCATCACCCTGATCGCCATGGCCGCGGTGGGCCTCAATCTGGCCATCGGCTACGGCGGCATGATCAGCTTCGGCCACGCCGCCTACTTCGGTCTGGGCGGCTACGTGGCCGGCATCAGCGCCTATCATGCCTTCGATTTCACCCCGGTGATCGGCTGGCCCATCGCCATTCCCGGCAGCGACAGCATGCTGGTGATCTGGCTCGCGGCGATCCTGTTGTGCGGGCTGCTGGCGCTGGCCATCGGCGCCATCTCGCTGCGCACCACCGGGGTCTACTTCATCATGATCACCCTGGCCTTCGCCCAGATGATGTACTACTTCGCCAACTCCTGGCCCACCTACGGCGGCGAGGACGGCCTGCCGATCTTCCTGCGCAACGGCCTGCCGTGGGTCGACACCAACGACGCCCTGACCTTCTTCCTGATCTGCTTCGGCGGACTGGTGCTCTCGCTCGCCCTCACCTCGCGGATCATGAAGTCGCGCTTCGGCGCCGCCCTCACCATGGCGCGGCTCAACGACACGCGCCTGGCCACCGCCGGGATCTCGCCCTACCCCATCCGCCTGGTCGCCTTCGTCATCTCGGCGATGATCACCGGGCTGGCCGGAGCGCTGTACGCCGATCTGAACGGCTTCGTCAGCCCCACCATGCTCAGCTGGCACATGTCGGGCGAGCTGATGGTGATCGTGATACTCGGCGGCGTGGGCCGGCTCTACGGACCGCTGGCCGGCGCGCTGCTGTTCGTGATGATGGAGACCCTGCTGGGCGGCATGACCGAGTACTGGCAGCTGTTCCTCGGCCTGGTGCTGCTGTTCGTGGTGCTGTTCGCCAAGCATGGCGTGATGGGCTGGCTGGCCGGGAGGGAGCGTCATGAGTGAAGCCGTGCTCGAACTCATCGATCTCAACAAGCGCTTCGGCGCCCTGCAGGCGACCCGCGACGTCTCGCTGGATCTGTACCCCGGCGAGATCCATGCCCTGATCGGTCCCAACGGCGCCGGCAAGTCGACCCTGATCGGCCAGATCGCCGGCAGCCTGAAACCCGACTCCGGCCGTATCGTGCTGGCCGGTCAGGAGATCACCTCACTCAGCGTGGCCCAGCGGGCCCGACTGGGGCTGGGGCGCAGCTTTCAGGTCTCGTCGCTGGCCGAGCCGCTGTCGGTGAAGCGCAACGTGATGATCGCCGTACAGGCGCTGCAGGGCCACAGCTTCCGCTTCTGGAAACCGGTGCAGCGCGACGAAAGCCTGCTGGCCCCGGCGCTGGAAGCACTGGAGCGCATGGCGCTCACCCACCGTGCCGACACCCAGGTGGCCGAACTCTCCCACGGCGAGCGCCGCCAGGTCGAGGTGGCCTGCGCGCTGGCACTCAAGCCCCGGGTACTGTTGCTCGACGAACCCATGGCCGGGCTCGGGCCGGAGGGCACGGCACACCTCACCGAGCTGCTCGAGGCGCTCAAGCTCGAGGTACCGATCCTGCTGATCGAGCACGACATGGACGCCGTGTTCCGCCTGGCCGACCGCATCTCGGTGCTGGTGGCCGGCGGCGTGATCGCCCAGGGCGACAGCGCCGCGATCCGCGCCAACCCGCAAGTCCGCGAAGCCTATCTGGGAGAGGCGACATGCTGAACGTCACCGCGATCGAGACCTTCTACGGCCCCTCCCAGGCGCTGTTCGGCGTCGACCTGAGCGTTCGGGCCGGCGAGATGATGGCACTGATGGGGCGCAACGGCATGGGCAAGACCACCACCATCCGCTCCATCTTCGGCCTCACCCCGGCACGCAGCGGCAGCATCACCTTCGAGTCGCAGGATCTGCGGCGCCTGCCGTCGTATCGCATCGCCCAGGCAGGCCTCGGTCTGGTACCGGAGGGGCGGCGCTGCTTCCCCAACCTTTCGGTGCGCGAGAACCTGGTGGTCACGGCGCGTCCCGGCTACTGGAGCCTGGCACGGGTGGAGAAGCTCTTCCCCCGTCTGGCCGAGCGGCGCACCCAGATGGCGCGCACCCTCTCCGGCGGTGAGCAGCAGATGCTCGCCATCGGTCGCGCGTTGATGACCAACCCCAGGTTGCTGGTGCTCGACGAAGCCACCGAGGGTCTCGCCCCGGTGATCCGCCAGGAGATCTGGGCCGCCATTCGCGAGCTCAAGACCCAGGGGCAGTCCACCCTGATCGTCGACAAGTCGCTGGCCGAGCTGCTGCCGGTGGCCGACCGCTGCACCATCCTGGAGAAAGGACGCACGGTGTGGACGGGAGAGCCGGCCGCACTCGACGACGGTCTGCGCGACCGTTACCTGGGCGTCTGAGAGGAAGCCGCCATGCCATTCGTCACTCAGCGCAAGGTGCGCTTCCAGCACTGCGACCCGGCAGGCATCGTGTTCTATCCGCGCTACTACGAGATGCTCAACTCGGTGGTGGAGGACTATTTCGCCGAATCGGTGGGCCACGACTTCAATCGGCTCCACGTGGAGAGCCGTACCGGCGTGCCCACGGCGCATATCGAGACCGACTTCCATGCCCCCAGCCGGTTGGGCGACACGCTCACCTTCGAGCTCACGCTGCGTGACGTCGGCCGCACCAGCCTGACCCTGCGCACTGTGGCCCACTGCAACGGCGAACCACGCCTGACCTGCCATTCCACCCTGGTATTCGTCGACCTGGCCAGTGGCCGCCCCCTGCCCTGGCCCGATGACATGCGCCGGCACTTCGCCAAGGACTGCCAACAAGGATCTCAAGATGAATGACGCCAACTTGCACCAGTTGCTTCACCCCTCTCACTGGAAAGCTGCCGTGGGCTACGCCAACGGCGTGCTGGCCACCGGCCGTACGATCTTCGTCGGCGGTCAGATCGGCTGGAACGGCGATCAGGTCTTCGAGAGCGACGACTTCGTCGCCCAGGTGCATCAGGCACTGACCAATATCGTCGAGGTATTGAAGGAAGCCGACGCCGGCCCCCAGCACCTGGTGCGGCTGACCTGGTACGTCACCGACAAGCAGGAGTATCTGTCCCGGCTCAAGGAGGTGGGTGCCGCCTATCGCGAGGTGGTGGGCAAGCACTTCCCGGCCATGACCATGGTCCAGGTAGCCGACCTGATCGAGGATCGAGCCAAGGTGGAGATAGAAGCGACCGCCGTCATCCCCAGCGCCTGATCAGCCGCCGTGAAAGGCCGCGATACGCTGCACGAAGCGCCCGCCCGGCACGTAGTGGTCGAGAATGGTGAAGTGATCGTCGCCGGGCGAGAGCTCGGCGCTCACCGCCATGCCCTGGGCCTCGAGGTGCTCGGCGTGGGCATGCATCTGACGGGCGAACTCCGTGGACTCCTCGCCGCCCGCGACCAGATGCACCGGCGCGGCTACCCGACAGGGCTGGAACAGCGGACTGTAGTCGGTGACGTCGCGGCCGGTGAGCTGCAGCTTGGGCTGCAGCCACGACCAGGGAAAGGGCCGCAGGTCATAGAGCCCGCTGACGCACAGGGCGCCTTCGAGCAGGTCGTCGGGCAGGCCGTACACGCCTTGCCAGTCGGTGGCCAGCAGCATGGCGGTCAGGTGGCCGCCGGCGGAGTGGCCCGAGACGCTCAGTCGTGAAGGATCGACGCCCAGCGAGGCACCATGGCGATAGGCCCACGCCACCGCGGCGCGCGCCTGCCTCACCACTTCGCCGAACGCCACCGTGGGGCACAGCGCATAGTTCACCACAGCCACGCTGATGCCCGCCTCTAGCAGACCCTCGGCCACGAAGCCGAATTCCCGATGGCCCAGCGAGCGCCAGTAACCGCCGTGGAAGAACAGGTGCAACGGGGCATCGTCACGCTCGGCGTGGTAGACGTCCATGCATTCGGCCAGGGTCGGCCCGAAGGCGAGGTTCTCGGTGACGCGGCAGCGCTTGCGCAGCGCGTCGCTGCGTGCCTGCCAATCGCCAAGCAGCGCGGCCGGGTCGCGGCCGCGCATGGGATCGTACTCCCGGTCGATGGCTTCCTGGGTGGTGAAGTCCCGGTAGAGCATGCGTTTCCTTGTTCTTGTTGTGTCATTTTGCCCCGGTCACGCCGGGCGGTGGCTGCCGTTCAGGCTCGAGCGAGGCTGGCGAAAGGCGCCGAGCAGGATGCCCAGGGGCGCCACGGCCAGGATCACGAAGCCGATCAGCGTCCAGCCCGGCAGCGAGATGCCCATCAAGAGGAAATCGATCTCGGCGCACTCGCCGGAGCCGGAGAGCACCATGGCGACCACGTCACGCATGGGCAGGATGTCCATCATGTAGTCGAGACCGGGCCCGCAGCTCGGCACCTGGTCCGGCGGCAGCGACTGCAGCCACAGGTGGCGCCAGGCCACGCCGATGCCGCCCAGCACCGCGGCAAGCGACAGACCGCCGTAGAGCGCAGCGCCGACTCGCCCACGGGGGTTGTGGATGGCGGCCACGAGGAACACCGCCGCCGCCGCCAGCACGGCGACCCGCTGGAAAATGCACAGCGGACAGGGCTCGAGCCCGCCGATGTGCTCCAGGCCCAGCGCGACGCCCATCATCAAGGCGCAGAAGGCCAGCCCGGCCAGGCTCCACTGGCGCACGGAGAGGCGCCGCAAGGTATCGGGCATCATCTGCCTCCCTGACTCGCCATGGCCACCCGGGGTTCGCGGGCGCTGGCGAAGTACTCATCGAGAAATGCGTCGAAGTGCACCGTATCGGCGTCTTCGATATCGCGTTGCTGCTGATGCGAAGTACCGACCAGCTGTTCGAAGTTGGCCGCTCGTGCCGGCTCGATGGGTTCCCGACGAAACCGCTCGGCATGCTCGCCGGCGATGGCCAGGCAGGCCTCGATGAACTCCTCGCCGGTCGACTCCAGCCGCGCCAGCAGCCGGCCGGAGGGCGTCAGCGACGGGTCCTCGAGCCAGGGGGCCAGCGCCGCCACGGCGTCCACATGGGGTGTGCCCTGCTCCAGTGAATCGAGCAGTTCGGCGGCCTGGGCGATCTCGGCGAAGATCTCTCCACCCCAATCGGCCACGCTGCGCTGCCGCCCGTTCTGCATCAGCCTGAGCTCGGGGTCGCGGCCGCGCTCGACGACCAGGCGCCGGTTGTCGTCAAGCCGGTCGCATTCGTCATCCGGAATCCAGGGGCTCTCGGCCAGCAGGCACCACACCAGGAAGGCGTCGATGAAGCGCAGCCGCGCCTCATCGATACCCAGCGGCAGGAAGGGGTCGAGATCGAGACAGCGCACCTCGATGTACTCGACGCCGCGCGCCTCCAGCGCCTGGCTCGGCGTCTCGTCGTGACGGGTGACGCGCTTGGGGCGGATGTCGCTGTAGTACTCGTTCTCGATCTGCAGGATGTTGGCATTGAGCTGCTGCCAGTCGCTGCCGCGGCGCACGCCCAATGCCTCGTAGGCGGGCCACGGCGTCTGGATGGCATGGCGCAGCGTACCGACATAATTGGACAGCGAGTTGAAGCAGATCTTCAACTGCGCCTGCACCTTGTTCTGGTAGCCGAGGTCGGACATGCGCAGGCTGGTGGCATAGGGCGACACCAGGGTATCGCGCCCTTGCGCGTGGAGCTTGTCGGGAATATTGCCCTCGGGCAGGAAGCTGCGGTCGAGCGCCGGCGAGGCACCGAACAGGTAGAGCAGCAGCCAGCTGTGACGGCGGAAATTGCGGATCAGGCCGAAATAGCGGCTGGAGCGGTAGTCGTCGAGATCGACGTCGTGAGCCCCATCGCGCTCGCGCAGCAGCGTCCACAGCTCGTCGGGTAGCGAGACGTTGTAGTGGATACCGGCAATGGCCTGCATGATGCGGCCATAGCGCACGTCGAGCCCCTTGCGGTAGACGTGCTTCATTGTCCCCACGTTGGAGCTGCCGTAGTCGGCGATGGTCACGCTGTCGTTGCCGTCGAGCCTGGCCGGCATGCTGGCCGGCCAGATCAGCTCCTCGCCCAGGTGGCGATAGCTGAAGCGGTGCAGGTCGGCGAGGAAGTCGACGGCATCGCCGGGGCGGCAGTAGACCGGGGTGATGTACTCCAGCAGCGCCTCGGAGTAATCCGTGGTGATGTGCGGATGCGTCAGCTTGGAGCCCAGCGCATACGGGTGCGGCGTGGCGGCGATACGCCCCGTGCCATCGACCCGCAAGCCCTCCTTCTCCAGGCCGCGGCGCAGGCGCCCGAAGCGACCCTGAGCCGCCAGCTCGGTGAGGCGTGTAACGGTAGCAGTGTAATTCTCAGACAAGGCGTGGACCCCGTGTCTAGGAGGCCTTCAACGGGCCTCTCGGTCGAAGCATGCCGGCCGCCCAGGACGGCCGAACACGCCAATGATGTCGAGAGTATGGCGACACAGGCGCCAGGATCAAGATTTGCCCTTTCTGGCCTTGAGCAGAGCCGCCCCCAGCGCACCCATCTGGTTGGGCTGAGACGGCTCGCGGGGCGCACTCTTGCGCGGCGCCTTGCCCTGACCGCCACGCCGTTCGCCCTGGCCAGCACGCGACGATCTGCCGCCCTCGGCCTCGCCCGGCTGATCGTCGAGCCGCATGGAGAGCCCGATGCGCGCGCGCTCGAGATCCACGCTCATCACCTTGACCTTGACGATGTCGCCGGCCTTGACCACCGAGCGCGGGTCCTCGACGAACTTGTCCGACAGCGCCGAGATGTGGACCAGGCCATCCTGGTGCACGCCGATGTCGACGAAGGCGCCGAAGTGGGTGACGTTGGTCACGCTGCCTTCGAGGATCATGCCCGGCTCCAGGTCCTGGAGCGTCTCCACCCCCTCGCGGAACTCGGCGGCCTTGAACTCGGGGCGCGGGTCGCGGCCCGGCTTGTCGAGCTCCTTGAGAATGTCGCTGATGGTCGGCACACCGAAACGCTCGTCGGCGAACTCGGCGGGCTTGACCGTCTTCAGCGTGGCGCTGTCGCCGATCAGGCTCGCCACCGGGCGGCCGCTGCGGCTGGCGATGCGCTCCACCACCGGGTACGCCTCCGGGTGCACGGCGCTGGCATCGAGCGGATTGTCGCCGTTCATGATGCGCAGGAAGCCGGCGCACTGTTCGAAGGTCTTGGGACCCAGGCGGCTGACGTCGAGCAGCTGCTGGCGACTCTTGAAGGCGCCCTCGGCGTTGCGCCGGGCGACGATGGCCTCGGCCAGCGCCGGGTTGAGACCGGCCACCCTCGAGAGCAGCGCACTCGACGCCGTGTTGAGATCGACGCCGACGGCGTTGACGCAGTCCTCGATCACCGCTTCCAGGCTCTTCGACAGCTGCAGCTGCGAAACGTCGTGCTGATACTGACCCACGCCGATGGACTTGGGTTCGATCTTGACCAGCTCGGCCAGCGGATCCTGCAGGCGCCGGGCGATGGAGACCGCACCGCGGATGGTGACGTCGAGATCGGGCAGCTCCTTCGAGGCGTACTCCGAGGCGGAGTAGACCGAAGCGCCGGCCTCGCTGACCATCACCTTGGAGAGCTGTTTCTTGCCCCGCCCTTCTTGTGAAGAGAACAGCTTGAGCAGCTCGCCGGCCAGCCTGTCGGTCTCGCGGCTGGCCGTGCCGTTGCCCACGGCGATCAGTGCCACGTCGTGCTTCTCCACCAGCTTGGCCAGCAGCGCCAGGGACTCGGCCCAGGCATTGCGCGGCGCATGGGGGAAGATCGTGGCGTGTTCGAGGAACTGGCCGGTAGCGTCCACCACCGCCACCTTACAGCCGGTGCGCAGGCCCGGGTCGATGGCAAGCGTCGCCTTCTGCCCCGCCGGGGCGGCCAGCAGCAGGTCCTTGAGGTTGGCAGCGAAGACCTCGATGGCCTCGAGCTCGGCGCGCTCGCGCAGCCTTCCCATCAGCTCGGTTTCCAAGTGGGTGTAGAGCTTGACCCGCCAGGTCCAGCGCACCACGTCGGCCAGCCACTTGTCGGCGGCGCGGGCCTCGTCGCGGATGTCGAAGTGTCTGGCGATGGCCACCTGAGCCGGATGGACCGGCGCCTCGTCCTCGCCGGGCAGACGGATGGCCAGGGTCAGCACGCCCTCGTTGCGTCCGCGGAACATCGCCAGCGCACGATGTGACGGGGTCTTGGCCAGCGCCTCGTCGTGCTCGAAGTAGTCGGAGAACTTGGCACCCTCGCGTTCCTTGCCGGCAATCACCCGGGCGCTGAGCTCGCCCTCGCTCCACAGCCGCTCACGCAGCGCGCCGACCAGCTCGGGATCCTCGGCAAAGCGCTCCATGAGAATCTGGCGCGCACCGTCCAGCGCCGCCTTGGCATCCTCGATGGCCGGGATGTCGCCCTCGGCGGGACGAAGATAGTTGGCGGCCTCGGCCTCGGGGTCGAGGGTGGGATCGGCCAGCAGCGCATCGGCCAGCGGCTCGAGGCCGGCCTCGCGGGCGATCTGCGCCTTGGTGCGGCGTTTCTTCTTGTACGGCAGGTAGAGGTCTTCCAGGCGCTGCTTGGTATCGGCAGCCTGGATCTGCCCGGCCAGCTCCGGCGTCAGCTTGCCCTGCTCGTCGATGGCGGCGAGCACGGCGGCACGGCGCTCCTCCAGCTCGCGCAGGTAGCGCAGGCGTTCGTCGAGGTTGCGCAGTTGGGTGTCGTCGAGGCCACCGGTGACCTCCTTGCGGTAGCGGGCGATGAAGGGCACGGTGGCTCCGCCATCGAGCAGTTCCACGGTAGCGGAGACCTGCTGCGGGCGAACGGCGAGTTCCTCGGCGAGGCGCGAAATGATCCGGGTCGTGGCGTCCATGACTTCCTTGGTATTGCTACGGCGAAAGATCGCGCCAAGGTATCACAAACGCCACGCCCCCGCCGCCTGGATCAACGCCGCCAGCCGATGTCGTCCCAGAAGTGGCGCCGTGACTCTCTGGCCGCCTCGTGCCGGGTCAGGCCGATGTCGCGCAGTTGGTGATCGCTGAGCTCGAGCAGCTGGCTGCGCTCATGGCGCAGCTGCACCAGGCGGTCCATGCGCCGCGCCCAGCGCCATAGCTGCAGCATGAAGCGCAAGCGCCCTCGAGGGCTGGACTCGCGCTGGGTCGGGGCGTCTTCTCGGGCTATCGTTGCCTTCATGTTCATGCTCGTCTTTTCTCCTGTGGATGATGCCATGGAGAAAGTCTCGACGAGGCGTTAGAATCAATCCAACGAATAGTAATTATGCCCACCATCACCCCAGCTGATGGATTGACTCCACAGCCCCCAAGCAATCGCTCGTGGGAAACGACCATGCTCCACACCATCGACCATGAACTGCTGCGTACCTTCGTCGCCATCGTCGACCACGGCGGCTTCACCCGCGCGGCTCAGGCAGTCAATCGCACCCAGTCCGCGGTCAGCATGCAGATCAAGCGACTCGAGGAGGACGTCATCCAGCGTCCGCTGTTCGAACGCCAGGGACGCCAGATGCATCTGACCAGCGAAGGCACCACGCTGCTCGGCTACGCCCGCCGCATCCTTGCGCTGCAAGGCGAGGCGCTCAACATGCTGCGTGAGCCGGACATGGTGGGACGAGTGCGCATCGGCGTGCCCGACGACTTCGTCATGCGCTTTCTGCCGGGCATTCTGAAATCGTTCTCGCAGACCTGGCCGCTGGTGGACGTCGAGGTACAGTGCGCCCCCTCCTCGGAGCTGCTCGGGCGTCAGCAGGGCAGCCTGGATCTGAGCATCGTGACCCGCGAAGTGGGTCAGGAGATCGGCACCATCCTGCGCCGTGAGGAGACGGTCTGGGTAGTGGCGGAGAGCCATCCGGTGCATCGCCAGTCGCCGCTGCCCCTGGCGCTGTTCGAGGAGCCCTGCTTCTGCCGAAGGCACGCCTGCAACGCCCTGACCCGCGCCGGACGACAGTACCGCATCGCCTACTCCAGCCCCAGCCTGGCCACGCTGCAGGCGGTGGTGGGCGCCGGGCTCGCCGTCTCCGCGCTGATGAAGAGCCTGGTCACCCCCGGGATGCGCGTGCTGGACGAGACCGACGGCCTGCCCCCGCTGCCGGACGGCTCCATCGTGCTGCTGCGCTCGCCCGAGGCCACCTCACCTGCGGTGGATGGCCTGGCGCAGCATATCGTCGAGGGATTCAGGTAGCCGCCGGCACGAAGGTCAGTGCCAGGCCGTTGTTGCACCAGCGCAGGCCGGTGGGCTCGGGGCCGTCGCTGAAGACATGCCCCTGATGGCCGCCGCAGCGGGCGCAGTGGTATTCGCGCCGCGGCCAGATCAGGCTGAAATCGAGCTGGCTGAGCAAGTGCCCCTCGATGTGATCGAAGAAGCTCGGCCAGCCGGTGCCGGAGTCGTACTTCATGGCGCTCTCGAACAGCGCCAGATCGCAGCCGGCACAGCGGTACTCCCCATCGCGCCACTCCTTGTCGAGCGGACTCGAAAATGGCGGCTCGGTGCCGTGGTCGCGCAGGATCTCGAACTGCTCGGGCGTGAGGCGCTCGCGCCATTCGTCGCGTGACAGCTCGATTCGCTCCAGGCCCGGCGCCGGCTCGAGACTGAGCCTCGGGAACCCCCAGCCAACCCCCGGCAGCAGCCAGGCGGCACCACCCGCACCCAGCGCGCCGAGAAAGTGACGACGTTTCATCGAATTTGCCCCCCTGTGCCTGCCGCAGCATGCCCATGAACGAAACGGGGAAGAGGCACATGCCTCTTCCCCGTTTCAGACCGCTGCAGGAAGCGCGGGTTCAGGTCAGGCTGGGCCCGGCCTTGACGATGGCTTCGCTGACGCCGTCGAACTTCTTGAAGTTATCGACGAACTTGGCTGCCAGATCGCGCAGCTTGCGGTCATAGGCGGCCTGGTCTTCCCAGGTCTCGCGCGGGTCGAGCAGGCTCGAGTCGACGCCAGGTACCGCAACCGGCACGTCCAGGTTGAGGCCCTCGATGCGCTTGGTCTCGACTTCACGCAGCACACCGGACTGGATGGCGCTGATGATGGCGCGAGTGGTCGGGATGGAGAAGCGCGAGCCACCTTCACCGTAAGATCCGCCGGTCCAGCCGGTGTTGACCAGGTAGACCTGAGCGTCCTTGGCCTCGACGCGCTTGATCAGCAGGTCGGCATAGACACGTGCCGGGCGCGGGAAGAACGGCGCACCGAAGCAGGTGGAGAAGGTCGCCGACAGGCCTTCGGAAGAGCCCATCTCGGTGGAACCCACCTTGGCGGTGTAGCCGGAGAGGAAGTGGTAGGCCGCCGCCTCCTTGGACAGCACCGACACTGGCGGCAGCACGCCGGACATGTCGCAGGTCAGGAAGATGATGGCGTTGGGTTCGCCGGCACGGTTTTCCGGTACGCGCTTCTCCACGTGCTCCAGCGGGTAGGCGGCGCGGGAGTTCTGGGTCAGGCTGTCGTCGGTGTAGTCGGGCTCGCGACGGTCGTCGAGCACCACGTTCTCGAGTACGGTGCCGAACTTGATGGCATTCCAGATGACCGGCTCGTTCTTCTCGGAAAGGTCGATGCACTTGGCGTAGCAGCCGCCCTCGACGTTGAACACGGTGCCGGGGCCCCAGCCATGCTCGTCGTCACCGATCAGGTAGCGTGCCGGGTCAGCGGAGAGCGTGGTCTTGCCGGTGCCGGAAAGGCCGAAGAACAGCGCCGTATTGCCGTCCTCGCCGACGTTGGCCGAGCAGTGCATGGGCAGCACGTCGGAGGCCGGCAGCAGGAAGTTCTGCACCGAGAACATCGCCTTCTTCATCTCGCCGGCGTAGCGCATGCCGGCGATCAACACCTTCTGCTGAGCGAAGTTGATGATCACGGTGCCGTCGGAATTGGTGCCGTCACGGTTCGGGTCGCATTCGAAATGGGGCGCGTTGAGGATGGTCCACTCTTCCTTGGCCGAGGGGTTGTAGCCCTCGGGACGCACGAACATGGTGCGACCGAAGAGGTTGTGCCAGGCCGTCTCGGTGGTCACCCGCACCGGCAGGTAGTGGGTCGGGTCGCTGCCCACGTGGAGTTCGGAAACGAAGCGTTCGCCGCTGTTCAGGTAGTCCTCGACACGCGCCCAGAGAGCATCGAACTTGCCGGCATCGAAGGGACGGTTGACGCTGCCCCAGTCGATGTCACCGCTGGTGGAAGGCTCGTCGACGATGAAGCGATCCTTGGGCGAACGGCCGGTACGCAGGCCGGTGTTCACCACCAGGGCGCCGTTTGCAGCCAGGTGGCCCTCTCCGCGTGCCACGGCACGCTCGATGAGCTCGGCGCTGCTGAGATTGACGTGTGCTTGAGGAGCGGCTTGGGATGTGGTCATGTCGTTTCCTGGGCCTTGCGGCCTGTTCTCTCTCGTGTGCCAGGCGTCGATACGCCGTTGCGTTGCGTTTCCGATCGTCCCTGTGCGGATGCATGCCGTCTTGTAATGAGGCGATCGGCCATTAAGCGGGCGCCATTATGGCAAAAAGGAAGCCATCAGGAAACGAGAACTTTGACCGAAGTTCTTGTAGTTTTACTACTACATCGAGACATATCGCCGCAGGTTGACGACGCTCGAACTTGTGCATTGCAGCATCGTCAGACGAACGAACGAGACGCCCTCGAGACATCTCGTTCGTCATGTTGGACAGGCGGATCAGTGCAGAGTGGGAGCAGCACCGCCCTGCTCGTGCAGCAACGCCTCGACTTCGCTCTCGCCGAAGCGGTAATGGGTATGGCAGAAGTGACACTGGGTCTCGATCTCGCCCTGCTCGGCCAGCACGTTGCGCAACTCCTCGGCGCCCAGGGTCAACAGCGCTTCGCCGATGCGCTCACGTGAGCAGGTGCAGCCGAAGCGCAGCGCCTTGGGCTCGAACACCCTCACCGTCTCTTCGTGGTAGAGCCGGTGCAGCAGCTCGCGCTGTTCTAGCCCCAGCAGTTCGTCGGTTTGCAGGGTCTTGGCCAGTTGCACGGTGCGTTCCCAGGCGTCCTCGTCCTGGTTCTGCGACTCGTCCGGCAGGCGCTGCAGCAGCAGCCCGCCGGCACGCTCACCGTCGGCGCGCAGCCACAGCTGGGTGGGCAGCTGCTCGGACTGCGAGAAGTAGGCCTCGAGACAACCAGCCAGACTGTCGTGGTCGAGCGCCACGATACCCTGGTAGCGATTGCCCTCGCGGGGGTCGAGAGTGATGACGATGTGGCCTTCCCCCACCAGCTCGCGAAAGGCCGCCTCGCCCTCCGGCAGGCTGGTATCCTCGGCCAGCCGGGCAATGGCACGCAGCTCGCCACCGGGATTGGACTCCGCCATCAGCAGCGACAGCGCCCCCTGCCCGCGCACCTCGATACTGAGAATCCCGTCGAGCTTGACGGTGTCGGTGAGCAGCGCCACCGCCGCCAGCAGCTCCCCCAGCAGGCGGTTGACAGCCGGTGGATAGCCGTGCCGCTCGAGTACTTCGCCATAGGCCCGCTCCAGCGTGACGATCTCGCCACGGACGTTGGTGCGTTCGAAAAGAAAGCGCTGGATCTGATCGGTCATCATCGGTTCCGGAAAAATCATTCGTCATGCTGGCGCTGGAAGCGCTGGATGTCCCGACGCTGTTTCTTGTCGGGTCGTTTGAGCGGATGCTGCATGGCCTGATTGGTCAGACGCCGCCCTTCGGCTTCGCGCGCCCGGCGCTCGGCGCTCTCGTCGGTCTCGCGGTAGAGCTCGCGGGCCTCGGGGGCACCGCGGCGCTGGTCGGAGAGCGCCAGGACTTCCACCTCCCAGATGTCCCAGCCCTGGGGTACGCGAATCAGCGCCCCCACCTCCACGTTCTTGCTGGTCTTGGCGCGGCCGCCATTGTAATGCACCTTGCCGCCCTCGATAGCCTTCTTGGCCAGGGCACGGGTCTTGAAGAAGCGGGCGGCCCACAGCCACTTGTCGAGTCTTACGTTATCCACCGACGCCTCCTGTCTCGCCAGGCTTGTCCTTGTCACCACGTACCTTGTCACCACGTACCTTGTCGCCACGTATCTTGTCGCCACGTACCTCGGAGGGTAGCGCTTCGGGCAGGATCGTGGCGAAGCGGTCCAGGGCGATGAACTCCTTCAGCTCCTTTTCCGGCTGCGTGCTGTCGGGCTGCTTGATACCCAGCAGATGGCGGATGCCAAACTCGCGGGCGCTTTCCAGCACCTCGGGGTTGTCGTCGATGAACAGCGTGCGGGCCGGGTCGAAGGGCTCGACGTCCTGCAGCGCGAACCAGAACTCCTGGGCCTCCTTGGGCACGCCGAGATCCGCCGAAGAGACGATGGCGTCCAGATACTCCTCGAGGCCGGTGAGAGGCAGCTTGAGTTCGAGGCTCTCGCGATCGGCGTTGGTGGCCAGCACCACCCTGGGGTGGGCCTGCTTGAGCCACTTGAGGAAGTCCAGTGCGTCGCCGCGCAGGCCGATCAGGTGCTGTATCTCGCGCTTGAGCGCGACGATGTCCACACCCAGCTCCCGGCTCCAGTAGGCCAGGCTGTACCAGTTCAAGGTACCCTTCTCGCGAATGATCCGCGAGCGTAGCTGCTCCTGCGTGGCCTCGTCGAGGCGATGCAGCTCGACGTAGCGGCGGGGTAGATGCTCCAGCCAGAAGTGACTGTCGAAGTGAAGGTCGAGCAGTGTGCCGTCCATGTCCAGCAGAACGGTATCGATGGCGCGCCAGTCGATCATGGCGACTCCCGGTAGCATCTGAGCGGTGGAAGGCGTGGTATTGTACCCAAAGGACAATGGCAGCGCATTCCCGGCAGGATGCCATGCCGACGGCCACCTGCACGAAACGGAGTCTTCATGTCAGACAAGCTGCCCCTGCAAAAACCCCAGGTACTCTCCCGCCAGTCGGTGGCACGCAGCCGCCTGTTCCACATCGAGTCGCTGGAGCTGCGCTTCGCCAACGGCGCCGAGCGCACCTTCGAGCGCCTGACCGGCAGCGACCAGGGCGCGGTGATGATTATCGCCATGCCCGACCCCGACCACGTGCTGCTGATTCGCGAGTATGCCGCGGGCTTCGAGGACTACGTGCTGACCCTGCCCAAGGGGCTGGTCGACCCGGGCGAGGACATCGTCACCGCGGCCAATCGCGAACTGATGGAAGAGTGCGGTTTCGGCGCCCGGCGCATCGAACCGCTGGTGGAACTGTCGCTGGCCCCCAACTACATGCGCCACCGCATGCAGGTACTGCTGGCCACCGAACTCTATCCCAAACGCCTGCCGGGCGACGAGCCGGAGCCACTGGTGGTCGAAACCCATGCGCTGGAGGAGCTGCCGGCCCTGTTGATGCGCGACGACTTCCACGAGGCCAGGGCCATCGCCGCGCTGTTCATCGCCCGGGACACCCTGCGCCAGCGCCGTTACGACGAACCACGCCTGGGCTGGTAGCACCTGCTGTCGCGCTCAGCCGTGCCGATGCAGATGAGGTAGCGTGGCGCCGTTCTCCTTGAAGCGTATCCAGCGACTCTGACGGTAGCTGTCGAGTCCGGCCTCCAGCAGGGTCATGACCTCGATCCCCTCCTCCACGCTGACCGGCGGCGGGCCACCGCTTTCCAGCGCTTCGACGATGCCGGTGTAGTAGGCCAGATAATCTCCCGGCAGGCCGCCGTGCTCGTGACGCACCATGCCCCCCTCGCCGCTTTCGTCGACCAAGGTCAGTTGGCCCGGACGCGGATCGATGCCCCAGTCGCGGGCCGGCGTACGCCCCTCGCGCAGCCAGTTCTCCTGCGGGTCGCGGCCATACTTGACGAAGCTGCCGCGGGTGCCGTGCAGCGCCAGCTGAGGCGTCGGCTCCGCCACCAGCGAGCTGGCGCGCAGGGTGACCCTGAGCCCGTCATAATCGAGCAGGGCGTGGAAGTCGTCATCCACCTCGGCGCCGTCGCGGGCCGCCATCAGGTCGAGCAGTATCGCCCGCGGCATGCCGAACAGCGTGCGGACCTGATCGAGCAGGTGCGAGCCGAGGTCGTACCAGATACCGCTGCCGGGCTTGTGCTGCTCGCGCCAGCGCTCGGCGACTTGCGGGCGAAAGCGGTCGAAGCGCAGCTCCAGCGACACCGGCCGGCCGACGCCCTCCTCCTTCACCAGCGCCTGCAACGTGCGGAAGTCGCTGTCCCAGCGGCGGTTGTGGAACACGCTGACCAGCCGCTCGGCCTTGTCGGCCTCGGCCTTGAGCAGCCGCGCCTCGGAGAGCGACACCGTGAACGGCTTGTCGACCACCAGGTGCTTGCCGGCGGCGAGCGCCGCCTTGCCCAACGCATAGTGGGTATCGTTGGGGCTGGCCACCACCACCAGGTCGATGTCCGGCCGGCTCAGCAACGCCGCCGCCTTGGGCAGCACCTCGACGTCGGGCAGTACGGCATGCACTCGCTCGGGCGCACTGCTGACCACGGCCAGCAGTTCGAGGCCCGGCGTGGCCTGGATCAGCGGGGCATGAAAGAAGCGGCCGGCGGTGCCGAAGCCGATCAGGCCGACACCGAAGGTCTGCTTGCGCATCTCGTCGTTCCTTCTTGCTGAGGAGAGCCCAGGTCGACGAACCGGGCCTGGGCCCGGTTCGTCGCATACGTCAGTCGAGCTTGCTGAGGTCGCGCACCGCCCCCTTGTCGGCGGAGGTGGCCAGCAGCGCATAGGCCTTGAGCGCGGCCGAGACCTTGCGCACGCGCTGGATGCTGGGCTTCCAGGCCTGACTGCCGCGCGCCTCTTCCGCCTCGCGCCGCGCCGCCAGCTCGCTGTCGGAGAGCTTCACGTCGATGCGACGGTTAGGAATGTCGATGCGGATGATGTCGCCGCTGCGCACCAGGCCGATGGCGCCGCCGGCGGCCGCCTCGGGGGAGACGTGACCGATGGAGAGACCCGAGGTACCGCCGGAGAAGCGACCGTCGGTGAGCAGTGCGCAGGCCTTGCCCAGCCCCTTCGACTTGAGATACGAGGTGGGATAGAGCATCTCCTGCATGCCAGGGCCGCCTTTCGGTCCTTCGTAGCGGATGACGACGACCTCGCCCTCCTTCACCTGGCCGGCCAGGATGTGCTCCACCGCCTGGTCCTGGGACTCGACCACGTGGGCCGGCCCTTCGAACACCAGAATGGAGTCGTCGACGCCCGCGGTCTTCACCACGCAGCCGTCCACGGCGATGTTGCCGTAGAGCACCGCAAGGCCACCCTCCCTGGAGAAGGCGTGTTCGAGGTCGCGGATACAGCCGTTGGCCCGGTCGCCGTCGAGGGTCGGCCAGCGCGCGCTCTGTGAGAAAGCCACCTGGGTCGGCACGCCGCCGGGGCCGGCCTTGAAGAACTCCACCACTTCGGGCGACGGATTGCGCATGATGTCCCACTCGTCCAGCGCTTCCTTGAGGCTGTCGCCGTAGACGGTGGGCACGCGGGTATCGAGCACCCCGGCACGATCCAGCTCGCCGAGGATCGCCATGATGCCGCCGGCGCGATGCACGTCCTCGATGTGGTACTTCTGGGTGTTGGGTGCCACCTTGCACAGCTGCGGCACCTCACGCGACAGCCGGTCGATGTCGGCCATGGTGAAGTCGATTTCGGCCTCCTGGGCGGCGGCCAGCAGGTGCAGGATGGTGTTGGTGGAACCGCCCATGGCGATGTCCAGAGTCATGGCGTTCTTGAACGCCGCCTTGGAGCCGATGGCGCGCGGCAGCAAGTGCGCCTCATCGCCCTCGTAGTAGCGCTTGGCCAGCTCGACGATGCGGTGGCCGGCGGTCTCGAACAGGCGGCGGCGGTCGGCATGGGTGGCCAGCACCGTGCCGTTGCCCGGCAGCGCCAGGCCCAGCGCCTCGGTCAGACAGTTCATCGAGTTGGCGGTGAACATGCCGGAGCAGCTGCCGCAGGTGGGGCAGGCGCTGCGCTCCACCTCGGCCAGAGTCTCGTCATCCACCGAGTCGTCGGCGGCCATGACCATGGCGTCGACCAGATCGAGACCGTGATCGAGCAGCTTGGTCTTGCCGGCCTCCATGGGGCCGCCGGAGACGAAGATCACCGGGATGTTGAGGCGCATGGCGGCCATCAGCATGCCGGGAGTGATCTTGTCGCAGTTGGAGATGCACACCAGGGCGTCGGCGCAGTGGGCGTTGACCATGTACTCGACGCTGTCGGCGATGATGTCGCGGCTCGGCAGCGAATAAAGCATGCCGTCGTGGCCCATGGCGATGCCATCGTCCACGGCGATGGTGTTGAACTCCTTGGCCACCCCACCGGCCTTCTCGATCTCCCGCGCCACCAGTTGGCCCATGTCCTTGAGGTGCACGTGCCCGGGCACGAACTGGGTAAAGGAGTTGGCCACGGCGATGATCGGCTTGTGGAAGTCCTCGTCCTTCATGCCGGTGGCGCGCCACAGGGCGCGGGCGCCGGCCATGTTGCGGCCGGCGGTGGTGGTACGGGAGCGATATTGGGGCATGGTGTCCTCTTCGTGCGCATTGCGCCATATGGTTCATGCCGTCTCTGCCACCAGCGGGCGGCGACGGTCTAGGTATCGAGTCTGCCCCGATTCTGTCATGCACGAGCCGGGGCGGCTAGACCACGAGGGGATGAGCGTCCGAAAGCGGCTCGGTGCCGTAGAGCACCCAGACGTCCAGCGCCGGGCCCAGCTCCTCGACCAGGCGCAACTTGTCCGGGTGGGCTTCCAGGGTCTGACGGGCGCAGATACCCGCCTCGAAGCGCCCTTCCAGCAGCCCCTCGGCCACCGCCACGGTGGTGGGCGCGTCGATTTCCTCAGCGAAGCCCGAGAGATCGGTGTAGTAGCGGGTGGCCGGCTGACGCGCCACCTGGCGCGGCGTGGCGAGGTCGCGTTGCGCCAGCAGCACCAGCGGGTGGCTGCCGGCGACGAAGACATCCACCGGAAAGGCGCGGTGCATGTATCGCCCTACACAGTCGGCGTGGCTGAAGTGGGCCGTGCACTGAAGCACCCGGTCCACCTCGCCCGCCACCAGCGCCGCGAAGGCCGTCGGGAAGTCGTCGTAAAACCTCACCTCGGCCTCGGCCAGACCGCGAGCCTCGAGGTAGCGGCCCAGCACCAGTACATGGTTGTTTCCCTCGGGCCCCAGCGTGGCAACGATCATCTTGTTTTCCTCCAGGAACCCATCTCAAAAGGCGAAGATCACCAGCGCCCCGACAATCACCAGCACCACCCGCAGCCAGGCCGCACGCCGTGCGATCACGCCGTAGGAAATCGCCATCAGGCCCAGCGCGATCTTCACCGCATCGAAGATGGCGCCGAACGGGTCGAAGGCCAGACGAATCACGTCGGGATTGGCGACCATGGCCAGCGGGATGATGTAGAGCCCGATGCCCAGCGCCATGGCCTTCAGCGCCACCTTGAGCCAGTTCTCCCCGACCATGCCGGCGGCGATGAACACCCCGCCGCAGACCGGCGGCGTGATGGTCGAGAGCAGCGCGAACCAGAACACGAACAGGTGCGCCAGCAGCGGCTCGAGGCCCAGCGCGGTGAGTGCGGGCCCCGCCACCGAGACGCAGATCACGTAGGCCGCCGTGGTCGGCACCTCCATGCCCAGCACCAGGCAGGCCAGGGCCGTGAGCAACAGCGCCGGCCACAGCATCTCGTTGGAGAGCGACAGTATCCCGGAGGTGATCTTGACCCCTAGCCCCGTCAGCGAGAGCACCCCGATCACCAGCGAAGCGCAGATGATGATGGCGCCGATCACCGCCACCTGACGTCCTGCAGTGACCATCGCCTCGGCCATTCGCGAGGCGAAGCCGCGCAGGGAGAAGGTGAGCGTCACGTCGAAGAACAGCAGCAGCATGCCGGCGAAGATGGCGATGCTGGCGGCGTATTGGGGGGTATAGCCACCGAGGAAGATGCGCTCGAGCAGCAGCACGAAGGGTACGGCGAAGAACAGCGAGGTGATCGCCACCTCCTTGCCGCTGGCGCGGTCCTCCGCTGCCATGGGGCGCAGGTCGTGACGGGTGGCGTAGGCGTTGATGCCCATCCACACGGTAGCGAAGTAGAGGATCGCCGGCAGCAGCGCCGCCGCCATGATCTGGGTGTAGGGTGTGCCGGTGAGCTCCACCATGACGAAGGCGCCCGCCCCCATCAGCGGCGGCATGATCTGTCCGCCCGAGGAGGCCACCGCCTCGACGCCGCCGGCAAGGGTACGCGGATAGCCCAGGCGCACCATAGAGGGAATGGTGATGGCGCCGGTGGAAGCCACGTTGGCCGAGGCGGAGCCGGAGATGGAGCCCATCAGCGCCGAGGAGATCACCGAGACCTTGGCCGCGCCGCCGGTCAGGCGTCCGGCGAAGGCGCTGGCCATGTTCATGAAGCCGCGCCCTGCCTCGCCGGCGTTGAGCACCGCACCGAAGATGACGAAGATCGCCACCACGCCGACGCTGACCCCGGTGAGCGAGCCCCACAGGCCACTCTCGGCGATGGTCAGGGTGCCAACGAAGCTCTGCATCGGCAGCCCCGGATGACCGAATTGGCCGGGGATGTGCTCACCGAACACCGCGTAGGCCAGCGCCGCCACCGCCACCAGCGGCAGCGGCCAGCCGATGGCACGCCGCGCGGTCTCCAGGGTCAGCACGATCAGGAAGACCCCCAGCGCCATCTGAAAATTGTTGTCGATGAAGCCGTACTGATTGGCCAGCGCCTCCTCGTTGAAGGCGATGTAGCCGCAGGCGGCGATACCGAGCACCGTCAGCAGCCAGCCGCTCCAGCGCTCGAAGGGGGTGCGGGCGGCCAGGATGAGTATCCACGGCAGCGCCAGCGCCAGGTGAATGGGCCGGCTGACCAGGGCCGGCGTCAGGCCGTAGAAGATCAGCCCGAGATGAAAGCAGACCGTGACGGCGCCGAGCACCACCCAGGCGGGGTGCAGGCGAGGTACGCCCTCGGCGCCGGCCGTCGTTGAAGAAGCGAGTGTCGATAGCATGAAAATGGGGATGCCTTGCAACCGCAGCGGGGGCCTCCCTGCCCTCGCCGTCAGCCGTGGTTAACGCAGCTCGTCGGGAATCTCGATGCCGGCTTCGTCATAGTAGCGCACGGCACCGGGATGCAGGGTGCCGGCAATGTTGCCGATCATGTCGTGGGTGATGCTGCCCCACCAAGCGGTCTCGTCGGCCATGGCATCGCGACGCTCCCAGAAGGTCTTGGTCAGGGTGTAGGCGGTCTCCTCGTCCATGCCGGTAGTGGTGTAGGCGATCACCGGCAGCGAAGTGGTTTCCACGTCCTGATCGATGCCGGAATAGGTGCCGGCCGGGATGGTCTGGCGCGCCGCGCCGGTCTGCTCGATCTGTTCGTCGGTGAGGCTGACCAGGCTGATCGGCATGCTGGCGGCGGTTTCGATCACATTGGGCGTGGGAAAGGAGCTGGCCGTGACGAAGGCATCGATCTGACCGTTCTTCAGCGCGTCGGGACCGCTACCGATCTCGGCGTTGGCCACACGCACCTTGTCCAGCATGCCGAACAGTTCCAGGTAGCGCTCCGCCTCGCGCGCGCCGAAGGTGCCGCGGCCGATCAGGACATGCTTGCCTTCGAGATCCTCGAGGCCGATCACGCCCTCATCGCCTGCCGCCACGAAATGCATGGTGATGGAGGGGATCGGGAACAGACCGCGAATCTCCTGGAAGCGCGGGCTCTGACGTTCGGCGAACGGTCCCTCGCCGGCCATGGCCTGATCGACCAGGCCGGGCGGCGTGGTGAACACGTAGTTGCCCTGGCGCGCCATCACTTCCATGACGTTCTGCACCGAGCCCTGGCTCTCCTCCAGGGTCAGCACGACTTCGCCCCCGGTACCGCGACGTATCGCTTCGGAGAGCTCGACCCCCATCTGATAGTAAGCGGTGCCCGCCGAGGCGGACTTGTAGGTGACCCGGGTTTCGGCCTGGGCGGAAAGCGCAGTGGCACCCAGCAGTACGGCCGTGGCCGTGGCCAGCAGGGTGCGGGGGAAGGTGAGCTTGCGGTTTGACATCGGTCTCTCCCTTATGGCGTCCAGCATCGCGGCGCGATGGCTCGTGTGTTTTGTTGTAGTGGTCGATTCGTTATAAAGAAATGTCGTGCAAACGTCTATAATGCCGATTTTTTCCAGCGAAGAATACCTAGGACATGACATGCGAATCACGGCCGTACTGGGCGCCACCGGGGGAATCGGCAGCGCCGTCGTGGGCAAGATGCTGGAGGCGGGCAATTTCGTCTATCTGCTAGATCACGCCAGCACGGAAGCGCGAGCCAGCGCTCTGCTCGATGAATGGCCGAATCAATCTGCCTTTCTTGCCTGCGACCTGGCCGAACCGGCCAGCATCGAGGCGGCTTTCTCCCGTATCGCGGCCCATGGCACGGGTCTCGATGCCTGTATCAATGCTGCCGGGGTAATTCGCCGCGGGCGCTTCATCGAGGTGCCGAGGGAAGAGCTCGGGGAGATGCTGCAGGTCAACGTCGGCGGCGCCTATCTGGCGCTGCAGGCCGCCGCCAGGTTGATGATGGTGGGTAACGGCGGACACCTGGTCATCCTCGCCTCGGCCCATGGCTTGCGCACCACCGCCGAGCGCTCGGCCTACGCCATGTGCAAGGGCGCCATGCTGGCCCTCGCCCGGGCGCTGGCGGTAGAACTCGGCCCCCACGGCATCCTGGTCAACGCCGTGGCACCCGGCCCGGTGAGCGCCGGCATGCAGGACGCCGAGTCCGAGTCACGCCGGCGCTGGCAGGCGGCCACCCCGCTCGGCCGGGTGGCCACCGCCGAGGAAGTGGCCGCGGCCGTGGCCTTCCTGGCCTCGGCCGAGAACACCTTCGTCAACGGCGAGACCCTTGTCGTGGATGGTGGCGCCAACGCTGCCATGTAGAGAGCGCCGACGCTACGACGTCAGATACCGAAAGCGACCCTGGCCACGTCCTTGTAGCGCTTGGCGAAGTGCACCGTCATGCCCTCTTTGAGGAAGTCGGGCAGTTCGTCGTAGTCGCGGCGGTTGGCCTCCGGCAGGATCACCTCGAAGATCTTGCTGCGCCGCGCGGCGATGATTTTCTCGCGAATGCCGCCGACCGGCAGCACCTGGCCGGTGAGGGTCAGCTCGCCGGTCATCGCCAACGGCCGGCCAATGGCCTGATGCCGCGCCAGCGACAGCAGCGCCGTGGTCATGGTCACCCCGGCCGAGGGGCCATCCTTGGGTGTGGCGCCTTCCGGCACGTGCAGATGCACGAAGGCCGAATCGAAGAAGTCGGGATCGACGCCGTACTCGGCGAGATGGCCCAGAGTGTAGCTGTAGGCGATGTTGGCCGATTCCTGCATCACCTCGCCGAGCTTGCCGGTGAGCTTGAAGCCGCGGGTCAGCGAGTGCACCTTGCCGGCTTCCACCGGCAGCGTGGCGCCGCCCATCGAGGTCCAGGCCAGTCCGGTGACCACCCCCTCTCCCTTGAGCACCTGCTCCTGACGGAACAGCGGAGCACCGAGAAACTCCTCGAGGTTCTTGACCGAGATGCGCACCGAGGCCTGATCGCCCTCCAGCAGCTTGACCGCCGACTTGCGCACGATGCTGTGCAGCTGCTTCTCGAGCTGACGCACGCCGGCCTCGCGGGCGTAGCCCTCGATCACCTGGCGCAGGGCCGCATCCGTGAGATTGATGCGCTTGCGGGGAATATTGTCGCGCGCCAGCAGCTTCGGCCACAGGTGATGCTTGGCGATGGCCACCTTCTCTTCGGCGATGTAGCCCGAGAGACGGATCTGCTCCATGCGGTCGAGCAGCGGCCCCGGGATCGAATCGAGGGTGTTGGCGGTACACACGAACAGCACCTTGGAGAGATCCAGGCGCACGTCGAGATAATGATCGAGGAAGTCGACGTTCTGCTCGGGATCGAGCACCTCGAGCAGAGCCGAGGCCGGGTCGCCCTGGAACGACTTGCCCAGCTTGTCGATCTCGTCGAGCATGATCACCGGGTTCTCGACCTCGACCTCCTTGAGCGCCTGCACCAGCTTTCCGGGCATGGCACCGATGTAGGTGCGCCGGTGGCCCTTGATCTCGGCCTCGTCGCGCATGCCGCCCACCGAGAAGCGATAGAACTCCCGGCCCAGCGCCTCGGCGATGGAGCGGCCCACGGAGGTCTTGCCCACCCCGGGCGGGCCGACCAGCAGCAGGATGGAGCCACCCACGTCGCCCTTGAAGGTGCCCTCGGCGAGAAACTCGATGATCCGCTCCTTGACGTCCTTGAGGCCGTCGTGGTCGCGGTCGAGTACCGTCCGGGCATGGGTCAGGTCGAGCTGATCCTGGCTGCGCACGCCCCACGGCATCGAGGTGAGCCAGTCGAGGTAGTTGCGCGTGGTACCGTACTCCGGCGAGCCGGTCTCCAGCACCGAGAGCTTGTCGAGCTCCTCTTCGATGCGGGTCAGCACCTTGGGCGGCACGACGAGGCCCTCGAGACGGTCGCGGAAGGTGTCGACGTCGTTCTCGCGGTCGTCCTTGGAGATGCCCAGCTCGCGCTGGATCACCTTGAGCTGCTCGCGCAGAAAGAACTCGCGCTGACGCTCCTGCATCTGGGCGTTGACCTGCTCGCTGATCTCGGTCTGCAGTTGGGCGACGTCGATCTCCTTGCGCAGCAGCGGCAGCACCTTCTCCATGCGCGCCTGCACCGGCAGTGTCTCCAGCACGGTCTGCAGCTCACGCCCCTTGGCCGAGGTGATGGCGGCGGCGAAGTCGGTCAGCGGTCCCGGCTCATGGGGGCTGAAGCGGTTGAGATAGTGCTTGAGCTCCTCACCGTAGAGCGGGTTGATCGGCAGCAGTTCCTTGATGCCGTTGATGATCGCCATGGCATAGGCGCGGGTCTCGTCCTCGTCGGCCTTGACCGGCTCTCGCGGATAGCTGACCTCTACCAGATAGGGCGGCTTCTTCGACAGCCAGCGCTGGATACGGAAGCGGCGCAGGCCCTGGGCGATGAACTGCAGCTGCCCCTCCTCGCCGTGCATCTTGTGCACCTTGACGGCGGTGCCGATCTCGGGGAAATGATCGTGGCCGAGCTCGTCGACCGAGGTGTCGCCGACGAAGGCAACGCCCAAGGTGTGGTGGGGCGTGTTGCCGACCCGGCGCATGGTCTCTTCCCAGCGTTCGCGGTTGATCACCAGCGGCTGGACCTGGGCCGGAAAGAACGGGCGGTTGTGGATCGGCAGCAGATAGATACGCTCGGGCAGGTAGTCGCTCGCCGGCACCACGGCGTGGTTGGCGACCTCGTCCATTTCACCGTCGGACCCCAGCGCCTCGTCGGATTCCCTTCGCGCCTGCCAGCTGTGCTCGTCCTGATCGTGTTCGCTCATGAAGATCTCATCCTGAAGCTGTTGAAGCCGGATTGTTCACTGCCCTGTGGAATGCGGGCAGCATAGTCGAACTTCAAGTCGAGCGAGCGATCGGGACGGCGGTTAACGCCATAAAGGTGGCAACGGACGACTGTTGACACGCACCTGACCACGGCCGATGTCGATCTCCAGCGTGCGCGTATCCAGCGGCAACCCGAGCCACAGCGCCACCACGGTAGGCAGCTCGTACCAGGTGAAGTCGCCATCGAGGCGCCGGCGCCAGCGCGCCTTGACGGTGGGCTCGTCGAGGCCGAGCAGGCTCAGCTCTTCGAGCCGGCGACCGTCGAAGAACAGCGAGCCGTCGACCCGGGCCGACAGCCCCAGCATCGGACTGTCCAGCTCCAGGCGCTGCAGGTCGAGACGCGGCGAGTCCTGCAATACCGCCAGCAGATAGGGCTCGAGCTCACTCAGCAGCGCTTTTTGCTTCATGCCATGGTGCCCACTGGCAGCCAGTTTGCGCAAACGCAGCATGCTGCTGCGAATCGCATCGGCGTTGAAGCGCGAAAGCTCCACGTCCACCTGACCGGTCAACAGCACCTGCTCCGCGGTATGGATCTCGCCCAGGTCCAGCGCCAGCTGCATCCTCAGCTCCTGCTCGTCCAGCGAGGTGCGGTTCGACAGACGGATACCGTTCGCATCGAGCCTGAGCTGAGGCTGATGCCAGACGAGCGACTCGATCTGCAGTCGGTCTTCCTGGGTGAAGGAGTGCGCGTCTTCGGTATAGGCGTACTGGCTGTTGATGATGGCCGGTCCCACCTCCAGGCGAGCCGCGCCGTCACTGAGCGACCAGGAGTCGAGATGGGCACGCATGCGCCAGTTGCCCTGCTCGCCGCTGAAGCGCAGCCTGCCGCCGCCGAAGACGAGCTCGCGCTCCTGCTGGGTGATGCGCAGCGGCGCCAGCTGCAGCCCGCCTTCCAGGGTGCCGGTCAGGGAGTGATAGCTGGCCTCCCAGAGGGGAGGAGAAGTGGCCAGGGAGTCGCCGAAGAGATGCACGGCATTGGGGCCGTGGCGCAGCATCGCCTCGCCATCCAGGTGAGTGCTGAGCACACCATGGCGGGCACGATAGGTCAGCTCCAGCTGCCACAGATGGCCGAACAGCGGCGCCACATAGATGCGTCCGGAAGAGGACCACCAGCCCTGCTCCACCTCGACCCGTTCGATGTCGATCTCCCCCCGCGCCTCCAGATCGGCGAGGGTGCGCGCCATCTCACGTTCGAACAGCCAGCTCGATACCGCCTGCGCACTCAACCAGGCGAGCAGCAGCACGACCAGCAATGGGACGATGAGACGTTCCTTGCGCATAGCTTCGCCTCCCTGTGGTGATACATGCGCCAGACCGGTTAACCGTACACGGAATGTAAGCTAGTGCAACCAGAGCCACAGGTGCATGGTACTCCAGGCGTAGATACCGGCAAGAACGTCATCGATCATGATGCCGAACCCGCCCGCCACGCGCCTGTCGGCCCAGCGGATCGGCCAAGGTTTGAAGACGTCGAAGATACGAAACAGCACGAACCCCCACAGCGCCGCTTCCCAGGAGAACGGCACTGCTGCCATGGTGATCCAGTAGCCGACGAATTCGTCCCACACGATACCGGAATGATCGTGCACGCCGAGGTCGCGCGAGGTCTTGTCGCACAACCAGACGCCCACCACGAAGGCGACCGCCACCAGGGTCAGGTACCAGCCCAGCGGCAGCTCGGAGAGCAGCCAGTAGAAGGGAATCGCCGCCAGCGTACCGAAGGTGCCCGGCGCCCAGGGCACCCCGCCGCTGCCCAGGCCGAAGGCGAAGAAGTGGACGGGGCGCCGCCAGACGCTCGGTGGGCAGCGGTTCATGGCGCGCCTCCCGGGAAGTGCTGCCAGCCATGGGCCCCGCCGAGGTCGACGCCCCTCACACCCGGCTCGGCGCTGACGCTGCCGATCGGGGTCAGTGCCAGCCCCTGCGCCGCCAGCCGCCGGCGTGCCTCGTCGAGCCTCTCACCCGGCAGGCTGACCAGCAGCTCGTAGTCGTCGCCGCCACACAGCGCGGCGCGATAGGCGGCCGCCATCCCCAGGGCCTCACTCAAACCTGTCGCCAAGGGCAGTGCCTCGGGCTCCAACTGCGCCCCGACGCCGGAGGCTGCCAGCACATGCTCGAGGTCGGCCAGCAGGCCGTCGGATACGTCGATGGCGGCATGCACCAGGCCACGCAGCGCCACACCGGCCGCGAGCCGCGGAGTCGGCTTGAGATAGCGGGTCAGCAGCGGGTGGCCGAGATCGCGCTCGCCGCGTTGCCACAGCGCCAGCCCCCCTGCCCCACCGCCCAGGGCACCGGTCACGGCCAGGGTGTCGCCGGGACGCGCACCGCCGCGAGTCAACGCCTCGCCCGCCGGCACTTCGCCCATCACCGTCACGCCGATGGCCAGTTGCCCCCGCGTCACGTCGCCGCCCACCAGGGCGGTATTGCTGGTCTCGCACAGCGCATGAAACCCTCGAGCAAACTGCGCCAGCCAGGTTTCGTCGTTGTGCTCCAGCGCCAGCGCCATGAGGCACCAGCGCGGTTCCGCGCCCATCGCCGCCAGATCGCTGAGACTCACCGCCAAAGCCCGATAGCCGATCGCCTCGGCCGGGGCATCGGCGGGAAAGTGCACGTTGACTACCGAGGTGTCGACGCTGACCGCCAGTTGCCGCCCCGGACGCGGGGCGAGCAGCGCGCAATCGTCGCCCACGCCCAGCGGCACGCCGGCGTCGGGGCCGGGTGCAGCGGGAGTGAGATGGCGGGCGATCAGTTCGAATTCACTGGCCACCGGGGCACCTTCAGCCGCGACGTGCCCTGACCTCGGCGCTACGCAACCGGGCGGCCAGCTTGTCGAGGATGCCATTGACGTATTTGTGGCCATCGGTGGCGCCAAAGGACTTGGCGAGCTCGACGCCCTCGTTGATCGCCACGCGGTAAGGCACGTCAAGCCGGCGACTCAGCTCATAGGCACCCAGGCGCAGAATGGCCAGTTCGATGGGGTCGAGCTCCACCAGGCGGCGGTCGAGCAACGGCGAGATGGCGGCATCCAGCTCCTCGCGGAAGCGCACCACGTTGTGCAGCAACTCATGGAACAGGGCCAGATCGGCGATCTGCATCACCTTGGCCCAGTTCTCGTGATCCTCGAGATCGTCGTCGGGCTGCTGGCTGCGAAACTCCGCCTCGATGGCAGTGGTCGACTTGCCTGTCATGTGCCACTGATAGAGCCCCTGAACCGCCAGTTCACGGGCTGCTCGCCGCGCTTGCTGTCCCGCGGACGGGGGGCGTTGCGGGCGCGATGCACTCATGAAGCGTCTCCGTTCTGGTCGCCGAAGCCGCGCAGCAGGGAAACCATTTCCATGGCGGCCATGGCCGCTTCGGCGCCCTTGTTGCCGGCCTTGGTGCCGGAGCGCTCGATGGCCTGCTCGATGGAGTTGACCGTCAGCACACCGTTGGCGATGGGGGTGTCGAATTCGAGCTGCAGGTTACCCAGCGCCGCATTGCAGCCGCCCGCCACGTATTCGAAGTGGGGCGTGCCGCCGCGGATCACCGCCCCCAGGGCGATCACCGCGTCGGGGCGCGCCACCTGCAGGGCTCGCTTGACTGCCAGCGGCAGTTCCCAGGCACCGGGCACGTGGACGATGTCGATGTTCTCGGCGTCCACGCCATGGCGCACCAGGCTGTCCACGGCGCCCTCGACGAGGCTGTCGACCACATGGTGATTGAAGCGGCCCACCACGATCACGTAGCGCCCATCGACGTCGACGAAGTTGCCTTCCAGTTGAGACAGGGTATGCATTGCTAGTTCCTGATGAATATGGTCCTGCTGAAAACGGTATCTATCCCGCTGAAGCCGAGCGAGCCGGCAACCCGTGCCGGCCTTGATCCTGGCGCGCCGCTCAGCCTTCGGCGTCGCTTTCCTGCCCGCCCGGTGCAATCAGCTCGACCACTTCCAGGTCGAAGCCGGAGAGCGCCGAGAACTTCCACGGCGAGCTGAGCAAGCGCATGCGCCCCACGCCGAGATGGCGCAGAATCTGCGAGCCGGTACCGATGGTGAGGTAGTTGCCGGCACCGTCGGAGTCGCTGGTGCGCGGCAGGCGGCGACGCTCCAGGAAGACTTCGAACTGATCGCGGAAGTCCTGGTGCGGGCGGCCATCGTCGAGCAGCACGAACACGCCGTGCTCGACTCGGGCGATCTCCTCCAGCGCACTGTGGGTCGTCCAGTTGCGGCTCTCGCTCTTCTGCAGCCCCAGTAGGTCGCGCATGGTATCGGCCAGGTGTACCCGGACCGTGGTCAGGGTTTCCGGCGTCGGATGTCCCTTCACCAGCGCCACGTGGTGAGCGTTCTGGATGCGGTCGTGGAAGACGTGCAGGGTCAGCTTGCCCACCGCCGTGTCGACCAGGGTGGACTCCACCGGCTCGACGGTCTGCTCGTTGTGGATGCGGTAGTGGATCAGATCGGCGATGGTGCCCATCTTGAGGCCGTGCTCAGCGGCGAAGCGCTCCAGCTCCGGGCGCCGCGCCATGCTGCCGTCGTCGTTCATGATCTCGCAGATCACGCCGCTGGGGTCGAAGCCGGCCAGGGCGGCGAGATCGCAGGCCGCCTCGGTGTGGCCGGCACGGCGCAGCACGCCACCGGGCTCGGCCATCAGCGGAAAGATGTGGCCGGGCTGCACGATATCCTCGGCACGGGCATTGCGCGCGGCGGCCACTTGCACGGTGCGTGCGCGGTCGGCGGCGGAGATGCCGGTGGTGACGCCCTCCGCGGCCTCGATGGAGAGCGTGAACTTGGTGCCGAAGCCGGAGCCGTTGTCGCTGACCATCAGTGGCAGCTTGAGGCGTTCGCAGCGCTCGCGGGTCATCGGCATGCAGATCAGGCCACGCGCGTGGCGCGCCATGAAGTTGATATGCTCGGCCTCGACCTTCTCCGCGGCCATGATGATATCGCCTTCATTCTCGCGATCCTCATCATCCATGAGAATCACCATCTTGCCCTGACGGATGTCCTCGATCAGGTCCTCGATGGGAGCCAGGCCCGTTTGGGAAGATTGCACGCTGGAATCTCCGAATGTTCGAACGACTTCATGGGCGATAGTGCACTGCAGCAAGGCAATGTCGCCAAATCGCACCACGTTGAATGGGCGTCAGAGTACATTGGCGCGGCTTCGGGCGCCAGTAGTGAGCACATTGGCGCACCCCCACATGCGGACAGCTCCGGGACGAGGCCGCCGGGGTGGCGCTGTGAATCCTTCCCTGGACGCTATTTTTTCCATCCCTGGAAAAAAACCTCCCCTGCGTCCTATCCCAGAGCTCATAAGCAGGAAGCTGCTCCTCACTCCTGCCTTCGCTCCGGTCGCGCAGTGATCCGCCAGTCGCGGCCCACCGCGCGCATGTCGAGAATCTCCAGCGGACGCTGCTGGGCCATGCGCGTCAACCCCGGCAGGGCAAACAGCGGGCGCGCCTCGCCGCCCAGCAGGGTAGGTGCGACGAACAGCTGCATCTCGTCGACCAGACCGGCGTCCAGCATGGCGCCGGCGAGCGTGGCCCCGGTTTCCAGCAGCAGCTCGTTGACCAGCTCCTGCTCGGACAGGTAGCGCAGCAATGCGGTCAGATCGACGCGACCGTCGTCACCGGTCGGCAGCACCAGCACTTCGGCACCAGCCGCCTCGAGCCACGCGCGACGCTCGGGGTCATATCCCGATACGGTAGCCACCAGGGTGCGCCCCGGCTCACGCAGGCAGGCGGCTGCCTGGGGCAGCCGCAGTTGGGTATCGACCACCACGCGCAGTGGCTGACGTTCGGCAATGACCTCGGCCTCGTCGAGGCCGAGCTGCGCCGCCCGCACCGTGAGCCGCGAGTTGTCGAAGATGATCGAGTCGACGCCGGTCATGATCGCGCTGGCGCTGGCCCGCAGCCGCTGCACTTCCGCTCGTGCGTGAGGCCCGGTGATCCACTGGGACTCCCCCGACTGCATGGCGGTGCGGCCATCCAGGCTCATGGCCATCTTCAGGCGCACGAAGGGGCGCCGACGGGTCATACGCGAGATGAAGCCGGGGTTGAGCGCTTGCGCTTCGGCTTCGAGCAGACCCACCGTGACCTCGATGCCCGCCTCGCGCAGCATGGCGATGCCCCGCCCCGCCACTTCGGGGTTGGGATCCTGCATGGCCACCACCACCCGTTTGACGCCGGCTTCGATCAACGCCACGGCGCAGGGGCCGGTGCGGCCATGATGGGAGCAGGGTTCCAGGGTCACGTAGGCGGTGGCGCCGCGAGCGGCCGCCTGCGCCATGTTCAGCGCATGCACCTCGGCATGGGGTTCTCCGGCACGCACGTGCCAGCCCTCACCGACCACCCTCCTGTTCTTGACCAGCACGCAGCCCACCCGTGGGTTGGGGTGGGTGGTGTAGCGGCCGCGGCGGGCGAGTTGCAGCGCTCGTGCCATCCATGCGGCATCGGTCGGCTTGGCCATGCTCTCCTCGTTCAACTGGGCAGGTTGGCTATGCTCGGCGGCAGGCAGCGTGCGGAAAACCTACTCTTCGGCAGTACCCGGTGGGTATCCAGGCTCCTGGGCAAGTCGATCGATCTCGGCCCGGAATTCGTCGATATCCTGGAAGCGACGGTAGACCGAGGCGAAACGAATGTAGGCGACCTGGTCGAGGCGTTTGAGCGCCTGCATCACGGCCTCGCCGATGTTGCGAGCCTGGATCTCACGCTCACCGCTCGCTCTCAGCCGATGGCGAATGCGCTCGACGGCGGCCTCGATGGCCTCGGCGCTGACGGGACGCTTCTCCAGCGCACGCAGCATGCCGGCGCGCAGCTTGTGCTCGTCGAAGGTCTCTCGGGAACCGTCGGATTTCACCACCCGGGGCATGACCAGCTCAGCGGTTTCATAGGTGGTGAAGCGCTCACCACAGTCGGTGCACTGGCGGCGACGGCGCACCTGGTCGCCGTCCGCCACCAGGCGGGAGTCGGTCACGCGGGTATCATGGGCGCCACAGAAGGGGCAATGCATGGTATCGGTCCGAACGTGAAGCGGGGCGACACTGGGTCGCGCGTGATCACAAATGTGAGCCAATTGACCCGATATTGTACCCACTCCCCCGCTGATCGCCCAGCACACAGGTCAAGCCGGCATGCCGGGCGCTCGATTCGGCGTCAGTGTCGATGCCCTTCTCCATGGCCATGACCATGGTCGCCGTGGTCGTGAGCATCGCCCTGTGCATGGCCGTGATGCCCCTCGGCACTCACCTCGATGCGCTTGACGGGAGCCGTGATCTGCTGGGACTCGCCCGTGTCGAAGCGCAGCTCGATCTCGACGGGCTGCCCCTCCTCCAGCGGAGCGGTCAGCCCGATCAGCATCATGTGCAGGCCACCGGGCGCCAGCGTGACCGACTCACCGGCAGGCACGACGAGTTCGGAAATCTTGCGCATCTGCATCACGCCCTCCACGTCTTCGTGGTTGTGCAGCTCCATGACCTCGGCTGCGGGCGAGTCTGCATCGACCAGGGTCACGTCCTGCTCTCCCGGATTGCGTAGCGTCATGAAGGCTGCCGAGGTCTGCGAGCCAGGCGGCACGGCGCGTACCTGAGCCTCTTCGACGAGCAGCGGCTCGGCAAGCGCCGTCGATGCCACCAGCGAAAGACCCGCAGTGAGCAGGAGTGAGCGGACCAGCACCATGAGGAAACTCCTTGTTGTATGGTTGGCATGAGCCATGGAAACAGGCGAAAAGCTTACTACGATGTCGAGCGTCATGAGACAGGATGCGTCAACCCGACACGTTCGGCCTGCATCGGCAAGGTGAACCTGCGCTCGCCGGGGGAGTCCATCGCTGGGATGACTCTCCCTGGAAGGCAATTTAAATCAAGGAAACCCCACATGGTTCTTCGCTTCACGCTGCTCGTGGCCGCCCTGGCCCCTCTCGCTGCAGTTTCGGCGGCGCAGGCCGACGAATGGCCGGGCCCGGTTCAAGCCCTGGTCGAGGAAGGACTCGAGATTCACGGCGAATTCGAGGCGCCCGGCGGGCTGGTCGGTTACGCCGCTAGCCATCAGGGTCGCGAGATGACCGTCTACGTCACGGCCGACGGCCAACATGCCATCGTCGGCACCATGATCGATGCCGAGGGCAACGACCTCTCCGAGGTGCCGCTGGACGAGCTGGTGAGAGCCCCTCAGGAGGAGCAGGTCTGGCAGCAGCTGGAACAGAGCCACTGGATTCAGGACGGCCAGGCCGACGCTCCCCGCGTGCTGTACACCTTCACCGACCCCAACTGCCCCTATTGCCGCCAGTTCTGGGAGCAGGCACGCCCCTGGATCGAAGCCGGCGAGGTGCAACTGCGCCACATCATGGTAGGCATCCTGCAGCCGGACAGCCCAGCCAAGGCCTCCGCTCTGCTGGGTGCCGAGGATCCCGAAGCCGCCCTGCACGATCACAGCGGTGGCGACAGCGTGGCCCCCTCGGCCCAGCCCCGCCACATCGAGGATCAGGTATACCGCAACAACCAGCTCTTCGACGAGCTCGGCCTCTACGCCACCCCGACCACGGTCTATCGTCATGACGGCCGGCTGCAGCGGGTGGACGGCATGCCGGACGCGACGAGGCTGCACGAGATGATGGGCGGCGAGGCCCCCTGAGTCGCTTCGACGAGCGTGCGGTCCCTCGCCGACCAGGCGTGGGGCCGCACCGTCGGTCAACCCCGGGCGGGCATCGCCCTGGCCAGGAACCAGCCCGCCACCATGGCCACGAGCATGGCGAACAGCGGTGCCGTTAGCCCGGCAATGGAGGCGATTGCCGGTCCGGGACAGTAACCGGAGAGCCCCCAGCCGATGCCGAACAGGGCGGCGCCGCCGATCAATCGCGCATCCAGATCCCGGCGGGTGGGCAACTGGAAGGTCTCGCCGAGCATCGGCCGCTCCCGCCGGAATACCAGCCGGTAGCCGATGAAGGTCGTCACCACGGCGCCGCCCAGCACGAACATCAGCGTCGGGTCCCAGGCACCGAAGATATCCAGAAACCCGAGCACGCGGGCGGGGTCGGTCATGCCGGCAAGCGCCAGCCCCAGGCCGAACAGCAGCCCGGCGATATAGCCCATGAAGGTCTTCATGCCGCCCCTCCGATCACGTGACGCACCACATAGACGGTGACGATGGCGCAGAGCAGGAAGGTCAGGGTAGCGACCATCGAGCGCGGCGACAGCCGGGCCAGCCCGCATACGCCGTGACCGCTGGTGCAGCCGCTGCCGAGACCGGTGCCCACGCCCACCAGCAGCCCCGCCACCAGCATCAGTCCCACCCCGCCGGCGGGTGGTCCGACCACCTCTCCGGGAGCGCCGGCCACGTTGCCCAGCCCACCGCCCAGCAGCATGAGCAGCAGTGGGCCGCTGATCAGGCCCAGCACGAAGGCCACGCGCCAGGCGCTGTCTCCCTTCGGCAGGGCCGTCACCAGGCTACCGACGATGCCGCTGATGCCGGCGATGCGGCCCAGCGTTGCCATCAGCCATACGGCCGAGAGGCCGATCAATATTCCACCTGCCAGCCCTTGCAGGCTTGCCGTCCAGTCCACGTTCACCTCCTTCGTTTGTCAGTCGTTCATCAACAGCCCGAAGGCCCGGCACTCACCGGGCCGGTAGCACCACAGGTATGCCCCGTTGCGGAGCGTCGCCACGCAGCGAGCGCCAGGCGTCAAAAGTGCTCAGAAATACCTTTCCGGTCAGCTCGCGGCAGAAGCGGGTGTGCTGCAGCCGATCCATCACCGGCCCCTTTACCTCCGCCAGGTGCAGCTTGACCTGGGCATCGCGCAGGCGGGCATTGATCACCTCGAGACTTTCCAGCGCCGAGGCGTCGATGACGTTCACTGCCTGACAGGCCAGCACGATATGCCGCAGCCCGGGCTGGCGCGCCGCCAGTGCCATGACGGTATCTTCGAGGTAGCGCGAATTGGCAAAATAAAGGCTCTCGTCGACGCGCAGGATGGCCAGCGCCGGATCGGTCTCGACCTGATGCCGCTCCACGTTGCGGAAGTGCTCGGTACCCGGAACGCGGCCCACCACGGCACTGTGCGGGCGGCTGGTGTTGTAAAGGTGCAGGGCCAATGACAACCCCACGCCGGCCAGGATGCCCGTCTCCACCCCGACGGCGAGCGTCACGCCGATGGTGACGAACATGGCCATGGCGTCGCAGCGGGAGTACTCCCAGGTCCTGCGAATGGCGGAGATATCCACCAGCGACAGCACCGCCACGATGATGGTGGCCGCCAGGGTCGCCACGGGCAGATAGGCGATCAGCGGGGTCAACAGCAGCGCCGCCCCGGCAATGCCGACTGCCGTGAAGGCACCTGCCGCCGGCGTCTGGGCGCCGGCATCGAAATTCACCACCGAGCGGGCGAAGCCACCGGTGACCGGCATGCCGCCGGTAAAGGAAGCGGCGATATTCGAGGTGCCCAGACCCACCAGTTCCTGATCGGGATCGATACGCTGTCGTCGCTTGGCGGCCAGGGTCTGGCCGACCGAGACCGACTCCACGAAGCCGATGATGCTGATCAGCAGCGCCGCCACGAACAGCTGGCTCCACAGGCCGCTATCGAAGCCTGGCAGGGTCAGCGGCGGTAGCCCCGCAGGTACCGTGCCCACCACGGCCACGCCCTTGGCATCCAACCCCAGCCACCAGGTCGCCAGGGTGGTCACGGCCACGGCGAGGATCGGCGCGGCCTTGGTCAGCATCTCCGCCGGTCGCGGCGGCACGCCTGCGCGCTCCAGGGCCGGCTTGAGCCAACGCCTGGTGGCATACAGGAACGCCAGCACGCCGAGCCCGATGCCCATGGTCGCCAGATGCACCCCACCCAGACCAAGGGCCAGACTGCCCAGCAACTCGAACAGGTTGTGTCCGGTGGCGTCTATGCCCAGCACGTGCCTGAGCTGACTGGCGGCAATGATCAGTCCCGAGGCAGTGATGAACCCCGAGATCACCGGATGGCTCAGGAAGTTGGCCAGAAAACCCAGCCGCGCCACACCCATCAGGGTCAGCATGAGTCCCGACATCAGCGCCAGCACCAGCGCCGCGCCGAGATATTCCGGCGTGCCCTGGGGAGCCACCTGCCCCACCGCGGCCGCCGTCATCAGCGACACTACCGCGACGGGACCCACCGCCAAGGTGCGGCTGGTGCCGAAGATGGCGTAGATCACCAGCGGTGCGATGCTGGCATAGAGCCCCACCTCGGGCGGCAGCCCGGCCAGCAGAGCGTAGGCCAGCGATTGCGGAATCAGCATGACGGTGACGATCACAGCCGCCAGCAGGTCGCTGCCCAGGGTGACCCGGCTGTAGCCGGGCAGCCACTGGAGAATGGGGAAATAGCGTTTGGGGCTCACGCGGCGCGCCTTAGAACCGGTTGATCGGCACCTTGAGATAGACCTGACCGTTGTCTTCCGGCGGTGGCATGTGGCCGGCACGCATGTTGACCTGCACCGAAGGCAGGATCAGCCGAGGCATGTCGAGGGTGGCGTCGCGCTCGGTACGCATGCGGACGAACTCCTCCTCGCTGATGCCGTCGTGAACGTGCACGTTGTGCGCGCGCTGTTCGGCCACGCTGGTCTCGTGCTGATACTCCTCGCGCTCCGGTGCCTTGTAATCATGGCAAAGGAAGAGTCGGGTTTCGCCCGGCAGCGCCAGCACTTTCTGGATGGAGCGATAGAGCGTACGCGCATCGCCGCCAGGGAAGTCGCACCGCGCGGTGCCATAGTCGGGCATGAACAGGGTATCGCCGACGAAGGCCGCATCGCCGATCACATAGGTCAGGCAGGCCGGCGTATGCCCCGGCGTATGTAGCACCCGTCCTTCCATAGTGCCGATGGCGAAGGTATCGCCTTCCTCGAAGAGGCGGTCGAACTGACTGCCGTCGCGGGCGAACTCGGTGCCCGCATTGAAGGCCTTGCCGAAGACCTCCTGCACCACGGTGATCCTCGCGCCGATGCCGGTCTTGCCACCCAGTTTTTCATGGAGATAGGGGGCCGCGGATAGGTGGTCGGCGTGAACGTGGGTCTCGAGGATCCACTCGACGGAGAGCCCTTCGCGTCGGATGAACGCAATGATATCGTCCGCCAAGCGGGTATCGGTGCGTCCCGCGGCGTAGTCGAAGTCGAGCACGGAATCGATGATGGCACAGGCCCTGCTGCCCGGATCCCGTACCACGTAGCTGAAGGTGTTGGTGGGCTCGTCGAAGAAGTGGGTCACGATCGGCTGGGACATGGTCATGGACCTCCGTCGGTGTGGCTGCAAGCGTCTAATAGGCTTATTTCTTGGGTAGCTTGCAGGTATTGATGCCAAGCAGCTGATAAGCCGGACAGAAATTGATCAACCCAGTAGCCAGCGGCAGCACACCGATCCAGCCCCAGACGCCAATCACGCCGGTGATGGTCAGGCCGATCAATACCGCTCCGACCACGATCCGCAGAATTTTGTCGATACCGCCTACGTTGCTCTTCATGGTTTCACCTTGAGGTTGGAGATCAGAAGCTCGAGATGGACAAATAACATAATGATCTATGCTAATAACAAAACTCAACACTAAGAATAGCTCAGAATCCCGGTGCAGAGAAGAAACCCTGTCGAACATTGACCTGCATCAAGTTGTCGCAGCCCGTCACAGCAGGAGCATGTACCGCTGGGCGTAAAAAAGGCCGCAAGAAGCGGCCCGCAGAGCAGTGCAGTGAGTGCAGTCGAGAGGCAGGCTTAGGGAAACGCTGCACAAATGCCTGCGCGAGCGAATCGCTACGTTGCGCGGTGCCGAAGCGTCGGACCGTCGGAATCCTCACATATACCCTATATGCTCCGGGTCCTGTGCTCCGTGCGCCTTGTGCTCCATCTCGCTCGTCGATTTGTTCAGCGCTTCCCTAGAGCTGGATACGATCGCCGTAGACCGGGATTTCCGCTTCGATTCCGCTCTCGGCCAGCGCCCCCTTGAGCACCTGCTGGGTTTCCGGCTCGCCGTGAACCAGGTAGAAGCGCGGCTTGTCGCGGAAGGCACCGGCCCAACCGATCAGCTGGCTCTGCCCGGCATGGGCGGAGAAGCCACCAATGGTGTGCACCTTCGCTTTCACCGCCAGCTCCTGCCCCAGCACCCGCACCTTCTCGGCGCCGTCGACGAGCTGACGGCCCAGCGTGCCGGCCGCCTGGAAACCGACGATCACCAGGCGGGTGTTGGGTTTCTCGAGGTTGTAGCGGAAGTGGTGGACGATACGTCCACCGGTGCACATGCCCGCCCCGGCAATGATGATCGCCCCGCCGTGGATGCGATTGATCGCCATGGACTCTTCCACCGTGCGCGTCATGCGCAGTATCGGCAGGTAGCGGCCGGTATCGCCGCTGGCGGCAATGTTGAGCACTTTCAGGTCTTCGGCGTCCAGGCTCTTGCGAGCACGGTGATAGAGCTCGGTGACCTTGATCGCCATGGGGCTGTCGAGAAAGACCATTTGCTGAGACAGTCGCCCCTCGTGATAGAGCACGCTCAGGTGGTAGAGAATCTCCTGGGTGCGCCCCACGGCGAAGGCGGGAATCAGCACGTTGCCGCCGCTGGCGTGGGCTTCCGCCAGTACCTGGGCAAACTCCTCGAGGGTCTCGTCCAGGGGCCGATGGTCACGGTCGCCGTAGGTGCTCTCCATCAGCACCACGTCGGCTTCAAAGAGCTTTTCCGGCTCCTTCATCAGTACCGAGCTCGGGTTGCCCAGGTCGCCGGAAAAGACGATTCGCTTCGTCTGCCCGCCGGATGGCACCGCCAGCTCGACGATTCCCGAACCGAGGATATGGCCGGCATCGCGGAATACCAGTGTCACTCCCCCGGGAAGATTGACGGGCTGGCCGTAGCCATGGGACTTGCACAGCCTCAGCGTGCGCTCCACGTCCGCCAGCTCGTACAGGGGCTCGATCAAGGGCTTGTCGTGGCGCTTGCGCCACTTGTTCTCCCATTCGACGTCCTTGGCCTGAATGAAGGCCGCGTCTTCAAGCATGATCTCGAGCAGATCCCGCGTACCGCGAGTGCAGTGAATCGGGCCGCTGTAGCCCTCCCGCACCAGTTTGGGCAATAGTCCTGCATGATCCAGGTGGCCATGGGAGATGACCACCGCATCGAGCTGCTTGGCCAAGGTGCCGAAAGGTCTGGCGTTGGCTTCATCGGCTCCCTTCCCCCCCTGGTGCAAGCCGCACTCCAGCAGTACCCGATAGGACCGATCCGCCCCCTCCACCTCGATGAGATAACGGGAGCCGGTGACTTCACCGACTGCCCCTTGAAACGTCAACGTCGACATAAGCTCATGGTCCGCCAGGTTTCCTCGTTGCTTTCAGCATAACGGAAGGCGAGCCCGACGGCTGAACCGAAATACCGGCCTCGGTCAGGTTCCATGCGCGGCCTTCCACTTGACCTCGGGCAATTCAGGCGCTGAGCACAGATGGGGTTTAGTGCGACTCCTCTGGCCCTTGTCATCAAGACTCAGGCCTGCCCGGTTGACATACACCTGTTCAAATGTCCAGCCGCCTCATAACTATAGACTTTCACATATCAAAACAAAATAGCAAAAATTAATTGCATAAGATTACTTTTAGACAAGAATTCAGTTTAAGCCTGTCGTCCGCAGGGACTACTCCTTCCAGACGCTGTGCTTAGCGCCATCAGTACCGCCAAACCTGTAGCGATGCAGGGACGGAAAGCCACGGGTCTCATCTCCTGAGACAGCCGGGCCGCCTGAACCGGGCGCCTTGAGAAGTAGAAGAACAATCGACAAGGCGGCGGAGGGTGGCCGCGCACCGCAGACCGACACGGTGTCGCCCGCTCCTCCAGGTAACGGTAGGTAGATGAGGGTAGAGCGATGAGCACATCCTTTACGGACTTCCTAGATTGCAAGGAGCTAGAGACCGATCCCAACAATTGGAGCCAGAGCTTCTTTTCCAAGCACTATACGGAATGGCTCAGCACCGTCGTACTCCATGACAATGCTGTCAAGGCCTGGCTGGAAGCCAAACTCGACGAGCAGGGTCTGTCGGGCGGCTATCAGATCAAGCTCAATCAGAATAGCGATAAGGACAGTGAGTTCAACGCCCCCTACTTGCAATTCGAGAGTGGAGAGATCCTCTATCTGACGGAGCTGTTCACTGGCGACAAGAGCTCCTTCAGTTGGACTCAAGGAAAGGCCACTCATGAGCGCTGGTTCTTCGAGAGCTACTCCGCCCCTGACGGCGAGGTCGAGAATCAAGCGCCAACCGATATTCGCCTCGATATCGACCTTGAATTTGCTCAGAGACTGAATGGATCTGGAAACGCCACTACTGGCGGCCAGACCCCCTCAGGAGTGGTTCTTGGCACACTATCAGCAATTGATCCCGATGTGGGTGATACCCACACCTTCAAAATCGTCGCTGGTGATGGCCGTTTCGAGATCGTAAACGGAAATCAGCTGAAACTTAAGGAAGGTGAAGTTATCAAGGAGGGGGACGGAACCTTTACGATAACGATCGAAGCCAAGGATGAGGGCGGCCTGACTTACTATGAAGTTCTCACCTTTAAAGCCGGAGTATCCGGCAATACCGCTGATACAATCCAGGGAACCGAGGCCTCTGGAGATGGTACGCTGGAAAATCCCGTGGTAGGTGACGATGTCATCTTTGGTTTCCGAGGCACGGATACTCTCAATAGCAATGGCTCCAGCGGCGACTATATTCTGTTCGGAGGCCAGCACAACGACACCTTGTATGGTGGGGCAGGCAACGACCAGCTGTTTGGCGGCAACGGCGGCGATATCCTCTTTGGCGGAGAAGGCGACGACCTGCTGGTGGGCGGCCCCGGCAACGATACCCTCTGGGGCGGTGCCGGCGCCGATACCTTCAAGTGGCTGCCGGGTGATCAAACACAGGCAGACAAGCTCGCGAGCGATGGTCCTGCAATTGATCGTGTCATGGACTTCAATAAAGGAAATAATAACGACGGAAGCTACGACCCGAACGAAGGCGATGTGATCCATATCGCCGACTTGCTGTCTGACGGCACTGCCAGTTTCGAGTTCGGCACCCACGATGGACACGCCGCAATCAAAATCAGCTCGACCGGCGCAGGCGTCGATCAGATCATCGTATTCAATGGCTGGGCACAGGCTGAGCTTGAAGCTGCCCTTGTCGAGGGCACCAACCTGATAATTGAGTAAGCCTTGTAGAAAAGTGCTTGCAACCACCTGGGACTCAAGCCAATACCGAAAACGCCCCGCACCGTCTGCACGGTGCGGGGCGTCGACTTTCAAGTGGCGCAGGCGTCGCGGCTCAACGATAGACCGGGAAGCGCGCGCAGACGGCCTCGACCTTGTCCTTCACCTCGGCTTCGATGGCGGCGGTATCCTCACCCTTGGCCATGACGTCGAGGATGTCGCAGATCCAGCCGGCCAGCTCGCGACACTCGCCTTCACCGAAACCGCGGGTGGTCACGGCCGGGGTGCCGATGCGCAGGCCGGAAGTGACGAACGGGCTCTGCGGATCGCCGGGTACGGCGTTCTTGTTGACGGTGATGTGGGCGCGGCCCAGGGCGGCATCCGCGTCCTTGCCGGTCAGGCCCTGCTTGATCAGCGAGAGCAGGAACAGGTGATCCTCGGTGCCGCCGGAAACGATGTCGTAGCCGCGCTCGATGAACACGCCGGCCATGGTCTGGGCGTTCTTGACCACCTGCTGCTGGTAGCTCTTGAAGCCGGGCTCCATGGCCTCCTTGAAGCACACCGCCTTGGCGGCGATGACGTGCTCCAGCGGGCCGCCCTGGCCGCCGGGGAACACGGCGGACTGCAGCTTCTTCTCGATCTCTTCGTTGCCTTCGGCGGAAAGGATCAGGCCACCGCGCGGGCCGCGCAGGGTCTTGTGAGTGGTGGTGGTCACCACGTGAGCGTGGGGCAGCGGGCTCGGGTAGACCCCGGCAGCCACCAGGCCGGCGATGTGGGCCATGTCGACCAGCAGGTAGGCACCTACTTCATCGGCAATCTCGCGGAACCTGGCCCAGTCGATGATCTGGGAGTAGGCGGAGAAGCCGGCGATGATCATCTTGGGCTGATGCTCGCGAGCCAGCCGCGCCACTTCCTCGTAATCGATGCGTCCGTTGCCGTCGATGCCGTACTGCACGGCATTGTAGTGCTTGCCGGAGAAGTTCGGCTTGGCGCCGTGGGTCAGGTGACCGCCGGCATCGAGGCTCATGCCCAGCACGGTATCGCCCGGCTTGACCAGCGCCTGGAACACGGCGCTGTTGGCCTGGGAGCCGGAGTGAGGCTGAACGTTGGCGTAGCTGGCAGCGAACAGCTGCTTGGCGTAGTCGATGGCCAGTTGCTCGACGATGTCGACATACTCGCAGCCGCCGTAGTAGCGCTTGCCGGGGTAGCCTTCCGCGTACTTGTTGGTCAGCTGGCTGCCCTGGGCTTCGAGAACGCGCGGGCTGGCGTAGTTCTCGGAGGCGATCAGCTCGATGTGCGCTTCCTGGCGGGCGACTTCCTTCTGCATCGCATCGAACAGGGCATCATCGAAACCGGCAATCGTCATGTCACGGCTGAACATCGGCGGGAAACCTCGCATACGGGGAGAATCGGGATGCGCCATGATACCCCAGCCCATGGCGGCTTTCACTTGAAAGGCCGTCATGGGCGGGTGCAGAAATACTCATGCTGCGTTTAGCTGCAGCAAGGGAACGCTAAACAAATCGATGAGCGAGATGCGGCGTAAGGCGCACGGTTCCTGGCGCAGCGATCACCCTTTAGCGGGTCTCGACCTTGACGCTGAGCTTCCCCGGCACCCCCAGCGGGTCGCTCATGTAGGTGGTCACGTTGCTTTGCGCCGGCAGCGTCACACGCACGTCGAGGTGCTGCGCACTGCCTTCCAGCAGGTCGACCAATCCCACCAGGACGGCCTGAATCTCGGGGCCGAACATCATGCCGAAGCCCTGGGCCTGGGTGCGCACCTGCTCGACGTACAGCGCCTCCGTCACCCCCTCCATCGCCGCTCCCAGCGTGGCCAGGCGCGAGAACAGCCCTTGGTTGGCCAGGCTCAAGTGAATGTCGCCGCCCAGCAGGGTGGCGTCCTCGAGCCAATCCATGTTGCCGAAGGCATCACTGGGAGTCACATCGTGCGGCAGCAGCAGCGGCAAATTGATGTCGAGCAGCAGGCTCAAGGCATCGTGGATGTCGATCTGGCTGTCGCTGATCAGCACGCTGTGCTCGTCCTTCTCCTGCCAGCTGCCGAGCAGGGCGGCATCGAGGCGCAGCTCGCCGCTGCCGCCGGTCAGTACGTTGCTGACCATGCGCAGTTGGGTGCGCTCATCCTCGGGAGCGAGCTCGATCATGCGCGCCAGGTCCATGTGCAACCCCTCGAGACGCACTCCCCCCTTGCCGTCGTCGAAGTTGCCGTCGAGATCGATCAGGGCCAGACGAGCGACCAGCTCGGGAGACTCCACGGCCAGGTCACGCAGCACCAGCGAGGCCAGCTTCTCCTCGCCCTCTTTATCGATGCCGGTCAGCCCCTCCAGGCGCAGCGAACGCAGCGTGAACGACCCGGAACCGAGCTCGTCCAGTTCATCGAAAACGCCGGCCATTCCGGAAATCTCCAGCATGCCGATCGCCTCGTGGGAGAGCGACTCGCCGCGCAGCTTGTCGATGGTCATGCGGCCATGGCCGCTGCTGAACGGTGTATCGAAGAAGATCTCCTCGGCAAGCTCCGAGGCCAGCTCGATCACGATGCCGTCGATGGCAAGGCTACCCAGGCGTACCTGTTCGGGTGCGAGATCGTCATGCAGCGGGAATACCGCCTGCGACGGCTCGCCGAGCACGATGCGCTCGACGCTCATCAGGGTCAGCTCGGTGAGGCTGTCCTCGATGCGCAGGCCTTCGAGAGTGACTTCGGCAGGGGCGTCGTAATCGCCGCTGACGATGTAACGATCGATCAGCAGCCGCTCGCCCTCGTCGGCCTCGAAGACGATATCTTCGGCGGTGAGCCGTGAGCGCAGCATGGCGCTCGAGACGTCGCCGATGGAAAGCGTTCCACCCTCGCTGAACAGCGCCCGCAGGTCGGCTTCGAAGCGCTCTGCGTCCGCCATCGCAGCCCCATGAACGCCAAAGAGAGCGATGCAGACAAGGGTCTGCTTCAGGTTGATTGATCGGGGTCGGTAAATCTTCATCGATGCCACCTCCTGTGCACTGCATCGGTCGGATAGGAAGGTGGCAAGGCACGCCGCACCACATTCGCAATTACATAGTGTAACCGCATTCATGCAGTGCAGCGCTGCAACATCGCCTGCGGGCGTTTCAACGTCGCGGTGGACGAATCAGGCCTCTCCCAGCAGCCCCAGGCTTGCCGCCGGGGCCTGCTTGCGCAGGCCCCGCGACAGGACATGACCGATGGCACCGATCAACACCGCGCCACCCAGGGGCAGCACGACCCAAAGCCATGGGTGAAGGCGTGGCGCCAGGTCGAACCAGGCGATATAGATGCCGGCGGTGGCCAGCTCGGCCAGCAGCGCGCCCATCAGGCCGCTGGCCAGGCCGAGGATGGCGAACTCGGCTCCCTGCACGCGGGAAATCAGGCTCTGGCCGGCGCCGAACACCCGCAGCAGGCCGCTCTCGTGAGCACGTGCCGGACGACTCGCTGTCAAGGAGGCATACAGCACGCTCACCCCGGCCAGCAGCACGAAGGCCAGCACCAGCTCCACGGCACGCGTCACCTGAGCCACGACGTCACGCACCTGGGCCAGTATGGCGTCGATGTTGAGCAGCGACACCCCGGGGAAGCGCTGTACCAGCTGGCGCAGCGTATCGCCCTGCCCGCCGTCCAGATGGAAGGCGGTGATGAAACTATGGCCGAAACGCTCCAGCACCCCGGGCGGGAAGATGACGAAGAAATTGGGTCGGAAGCTGTCCCAGTCCAGGTTGCGCAGGCTGGCCACCTCACCGATGATCTCCTCGCCGCCGATGGTGAAGGTCAGACGATCGCCCAGCGACAGGCCCAGGCGCTCGGCCAGCCCATCCTCCAGCGAGATCGGCACCACGCTCTGCGCCGGCTCGGCATCCACCTCGCCCAGCCAACCGTTGGGCGGGGCCTGCTCCAGCGCATCGAACCACTGGCCGGCTACCACCCGGTTGCCCTCGGGGAGCTCGGCCTGCCAGGTGAGGTTGAGCTCGCGGCGCAGCGAGCCGTCGCCGCGGGATTCCACCGGCACGGCGTCCCGGGCCGGCTCACCGTTGATCTCGGTGAGTCGCCCACGCACCATCGGGTAGAGCGCGGTGCGGTCGTCGGCACTGGCCTCCAGCGCCTCGATGAACGCTTCGCGCTCGGCGGGCTGGATGTTGATGGCAAAGTAATTGGGCGCATCCTCGGGCAGTTGCTCCTGCCAGGTGGTGAGCAGGTCGCCGCGCACCATGGCGATCATGGCCATGGCGAAGAAGGTCACCGAGAAGGCGAGCAGTTGCCCCAGGCTGGCGGAGCGCCGCCGCGCCAGCTGGCGCCCGCCCAGGCGCAGGGCCTGGCTCAGCTCCGCACCCTTGCCACCGCCTTGAGGCAGACGCGCGGCAACGCGCAGCACCAGGCCGAGCAACAGCCCCCCCAGACCCCACAGCACCACCAGCATGATCAGCCCGCCCACCAGCAGCGAGGCTGCCAGGCCGAAGTCGCCGGAGTAGAGCCATAGCAAGCCGCCGAACACCAGGCTGGCCACCAGCACCACCAGCCAGGCCGCGGCCGGCAGCGGGTCGAGTTCGCGGCGCAGCACCTTGAGCGCACTGACCCGCTTCAAGCGCAGCAGCGTGGGGCCGGCAAAGCCGACCAGCACCGCCAGTGCCGTCAGCACCCCCAGCCACAGCGGCAACCAGCCCGGCGGCGGCAGGGTCAACGGCAGGAAGGCCGTGAGCAGCGCCAGCAATGCGGCCTGACCGACCAACCCCAGCAGCGCCCCGAGCAGCGACGCCGCCAGCGCCAGCCACAGCAGTTGCAGGGCGAACAGCCAGGTCAGATCGCGCTGAGTGGCGCCGAAGCAACGCAGCAGCGCCGCAGTATCCAGATGTCGCTCGACGTAGCGTCGCGTGGCCATGGCCACCGCCACCCCGGCCAGCAGCACGGCGGCAAGCCCGGCCAGGCTCAGATAGCGCTCGGCACGCTCCAGGGCGTTGCCGAGCCCCGGTCGGTCGCGGCGCACGTCGCGCACCTCGACGCCGTCACGCCGCAGGCGCTCGAGCAGCGGTGCCAGCTGGTCCAGCGCCTGCGGCGGGCCGGCGGCGAGCAGCTCGAACTCCACCCGTGCGCCGGGCTGTACCAGGTTGGTAGCTTCGAGATCGTCGAGATGAATCATCAGACGCGGGTTGAAGTTGCCGAAGCCGGCGGACTGATCCGGCTCGCGCTCGACCAGTCCGGTCAGCGTCAGCTCGCCCTCGCCCACCTGAATGCGGTCGCCCAGCTCCGCCTCCAGCAGCAGCGCCAGGCGCGGTGCCACCCAGGCCTCACCCGGAGCGGGGCCGTGACTGACCGTCTCGAGGCCCTCGCCGCGGTCGACGTAGACCTCGCCGTAGTGGGGATAGACGCTGTCCACGGCCTTGAGACTGGCCGGCTGGAAGGCATCGCCGAAGCTGACCATGGTCACCATGTCGACCTGGTCGCTCAGCGTCATGCCGGCCTCTTCCAGAGTCTGGCGCAGCTCCTGGCTGAAGGGGCGGCCCTGTTCGAGCACCAGGTCGCCGCCGAGCAACTGGCCGGCCTGGCGGGTCAGGCCACGGTCGAGACGGTCGAGGAAGAAGCCGATCATGGTCGAGGCAGCTACCGCCAGCGCCAGGGCGACGAACAGCGCACGCACGTCGCTGGCGCGCAGATCGCGCAGCAGGCCGCGGGCGGAGAGGCGCAGCAGATTGGCACCCTCGGCCCGGGTAGAGACTCGGCTCATGCGCTCACCTCATCGCGCACGAGTTCGATCAGCCGCCCCTCCTCCAGGCGCAGGCTGCGGTCGCAGCGCGCCGCCAGCGCCTGGTCGTGGGTCACCAGCACCAGGGTGGTGCCGGCTTCGCGGTTGAGCTGGAACAGCAGATCGATGATGCGCGCCCCGGTGGCTTGATCCAGGTTGCCGGTGGGCTCGTCGGCGAACACCAGCTCGGCGCCGGTGACGAAGGCCCTGGCCAACGCGACCCGCTGCTGTTCGCCACCGGAGAGCTGCTTGGGCAGATGCTCCAGGCGCTCACCGAGGCCGACCCGGGTCAGCCAGTCGCGGGCACGCGACTGGCTATCGGGCAGCGGCGAGAGCTCCAGCGGCAGCAGCACGTTCTCCAGTGCCGTCAGAGTCGGCAGCAGCTGGAAATTCTGGAACACGAAGCCGACCCGACCGGCACGCAGCCGGGCGCGGCCATCTTCATCGAGCTTGCCGAGCGTTTCGCCGAACAGCTCCAGCTCGCCGCCGCTCGGCTCGTCCAGCCCTGCCAGCAGGCCGAGCAGGGTCGACTTGCCTGCGCCACTCTGGCCGAGGATCGCCACGCTCTCGCCGGGGAACACTTCGAGCTCCAGACCACTCAGAATGGTGAGCCGCCGCTCGCCGCTCGTCACCTGCTTGCTCAGCTGACGAGCATGTAGAATCGGTTTGACGTCACGCCCGGAAGCGGCGGCAAGCGAAACAGCATCTCGAGTCAAGGAGTCGGTCATGGTGAAAGTCTTTCCCTTTGGTCTGGTAGGCGTCTGGCTGGCGCGCTGGCGTTCCTGCGGCGCCGGCCTTGCCGGGAGCGCGCTGTTCGCCCTGGCCCTGGTCACCGCTCCGGCCCTGGCAGCCGAGCGTCCGATACTGCTGGTGGTAGGCGACAGCCTGAGCACGGCTTACGGCTTCGAACAGGAGGCCGGCTGGGTCACCCTGCTCGAGGAGCGGCTCGACGGCAGCGCCCGGGTCGTCAATGCCAGCATCAGCGGAGAGACCAGCGGCGGCGGTGCCAGCCGGCTCCCCGAGCTACTCGGACAGCACGACCCCGACATCGTTCTACTCGAGCTGGGCGGTAACGACGGCCTGCGCGGCCTGCCGCCGACCCAAATGGAGGCCAATCTGGCCGGCATGATCGAGGCCAGCCAGACCGCCGGGGCCGAAGTGCTGCTGCTAGGCATCGACATTCCGCCCAACTACGGGCAGGCCTACCGCCGCGCCTTCACCGACGTCTTCACCCGTCTGGCCGAGACCTACGATACCCCACTGGTGCCGTTCCTGCTGGAAGGCGTGGCGCTGGAAGAAGGCCTGATGCAGGACGACGGCATCCACCCCACCGCCGAGGCCCAACCCATCATACTCGACAACGTCTGGCCGGCGCTCGAGCCGCTGCTGGAGAGCAACGGCGTGCAGCTGGCCGAACTCGCAGCGGAATGAGTGGCTAGCCAGCGGTCCATTTGCGGACTATTCTTGGACCACCGGCATGTTATCAGGAGTGCACTCATGCGTACCGAGACCATCAGCTACCTCAAGCAGAATGCGGCCACACTCGATGTGGAGGAGCCCTTGGTCATCACGCAAAAGGGCAAGCCTACCTACGTGGTGGAATCGTATGCCGCCCACGAGCGCCGCGAACAGGCCATCGCCCTGCTCAAGCTGCTGAGCCTGGGAGAGAAGAGCCGTGAAGAAGGCAAGACCATGAGCGCCGAGGAGTTCATGGCCCGACTCGAGACCAGGCACGAGGCACGCCGCGGCGAATCATCATGACCCCTCCGCTGCGAGTGGTCTTCGAAACTACGGCAGAGCTCTCCCTGGAATCCTGCGAGAACTTCCTGCTCGACCAGCTCCAACTCCCGCTGCCCCATGTCGAGAAGATCTCACGGGGTCTCGTCACGACCAGTCTCGAGCGGCTCACGGCCCACCCCCATACCTATCCTGTCTGCCGGCTGGCCCTGGAGCTGGGCATCGGCCACTACCGTGAGCTGCTGATCGACGGCTACCGGGTCATCTATCGCTTCTGGCCCGAGCGGGAGCAGGTTTCAGTCTATCTCTTCGCCCATCAGCGTCAGGACTTCAAGCAACTGCTGTTCGAATATCAGCTGCTCTCCTGAACCGCTGCTCTCGGTGCCTTCTGCCACTGCTGCAGCCCCAGGCCGCCGAGGATGAGCAGCAGACCGACCAGGGTGGAGAGCAGGATCGGCTCGCCCACCACCAGGTAGAGCAGCAGCAGCGAGACCGGCGGCGACAGGAAGATCAGGTTGGACACCCGCGCCGTGCGCGACACCCGATGCACGGCCAGCTGCCACAGCACGAAGGCGATGCCCATCTCGAACAGGCCGACGTAGACCCCGGCCCCCAACGCCGCCCAGCCGTGCCAGCTGAAACCGGGCCCCAGCAGCATCAGCAGCGTGAGCACCGGCAGACCGACGCTGAAGTTCTGCCACTGGGCCACCAACGGCGGGCGGGCGTCGCGCACATTGAGCAGCCAGTAGAGCGCCCATAGCAGCGTCGAGGCCAGCGCCAGCCCTACCCCAAGAGGGTCGGCAAAGGCCACGTCGAGCACCTGCCCCCGGGTGGCGATCACCCACACCCCGGAATAGGCGATCAACCCTGCCACCACGTCGGTGCGGGTCAGCCGCTGGCCGAGGATCGGCACGGCGAGAAAGGCCATGGCCAGCGCCCAGGTGTAGTTGAGGGCCATGGCCTCCTGCCCCGGCAGGCGGGCATAGGCGCCGAACAGCACCAGATAATAGGCTACCGGGTTCATCAGCCCGGCCCAGGCGGCGGTGCGCCAGCCGCGGCGCAAGGCCTGGCCGAGCAGCCCCTGACGCATCACCAGCACACCCATCAGCAGCCACGACACTGCAGATGCCAGCCACATCAGCTCCAACGGCGACATGTAGCCCAGCGCCACCTTGAAGGCGGTGGCCACCGTGGACCACAGCGCCACGGCTCCCAGGCCGAACAGAATCGCCTGGCGGTCCTGATTCGGCATTGCCGCACTGGTCATGGTTTTCATCGATCGATATGCCCCAGATCCCGCCCGGGGTCGAGCCGGTCGCGCACCCGCTGCTTGAGCTGCTTGCTGTCGGGAAAGCCGCCGTCGCGCTTGCGCTCCCACAGCGACTCGTCGTCGTAGAAGATCTCGAAATAGCCCCCGTGGGAGGGCACCAGCGCGACCTCCTCCAGCTCCTCACCGAAGGTGGAGAGCAGCTCCTGGGCCAGCCAGGCGCTGCGCAGCAGCCACTGACACTGGGTACAGTAATGGATGCGGATGCGTGACATGTCGGCAACTCTGTCGCAACAATGGAACGGGAATGATAGCAGCCAAGGAGCCGGGATGAGCGAGCGCGAGATCAGCCAGTCGCGACTGTACGAGTGGCTGACGGGCGATGAAGACAGCCGCATGTGCAAGGACATCGCCGACGAGGCCTGTAACGAGCAGCCACGCAACTTTTTCCTGCACCTGTTCGCCGCGCTGGGCAACAAGCTGGCCGACGAACTCTCCAGCGCCCGCCTGGTGCTGCCCTGGCTGCTCGGCGTGATCGGCGCCCCGCTGTGGATGGTCGGCCTGCTGGTGCCGATCCGCGAGGCGGGGGCCCTGCTGCCGCAGCTGTTCGTCGCCGGCTTCATTCGTCTCAAGCCGCAGCGCAAGTGGGCCTGGGTCGTCGGCGGCTGTCTCCAGGCCGTGGCAGCGTTGGCACTCGCCCTGCTCGCGCTGTTCGGCCAGGGCGGGCTCGGCGGTGGCCTGGTGCTGATCACGCTGGTGGCGCTTTCGCTGGCCCGCGGGCTCTCTTCCATCGCTACCAAGGACGTGCTGGGCAAGACCATCGCCAAACAGCGCCGCGGCAACCTGCTGGGCTGGAGCGGCAGCGTGGCCGGGGCCGTCACCCTGGCGGCCGGCGGCGTGCTGATGCTGTTCGACGATCGCCCCGGCGAACTGGCTCTGGCGGCGCTGCTCGGCGTCGCCGCCCTGGGCTGGACCGTCAATGCACTGTGCGCAGCACGCATCGCCGAAGTGCCGGGTGCCGTGGAGGGCGGTGAGAACGCCTGGAGCAGCATCAAACTGGGACTGCGCCTGCTGCGTGAGGATCGCAACTTTCTGCACTTCAATCTCTCACGTGCGCTGCTGTTGGCCAGCGCCCTGGCACTGCCCTACGTGGCACTGCTCGGCCAGCAGCAGAGCGGCGCCGAGCTTGGTGGGCTGGGCCTGTTGATCGTCGTATCGGGCCTCGCCGGCATGGTGGCAAGCCCGGTGTGGGGCAAGCGCTCCGACGCTTCCAGCCGCAGCGTGCTGCGCGACACCGGCCTGGGCGCTGCGGCCTGCTGCCTGCTCGGCGCCGGTATTGCCTGGCTGCCGGGCGAGTGGACCGCGCAGGTATGGCCCTATGCCCTGGTTTATGCTCTGCTGGTCATCGTCCACGCCGGGGTGCGCCTGGGCCGCAAGACCTACCTGGTCGACATGGCGGGTCAGGACAAGCGCGCCCTCTACGTCGCGCTTTCCAACACCCTCACCGGCGTGCTGATGCTCGTGGTAGGCGGCATGACGGGCGTGCTGGCCCAGTGGCTGGGTACCGACTGGCTGCTGGTGGTACTGGCCGTGATGGCACTGGGAGCCGCCGCCTCCGCAGCGCGTCTGCCGGATGTCGAGTAGGGATCGGTCGGCGTTGTCAACCTGGCGCCGGCTGGCCATGATGTAGCATAGTGACATTCGGTAATAGTCACGATCGGTAACCGCCAAGCCCGAGACAGGAATGCCTGGAATGAAACGAACCCCATTGATCAGCCCCGAACTGCTCGAGCGCATCGTCGACGCCTCCGAGGACGGCATCGTGGTCGCCGAACAGGAAGGTGACGAAAACATCCTCATCTACGTCAACAAGGGCTTCGAGCGGCTCACCGGCTACAGCGCGGACGAGATCCTCTACCAGGACTGCCGCTTCCTGCAGAATGACGACCGCGACCAGGCGCCACTGGACAACATCCGCAAGGCGCTGGCCGAGGGCCGGCCGTGCCGGGAGGTGCTGCGCAACTACCGCAAGGACGGCACCCTGTTCTGGAACGAGCTGTCGATCACCCCCGTCTACGATGCCGACGACAACCTCACCTACTACATCGGCGTACAGAAGGACGTCACGGAACGCGTCGAGGCGCAGCGAGAGTTGGAGCGGCTCAAGGCCGAGCACGGTATTCCCTGACCTGTCCCTGACCTGTAGGCGCGAAGAAAAAAATCGCGATTAAGCTTGCTCTCGGCTCATTCCGGATATATATAGCCGTCAGGTGCCGACCTTATGGGCACCGATGGCGCTTCAGGTCCGTCGCTTCGGACGCGAAGCGGTTGTGCGACACGTCGATCGCAGCGCGGTCGACACCGGGCCATGGGAGGATTTCGCATGAGCCATGAACCCCTTGTCAACGACACTCACGACGACGACGACTTCCTCGAAGCGGTGAACGACGACGACTACGTGCGTCCTCGCGCCTCCAACCGTGCCGATACCCTGCGTGCCCGACGCCGCGTCGAGGCCCTGCTGGAAGAGCGCCGCCTCAAGCGCGCCATCGAAGACGACTGGATGATGCTCGACGAGGAAGAAGAGTAAACGCCCCCATCGCGGCGACACTGGCCTTTGCCCTGCCCGACCACTATCATCGTGGCCACTGAACCCCTCAACTCCAGTGGAATTCCATGGCGCAATACGTCTTCACCATGAATCGGGTGGGCAAGGTCGTTCCGCCCAAGAAGCAGATTCTCAAGGACATCTCCCTATCCTTCTTCCCGGGCGCCAAGATCGGCGTGCTGGGCCTGAACGGTGCCGGCAAGTCGACCCTGCTGCGCATCATGGCTGGCGTCGACAAGGAGCATGAAGGCGAGGCGCGCCCCATGCCCGGCATCAACATCGGCTATCTGCCCCAGGAGCCGCAGCTCGACGACGAGAAGAGCGTGCGCGAGACCGTGGAGGAAGCCCTGGGTGAGATCAAGGAAGCGCAGACCAAGCTGGACGCCGTCTACGCCGCCTACGCCGAGCCGGACGCCGACTTCGATGCCCTGGCCGCCGAGCAGGCGCGCCTGGAGAACATCATCGAGGCCGCCGATGCCCACAACCTCGAGCGCAAGCTGGAAGTCGCCGCCGAGGCGCTGCGCCTGCCACCCTGGGACGCCCGTGTCGGCCACCTCTCCGGTGGCGAGCGCCGCCGCGTGGCCCTGTGCCGGCTGCTGCTCTCCAGCCCCGACATGCTGCTGCTCGACGAGCCCACCAACCACCTGGACGCCGAATCGGTGGCCTGGCTCGAGCGCTTCCTGCACGACTATCCCGGCACCGTGGTAGCCATCACCCACGACCGCTACTTCCTCGACAACGTGGCCGGCTGGATCCTCGAACTCGACCGCGGCCACGGCATCCCCTTCGAGGGTAACTACTCCCAGTGGCTGGAATCGAAGGAGAAGCGACTGGAGCAGGAGGCCAAGCAGGAAGCCTCGCGCCAGAAGGCGATCAAGCACGAGCTGGAGTGGGTGCGCAGCAACGCCAAGGGGCGTCAGGCCAAGAGCAAGGCGCGCCTCAACCGCTTCGAGGAGATGCAGTCGGGCGACTTCCAGAAGCGCAACGAGACCAACGAGATCTACATTCCGCCCGGCCCGCGCCTGGGCGACAAGGTGATCGAGTTCCACGGCGTGTCCAAGCGCTTCGAGGACAAGCTGCTCTACGAGGATCTCTCCTTCACCGTGCCCAAGGGGGCCATCGTCGGCATCATCGGCGGCAACGGCGCCGGCAAGTCCACCCTGTTCAAGCTAATCACCGGCAAGGAGCAGCCCGACAGCGGTGAGGTGGTGATCGGCGAGACCGTCGACATCGCCTACGTGGAGCAGCTGCGCGACGCCCTCGAAGACAAGCAGACGGTGTGGGAAGCGGTCTCCGACGGCCAGGACATCCTCAACATCAATGGCTACGAGGTCTCCTCACGCGCCTATGTCGGCCGCTTCAACTTCAAGGGCAACGACCAGCAGAAGTTCCTCAAGGACCTCTCCGGCGGTGAGCGCGGCCGCCTGCAGCTGGCCCAGACCCTGAAGCAGGGCGCCAACGTGCTGCTGCTCGACGAACCGTCCAACGATCTCGACATCGAGACCCTGCGCGCACTGGAAGAGGCGCTGCTCGCCTTCCCCGGCTGCGCTCTGGTGATCTCCCACGATCGCTGGTTCCTCGACCGTATCGCCACCCACATCCTGGCGTTCGAGGGCGACTCCCACGTGGAGTTCTTCGAGGGCAACTACACCGACTACGAAGCGGATCACCGCAAGCGGGTCGGCAACGACACGCCGCACCGGATGAAGTACAAGCGCATCGACGCCTGATCCCTCTGGATGTCGCAAACGACGAGGCCCCGCCATGCGGGGCCTCGTTGCGTTCGTCTTGGAAACGCTAGGGCTTCCTTCGTCCAGTGATCAGCGAGACGATGAACAGCACGATGAACAGGAAGAACAGGATCTGGGCGATGGTCGTCGCCGCACCGGCAATGCCGGTGAAACCCAGCACCCCCGCAATGATGGCGATGATCAGAAACAGCATGGCATTGCCGAGCATATGGACCTCCTTGACACGTTTAGCGCCAATTTCCTTCGGCGCAGTTTCCCTATCAGGTGCCCTTAAGCCTTGCGTGAACTCCTCGAAGCGTCAAGTTACTACCGGTGACGCCTTGTTATAGCTCTGCTACACCACGGTACGAAACTGCCACTTCCCGGCTCGAGCCTGCCGGGCTCAGTAGAGCTCCGGCTCGCCCTCGGGGCGCGTCTTGAAGCGCCGATGGAGCCACATGTACTGCTCCGGGTGCTTGCCGATCGCCCGCTCGATGAAAGCGTTGACCTGCCTGGCATCGCTCACCTCATCGCCACTGGGGAAGTCCTCCAGCGCGGGGTGGCACTCGATGGTATAGGTGCGATCGTCCGGGTTGCGATGAAACATCAGCGGCACCACCGGCGCCCCGGTCATCCGCGCGATCTTGGCGGTCAGGCGAATGGTCGCCGCCTCGATGCCGAACAGCGGAGCGAAGACGCTGACGTCGCGGCCGAAATCCTGGTCCGGCGAATACCATACGATGTGCCCCGCCTTGATGCGCCGTACCACCCCGCGCAGGTCGTGACGGTCGATGGCCTCGCCGAAGATGCGACTGCGCGCCCGGGTCATGAAACGGTCGAACAGCGGATTGTTGTGCGGCCGGTAGACCACGTCGGAAGGGAAGTAGAGCGAGTGCAACGCACCGCCCAGGTCCAGCGTCGAGAAGTGGATGCCCACCACCAGCACGCCCTTGCCCTGGGCGTAGGCCGCCTCCAGATGATGGCGGCCCTTGTAGGTGACGCGGTGGCGCAGGTGCCTGGGATCGCGACACCAGCCCGTTGCGGTCTCGAGAATACCGATGCCATTGGCCTCGAAGGTCTCGCGCACCAGCTTGGCACGCTCGGCGTCGCCGAGCTGGGGAAAGCAGAGCCTCAGATTGGTGTCGACGATATGGCGGCGGCGCGGCACCGCCGCCCAGGCCAGCAGACCGAGGCCGCGCCCAATGGCGAGCTTGAGCCGCCACGGCAGCCAGGCCCCCACCCGCATGGCACCGATGGCCAGCCATGCAGGCCAGAAGCGAGGATGGGCGTAGGAGTCGGGCCAGTTGCGTTTGGACATGCAGAATTCCGTTCAGATCGGGTTCGGGAGCAAGAGAACCGATGCTCAGTCGAGCCGCGAATAGCGCCGGGGAACTCGCGGCAGAATACCGGTCAGCAGCGTATAGCTGATGGTATCGCAGTACCGGGCTACCTCATCGACGCCGAGTACCGCGCCATGCCGCGAGCGCCCCCACAGCACCACCTCGCTGCCGATGTCGGCCTCGGGGATGTCGGTCACGTCCACTGTCAGCATGTCCATCGACACCTTGCCGGCAATCGTCGTGCGCTGTCCGGCCACCAGCACCGGCGTACCGTCGACAGCATGCCGATCGTAACCGTCGCCATAGCCGCAGGCCACCACCGCGATGCGCGACGGCCGCGGTGCCCGCCAACGCCCGGCATAGCCCACCGGCTCCCCCACGGCCAGGTCGCGCATGGCGATGATCTCGGAGCGCAGCGTCATCACCGGCTGCAGGCGGCGGCTGGCAGCGCTGGGTCGTTCCAGCGGGTCGCTGCCGTACAGCATGACCCCGGGGCGAACCCAACTGCCATGGGACTGCGGCCAGGCCAGGGTGGCCGGGGAGTTGGCCAGACACAGCGGGGCCTGCAAGCGCTGCGCCAGGTCGCGCATGCGTTGCAGTTGAGTCTCGAAGTAACCGGCATCGACGGCATCGGCGGTGGCGAAATGGCTCATCAGCTGCAGGCCGGTGGCGCACTCGGGGGCTGCCGACAGGCGCTGCCACACCGACTCCACCTGCTCGGGGGCAAAACCCAGCCGGTGCATGCCGGAGTCGACCTTGACCCAGACCGGGATCGGCCGGGCCGGACGATGCGCCAGCAAGGCCTGGAGCTGCCACTCGCTGTGCACCGCCATCCACAGCCCGAGCGCCTCGACACGGGCCAGCTCCGCCGCCTCGAAAATGCCTTCCAGCAGCACGATGGGCGACGCGATGCCCCCCAGGCGCAGAGCCTCGGCCTCCTCCAGGCAGGCCACGGCAAAGGCGGGCGGGCGCTTGCCTTCGGGCAGCGACTCGAGAGCCAGTGCACACGCCACGGCACCGTGCCCGTAGGCATCGGCCTTGATCACGGCCAGAGCCCGGCTCTCCCCGGCCAGCTCACGCGCCAGGGCATAATTGTGACGCAGGGCGTCAAGATCGATGTCTGCAACCAGGGGCCTGGCCATGGCAACCTCCGCTGATGGGTAACAGCGCAGTATTATCTTTCATAACTCAAGCCGCTTCACGAAAGAAACCACCGATTACTCGGTGGCTCATGTGATTATCTACGCTTTTTAGCGGTGATTTCGTAATTTTTCACGAAGGCGCCCGAGGCCGCTCACCGATGTTCATGACCGGATTGTCGTTGGCCTCATCCGGCAACTCCAGCGAGACCCGTTCCTCGTCGGACAGCCAGGCGTTGACTGCCTGAATGGAGTCCGCTCCGAGTATGCCTGCCTGCAGCTGCAGCTGCAGCAGCCCCAGCACGTAGTCGTAGCGCGCCTCGGCATGCTCGGCGATGGCATTGAACAGGTTCTGCTCGGCGTTGAGCACGTCGACGATGTTGCGCGTACCCACCTCGTAGCCCGAGCGCGTCGCTTCCAGCGCGCTCTGGTTGGAGATGATCGCCTGGCGACGCGCCTCGACGGTCTCGACGTCGTTGTTCACCCGGGTGAACAGCGAACGGACCTGCTGGATGGTGTCGCGTCGCTGCGCCTCGAAGTCGTACTGCGTGGCCTCGAGCAGGAAGCCGCTCTGACGAATCTGCGCCTGGGTCGAACCGCCGGTGTAGAGCGGCAGGCTGGCACGCAGCCCGACCTGGCTCTCCGACTGATGCGCCGTACCGCTGCGATCGGTGTCCGCCCAGCCGTAGTTGGCGAATGCCGACACCACCGGACGCTGGCCGGCCCGGGAGACCTCGAGGGTGCTTCTCGCCACCTCGATACCCGCTTCGGCCATCAGCACCATCGGGCTGTTGGCCATGGCCAGCGCCACCCACTCCTCGCGGTCGGCCGGCTGCGGCGAGGCAATGGGCACCTCTTCGTCAAGGGCATCGATACTGTCGTAGCGGTGGCCGGTCAGCCGCTCCAGCGCCTCGAAGCTGACCTGCATGGCTCCTTCCGCCGCGATGCGCTGAGCCCGCGCCAGGTCGAAGCGAGCCTGGGCCTCATGCACGTCGGTAATGGCGATCAGGCCGACTTCGAAGCGCTCCCGCGCCTGCTCGAGCTGGCGACTGATGGCGGTTTCCTGGGCACGACGGGCACTGAGGATGTCGTGCGCTCGCAGTATCTCGAAGTAGGCGTTGGCCACGTTGAAGAGCAGCTGCTGCTGGGTCGCTTCCAGGCCCAGCGCGTCACGATCTATCTCCCTCTCGGCACGCTGCAGTTGGGCACGTCGGGTCGGGTCGTAGAGCGCCTGCTCGGCATCGAGACTGATGCCGACACTGTTCACCGTATCGTCCTGGTCGAAGGCAGGAGCACCGGCCCCCAGCTCCTCGGCGCCCTCCTGGACCCGGCCGGCCGCGCCCTGAGCGGGGCTCGAATAGGTTCGCGTATGGCTGACGCTGCCGCCGATGCCGATCTGCGGCAGCAAGGTGCCGCGCTGTACGTCCCGCGCCGCCTCGGTGGCCTGGAAGCCGGAGCGGGTCGAAGCCAGTTCGGCATCGTTGGCCAGCGCATCCTGGGCGATGGTCCACAGGTCGGCAGCCTGCACGTTGCCTGCCATGGCGAGACCCACGATTGCCGCAAGGCCACGGCGCTGGAAGCGCCTCGTGAATGGTGAGCGATGCATTGATCGTTTCCTTGTTCATCCCTGCATGATGAGGATGCTAATGATAACGCATCAGCATGCAGAAAATATGCAGCCGACCCGAAGGTCGGCTGCTTCTGCTCGATCTGCCGTTACTCGTTGAAGATGTTGTCCATCGAGAGGCCCTGCTTCTCGAGTACGCGACGCAGCTTCTTGAGTGCCTCGACCTGGATCTGGCGTACCCGCTCGCGGGTCAGGCCGATTTCGTCACCGACCTCTTCCAGGGTCGCCGCCTCGTGCCCGCGCAGGCCGAAACGGCGGATGACCACTTCCATCTGCTTCTCGGTCAGCTCCGCCAGCCACTCATCGACATGCTGCTTGACGTCGATGTCGACCAGCGACGACTCGGGCCCCTGCTCGTTGTCGTCGGCCAGGGTCTCGATCAGCGGCTTGTCGCTCTCGCCGCCCATGGGGTAGTCCACCGAGGAGACGCGCTCGTTGAGCCCCATCATCTTCTTCACCGACTCGACTGGCTTGTCGAGATAGTCGGCGATCTCCTCCGGCGTGGCCTCGTGATCCAGCTTCTGGGTCAGCTCGCGAGCCGCACGCAGGTAGATGTTGAGTTCCTTGACCACGTGGATCGGCAGACGGATGGTACGGGTCTGGTTCATCAGCGCCCGCTCGATGGTCTGGCGAATCCACCAGGTGGCATAGGTGGAGAAGCGGAAGCCGCGCTCGGGATCGAACTTCTCCACCGCCCGGATCAGCCCGAGGTTGCCCTCTTCGATCAGGTCGAGCAGCGTCAGGCCGCGATTGAGATAGCGACGGGCGATCTTGACCACCAGCCGCAGGTTGGATTCGATCATTCTCGCCCGGCCTGCCGGATCGCCCTTCTGGGCCAGGCGGCCGTAGTAGACCTCCTCTTCCGGCGTCAGCAGAGGCGAGAAGCCGATCTCGTTGAGATAGATCTGGGTGGCGTCGAGACTATGGTGATAGTGCTTGTCTTCGCGACTGAGCGCCTTTTCGAAGGCGGTATCGTCGTCGCTGTCGCTGGCCGAGCTGTCCGACTCCGTACCGAGGTCCTCATCGGCCTCGGTGACGTCTTCGAGATCAACATCCTGAAGGTCCCGTTCAAGCATGCTCATCGGTTGCTACCCCGTGGTTTCGTCCTGAAATGCCGTTTTCTCTTGCATGCTTACCGCATGCAGAGCTCTATTGTTATTGACTCCTCAGCGGCGCCGGTGAGCGCCGATGACCACCCTGCCAACCCGGCGACAGCCACACTGGCGACTATCGCTCCGGCAGGTATTTCAGAGGGTCTTGAGGCTGGCCATCCTTGCGCACCTCGAAATGCAGCCTGACGCTCTCGGCATCGCTGTCGCCCATGGTGGCGATCACCTGACCGGCCTCGACCACATCGTTCTCCGTCACGCGAAGGCTGTCGTTGTGGGCATAGGCGCTCAGGTACTGGTCATTGTGCTTGAGCAGGATCAGGTTGCCGTAACCCCGTACCCCGCTGCCGGCATAGACCACGATACCGGGACCGGCTGCTCTGACAGGTTGCCCCTTTTGTCCGGCAATATCAATGCCGGCCGTTATGCTTCCGCCTTCACCGAAACGGCCGATCAGCTCACCGTCCGCGGGCCACTGCCAGGGCACCTCATCTACCGGTGTATAGGTACGACCAGCACTTGCGGGCTGGCGTTCCGGTTCACCCGCCACTTGTGTGCCGGCATCCGGTTCGGGCTGTGCCGCCGGCTGCGGTTCGGGTTCGGGCTGGGGCTCTGGCTGCTGCTGGGGTTCCGGCTGCTGCGTGGCAACGGCCGCTTCGGCATCCACGCGGGGCTCGGGCGTGCGCTCCGGCTCCGCTGAGGGAGCCGGTCCGGCGACCTGCTCCGCGCTGGCCACCGCCGTCTCGCTGGGGGCACTCGCCTCTCCGTCGAGAGGCTCGACAGTGAGGCGCCGGTTACGCTCGATGCGCTCTTCATCGGGCAGCAGCCAATCGCTGTCGCCGGCCTGGGCTACGGTGCCGCCGCCCAGTGCGGTAGCCGTCGCCACCTGGGAGTCGCCCAGCTCGCGAGAGGGTTCCTGGCGCGCCGGCGCGCCGGCGCCATCGCTCAGGCGCAACTGCTGGCCGGGCTGGATGCGATATGGCGGCCCGATCTGGTTGAGACGCGCCAGGTCGCGATAATCCATGTCATGCCGCCAGGCGATGCCGTACAGGGTATCGCCCTGCTCGACCGTGTAGTGGCTGGCCGGAGCACGCTCGCGACTCACCGAGAGATCGCGAACCTGGGGAGCGCCATAATCCTGCTGTGCGGCACAGCCGGCCACGGCCAGAGCGATGGCCGAGACGAGAAAAACCTTACGCATTGGAGCCCTCCTTGTCAGGCGAATTGTGAGAGCCGTTTCCCGCCCGGCCGGGCGCGCTGCCGCCCGAGCCGCGAGCCAGCCCGAGCACCAGCGCCGCCCCGAACAGCATGGCAATCAGCACGGGCAGCATCAGGCCGGATTCTCCGGTCAGAATGGCGTAATCGCCAGGGGTCAGGTAGCGGTAGTCGAGCGGAATCATCTGCCCCTCGGGACCGAGCTGGTAGCGAACGAGTTCGCGCCAGGGCCAGAGCACGGGCAGCGAGCCGACGATGAAACCGATCAACAGCTGCAGTGTGGCCGTATGATAACGGCGAAGCAGCCAGGAGAGCAGCCGTGAAAAGCCGAACAGGCCGATCAGGCAGCCTACCGCGAAAGTCGAGAGCAGCGATACGTCGAAGCTGCGTATGCCCTGCATCACGGTGCCGTAGAGCCCCATGGTCAACAGCAGGAAGCTGCCGGAGACACCGGGCAGCAACAGTGCACTGATGGCGATGGCGCCGCCCACGATCAGCACCAGCGAAGGAATGCCCAGTTGGGTGACCAGCGGCATCAGCGACGGCAGCCCATGCGCCAGCAGCAGACCGACGATCAACGGCACGAGATGCCACAGCTTCCAATCGGCGGGATGCCGGCTGACCACGATGGCGGACGCCGCCACCAGGCCGAAGAAGAAGCCGTTGAGCAGCAGCGGATGGTCGTCCATGAGCCACACCACCAGGTGCGCCACGCTGACCAGACTGACGCCGATGCCCAGCAGCAGCGGCAAGGCGAAGGCCAGGTTGAGATGATGGTAGAGCCCGGCCAGCCCGCCGCGTCGCCATGCCGGGTAGGCACTGGGGCCGAACTGCTTGATGGTATGGATCAGTTCCTCGTAGATGCCGGTGACGAAGGCAATGGTGCCGCCGGAAACCCCGGGCACGGCATCGGCCGCTCCCATACCGGCCCCCTTGAGGAAGACACTGAGTTGTCGCTTCAACGAATCACTCCTTGCAGCAACGGCACGAAGCGAACGCGCTCGAGCCGCTGTACCTCTGTTTGATGGCCCACGCGGCGTACCCGGGTCAGCCACTGGTCGCCGCCCGGATCGGCCAAGGGCAGTATCATCACGCCGCCTTCGGCGAGCTGGTCGATCAGCACCTGAGGCAGCTCGTGCGCGCAGGCGGTAAGCAATACCACGTCGAACGGCGCCGCCTCCTGCCAGCCGTGACCGCCATCCGCCAGGCGCAGGCGAACGTTGTGCGCCCGCAGCAGGCGCAGCCGCTTCGCTGCCCGGTGATGCAAGGCATTGATCCGCTCCACCGACCAGAGTTCCGGCACCAGGCGCGAGAGAATCAACGTTTGATAGCCGGAACCGGTACCGATCTCCAGCACACGCTGTGGCGCCGCCTGCATCACCAGCTCGGTCATGCGCGCGACCATCCACGGCTGCGACAGGGTCTGGCCGTGGCCGATGGGCAGCGAGGTGTCCTCATAGGCACGATGGGCCAGCGCCTCGTCGAGGAAGAGGTGACGCGGCTCTTCGGCCATCACCCGCAGCACCCGCTCATCGACGATGCCCTGTGCGGCCAGACGCGCCGCCATGCGGTCTCGGGTACGCTGCGACGTCATGCCGACGCCGCGCAGCAGTTCCGGCAATCGTTCAGGTGAATGCATCCAACCAGCCTTGCACATCGTCGAGCGCTGCATGCCGGGTGAGGTCGGTCTGCAGCGGCGTTATCGATACATAGCCCGCCTCGATGGCGGCAAAATCGGTGTCATCGCCATCATCGGCGCTCTGCCCCACGGCCGCAATCCAGTAGCGTAAACGGCCGCGGGGGTCACGCACCTCCATCGGCCGCTCCGCCGGCCCACGATAGCCCATGCGAGTCACACGGAACCCCCGGATCTCCTCCCAGGGCAGGTCCGGCACGTTGACGTTGAGCAGGCTGCGGGGCGGCAGCGAGAGCCGATCGGCGGCGCCGATCAGGCTGGCGGCCACCCGGCCGGCGGTGTCGAAGTGGCGCGAGCCCACCAGCGACATGGCAATGGCCGGCATGCCCAGGTTGCGCCCCTCCATGGCCGCAGCCACGGTGCCTGAGTAGAGCACGTCGTCGCCCAGGTTGCCGCCGTGGTTGATGCCGGATATCACCAGATCGGGGCGCTCGTCCCAGATGCCGTTCACGCCCAGGTAGACACAGTCGGCGGGCGTGCCGTCGACACAATGAAAGCCGTTGTCCAGCGCCGTCAAGGCCAGGGGACGATTGAGGGTCAAGGAGTTGCTGGCGCCGCTGCGGTCGCGGTCGGGCGCCACCACGCGCAGCCGGGCATGGGGCTCCAGGGCGTCGTAGAGGGCACGCAGGCCCGGCGCATGCACACCGTCGTCGTTGGAGAGCAGCAGTCTGCGCATTCGATAAGGCCTCCAGGTTCAGCCGGGCTCATGCCCAGGCGTCGTGCGTTGGGCGAAAGAGGTCAAGGTGGGATGGTCGAGCAGCTCGCGCAGCACCGCCGTGGCAAAGCCGCCGCGTGGCAGATGAAAGCCGAGCCGCGCCACGTCCGCCGTCACCTCGAGCTGGGGCTGGTCCAGGCGCATGCGCAGGGCGCGGCGCGCCATGCGCACGCCGGCACGCTCCAACCCCTGGCACAGCGCGGCATGACGTTCGCTCAGCGTCTGTTCGAAGCGCACCGCCTCGCCTCCGGCCATGGAATTGCCTACTCCCCACAGCACTCCGCTGGGGTGCAGGTCGAGCCGCTCGGCGCGCTCTGCCAGCTCGGCGTCGAGCGCTTCCACGACGAACTGACTGGCGCTGCCGTCGAGTATCGCCACGTCGCCGGTCAGCAGTCGCTGCCAGCTGCCATCGGCCAGGCGCATGGCGAGCAGCTCGTTGAACAGGTAGCTGCGCGCAGCGGAGAGCAGCATACCCTCCTTGTCGTCGCGCTTGCGCCAGCCGCGGTCCAGCACCGCCCGGGCCCGGGCCAGGTTGCGCCCTTCGGGTCCGAAGCGCTGCGGGCCGAACAGGTTGGGTACGCCATGGCGGCAGAGCCAGGCCCAGCGCGCCTCGAGCTGCGCATGCACCGCCGCCCCGGTGATGCGCAGCGTGAAGCGATTGGCCCGGTGCACGCCGCGCTTGAGCTTGCGCGGATGGCGCGCCTGCTCGAGCACACGCACTCCACAGGCTGCCAGCCGCTCGGCCAGATCGTCCGGCGCTGGCTGCCCCGGCAGTTGCACGGAGAGCCACTGCCGGGTCACGGCGATTCTGTCCTTCATGCCGGAGTAGCCCACCGCCCGCGGCGACACCTGGCACTCACGCGCTACGTGCCGCACCGCATCCAGCGTGGTGAGGCCACGCTTCTCGATCCACAGCCAGAGATGCTCGCCGTGGCCCTCGGGCGCAAAGCCGAGCACCTCCTCGACCACAAAGTCCTCCGGCGCGGCACGGTAGTCGCCGGCCAGCGGCGGGCCGAATTCGGCGTCGGTGGCGCGGGGCCAGTCGCCCGGCCGTCGTGTCTCAGACACTCGTCGCTCCCTCACGGGTCAGCAGCACCACGGCCTCGGCGGCAATGCCTTCACCGCGGCCGGTGAAGCCCAAGCGCTCGCTGGTGGTGGCCTTGACGTTCACCGCATCCAGGGCGAGCTCGAGATCCTCGGCGACATGCGCGCACATGGCGGCGACATGAGGCGCCAGCTTGGGCGCCTGGGCGATCACCGTGGCATCCACGTTGCCCACCCGGTAGCCCGCCTCGCGCACCAGGCCATACACGTGGCGCAGCAGGGCACGACTGTCGGCACCGGCCCAGGCCGCATCGGTATCGGGAAAATGGCGGCCGATGTCGCCCAGCGCACAGGCCCCCAGCAGCGCATCGCTGATGGCGTGCAGCAGGACATCGCCATCGGAATGAGCGACGAAGCCGTGATCGAATGGAATGGCGACGCCGCCGATCATGAGGTGATCGCCCTCGCCGAAGCGGTGGACGTCGAAGCCGTGGCCGATCCGTAGCATTCAGTCAGTCTCCTTTTGAAGCATGGTTGGCATGCCCGGCGCCGGCATGCGGCGCGCCCTCTTCCCGCTGTGCGGCCAGCACATGCGCGGCCAGGGCCAGATCCTCGGGGTGCGTGATCTTGAGGTTGTCGCGCCGGCCGGGCACCAGCCGCGGCGAGAGCCCCAGCGCCTCCACCGCCGAGGCCTCGTCGGTCACCCCGACGCCGCCGGCCGCGGCCCGCTCCAGCGCGCGGCGCAGCAGGCCGTAGCGGAAACCCTGAGGCGTCTGGGCCTGCCACAGGCCGTCTCTGGGTTCGGTGCGAGCGATGCGCCCCTGGCCGTCGTCGCGCTTGACGGTGTCGGCGACCGGCGTGGCGAGCAGCGCCCCCACGGGGTCTTCGCGCAGCGCGCTCAGCAGGGTCGTGAGATCCGCCACGGTGACGCAGGGTCGCGCCACGTCGTGCACCAGCACCAGATCGTCGTCGCCGGCCTCGTCGGCCAGCGCTGCCAGGGCCTGGCGCACCGAGTCGGCCCGCTCGGCCCCACCGGGGCTGCGCCGCCACCCGGCAAAGGGCACCCAGGCCGGATCGAAGCGGTCGTCGTCGGGGTCGAGGCACAGACATAGCTGCGCCTGTGGAAAGGCCTGGTGCAGCCGCGCCAGCGTATGCGCCAGCACCGGGCGTCCTGCCAGGGTCAGGTACTGCTTGGGTCGATCAGCCCCCATGCGCCGCCCGCGGCCCGCGGCGGGAACCACCAGCCACAGCCGTTCGGTGGCACCGGCCTCACTCATCGGTCGCTCCCGCCCGTGGGCTGCCCGCCGTCGGCTCCGGATTGCCGACAGGGCCGACGCTGGCCTCGATCACCACGCCAGGCACCCAGTAGAACTGCTCGTCGGTACGTACCATGCCGATGTCGCTGCGAGCACGCTCCTCGATGGCATCGAGGCCGGTCTGGAGATCGATGACCTCGGCAGCGAGGCGCTGGTTGCGGTCGCGCAGCGGCTTGTTGTCGGCGTCGAACATGGCCACGCGCTCGCGAATCTCGCGCAATTCATGAATACCGCCGTCACCGAGCCACAGTCGATACTGCAGCAACGCCAGCAACAGCAGCAAGGCGATGGCGAGCCACTTGAGCATCGGTAGTTGACCTCATGGTTCTGAATGGCCGGCATTATGCCACCAACGACCGCCCGGCTCACGCCCTGAAAAGCTCACTCCTTGAAGGGCAGCGCCTCATCGGCGGCACGACAGTAGGCCTCGACGTGGCGCCGCTCCTCGTCGCAGAAGCGCGCCACGGCGGCGCGCAGCCCGGGGTCGGCGAGATGATGCAGCGAACGCAGCCGCCTGGGGGCGAACCCTCTCGTCAGCTTGTGCTCGCCCTGGGTACCGGGATCGAAGCAGGTCAGCCCATTGGCCAGGCAGTGCTCGATGCCCTGGTAGTAGCACGCCTCGAAGTGCAGACAGTCGGCCAGCACCTCACTGCCCCAATAGCGGCCGTAGAGCGTACGACTACCCTGTAGGCAGAGCGCAGCGGCCACCGGCTGCTCGTCGAGACGCACCTGAATGAGCAGCAGCGCCTCGGGCATGCTGCGTCGCAGCCGACGGAAGAAGTCGAGATTGAGATAGCCGTGGCGTCCACGCTCGAGATAGGTGATCTCGTAACAGCGGAAGAAATGTTCGAGCTCGCGCTCGCCGATCTGCTCACCGCTGAGACGGTGCAAAGTAAGCCCCTGTTCGCTGACAAGGCGACGTTCGCGACGAATCGTCTTGCGCCGCTTCGCCGTCATGGCCGCCAGGTAGCCTTCGAAGTCACCGTAGCCCTGGTCGCGCCACTGGAATTGCACGCCGTGGCGCACCAGCAGCTCGGGCCTGGCCTCGAGCCAGGCGTCGATCTCCACATCGTCGGCAAACAGCAGATGCCAGCTCGACAGCCCGCCATCCTCCCAGGCCCCGGCCAACAGGTCCCGTGCCTCGAGCGGGTCGACATCGGCCGCCAAGGCCAGCCGCGGCCCCGGCACGGGAGAAAAGGGAATCGCCGTGAGCCCCTTGGGATAGTAGCGCCCGCCGGCACGCTCCCAGGCATCTGCCCAGCTCCAGTCGAACACGTACTCGCCGTAGGAGTGGAACTTGCGATAGTGAGGCATCACGCCGACCAGAGACTCGCCGCGCCACAGCGTGAGGTGATCCGGCACCCAGCCGGTGGAACGGCTGGCCGCCCCGCTCGCCTCCAGCGCGTGCAGGAATTCATGACGCAGAAAGGGGTGATCGTCGCCGATCAGTGCATTCCATTGCGTCGCTGCCACCGCCTCGATGGCGGGCAGTTGCTTGAGGATCAGCTCGGACATGGGGTTCCTGCCAGGGAAGTGACCGATGCGCCGGCTGACAACGGGCCGACGCCCGCCTACATTGTGCGCAGACCGTTCGACCTTTTCCATCGCCGTAATAAAACTACATACTTTTGGCCAAGCACCTTCAATTTTGCCAGGCGATGGGAGACAATTGTGTAAATTTACATTCCTCAACGACGCGAGGTGCTTCCATGGCTCGCCCCACCGCACTGAATTCCACTGTCGAACAGGTGACCGAGCGCATCCGCGAGCGTTCACGCGGGCGCCGCAAGCTCTATGAAGCGCACATGGCCGCACAGCACCAGCAGGGCGTGCACCGCGGCGAGCTCTCCTGCGGCAACCTGGCTCACGGCTTCGCCGGCTGCGACCATGCCGGCGACAAGGATCGGCTCAAGCTGACCAACAGCGCCAACCTGGCCATCGTTTCGTCATATAACGACATGCTCTCGGCCCACCGGCCCTTCGAGAGCTACCCCGAGGTCATCAAGCAGGCCGCCCGCGGCATGGGCAGCACCGCCCAGTTCGCCGGCGGCGTCCCGGCCATGTGCGACGGTGTCACTCAGGGCATGCCGGGCATGGAGCTGTCGCTGTTCTCCCGCGACGTGATCGCCATGGCCACCGCCGTGGCGCTGTCCCACAACATGTTCGATGCCGCCCTCTACCTGGGCATCTGCGACAAGATCGTGCCGGGGCTGTTCATCGGCGCGGCGCGCTTCGGCCATCTGCCGGCGGTGTTCGTGCCCGGCGGGCCCATGCCCAGCGGCCTGCCCAACGACGAGAAGGCCCGTATCCGTCAGCTCTTCGCCGAGGGCAAGGTGGGTCGTGAAGAGCTGCTCGAGGCGGAATCGCGCTCCTACCACAGCCCCGGCACCTGCACCTTCTACGGCACCGCCAACTCCAACCAGTTGATGATGGAGATGATGGGCCTGCACCTGCCGGGCGCTTCCTTCGTCAACCCGGGCACCCCGCTGCGCGAGGCGCTGACCCGCTACGCCACCGAGCAGGCCATCCGCAACACCGAGCAGAGCGGCAACTACCGGCCCTTCTACCGCCAGATCGACGAGCGCGCCATCGTCAATGCCATGGTCGGTTTGCTGGCCTCGGGCGGCTCCACCAACCATACCCTGCACCTGGTGGCGATGGCCGCCGCCGCCGGCATCACCATCGACTGGAACGACTTCAACGACCTCTCGGCGGCGGTGCCGAGCCTGACCCGGATCTACCCCAACGGCAGCGCCGACGTGAACCACTTCCAGGCCGCCGGGGGCATGAGCCTGCTGATCCGCGAGCTGCTCGACGCCGGCCTGATCCATGGCGACATTCCCACCGTGTTCGGCACCGACCTGACCGCCTACACCCAGGAGCCGTTCCTCGAGGACGGCAAGCTCACCTGGCGCGAAGGGCCGACGGAAAGCCTCGACAGCGACGTGCTGCGCCCGGTCTCCAACCCCTTCGCCGCCACCGGCGGCCTGGTGGTGATGGAGGGCAACCTCGGCCGCGGCGTGATCAAGATCTCGGCAGTCAAGCAGGCCAATCGCGTGGTGGAAGCCCCGGTGCGCATCTTCGACGACCAGAACCAGGTCAAGGCCGCCTTCGAGTCGGGTGAACTCGACCGCAACGTGGTGGTGGTGGTGCGCTTCCAGGGGCCCAAGGCCAACGGCATGCCCGAGCTGCACAAGCTCACCCCCTTCCTCGGCGTGCTGCAGGACCGCGGCTACAAGGTGGCCCTGGTCACCGACGGGCGCATGTCCGGCGCCTCGGGCAAGGTGCCCGCCGCCATCCACGTCACGCCGGAAGCGGTGGACCGCGGCCCGCTGGCGCGCCTGCGCGACGGCGACGTGGTGCGGGTCGACGCCGAACGCGGCGAGCTGACCGCGCTGGTCGACGCCGCCGAGTTCGCCAGCCGCGGCATCGTCGAGCCCAACCTGGAGCGTTATCACTTCGGCATGGGCCGCGAGCTGTTCGGCGGCTTCCGCCACCTGGCCGCCGGCGCCGAGCAGGGCGCCGGGGTATTCGGCGGCTTCGAGGAGGAAGTGCTCTCCCGCGAACTCGAGAAGATCTCCCAGGAGGACCAATGACGCGACCGGCCCTGATCGGCGACATCGGCGGCACCAACGCCCGCTTCGCCCTGGTCACGCCGGGCGAGCACGCCCCCCGCGAGAGCATCGCTCTACCCTGCGCCGACTATCCCGGCGTGGTGGAGGCAGTGCGCGACTACCTGGCCCGGGTCGGCCTGGCCGCCGACGACGCCCCGCGGCAAGCCTGCCTGGCCTTCGCCTGCCCCATCGACGGCGACCGGGTGGTCATGACCAACAATCACTGGTCCTTCTCTCGCCGCGAAGCGCAGACCGCACTCGGCCTGGAACGGCTCAAGGTGATCAACGACTTCACCGCCCAGGCCCTGGGCGTGCCGCACCTGGCGCCCGAGGAACTGGTCGAGGTGCAACCGGGCGTGGCGCGCGAGCACGCCACCTGTCTCGTCATCGGCCCCGGCACCGGGCTCGGCGTGGCCGGTATCTTCCCCGGACGCCATGCCTGGATTCCGCTGCCCACCGAGGGTGGACACGTCACCTATGCACCCACCGACGAGCGCGAGCAGAACCTGCTGCGGCATTTCCGCAACCGCTATGGCCGGGTCTCCGTGGAGCGCATCCTGTGCGGCCAGGGGCTGCTCGATCTCTATCTGGCCCACTGCTCGCTGAAAGGCGCCAATCCCAGCTGCCAGACCCCGCCCGAGGTGACGGCCGCCGCCGCGGGCGGTGACGCCATCGCTCGTGATACCCTGCTGCGGTTTCTCAAGATCCTCGGCGACGTCTGCGGCGATGCTGCCCTGACCATGGGCGCCCGCGGCGGGGTCTATCTGTGCGGCGGCATCCTGCCGCGGCTGCTGGACTGGCTGCCCCAGAGCCGCTTCGTCGAAGCCTTTACCGCCAAGGGCCGCATGAGCGACTACAACCGCGCCATCCCGGTGCGGGTTGTCACCGCGCCCTGGCCGGGGCTGCTGGGTGCCGCCGAGGCCCTGCACAACGAAGAAGTGGAATGACGTGAAGGAGCGCGAATGATCCCGCAAAGCCTGCGAGCCCTGCTCGACGAGACCGACGGCCGCCGCGAGTGCGAGTGGGCCGACCGCCGCGTGTGGCTGGCCCGCGAAGCCTGGGGCGAACTGGCGGTGTGTTTGCAGGGCGCCCAGGTGCTTCACTTTTTACCGGCGTCCGAAGCCACGCGCGACAGCAGTGGCGGCGCTTCCAGCACGGACGGAGAAGAGGCGCTGGTGCCCGGCGGCTGGCTGTGGGTCACGCCCACGCCCCAGGCGCTGCCCGGCGCCGTTCGCGGCGGCATTCCGCTGTGCTGGCCGTGGTTCGCCGACGAGCGCGGCGCGGATGAATCGCCGGACCGCTCGGGCCCCATGCACGGCCCGGCGCGCAAGGCCCAGTGGCGTCTCGACGCGGTGGACGAACACGAGGGCGGCGTGGAGCTGCACCTCTCCCCCGCCGAGCGCCTGCACAGCCAGCTGGTGCCGCGCGCGGTAGTCCAGGCCAACGCCCGGCGCCTGCACGTGGAGCTGATCACCGAGCACGTCGGCGAGACCCCGGTCAAGCTCAGCGGCGCCCTGCACAGCTACCTGGCCGTGGCCGACAGCTTCGCCTGTCGCCTCACGGGACTGGCCGGCGCCCGCTACCTGGACAAGCTGGCCGGCTTCGCCGAGCGCGAACAGCAGGGCGAGCTCGCCGTGCGCGGCGGGCTCGACCGCATCTACCACAGCAACGCCGAGGTGGTGCTGGACGACGGTAACCGACGCCTGCGCGTCGCCCGCCAGGGCAGCGACTCGGCGGTGGTGTGGCACCCCGGCGAGGCACCGCCCGACGATACCTCACCCGCCGCCGCGCGACGCTTCCTCTGCGTGGAGTCGGCCAACACCCGCCTCGACCCGGTGTGGCTGGTGCCCGGCGCTCAGCACCTGCTCGGCACCACCCTATCCTGCGAGGCAGACTCGTGAAGCACGCCGCCGGGGCGCTGGAGACACCTTTCCTGCTGGGCATGATGCGCCTGCACGAGGTGACCGACCTGCACCCGCCGGCGCGCCTGGCCGACTGGATCGAAGCCCGCCTCGACGAGGGGCTCGAATGGTTCGATCATGCCGACATCTACGGCGACACCCAGGGCGAGGCCCTGTTCGGCGCCGCCCTGCGTGCTCGCCCCGGGCTCGCGGCACGCGTCAGGGTCGTCACCAAGGCCAGCATCGTCACGCCGGAGCGCGATGCCTCACCGTTTCGCGTCAAGCACTACGACAGCTCGCCGGAGTACCTGACACGCGCCATCGACGACTCACTGGCTCGTCTCGGCGTCGAGCGTCTCGACCATTTCCTGCTGCATCGCCCGAGCCCGCTGATGGATGCCGAGGCCACCGGCCGGGCGCTGGACGACGCCATCGATGCCGGCAAGGTCGGTGCCGTCGGGGTCTCGAACTTCCTGCCTGACCAATGGCGCCGCCTGCAGGCGGCGATGCATCACCAACTGGCCACGCATCAGCTGCAGCTCTCGCTGGACCACACCCAGCCACTCTTCGACGGCACCTACGATGCACTGGTCGGCGACGGCCAGATACCGCTGGTGTGGTCGCCCCTGGGCGGCGGTCGGGTCTTCCAGGGGCCGGCCGAGCGGCTGCTGATCCGGCTCGCCGAGGAGCGCAGCCTGACACCGGCCGGGCTGGCGCTGGCCTGGCTGCGCGCCTTGCCCGGTCGCCCACGGCCGGTGATCGGCAGCCTGCGCGAAGAGCGCATCGCCGCCCTGCATGCCGATGCCCACACGGAGATGGATCGCCCCACCTGGTATGCCCTGCTGGAGTCCGCTCGGGGTCACGAGGTGGCCTGAGGTTCGCCGCTCACAAGGACAACACGAGGAATTCACATGCTATCCGTCATCGCCTTCGGCGAAGCCCTGGTCGACATGCTCTCCAGCCGCCTCGGCGACCTCGCCGGCGACGCCCCGGAAACCTTCACTCCCTATGCCGGCGGCGCCCCGGCCAACGTGGCAGTGGCCTGCGCGCGCCTGGGCGTGCCCAGCCGCTTCCTCGGCATGCTGGGAGAGGACCACTTCGGCGACTTTCTCGCCGGTGAGCTCGCCGCTCACGGCGTCGACACCAGCGGCGTGGTGCGCACCCGCGAAGCGCGTACGGCGCTGGCCTTCGTCTCTCGCGACGCCTCAGGCGAGCGTACCTTCGACTTCTATCGCCCGCCGGCCGCGGATCTGCTCTATCGGCTGGAGCATCTGCCGCCCGGCGTGTTCGCCGAACCGGCCATCGTGCACTTCTGCAGCAACAGCCTGACCGAGCCGGAAATCGCCGACACCACCCTGGCCATGGCCGACATGGCCAGCCGCGCCGGCTGTCTGGTCAGCGTCGACGCCAACCTGCGCCACAACCTCTGGGCCGGCGGCAGCGCCGACATCACCCTGGTCACTCAGCTGATCGACCGTGCCGGCCTGGTCAAGCTCTCGACGGACGAGCTCGACTACCTGCGCGCCGATCATCCCGCCGAGGCCTGGCTGGCCGAGCGGCTTGCCGCCGGCGTCCGGCTGCTGGTGATCACCGACGGCCCCGGCGAAGTGCGCGCCATCGGCGTGGGCAGGGAGTTGCGCCATGCACCGCCCAGGGTCGAGGCCGTGGACACCACCGCCGGCGGCGACGCCTTCATCGGCGGACTGCTGGCCGAACTGGCCGACTATCTGGACAGCACGGAACTCGCGGCAGATTGGCACCAGGACGAGGCGTTTCTGCAGCGCGCCCTGCGCACCGCCGCCAACTGCGGCGCCCATGCGGTGACCCGCCCCGGCGCCTATGCCGCCCTGCCCAATCGTGACGACCTGGCCCGACTGCGGGGCGAGAGCTGAGCAATACCTGTCACCCAGCCATTCCGCCCCGGCCGTGTCATAGCGGCCCTCGTGCCGGCAGGCGCCAGCGCAGCGTTCGCGCCACCACCTGCTGCCCCGGGCGATAATCGCCCCGGGCAGCAGCCAGCGCGGCGGCCAGGGCGGCGTCGGCGATACGTTCGTGATCCTGCACCGCCGAATTGACCGGTAGCGGCAGAAAGTCGAGCAGGCGATTGTCACCGAAGGTTGCCAGGCGCAGCGTCTGCGGCAATCCGCCTTGCTCCAGCAGCACGTCGAAGACTCCGTCGAGCAGCGTGTAGGAAGCCGTGACCAAAGCATCGGGCAAGCCGTGCTCGGCGAGCAGCTCGCGCATCAGGCGCGCCCCCTCGTCCCGCTCGTAGCGCTCGGCCCCATACATGAGCACCGTTGCGTCGCTACCGGCCAGAGCCTGCCGGAACCCGCTGCGCCGCTCGTGGCTGATGGAGAGCCCCGGCACGGCATCCAGCCAGGCCACGCTTTTCACACCTTCGCCCAGCACCGAGCGCGTCAGCCGCTCGGCGGCCTCCCTGTCGTTGCTCACTACACAGGCGAAGTGCCGGGGATCGAAGCCGCGGTCCACCGCGATCACCGGTAGGCCATCGGCCATCAGCTCGGCATAGAAGGGGTCCTCCAGGGGCAGACAGCTGGCGGTGATCAGCACCTCGCAGCGCTGGGCGCGCAGGGCCAGGGCCAGCTCACGCTCGCTCTCCGGCCGGTCGTCGGAGCCGACGATCAGCAACTGGTAGCCCTGCTCCCGTGCGCCGCGCTCGAGCCGCTTCGCCAGCCGTGCATAACTGGCATTCTCCAGATCCGGCACGATCAGACCGAGGATACGACTCGAGCCCCGCCGCAGCGCGGCGGCCTGAGCATCCACCCGGTAGCGGTGCTGGCGCACCACGGCCATGACCTTGTCGACGGTATCCTGACTGATGCGCCGCTCGGCGGCCTGTCCATTGATCACGTAGCTGGCCGTGGTGCGCGAGACACCGGCCAGGCGTGCGATTTCGGCAAGTGTCATCGCTCTCCCCCGTTAACGGCCTGTCATTCTACGCCAGTGGCTGAGCCCCACCCCCTGCCAAAGTCTAAGATCCTTGACTTGCGAAAGCAGATGAATCGATCCAGCATGAAGAATAGACAAGGTGACACGATTCAGCAAAACGTAATCGACAAACCGGGACTTGATCCAGCGGCGTCGATCGGGGTCACCGCCAACAGGAGATTGCCCATGCTCACGCTACGCCCCGAGGACGTCCGCCTCGACTGCCAGGCGCCTGACTGGCGCGATGCGCTGGAGCAGGCCGCCGAATCGCTGCACCGGGCAGGGCTGACCGCCCCCGCCTACCGCGACGGCCTGTTCCAGCGCGAGGCGCAGTCCTCCACCTACCTCGGCAACGCCATCGCCATCCCCCACGGCACGGCGGAAAGCCGCGAGCACGTGCTGGCCACCGGCGTACGCGTACTGCAGTTTCCCGCCGGCGTCGAGTGGCACGATGGCCAGCGCGTTCACGTGCTAGTCGCCATCGCCGCCCAGAGCGACGAGCATCTGGACATCCTGCGCCAGCTCACCCACGTACTCGACGACGACCGTGTCGGCGAGCGTCTGGCCGGCGCGAGCTCGGCGGCGACCGTCGCGGCCCTGCTGTCGAAGGCCCAGGTGGAAGCGCGACTGGACACCGATACTCTGTGCCTCGGCTTTCCTGCCCGCGACGCGCGCGAACTGGCTCTGGCCGGCGCCGCCCGGCTGCGTCAGCTCGGCTGCGTGGGCAGCGGTTTCGTCGCCGAGGTCGCCGAACGCGAGCTGGCGCCGCTGGGCCAGGGGCTGTGGCTCAGCCTCGGCGAACGCAGCGTCACGGTGCCGGCGCTGGCCCTGGCCACGCCGGATGAGCGCCTGGAGAGCGGCGGCGAAGCGGTGAAGGGGGTGTTCTGCCTGGCCGCCCAGGGGGACGCCCACCGCGGCCTGCTGGAGCGCGTTCTCACCCTGCTCGACAGCGGTGCCGCCGCCGAGCTGCCCAGTGCCGATGCCGCCACCGTACTGGCCCGCCTGGCCGGCGAATCCGCCGCGGCCCATACCCGGCTGGCCCGGGTACTCAACGCCCACGGACTGCATGCCCGCCCGGCCAAGCAGCTGGTGCAGGCGGCTCGGGAACAGGGCCTGCCGATCCAGGTGCGACTGGCAGAGGGCGGTGGCGCCGCGGTGTCCGCTTCCAGCCTGACCAAGGTGATCAACCTTGGTGCCCGCCGCGGCCAGCAGCTGCTCTTCTCCGCCGAAGGCGAGGGAGCCCAGCAGGCGCTCGACGCCGTGTGTCGCGCCGTGGCGGACGGCCTCGGCGAGCACGTGCTGCCCTTCGACGAAAGCCGTGAGCGCAGCATGCCGCAGGCGGATGCGGCCCCCGTCGAGCCGCTGCCCGACGACGTGCCGCACCCGGGGGTGGCAGCCTCCCCGGGGCTGGCCATCGCGCCGGCCTTCGTGCTGCAGACCCCGCGCTTCGACTATCCCGAGCGCGCCGCCGACCCCGCCGAGCAGCAGCGGCGCCTGCGTCAGGCCCTCGCCGAGGGCGCGGCCCAGCTCGAGGCGCTGGTACGGCAGGCCCGCGGCGGCGAAGTGGCACAGATCCTGTCCATGCACGAAGAGATGCTCACCGACCCCGAGCTGTTCGAGGCCGCCCGTGAAGGCATTCAGGAGGGCCGCTCTGCGGAGTCTGCCTGGTGGGAAGCCATCGAGACAGCCGCCCATGCCCAGGAGATGCTCGCCGACCGCCTGCTGGCCGAGCGCGCCGCCGACCTGCGCGACGTCGGCCGCCGCGTACTCGGCGTGCTGTGCGAGGTGCAGCTGCCCGAACCGCCGGAGACGCCCTACATCCTGGTGACCGACGACATCGGTCCCTCCGACGTGGCACGGCTCGACACCCAGCGGGTGCGCGGCCTGCTCACCGCCCGCGGCGGCGCCACTGCGCACAGCGCGATTCTCGCTCGCGCCCTGGGCATTCCCGCCGTGGTGGGCGCCGGCGAACGGGTGCTGACGCTGGCAGGCGGCCAGGAGCTGATTCTCGATGGCGAACGCGGCCGGGTGATTCCGGCGCCCTCCGCCGAACGCCGCGCCAGCGCCGAGCAGCGCCTGGTCGAACGCGAGCGGCGCGAGGCCGAGGCGTGGCAGGCGCGCTTCGACCCGGCCCAAACCCGTGACGGCCATCGCGTGGAGGTGGCCGCCAACCTGGGCAACACCGCCCACGCCGCCGACGCCGTGGAGCGTGGCGCCGAGGGCATCGGCCTGCTGCGCACCGAGTTCCTGTTCATGGCCCACGCCCGGGAGCCGGATCTCGCCACGCAGATCGAGGAGTACCGCGAGGCCCTGGACGCCCTGGAGGGTCGCCCGCTGGTGGCCCGCACCCTCGACGTGGGCGGCGACAAGCCGCTGCCCTACTGGCCGGTGCCCAAGGAGGACAACCCCTTCCTCGGCCTGCGCGGCATCCGCCTCAGCCTGACCCGGCCCGAGGTGCTCGAAACCCAGTTGCGGGCACTGCTGATGGCGGCAGCCCCCGCCGCCAGCGAGGCGGCTGACAAGCCGCGGCCACTGCGTATCATGCTGCCGATGGTCAAGGACGTAGGCGAATTCCGCGCCACACGCGCCATCTTCGAGCGCCTGCTCGACGAGATTCCCGCCGCCGAGCGCGCCACCGACGTGCAGCTCGGCGTCATGATCGAGGTTCCCTCGGCCGCCCTGCTGGCATCCGCCCTGGCCGCCGAGGTCGACTTCTTCTCGGTGGGCACCAACGACCTGACCCAGTACACCCTGGCCATCGACCGCGACCACCCCGAGCTCTCGGCCCAGGCCGACGGCCTGCACCCGGCGGTGCTGCGCCTGATCGAGATGACCGTGGCGGCGGCCCACGCTCACGGCAAGTGGGTCGGGGTATGCGGCGAGCTGGCCAGCGACACCCTGGCGGTGCCGGTGCTGGTCGGGCTCGGCGTCGACGAGCTCTCGGTGAGCGCGCGTCAGGTACCGCTGGTCAAGGCCAGGCTGCGCGAGTTCGATCTGCCCGAGGCCCGTGCCCAGGCCCAACTGGCCTTGGCCCAGGCCACCAGCGAGGCGGTACGCGACGCCCTGGAGGCACGCTGATGGCCCGCCTGCTCACCCTCACCCTGAACCCGGCGCTGGACCTCTCCGTGAGCCTGGAGCGGCTGGAGCCGGGCACGGTCAATCGCACCCATGAGACCCACCTGACGGCGGCCGGCAAGGGCGTCAACGTGGCGCGGGTACTGACCCAGTTGGGTCACGACGTGACGGTTTCCGGCTTTCTCGGTGCCGACAACGACGGCCCCTTCCTGCGCGCCTTCGAGGCCATGCAAGTGGAGGACGCGTTCCTGCGCGTGCCCGGCGAGACCCGCATCAACGCCAAGCTCGCCGAGGCCGACGGACGCATCACCGACATCAACGGCCCCGGCGCGGCCATCGACGAAGCGGCCTGGCAGCGCTTGCTCGACGGCCTCGACACGCGCATCGGCGACCCGCGGCGTCGCCCCGACACCGTGGTGATCGCCGGCAGCCTGCCGCCCGGGGTGACACCGGGCAATCTTGCCGAGCTGGTCATCCGGCTGCGCGAGGCCGGGCTGCCGGTGTGGGTCGATACCAGCGGCGCCGCCCTGGATCAAGCCATCGCGGCTCGCCCCACCGCAGTCAAACCCAACGAGCTCGAGCTGGCGGCCTGGGCCGGCAACGCTCTCGACACGGCGGAAGCACGCCTGGCCGCGGCGCTGCGCCTGTATGCCGCCGGTATCGAAGAGGCCGTGGTCTCCGCCGGGGCTGCCGGGGTGCTGTGGGTCAGCCATCGCGGCGCCTGGCAGGCCATGCCGCCCCGGGTCAGCGTTGCCAGCACCGTAGGCGCCGGCGACACCCTGCTGGCCGCCCTGCTGCATGGGGTGGTGTGCGGCCATCCACCCGACCAGGCCCTGCGCCTGGCCACCGCACTCTCCGCCGAATCGGTTCGTCACCTGGGCGTGGGCAACCTCCACGCCGACGACTTCCCGCAACTCCAACAACAGACCCGCGTGCGTCGCCTCAACGACGTAGACGCAGGGGGAGCCCTCGCATGAACGTGATCATCGTTACCGCCTGCCCCAGCGGCATGGCCACCACCTTCCTCGCCGCTCGTCGCCTGGAGCAGGCCGCCCGGCGGCTGGGTTGGCAAGCCAGCGTCGAGATGCACAGTCAGCTCGAGGCCGTCGAGCCCGTCTCGGCCGACGCCATTGCCGCAGCCGAACTCATCGTGGTCGCCGCCGACCAGATTCCCGCCGCCGAGCGCTTTGCCGGCAAGCGGCTGTTCCGCGCCGCCATCGGCGAGGCACTGCCCGATCCCGAGGCGTTCCTGCAGCGCGCCCAGCGCGAGGCCGAGAGCTTCACCCCGCCCGCCCAGAGCGCAGCGGGCAACCAGCACAAGGCGCCCGGCGGCAGCAAAATCGTCGCCGTGACCGCCTGCCCCACCGGCGTGGCCCACACCTTCATGGCCGCCGAGGCGCTGAGCGAAGCGGGCAAGAGCCTGGGCCATGCGATTCGCGTCGAGACCCAGGGCTCGGTGGGTGCGCAGAACAAGCTCACCGACGAGGAGATCGCCGCGGCGGACGTGGTGATTCTCGCCTGCGACATCGAGGTCGATCCGACCCGCTTCGCCGGCAAGCGCATCTACCGCACCTCCACCGGTAACGCGCTGAAGAAGCCGCGCCCCACCATCGAGGCGGCCCTCGATCAGGCCGAGGTGGAAGATAGCGGCGCCGCTCGCCGCAGCGATGCGAGCCGCAGCATCAAGGAGAAAGGGGTCTACAAGCACCTGCTCACCGGGGTCTCCTTCATGCTGCCCATGGTGGTGGCCGGCGGCCTGCTGATCGCACTCTCCTTCGTCTTCGGCATCGAGGCCTTCCAGGAAGAGGGCACGCTGGCCGCGGCGCTGATGCAGATCGGCGGCGGTACCGCTTTCGCCCTGATGATCCCGGTGCTGGCCGGCTACATCGCCTACTCCATCGCCGACCGGCCAGGCATCGCCCCGGGCATGATCGGCGGCATGCTGGCAGCCAATATCGAGGCCGGTTTCATCGGCGGCATCATCGCCGGTTTCCTGGCCGGCTACGTGGCGCTGGCGGTGACCCGTCACGTCAAGCTGCCCGCCAGCGTCGAGTCGCTCAAGCCGATCCTGATCATCCCGCTGGTGTCGAGCCTGGTCACCGGCCTGACCATGATCTACATCATCGGCGAACCGGTGGCGGCAATCCTCGCCGGCCTCACCGGCTTCCTCGCCGGCATGGACGCCACCAACGCGGTACTGCTGGGGATCCTGCTCGGCGCCATGATGTGCTTCGACCTGGGCGGGCCGGTCAACAAGGCCGCCTACACCTTCGGCGTCGGCCTGCTGGCCTCGCAGACCTACGCGCCGATGGCGGCGATCATGGCCGCCGGCATGGTCCCGGCCATCGGCATGGGTATCGCCAGCTTCGTCGCCCGCCACAAGTTCTCCGAGCCGGAGCGCGAGGCGGGCAAGGCGTCGTTCGTGCTGGGGCTGTGCTTCATCAGCGAAGGCGCCATTCCCTTCGCCGCCAAGGACCCGCTGCGGGTGATCCCCGCCTGCATCGCCGGCGGCGCGGTGACCGGCGCCCTCTCGATGCTGGTCGGCGCCCAACTGATGGCGCCCCACGGCGGTATCTTCGTGCTGCTGATTCCCAACGCCATCACCCCGGTGTTGCTCTACCTCGGCGCCATCGTCATCGGCTCGCTGGTCACCGGCCTGGGCTACGCCGCCATCAAGCGTGGCGCGGCACCGGTAGCGGTGGGCGCCACTGCCTGAACGCGTGCATCAAGCATCGGGTAGGGGCCGGGGTCACCCCCGGCGCCCTCCCACACCACCGTACGTACCGTTCGGTATACGGCGGTTCATGAAGAACGGCTAAGCCCTCTTACCGTATCGAGTACCGAGATCAGGCCCAGTCCATCAAACCACTTCCTTGGCAGGGCCTGATTCATGTGCGAGGCCCCGGCGTTCCACCAGGCGCCTCGCCCATTTCCCGCTGACTTCCACGCCCGATAGTCGTCCAGCCCCAGCGCCAAGAGCTTACGACGCCGGGTCCGCGGGCGCTTCCACTGCCGCCAGATCACGCAGCGCAGTCGGCGACGTATCCAACCATCCAGCGCTTCCAGTGGACGCTTCACGTCGACGAGAGAAAAGTAGCTGGCCCAGCCCCGTAAGACCGGGGTCAGCTCCTCGATGACTCGTTGGATGTTGCGCCCCCTGCCGCGCTTGAGGATGTCGCGGACACGCTGCATCAGGCGCTGCAAGCTGGCCTTGGCCAGCGTCAGCTTCGGCAGCTTGTGGCGGGTCAGCGTGTAGCCCAGATACCCCCGGTGCCAGGGCCGACCCACCGCACTCTTGTCGCGGTTGACCGTGAGCCTGAGCGAGCTCTCGAGATAATCACTCAGGCTGGCCATGACGCGTTCGCCCGCCCGCCGACTCTTGACGTACACCTGCATGTCGTCGGCGTAGCGGCAGAAGCGGTGGCCCCGGCGTTCCAG